>NZ_JBOHLI010000006.1:0-76506 GCF_050729455.1 Brevundimonas sp.
GGCGCGCCGACCTGCAGGTCGTCGCTCAGCTCCAGAATGCCGTCGCTGTCGTCAGCCAGCTCCAGCTCGGCGCCCGAGCACAACATCCCGTGAGACACCACGCCGCGCACCGGCTTTTCGACCAGGGTCACGCCCAGGCCGGGCACATAGGCGCCGATGGGGGCGTAGATGGTGGTCAGGCCCGGCCGCGCGTTCGGCGCGCCGCAGACGATCTCCTTGCGGCCGTCCACCGTGTCGACCTGACAGACCTGCAGCCGGTCGGCGTTGGGGTGGCGCGCGGTCGAGACGATCCGGGCCACCGTAAAGGGGGCCAGCGCCGCGATGGGATCGTGGACCTCCTCGACCTCCAGGCCCGCCATGGTCATGGCGGCGGCGACCTGTTCGACCTCGGCGGTCGTGTCGAGGTGTTCCTTCAGCCAGGAAAGGGTGAACTTCATTGCGAAGCTCCTGCGAGCGCCGTCGCCATATTGTCCAGGAAGGCGGGCGCGCCGGTGAAGCCGACGCCGAGGAAGCGGCAGTTCACGAAGTGGCAGTTTCTGAGCGGGATGGGGCCGGCCACCCGCTGCGGGCTGCCGGGCTGCAGCATCAGGGTGCGGGGATCGCCATGAGCTTCGCCCATGTTGCAGCCGTCGAAGGTGCAGCCCTCCAGGGGCAGAAGGACGGCGGGCCCCTCGATCAGGCAGCCGACGAATTTGCGGTTCTCGATGACGAGGGCGCCGGTGGCGCGGCTGGTTTCGAGGAACAGCTGAGGCAGCCAGACATTGATGTCGGCGTATTCAGGCCCGGCGCCGAGAGGCTCCAGCACGATGGGGGCGAGACTGGCGTCGGTCATGCCTGAGCCGCCTGTGCGCGAGCGCCGACAAGGTCGTTTTCGATCTGCTGCAATACATCTTCGGCGCCGGTGAAGCCCACCTGGACGAAACGGCAGCGCACGAAGCGGCAGTTGGCCATGCCGACAGCCCCGGCGATCTTGTCGCCAAGGGGTTGCAGCAGCAGGGTGCGGGGATTCTCGGCCAGTCCCATGTTGCAGCTGTCGAAGCTGGTTCCGTTCATGACGGCCATCACCGCCGGGCCTTCGATCAGGCATTCGGTGAAGGTCTTGCCGTCGATGACGGTCTGACCGGCGTTCATGTGGTGGACGGCCAGGGAAGGCAGCCAGACGGCTTCCTTCTCGAAGGTCGTGCGGGCTACCAGTTCGCGGCCGAACTTCTCTTCGGCGGACATCGGCGCTTGGGCTTGGTCGGTCATGGGTAAAACTCTCGAGATCAGCTGAGGCCCGACGCCGGGTTGGGCGCGGCGAAGGCGGAGAAGCCGTAGTGCGCCAGCCAGCGCGTATCGGCGTCGAACATCGGGCGCAGGTCGGAGACGCCGTATTTCAGCATGGCCAGGCGATCGACGCCCATGCCGAAGGCGAAGCCCTGATACTCGTCCGGGTCGATGCCGCAGTTGCGCAGCACGTTCGGGTGGACCATGCCGCAGCCGAGGATCTCCAGCCAGTCGTCGCCTTCGTTCAGGGTCAGCTTGCCGCCCGAGCGGTCGCAACGGATGTCCATCTCCGCCGAGGGCTCGGTGAAGGGGAAGTGGTGCGGGCGGAAGCGGGCGTTGACGTCGTCCAGCTCGAAGAAGCGGGCGATGAAGGTCTCCAGCGTCGTCTTCAGATGCCCCATGTGGATGTCGCGATCGATCACCAGACCTTCGATCTGGTGGAACATCGGCGTGTGGGTGGCGTCGGAATCCTTACGGAAGGTGCGGCCCGGCGCGATGATGCGGATCGGCGGCTTCTGCGACATCATGGTCCGCACCTGCACCGGGCTGGTGTGGGTGCGCAGGACCTTGCGCTCGCCGGTTTCCGGGTCGGGCTTGAGGAAGAAGGTGTCGTGCATTTCCCGCGCCGGATGCTTGGGCGGGAAGTTCAGGGCGGTGAAGTTGTGGAAGTCGTCCTCGATGTCCGGGCCCTCGGCCACGGCGAAGCCCATCTCGGCGAACAGGGCGATCATCTCGTCCATCACCTGCATGGTCGGGTGCACCCCGCCCTTGCGGCGCGGGCGGCTGGGCAGGGTCAGATCAACGCGCTCGGCCAGCAGGCGGGCGTCTAGCTCGGCGGCCTCCAGCTCGGCCTTTCTGGCGACGAGCGCGGCGCTCACGCGGTCGCGTAGGCCGTTGATGAGCGGCCCCTGCTCGCGGCGCTCGTCGGGGCTGAGCGCGCCCATGCCCTTCAAGAGGGCCGAGACGGTTCCCGTCTTGCCGAGGGCGGCGACGCGCACCTCTTCGATCGCAGCGACGCTAGGCGCCGCTCCGATGGCGTTGATCAGGTCGAGTTCTAGCTGGGCGAGATCGGTCATGGTCCGCAGCGTCTAGCCCGACATGGCCGTCACGCAAAGCCTTCAGCGTCGTTCCAGGGCGTCCCGGATGGCGCGCCTCAGTCCTTGAGGATGAAGGTGATCTTCATGCCGACCCGGTATTCCGCGATCTTGCCGTCCCGGACCACGACCTTCTGGTCCTGAATCCAGGCCCCTTCGACGCCCTGAAGCGTCTTGTCGGCGCGGGCGATCCCCTGGGTGACGGCGTCTTCGAAGCTGACTGTCGAGGAGGATGTGACCTCGGTTACGCGGGCGATGGACATGAGACTGTCTCCTGAACCGGCCGGTACGCCAGTCGAACCGGCCCGGCCAACCTGCACCCATCCCCGGCGGGTGTCACCCGCAAACGAAAACGCCCGCCCCGGAGACCGGGACGGGCGCTTCAGCATCAATGATGCAAGATCGCTTAGGCGGCCAGAGCGGCGCGGACCTTGTCGGCGACGGCCTTGAAACTGGCTTCATCGGCGGCGATCGTCGACAGGACCTTGCGGTCCAGCACGATGCCGGCCTTGTCCAGGCCGTGGATGAACTGCGAGTAGGTGAAGCCTTCCAGACGGGCGGCGGCGTTGATGCGCTGGATCCACAGGGCGCGGAACGAGCGCTTCTTGTTGCGGCGGTCGCGGTAGGCGTACTGGCCGGCACGATCGACGGCGGCCTTGGCGGCGCGGATCGTGTTCTTGCGGCGGCCGTAGAAGCCCTTGGCTTGACCCAGAACCTTCTTGTGCTTGGCGTGGGACGTTACGCCCCGTTTGACGCGAGCCATTCTATTTTTCCCTTCGGGAAGCCTCTAACGTTCGCCGCGCGGCGGCTCACTGCTTCAGAGGCTTGTGTTCAAATTCAGTGTGACAGGATGATCAGGTATGCGGCGCGCCGATCAGGCGTACGGCATGTAGGACTTGATCTTCTTGGCGTCGGCGTCGGCCATGACCGAAGTGCCGCGGTTTTGGCGGATGTACTTCGAGTTGTGGCTGATCAGACGGTGGCGCTTACCGGCGACGCCGGCCTTCACCTTGCCCGTGGCCGTGAATTTGAAGCGCTTCTTGGCGCCAGACTTCGTCTTCAGTTTCGGCATTTTCACTCTCTCTTTTTTAGTGGGCTACCGCTCTTCGAGCTGCTTGAGCCCGTAGTGCGGAGCTGAAACGAACTGCCCAGGCATGCCTGTTAGCCCGGCGGTTCGGTACGCGAAGGGGCGGCTTTTACGGCGCCGCCCCCCCAAAAGCAAGACGCCCGGCGCCAGACATCTGTCCGGAACCGGGCGTCTGAACTGGATCCAGAGTCCTCGCTCAGGTCGCAAGCCGCCGCGCGGCGAGCATGGCGACCCAAAAGCCTCGCTCAGAGGCTCCGCCTCTTAGCGCGGCGCCAGGATCATGATCATCTGGCGGCCTTCCATACGCGGGGCGTATTCGACCTTGGCGACATCGTCGAAGTCGGCCTGCACCTTGTTGAGCAGCTTCATGCCCAATTCCGGGTGCGCCATTTCACGACCGCGGAAGCGCAGGGTCACCTTGACCTTGTCGCCGTCCTCGAAGAAGCGGTGCATCGACTTGGCCTTCACGTCATAGTCGTGGGTGTCGATGTTCGGTCGGAGCTTGATTTCCTTGAGCTCGACGACCTTCTGACGCTTGCGCGCCTCGGCCTTCTTTTTCTGCTCCTGGAAACGATGCTTGCCGTAATCCAGGATCTTGCAGACCGGCGTCTCGGCGTTGCCGACGATCTGGACCAGATCCAGACCGGCCTCTTCGGCGGCTTCCAGAGCGGCGGACAGCGGCATGACGCCCTGTTTTTCACCGTTCTGATCGATCAGCAGAACGCGGGTGGCGCGGATTTCCTGGTTGATGGGCGGCCCATCCTTGACGGGCGGCGCTTGCATGGGACGGCGAATGGGCGTCGTTTCCTTATGTGGTCAGAAAGGCAGTGATAGATCTCGCAGGGATCAGCGCGCGACGGAGCGGCGCGTTCCCGGCGGGCGGAATATGACGACAGAAGCCCTGTAATTCAAGGCTGGTCGGGGTTTGCGCCGCCGATGAAGGCGTCGTGCAGCGCCAGCACCCCCTCGAAGACGTGGTCGACCGTCAGGTCCTCGATCGGCGCGAACTGGCCGCGCGTCTCGTTGGAGGCGACCGTGCGCGTCTTCGCCCCCCAGGGTCCATAGAGCCACCACTCGGTCGGCCCGAACAGGCCCAGGGTCGGTCGGCCCAGCGCCGCCGAGACGTGCATCAGGCCGGAGTCATTGCCGACGAACAGGGCCGCCCGGTCGATGACGGCGGCCGAGCACAGGATGTCGCCCTTGCCCACGCAGTCGATGGCGCGGTCGCCGGCGGTTTCCAGAGCCGGGGTCGCGGGCGGCCGGTCGCCGGGGCCGCCGACGGGCATGAAGCGCCAGCCGTTGAAACGGGGTTCGGCCTTCAGCTTCTCGACCAGTTGACCCCAGCGGTCGGCGGGCCAGGACTTGCCCGGCTGATGGGCGATGGGCGCAAGCGCGATGATCGGCCCCGCGCCCGGCCCTGTCGCCAGCTGCGGATCGATGACGGCGGCGGCTTCGGCGCGGGCCTGGGCGTCGAGGAAGATCTCGGGGTCCAGCGGCGTGGCCGAGCCCATCAGGCGCGACACCATCTCGACCTTGCGCAGGCCGGTCTCCCAGCGGCGGTTGTAGACGATGCGGCGTTTCGCCGGGATCAGATAGGCCAGGGCCGAGCCGCGGATGTCCACGACCAGATCCCATTTCGTCCCGCGCACCTGCTTCCACAGATCGATCCAGTGTCCCGCGGCCTTCTTCTTGTCGAGGACAATCACGCGCTCGACATTGGGGGCCGAGCGGAAGAAGGGCGCGGGCGGACGGCCGCAGGCGACGGTGATCTGCACCCCCGGCAGCTGGCGCGCGATCTCGCGGATCACGCCCGAAGAGATGACGCAGTCGCCGATCCGGTTCGAGCTGACAAAAAGGGCTTTGGGTGCGGACAAGCGGGGGCTCTCGCGGCCTGTGAAGAAACCCGGTCTCTGCTAAAGCCATTCCGCGAGGAATGACAGTCCGAGGAGTTTTCATGTCCGACGTCCAGACCCCGACCCAGACCTTGATCCGCCCCGACGGCGAGACCCTGGCCTTCAAGACGGTCGCGGGCGACGGCCCGACCGTGGTCTGGATCGGCGGCTTCCGCTCGGACATGGAAGGGACCAAGGCCCTGGCGCTGGAGGAGGCGGCGCGTGAGCGCGGCTGGAACTATGTCCGCTACGACCACTTCGCCCACGGCCAGTCCTCGGGCGACTGGAAACAGGCCACCATCGGCCGCTGGCGCGAGGACGCCATCGCCCTGATCGACAGCCTCGAAGAGCCGGTCATTCCGGTGGGTTCGTCGATGGGCGGATGGGTCGCCCTGCTGGCGACGCTGGCGCGCCCGGAACGGATCAAGGGCCTGGTGCTGGTCAATCCGGCCCAGGACTTCACCGAAAGGCTGATGTGGCCCGGCCTGGCCGACCACGAGCGTCAGGCCATCCTGCGCGAAGGCGAGACGGTCATCACCGAGGAGGGGCTGGGCGCCTACGTCCTGACCCGGCGGATGTTCGAGGAGGCGCGCGACTGGCTGCTGCTGGACGGCGTGATCGAGATCAAAGCCCCGATCCATGTGCTGCAAGGTCGCGCCGACGACGTGGTGCCGTGGCGCCACCAGGTCGAACTGGCCGAACGCCTGAGCGGCGGCGACCTGCGTCTGGACCTGATCGCGGGCGGCGATCACCGGCTGTCGACGCCGAGCGATCTGGAGCGTCTGGTCGCAGCGGTGGAGGCGATGCGGGGCTGACTGCTGCTTTCCTCCCCATTTCATGGGGAGGCAAGGCTCAGGCCCTCACAGGATGAAGCGGCTCAGGTCGATGTTCTTGGCCAGTTCGCCGACCTTGTCGCGCACCATGTCGCCGTCGAAGGTCAGGGTCTGGCCCGACAGGTCCGAGGCCTTGAAGCTGGTCTCCTCCAGCACCCGCTCCAGCACGGTCTGCAACCGCCGCGCGCCGATGTTCTCGACAGTGTTGTTGGCGGCCACGGCGGCGTCGGCCATGGCTTCGACGGCATCATCGGTGAAGACCAGAGTGACCCCTTCGGTCTCCAGCAGGGCCTGGTTCTGGCGGATCAGGTTGGCTTCCGGTTCGGTCAGGATGCGCTTGAAGTCGTCGCGGGTCAGGGCCTTCAGCTCGACCCGGATCGGCAGGCGGCCCTGCAGTTCCGGCAGCAGGTCGCTGGGCTTGGCCACGTGGAAGGCGCCCGAGGCGATGAAAAGGACGTGGTCAGTCTTCACCGGCCCGTACTTGGTCGACACCGTGGTGCCTTCGATCAGGGGCAGCAGGTCGCGTTGCACGCCTTCACGTGAAACATCGGCCCCGGAGGCGCCCTGTCGCGCCGCCACCTTGTCGATCTCGTCGAGGAAGACGATGCCCTCGTTCTCGGCCAGCAGCAGGGCTTCCTTGGTCAGGCTTTCCTGATCCAGCAGCTTGTCGCTTTCCTCGGTGACGAGCGGGGGGACGGCCTCGGCGACGGTCAGCTTGACCGTCTTGGTGCGTCCGCCGCCCATCTTGCCCAGCAGGTCCGACAGGTTCAGCAGGCCGACGTTGCCGCCGCCGCCCGGCATGTCCAGCCCCTGCAGCGGCGAGGCCGTGTCGGCCAGGGCGATCTCGATCTCCTTGTCGTCCAGTTCCCCGGCGCGCAGCTTCTTCCTGAACGCATCGCGCGTGGCGGGTTGCGAGCCCGGTCCGACCAGGGCGTCCAGAATCCGCTCCTCGGCCTGGCCTTCGGCGCGCGCCTTGACGCCCGAGCGGCGCTTCTCACGCACCATGACCAGAGCGCTTTCGACCAGATCGCGCATGATCTGATCGACGTCGCGGCCGACGTAGCCGACCTCGGTGAACTTGGTCGCCTCGACCTTGAGGAAGGGCGAGCCGGCCAGCTTGGCCAGGCGCCGGGCGATCTCGGTCTTGCCCACGCCCGTCGGGCCGATCATCAGGATGTTCTTGGGCGTGACCTCGTCGCGCAGATCCTCGGGCACGCGCTTGCGGCGCCAGCGGTTCCTCAGGGCCACGGCCACGGCGCGCTTGGCGTCGTCCTGGCCGACGATGAAGCGATCCAGTTCGGAGACGATTTCGCGGGGGGAAAGGTCAGTCATGGGGCAGACGGTCCAGAAATACTCAGATAGGCGCTCAAGCAGCGAGCCGCCGCGCGGCGAGCGATAGCGCCCTACAAACTCTCGATGGTCAGATTGCCATTGGTGTAGACGCAGATGTCGGCGGCGATCTTCATGGCCTTGCGGGCGATCTGCTCGGCGTCCAGCTCGGAGTTCTCGTCGATCAGGGCGCGAGCGGCGGCCAGCGCATAATTGCCGCCCGAGCCGACGGCGGCCACGCCGTATTCCGGCTCCAGCACGTCGCCGACGCCCGTCACCGTCAGAATGGTGTCCTTGTCGGCGACCAGCAGCATGGCCTCCAGCCGCCGCAGATAGCGGTCGGTGCGCCAGTCCTTGGCCAGTTCGACGCAGGCGCGGGCCAGCTGGTCAGGATACTGCTCCAGCTTGGCTTCCAGCCGCTCGATCAGGGTCAGGGCGTCGGCCGTGGCCCCGGCGAAGCCCGCCAGCACCTTGCCGCCCGCCAAGGTGCGCACCTTGCGCGCCGCGCCCTTGACGATGGTCGGCCCCATCGAGACCTGGCCGTCGCCGGCGATGACGGTGCGGCCGTTCTTGCGCACCGCCAGAATGGTGGTGCCGTGCCAGTCGGGGAAGTTGCTGGGTGTCTGAGTCATGGAGTTGAGATGGAGGATCGCGCTGCGCGCCGCAAGATGACCGACACGCGCACCGTGGGCTGCGCGGTTTCCCTTTGTTAACCTCGCCCGTGACAGGGAGGCTTCCCCCGTCGCGTCGTGTCCGCGTTCAGTTCGAGTATCGCCTTGCTGCTTCATCGCGCCATCTATGTCAGCGACGCCGTCGGCGACGCTGCGACAAGCCTGCTGGTTCTGGTCGAGATCCTCGGCGGGGCGGAGCGCAACAATCGTCGCGACGGGCTGACCGGGGTGCTGATGCGTCATGACGGCCGCTTCCTTCAGGCCATCGAGGGGCGCCGCGACGACGTGGACCGGTTGATGGGCCGGCTTCGGGCTGATCCGCGTCACGAGAACCTTCGTCTGCTTTCGGATACGGACGTCTCCTGCCGCCTCTTCGGCGACTGGCCGATGACCCTGGCCGAGCTGACGCCGGCCGCCGGTCGCCTGCTGAACGGCGGCGGTCTGGACCAGCTGGGACCGGATCGCGCCGAGGCGGTTCTGATCGCGGCCGCTGAGGCCCTGCCCGTCCCCGCCTGACAGACCGCCTGACAGGCGGACTGACGGGCCCGCCCGACTGCGCTAGACAGTCACACGTGACCCAGTTCTTCGCCCCCGCCGCGCCCGTTCGTTTCTCCGACGAGGAGGTCGACCGCTACGCCCGCCAGCTGGTGCTGTCCGAGATCGGCGGCCCCGGCCAGCAGGCGTTGAAGCGCGCGCGGGTCCTGATCGTCGGTCTGGGCGGGGTCGGCGCGCCCGCCGCCCTCTATCTGGCCGCCGCAGGGGTCGGAACCCTGGGCCTGATCGACCATGACGCGGTGGCCCTGTCGAACCTGCAGCGCCAGATCATCTTCACCACCAACGACGCCGAACGCCCCAAGGTCGCGGCGGGCGCGGCGCATCTGGCCGCGCTCAATCCTCATGTCGCGGTAGAGCCCTTGGTCGAGCGGCTGGCGCCTGACAACGCCCGCGCCCTGATCGAACGGTTCGACCTGGTGCTGGACGGCACCGACGACTTCGAGACCCGCTTCGCCGTCAACGCCGCCTGCGTCGCGGCGGGCAAGCCTCTGGTGTCCGGCGCCCTGGGCCGCTGGAACGGTCAGGTCGGCGTCTTCGCCGGCAAGCCCTGCTATCAATGCCTGGTGCCGGAAACCCCGCCCGAGGCCGAGACCTGCGCCCGCGTCGGCGTGGTTGGCGCCCTGGCCGGCGTCATCGGCGCCATGGCGGCGCTGGAGGCGATCAAGCTGATCACCGGCGCGGGCCGACCGCTGAGCGGCCGCCTCATGCTCTACGACGGCCTGGCCGGAACCAGCCGGACGGCCCGGATCACGGCCGATCCCGACTGTCCGGTCTGCGGCGGCTAGGCGAAGGCCTGGCGCAGCAGGGCCGTATAGCGCCGCATCAGGCTGCGGTCGATTTCGTCCTCCCAGTCGGCGTGTCCGGCGCCGGTCACCTCGACATAGTCGACCGTCTTTCCGGCGGCGCGCAGGGCGTCGTGCATCCGCCGGGATTGATGCACAGGCACCACGGCGTCGTCCTCGCCGTGCACCAGCAGGACCGGGCAGGCGATCTCGTCAGCCCTTCGACGCGGCGAGGCGGCCTCGATCATGGCGGCGTCCGACTGAGGGTCGCCGATCCGATCGGCCCACAGGCGATAGACGTAGCCGTCCGGACTGTCGTCGTCGCGCCGTTCGTGGTCCAGCATATCGCCCAGGTCGCCGACGCCGCAGATGGAGATCGCCGTCTTGTAGAGGTCGGGGCGACGAACGGCCCCCATCAGGGCGGCGTAACCGCCGTAGCTGGTCCCCATGATGGCGACGCGGTCGGCGTCCAGGCCGCGAGTCCGCACGGCGTGGGCGACGGCGTCCTCGACGTCCTCCTGCATCCGCTCGCCCCAGCGGCGGTATCCCTCGCGGGCGAAGGCCTTGCCGAACCCGCCCGAGCCACGGAAATTCGGCTGGACCACCCACCAGCCCTGGGCCGCCAGGGCTTGGGCCTCGCGATCCCAGTCGTAGGTGTCGCGAACCTCCGGGCCGCCGTGGACCAGGGCGATCAGGGGGCCGGGCTTGCGCGACGGCGGCGCCGTCAGGAAGGCCTCGATGGTCGCACCGTCCCGGGTCGGCACGGCCAGGGTCTCGGTCGGCCCCAGCCGGTCGGTCTCCATCTGCGTCCGTGAACCGAGATATTCGAAATTCCGCGCCGCCTTGTCATAGAGATACCAGGCGCCCGGCTCGCGCGGGCCTGTGGCGTAAACCACGAAACGGTTGCGTGCGGCGTCGGCGGTTCCCAGCACTACATTGCATTCGTCGTCGAAGAACCGATTCATCGCCAGGTGGTGGGGGGCCATGTCGGCGTCGACGAAATCGTACTGGGCGCGCGGGGCGAAGAAGAGCGCGCCCATGAAGTCGCCCTTGGCGTCCAGCATATAGTCGCTGATGTCGAGGCCGGGGCGCGACGCCTTGGGCGGTCCGAACTCGAGCGTCTCCAGATCGAGATCGCGGATGGACATGACGTCCTCGCCGTCCAGCCGGGCGGCCACCAGGGCGACGCCGGGCCGGTCCGTCGCGGCGATCCAGAAGAAGCTTCGCGCCTGTTCGATCGACTGGCGCCACACCCGCTTCCACGAGCCCTGCGCCCCGGCGCGCACGAAGATGTTGAACATCGAACCGCGCGCGTTCGTGTCGATGCGCATCACCGGCACGCCGTCGCGGGTCGCCCAGGTCAGGGTGTTGGTGTTGCCGGCGTCAACCAGGCTGGCCCGCCCCGTGTAGACGCTGACCCGATGCAGAGCCAACCGCCCGCTGTATTCCCGCGCCGCCATCAGCACATGATCGGGATCATTCGGCAGATAGTCGACGACCGCGCCAAGGTTGAGGGATTCACGCTGCCGGTTCCGCTCGTTGCCGAACAGGACAACGGCCCCGCCGGTGTCGAGATCGACCGAGATCATCCGGCGGCTGTGCAGATCGACCGTTCGCGACGCCAGCTTGCTGCCGATGGACACGGTTCCGCCCGCGGTCACGGGAATGGCCAGGCGCATCAGGACGCGTCGGTCATTGGCCCAGGCCAGGGTCTCGACCTCCTGATCGCCGATCGGCACGACCCGGCGCGGCCCCGTCGGATCGGCGGCGTCGACCACCTCGACCGCCAGTCGGCGCGCGCCGTTCTCGCCGATGTTACGCAGAACGGCCACCCGGTCACCGGCCGGAGACAGGGCCGCCGCCACCACCACGTCGGGGGTGAAGAAGGCGTCGAGGGAATGGGGTTTGGCTTCCTCCCGCGCATGGGATACGCCGACGCCGAAGGCGCCGCTCGCCGCCAGTCCGGCGCCGAAGCCCAGCAGGCCTCGACGGCTCAGGGTCGCCAGCAGGCGGTCATGGCGCGCCTGCGCGCTTCGCCAACGTTGGGCTGAAGAAGTGGATGTCATGGGCCCCCCGGCTCTGGCGACCTCTCGTCGCCGGGCGATTGAGCCGATAACGGTGTTCGTCGTCAATCCGGGAAAGACATTCCCTAGAGCATCGCCGGGATCACCCGGTCGGGCGGGCGGTGGCCGTTCTGGTAGGTCATGATGTTGGCGATGACCCGGTCGCCCATGTCCTGCCGGGCCTCGATCGTGGCCGAGCCGAGGTGGGGCAACAGCACCACGTTCGGACGCCCCACTAGACCAGGATGCACCGCCGGTTCGTGCTCGAACACGTCCAGGCCGACGCCGAACAGGGCGCGACGGTCCAGGGCCTCGACCAGGGCGGCCTCGTCGATCAGTTCGCCGCGCGCGGTGTTGACCACGATAGCGTGGGGCTGCAGCCGGGCGATGCGCTCGGCCGACAGCAGGTGGTGGGTGTCCTTGGTCGCCGGGCAGTTCAGCGAGACGACGTCCATCCGCGCCAGCATCTGGTCCAGGTCGTCCCACCAGGTCGCGCCCAGCTCCTCGGCGATCATGTCCGAGACGGGTTTGCGGTTGTGATAGTGGACCTGCATGCCGAAGGCCCTGGCCCGGCGCGCCAGGGCCTGGCCGATGCGGCCCATGCCGACGATGCCGAGGCGCTTGCCCCACAGCTTGCGGCCGCACATCCAGGTCGGGCTCCAGCCCTCGAACTGGCCCGCCGCCACGACATTGGCGCCTTCGACGATGCGGCGGCTGACGCCCAGGATCAGGCTCATGGCCAGGTCGGCGGTGTCTTCGGTCAGGACGCCGGGGGTGTTGGTGACGATGATCCCGCGCCCCACGGCGGCGTCGATGTCGATATGGTCCACGCCCGCGCCGAAGTTGGCGATCATCTTCAACTGCTCGCCCGCGCCCTTGATGAGGTCCGCGTCCAGATGATCGGTGATGGTCGGGACCAGGACCTCGGCGCGCTGCAAGACGGCGGCCAGATCGTCGCGCGACATCGGCCGGTCGGTCAGGTTCAGCTCGGCGTCGAAAAGCTCGCGCAGGCGCGTTTCCACCGCGTCCGGCAGGCGTCTGGTTAATACGACCTTAAGCTTGCGAGCGGACATAGGGAGCCTGGGTTTCGACGGGCGGAAGCGCCCGTGCGGGACGGGTCGATCCGGTGTCTAGCAAAGCTGTGGTCAGGTTCAAAAGTTTCCGGCGTATCGCCGTCATCGCCGCCGTTCTGGGATCGGGCGTCTTCGCGGGCGCCGGCGCCCTCATGCCTGACGGTCGGCCGACGCCGACCGGGCTGGAAGTGCCGCGCTGGGTCACGCTGAAATCCTCTCAGGTGCGCGCCCGCCAGGGACCGGGCCTCGATTACGAGATCCTGTGGGAGTATCGCGCCGCCGGCCTGCCGGTCCAAGTGATCGCCGAGACCAGGGAATGGCGCAAGATCTGCGATCCCGACGGCTCGGTCGCCTGGATCCACCGCACCGTCGCCTCGGGCCGCCGCAGCGTGTTCAACCGCTCGGCCGAAGAGATCTTGATCCACTCGGGCCGGTCCGCCACTTCTTCGGTGCGCGCCCGCCTGTCGCCGCGCTCCATCGTCTCGCTGGACGAGTGCGAAGACGGCTGGTGCCGGGTGCGCGCCCGCAAGATCAGGGGCTGGTTGCCCGAGCGCGCCGTGTTCGGAACCCAGGACCGCGCCCTGTGCAGCGCCGCCCGGCCTGCCGGCGCTGGAAGAAGCTAGACTTCACAACAGTTGAGCGGGCGCGCAGGGTCGTGTAACCCGCCCGCAACACTTCCGGAGCGTCAGCCTTGAGCCAGTCCCAATATCCGTCGTCGTTCGATCACGAAGGCCTGCTGGCCTCGGGCCGCGGCGAGCTGTTCGGTCCGGGCAACGCCCAGCTGCCGGCCCCGCCGATGCTGATGTTCGACCGCATCAAGACCATCACCGCCGACGGCGGCGACTACGGCAAGGGCTATGTCGAGGCGGAACTCGACATCAACCCCGACCTCTGGTTCTTCCAGTGCCACTTCATCGGCGATCCGGTCATGCCGGGCTGCCTGGGCCTGGACGCCATGTGGCAGCTGGTCGGCTTCTACCTCGGCTGGATCGGCGGCCCCGGCAAGGGCCGTGCGCTCGGCGTCGGCGAGGTCAAGTTCACCGGCCAGGTGACCCCGGACGTCAAGAAGGTGGTCTACAAGGTCCACCTGAAGCGCGTCATCAACCGCAAGCTGGTCATGGGCATCGCCGACGGCGTGCTCGAGGCCGACGGCGAGGTCATCTACACCTGCGCCGACATGCGCGTCGGCCTGTTCGGCGGCGTGGTGGCGCCGACCGAAGCCTGACCCCATTTAACGCAGACCGCGGTCAACGCGGCGCCTGAAGACTGAACGTTAGGAAACACCATGCGGCGTGTCGTCGTCACCGGATTGGGCATCGTCTCCTCCATCGGCACCGGCCAGGACGAGGTCGCGGCCTCCCTGCGCGAAGCCAAGTCGGGCGTCCAGCACGCCGCCGACCACGCCAAATACGGCTTCCGCTCGCAGGTCTGGGCCCCGCCCGCCCTGGGCGTGACGGCCGAGGACTGGGCGCCGCTGGTGGACCGTCGCGCCGCCCGCTTCCTGGCCAATGGCACGGCCTGGGGTCACATCGCCTTTGAAGAGGCGCTGAAGGACAGCGGCCTGAGCGCCGAAGAAATCCAGGACGAGCGCATCGGCCTGATCGTCGGCGAGGGCGGCCCCTCCACCCAGGTCATCCTGCAGGCGGCCCAGACCACGATCGAAAAAGGCTCGCCCAAGCGCGTGGGCCCCTTCGCCGTGCCCAAGGCCATGGCGTCCGGCCCCTCGGCGGTCCTGGCCACCTGGTTCCAGCTGAAGGGCATCAACTATTCGATCTCCTCGGCCTGCGCGACCTCGGCCCACTGCATCGGCGCGGCCGCCGAGCAGATCGCCTGGGGCAAGCAGGACGTGGTCTTCGCCGGCGGCTGCGAGGACATCGACTGGTCCATGTCGAACATGTTCGACGCCATGGGCGCCATGTCCTCCAACTTCAACGAGACGCCCTCGGTCGCCAGCCGCGCCTATGACAAGGACCGCGACGGCTTCGTCATCGCCGGCGGCGCCGGCATCGTGGTGCTGGAAGAATACGAGCGCGCCGTGGCGCGCGGCGCGACCATCTACGCCGAAGTCACCGGCTACGCCGCCAACTCGGACGGCTACGACATGGTGGCCCCCTCGGGCGAGGGCGCCGAGCGCTGCATGAAGCTGGCCCTCAAGATGGCCGGCGACCCGAAGATCGACTACCTCAACCCCCACGGCACCTCGACCCCGGTCGGCGACGCCAAGGAGATGGGCGCGGTGCGCAACGTCTTCGGCGACGACCTGCCGATGATCTCCTCGACCAAGTCGCTGACGGGCCACTCGCTCGGCGCGGCGGGCGCTCAGGAAGCCATCTACTGCCTGCTGATGATGAAGCACGGCTTCGCCGCCGAAAGCGCCCACATCGAGAACCTGGACCCCGAGTTCGAGGGCATGCCGATCCTGCGCGAGCGCCACGACGGTGAACTGAAGCACGTCATGTCCAACAGCTTCGGCTTCGGCGGCACCAACGGCACCCTGATCCTGTCGAAGATCTAGGACGCGAGAATGGCCTCTACGCCCTCGCGCCAACTGGGGTAGCGGGGGCGCCAGCCCAGTTCGGCCTTGGCGCGGGCGTTCGAGAGGCGTTTGGAGTCGTTGTAGAAGCGCCGCATGGCGTCCGACACCGACGGGTCGTCCAGGCTGACTTCGGGCGGCAGAGGCATGCCCAGCCGCGCCGCCGTCCATTCCATCACCATGTCCGCCGGGGCCGGTTCATCGTCGGCCAGAGTATAGGCCCGACCAGGGTGCGGTCGCGCCATCGAGGCGAAGAAGGCCGAGACCGCGTCCTCGACATGGATGCGGTTGAACACCTGGCCGGGCTTCTTCACCAGCCGGGCGGTTCCGTTACGCAGGCGATCGACCGGCGAGCGGTCGGGGCCGTAGATGGCGGGCAGGCGGAAGATCTGCACCGTCAGACCCATGCCGCGTCCGGCGTCCAGCCAATCCTGCTCGGCCCGCACGCGGCGGGCCCCTTCGACGCTGGCGGCGTTCAACTCGTCGTCTTCAAAGGCCCAGCCGCCGGCTCGATCGCCATAGACGGCGGTCAGGGAGACGTAGCCGATCCAGTCGGGATAGGCGCCTGAGGCGGAGATCGCCGGGATCAGGGCCTTCAGTCCGGGGCAGCCGCCGCCGTCGGGTTGGGCGGTGATCAGGATGGCCGAGGCCTGGGCCACGGCGCTCTGCAAGGCGCCGGCGTCCGTGGGGTCGATGGCGACCACGCCAGCCGCCGTCAACACGGCTCGCCGGTCAGGGTCGCGCGAGGTGGCGAAGGCCCGCCCGCCGCGCCGGACGGCCTCGCGCGCCGCCTTAAGCCCCAGATAGCCGCCGCCGAAGACCAGCAAGGAAAGGGCGGCGGGGGCAGGCTGGGTCATGGCGGTCCGGTCAGGCGATGCCGTCAGGCGATTTTGGCGGCGGCGGGCGCAGCGACCGCCTCCTGAGACTGCAGCGCTTGGGCGCGCTTGCCGTTCCAACTGGAGACGCAAGGAATCTTGGCCCGGTCGGCGCGGTCGGCGTAGCGGCGGGCGATGTCGGTCACGTCGGCCATCAGCCCCTCGGCCAGGGTGATCGGCTTCAGCCCCAGGTCGTGGAACTGGTCGTTGGCGACGACCAGTTCGTTCTCGTCGGCCTCCTGACGCGGGTTGGCGACGTAGTGAACCTCGGCGCCGGTCATCTCGGCCACCATCTGCGCCAGGTCGCGGACGCGACGGCTCTCGGTCATCTGGTTGAGGATCTTGACCCGGTCGCCCGACGTCGGCGGGTTCTTCAGCGCCAGTTCGACGCAGCGCACCGTGTCCTGGATATGGATGAAGGCCCGCGTCTGGCCGCCCGAGCCGTGGACCGTCAGCGGGTAGCCGACCGCCGCCTGCATCAGGAAGCGGTTCAGCACCGTGCCGTAGTCGCCGTCATAGTCGAAGCGGTTGATCAGGCGCTCGTCCTGCTTCGTCTCCTCGGTCTGGGCGCCCCAGACGATGCCCTGATGCAGATCGGTGATCCTCAGGCCGTCGTTCCGGGCGTAGAATTGGAACAGCAGGGCGTCCTGCGTCTTGGTCATGTGATAGATGCTGCCCGGGTTCGGCGGGAACAGGATTTCCTGCTCGGTCGGGCCGTGGTCGGTGTCGACCGTGACCTTCAGATAACCCTCGGGGATGCGCAGGCCCGCGGTGGTGTAACCATAGACCCCCATGGTCCCGAGGTGGGCCAGATGCACGTCCAGCCCGCTTTCGACGATGGCCGCCAGCAGATGGTGGGTGGCGTTCAGGTTGTTGTCGACGGTGTAGAGCTTGTGCCGCGCCGACTTCATCGAATAGGGGGCGGCGCGCTGTTCGGCGAAGTGGACGACGCTGTCGGGCTTCCAGTCGCGGATCAGGGCGACCAGGCGGTCGAACTCCTTGCCGACCGTCATGTTGACGAAGTCGATGGTGCGGCCCGACACCTCTTTCCACGCAGCGATGCGTTCGCCCATGGTGCGGATGGGGGTCAGGGACTGGACCTCCAGCTCGTTGTCGATGTTGCGGCGACTGAGGTTGTCGACAATCAGCACGTCCCAGCCGCGCGCCGACAGATGCAGGGCCGTGGGCCAGCCGCAGAAGCCGTCGCCGCCCAAGATCATCACGCGCATCGGTCGACCCTTGTGTCGTCTCTCTCTCCTTTCTGCCTAGCCGATGGCGAAGGCGGACGGCAAGGCGCGCCGCGCTCCACGGCTGTAGGAGCGCGCGGCCGTTCCTAGGGCTGGGCCTGCGCGCGGAGGGCCGCCAGCGTGACCGTGCGGCTCTCGACGGATCGAGCCGAGCGGTGGGCGGCGACCTGCGCCCAGCCGTCCTCCAAGGTCGCCTTGATGCAGGCGTGGCGGACCAGATAGTGGCTCATCGGCAGATTGGCGTCGCTGCAGGTGCGGCGGGCCGCCACTCTGAGCCGGTGCTCAAGAATTCTTGATCCCGCCGGTTGGTTGAGGTCGAGGTCGGCATAGGAAACGATGACGGTTTCCGCCTCTTCCACAGGCCGCGTGGCTTGCGACTGGGCGCCGTCCGGCGCCGCAATGGCGAGCAGCAAGGCTGCTCCTATGATCGTCGATTGCATCTTGCGATCTCCTGATCGCCCTTCCGCTGCGCTTGTCCCTCTTCAAGAAGACCAGCGACCGACTGATGCCTGACAACCGGCCAGCGCGGTCTTTGTTCTGGATGAGATGCGTCGTCCCGCCGTTGGAACTTCACAAAGGCGTTCCTTGAGGCAGCTCTAGGGCTGCGGTCGGGTTCGCAGCGCGCCGAGCACGATGGAGCGGTTCTCGGCCAGGCGGGTCGAGCGGCTGGCCGAGACCTGACCCCAGCCGTCCGCCACGGCGTCCTTGACGCACCAGTGACGGGCTCGAGGTGCGCTCGTGACCAGATTGGTGTCGCCGCACACGCGCTGCGCCGCCGCTCTCAGGCGATTGTTCAGAATCCGAGATCCCGCCGGTTGGGTCAGGTCGAGATCGGCATACGAAACGGCGATGACTTCGGCGGGCGCCGGCGCGTCGGCGGTTTGCGCCTGTGCGCTGCAAGGCAGGGCGATGGCGAGCAGCAGGGCTGCGCCTGTAACCAAGGCTTTCATGGTGCATCTCCAGGTCGCCCTTTCTTCTTGCGGCTTCAACGCAGAAGAACAGGGCTCGACTGGAGGTCGACGTTAGGTGAAAAGCGCCTGAGTTGTCGCGGCAAAAACGCAGCGTTTAATCGGCAAAATTACACAAAATTGTTCATGCAAACTTGCGGTATGCATGGAAACCATTCTGTTTTTCGCGCGATCGTGAGATTTTGTCTCACTCGGCCATGTCTATGGCGCGTTTCGTCTCATCATTGCTGTAGTGCTCAAAGCAGAGCGGTGATCGCCGCCCGCGTGGCCTCGCCCAGGTCGGGGCGTTTCAGGGCCAGGGCGACGTTGGCGCGCAGCAGGCCGATCTTGTCGCCGCAGTCGTGGGTCACGCCCTCGTATTCGTAGGCGGTGAAGGTCTGGCTCTTCATCAGCCGGTCCATGGCGTCGGTCAGCTGGATCTCGCCGCCGGCGCCGCGCTCCTGGGTCTCCAGCAGGTCGAAGATTTCCGGCTGCAGGATGTAGCGGCCCGAGATCGACATATTGGACGGGGCCGTGCCCTTGGCGGGCTTTTCGACCATGCCCTTCATCGCCAGGCGGCGGCCGTCGCGGCTGGAGGGATCGACGATGCCGTACTTGTGGGTCTCGGATTCCGGCACGGCTTCGACGCCGATGACGTTGCCGCCGACCTCGGCGTAGAGGTCCGCCAGCTGCTTCAGGGCGCCGGGCTGCGAGTCCACGATCACGTCGGGCAGGATGACGGCGAAGGGCTCGTGACCGATGATGTCGCGCGCGCACCAGACCGCGTGGCCCAGGCCCTTGGGCTGCATCTGGCGGGTGAAGCTCATCTCGCCGGCCCGGGCCAGCTCGGCGTTCATGGCCGCCAGGATCTCGGTCTTGCCCTTGGCCGCCAGCTGGGCCTCCAGCTCGATCTGGTGATCGAAATAGTCCTCGATCGCCTGCTTGGCGCGGCCGGTGACGAAGACGATGTGATCTATCCCCGCCTCGCGCGCCTCTTCGACGATGTAGGACAGGATCGGCCGGTCGACGACGTTCAGCAGCTCCTTCGGCGTGGTCTTGGTGCCGGGCAGGACGCGGGTGCCCAGGCCGGCCACGGGAAGGACCGCCTTGCGAAGGCGCGCGGGGGAAGTCGTCATCAGTCGTCCTGAAAGCCGTTGGCCGGCTTTCATAGGCGTAAATCGTGACGGTTCCAAACGCGCGTCCCCCGCGCGGGTTGGCTCACTCCACCGTCACCGACTTGGCCAGGTTGCGCGGCTGATCGACGTCGGTGCCCTTCTGGACCGCGGTGTAATAGGCCAGCAGCTGCACGGGCACGGCATAGACCAGGGGGGCGATCAGCGGGTGGCAGTCGGGGGCGTCGACGCGACGGATGCCGGCGCCGTGCGGGGCGGGGGCGTTGGCCGGGGCGATCATGACCACCGGGCCGCCGCGCGCGGCGACCTCCTGCAGATTGGAGGCGGTCTTTTCATAGACCTCGTCCAGCGGGGCCAGGGCGATGATCGGGGTCTTTTCGTCCACCAGGGCGATGGGGCCGTGCTTCAGCTCGCCGGCGGCGTAGCCCTCGGCGTGAATGTAGCTGATCTCCTTCAGCTTCAGCGCGCCCTCCATGGCCAGGGGGAACATGGCGCCCCGGCCGAGGAAGAGGACGTCGGTCGCCTTGGCCAGATCGTGGGCGACGGCGCGGATCTGGCCGTCCATCTGCAGGGCCTCGGCGATCAGGCGCGGGGCCTCGAACAGGGCCTTGACCAGTTCGGCCTCGCGGGCGGCGTCGATGCGGCCGCGCGCCACGCCCGCGGCGACGGCGAGGGCCAGCAGGGCCGAGACCTGGGCGGTGAAGGCCTTGGTCGAGGCGACGCCGATTTCCGGCCCGGCGTGGGTCGGCCACAGGACCTCGGCCTCGCGCGCCATGGACGAGGTGTGGACGTTGACGACGGCGGCGGTCTTCAGCCCCTGCGCCTTGCACCAGGTCAGGCCGGCCAGGGTGTCGGCGGTCTCGCCCGACTGGCTGACGGCCACGGCCACCGTGCCCGGGGTCAGGGCCGGCGAGCGGTAGCGGAACTCCGAGGCGATCTCGACATCGCAGGGCAGGCCCGCATATTTCTCGAAGGCGTACTTGCCGATCTGGCCGGCGTAGAAGGCGGTGCCGCAGGCGATGATCTGGATGCGGTCGACGGCGGCGAAGTCCACGGCCTGCGTCTTGGCCGTGCCGGTCACTAGGTCGAGGTATTCCGACAGGGTGTGCTGGACGCTGTCGGGCTGTTCGTGGACTTCCTTCTCCATGAAGTGGCGATAGGCGCCCTTTTCGACCATGGCCGAGGAGGCCGAGACCTGGACCACGGCGCGGTCGGCAGGGTGGCCCGAGGCGTCGAACATACGCGCGCCCGAGCGGGTCATGGCGACGTAGTCGCCTTCCTCCAGATAGGAGATCTTCTGGGTGAAGGGGCCGACGGCCAGGGCGTCCGAGCCGAGATACATTTCGCCCTCGCCCCAGCCGACCACCAGGGGGCTGCCGCGACGGGCGCCGAGGATCAGCTCGTCCTCGCCCTCGATCAGGACCGCCAGGGCATAGGCGCCGGTCAGCCGGTCCAGCGTGGCCTTGAAGGCGTCCAGCGGGGCCAGGCCCGCCGCCAGCTTGTGGTCCAGCAGGTGGGCGACGACCTCGGTGTCGGTCTGGCTCTCGAAGACGCGGCCCTCGGCCTCCAGCTCAGCCTTCAGCTCGGCGAAGTTCTCGATGATGCCGTTGTGGACCAGGCAGACGCGGCCGGCCTTGTGCGGGTGGGCGTTGGCGGTGGTCGGCGCGCCGTGGGTGGCCCAGCGGGTGTGGCCGATGCCGATGGTCCCCGTCAGAGGCTCGGCGGCCAGCACGGCCTCCAGTTCGCGGATCTTGCCCTTGGCGCGGCGGCGCTCGATGCGGCCATCGACGACGGCGGCAATGCCGGCGGAATCATAGCCGCGGTATTCCAGCCGCTTCAGGCTGTCGATCAGGCGAGGAACGACGGCGCCTGCGCCCGTGATGCCGATGATGCCGCACATGAGGTCTGCTCCGGTGAAGGGGCCGGGCGGTCACGCTTTGCGCGACGCCGCCGTAAGAGGTAAGCGAGAGGGTTCCGCCCGTCTCGCCCTTTGATTTTCGTCTAGGGGAAGCGCAGGCCGGCGACATCAAAAAATGGGTTTCGGAAGGTTTCTTTGCAAACCGTCCGGCCCGCCAGCGAAGGACGACGCCCTTGGGCGAGAGAAAATACTTCGGCACCGACGGCATCCGTGGTCGCGCCAACACCCATCCGATGACGGCCGAGGTCGCGCTGCGGGTTGGGCTGGCGGCGGGCAAGCTGTTCCGCACCGACGACGACCGCCGCCATCTGGTGGTGATCGGCAAGGACACGCGCCTGTCCGGCTACATGATCGAGCCGGCCCTCGTCGCCGGTCTGGCCAGCGTCGGCATGGACGTGCGCACCTTCGGCCCCTTGCCGACGCCGGGCGTGGCCATGATGACGCGCTCGATGCGCGCCGATTTGGGCATCATGATCTCGGCCTCGCACAACGACTACGCCGACAACGGGATCAAATTGTTCGGCCCCGACGGCTACAAGCTGTCGGACGAGATCGAGCTGAAGATCGAGGCCATGATGGACGGGGCGCTGGATCAGGATCTGGCCTCCGCCAACAAGCTGGGCCGGGTCAAGCGCATCGACGACGCCCCGCCGCGCTATATCGAGATCGCCAAGCAGTCCTTCCCCAAGCGGCTCAGCCTCAAGGGCCTGCGCATCGCCATCGACTGCGCCAATGGCGCCGGCTACCGCGTGGCGCCGACCACCCTCTATGAACTGGGGGCCGAGGTCTTCCCCGTCGGCGTCGAGCCGAACGGCCTGAACATCAACGCCGAGTGCGGCTCGACCCATCCCGAGGCCGTGTCCGAGGCGGTGAAGCGCTATCGCTGCGACATCGGCATCGCCCTGGACGGCGACGCCGACCGGGTCATCATCTGCGACGAGAAGGGCCAAGTGGTCGACGGCGACCAGATCATGGCCCTGATCGGCCTGGACTGGGCCAGGCGCGGGCGCCTGAACGGCAAGGGGGTGGTCGCCACCGTCATGTCCAACCTGGGTCTGGAGCGCCGGCTGAAGGCCGAGGGGCTGACGCTGGAGCGCACCAAGGTCGGCGACCGCTACGTCATGGAGCGGATGCGCGCCGGCGGCTTCAACATCGGCGGCGAGCAGTCGGGCCACATCATCCTGAAAGACCACGCCACGACCGGCGACGGCCTGATGGCGGCGCTTCAGGTGCTGGCGGTTCTGGTCGAGACGGGCGTGCCGATGAGCGAACTGGCGCGCCAGTTCGAGCCGGTGCCGCAACTGCTGCAGAACGTGCGCTACACCGCCGGCAAGCCGCTGGAGGACGCCAGGGTCAAGGCCGCCATCGTGGAGGCGGAAGCTGCGCTGAACGGTTCGGGCCGCCTGCTGGTGCGTCCGTCCGGCACGGAGAAGCTGATCCGCGTCATGGCCGAGGGCGACGACGAGGCCCTGGTCAAACGGGTCGTCGCCGACGTGGCGGCGGCGGTGAAGGCGGCGGGCTAGCGCGCCAGCAGATCCGTCAGCGCCTCGATGCGCTGGCGGATGTCGGGGACGGCGACGGTCTCCCAGAAAGCCGCGCGGGCGGGCGGGCCGAGGACGTAGAGGTCCGGGTCGGCGGCGCCGTCGGCGTGGAGGACGCGCCCCGCCTCGTCGAGGTCGAGGCCCAGGCGTGAGGCGGCCAGGCGGGCGCGACCCTCGGCGATCAGGCCGGCGGTCAGGGGCGCTGTGGTCACGTCGTGGCCGGGGCCGGTGCAGTCGATCAGCCAGGACGCGGACAGGGTCTGTTCGGCCTTGTCGCGCGTCGTCAGGCGCAGGGCGACGCTTGCGGCGGAGGTTTTGACCGCACGGATGCGACCGGCGCGGACGGCGAGGCGGTCCTCGCCGAGGATCTGGTCCAGCTCTGCGGCGATCTGGGGGGCGATGCGGTGACGGTGCACGTCCCACCAGGGGCGCAGGTGACGCAGGAAGCGGGCGCGCTCGGCGTCGGTGGCGGCGCGCCACAGGTCCAGGGTGATCGGGCGATAGCTCTCCATGACCCTCCGCCAGCCGTGCGCCTTCGCCAGGCGTCGCGCCGCCGACAGTCGGGCGGACAGGGGGCCGGCCAAAGCTTCGGGCGGCAGGTCGATGGGCGCGTCGTGCTTCACGCCATGGGCGTGGGGCAGGAGGCCGCGACGCGACACCGCTGTGGCCCGACCGCGCCAGCCCTGAGCCGTCAGAGACAGCAGGACATCGACCATGGTCAGGCCCGCGCCGAGGATCAGGACGTCGTCGCCCGGCTGGATCGGCGTAAGGGCGTCGGGCGCCCAGGGATCGGAAATGACGCGGCCGCCTTGATCGGCGCCGGTGGTGCGCGGGGCCGGGTTGCCGGTGGCCAGGACGACGGCCCGGCCCTCGATCCGCTCGCCGCTGGACAGGATCACGGTTTGACTCTCGACCGTGATGGCTTGCCCTTTCACACGCCTGATCGCACCGGGGCGGTCCGCTTCGACCGCCGCAAGCCGGTCGCGAACATAGAGGCCGTAGAGGCGGCGCGGAGCGAAGCTGTTAGGGTCGGCCTGCGCAGGATGATGCGTCTTCAGCCAGTCGATGAAGCCGCCGGGGCGGTCGGCTACAGCGCCCATCCGTCCGGCGCGGACGTTCAGGCGATGGGCGTCCAGCGGGGTGGAATAGGCGACGCCGAGACCGACGCCGTCGCCGCGTTCGATCAGAACCGAGGCCCGTCCCCGCTCGGCCAGCCGGGCGGCCAGCATGGCGCCGGAGAATCCGCCGCCGACGATGACCACGGGCAGGGGCGAGGCGTTGTTCATCGCTTCACTTCGCCCCCGCCCGTTGTTTGCGTCAAATCCAGATCAGATTTCCTGATTGAAGGCGCCGATTTCGGGATGGGCGGCCAGACGCGGTTTGACCTCCTTGCGGAACAGGTCGCGCATGTCGTCCGCGGACCTCATGCTCTCGACCACCACCACCAGCTCCGGCTTGTTGGACGAGGCGCGCACCAGGACCCACGATCCGTCTTCCAGATGGACGCGCACGCCGTTGACGGTGATGGCCTCGACGATCTTGCGACCCAGGATCGAGCCGCCCGCGGCCGCCAGATCCTCGTATTCCTTCACGATCTTCGCCAGCACATCGTACTTCAGCTCGTCGTCGCAGTGCGGCGACATGGTTAGCGAGGTCCAGGCGTCGGGCAGGGCGGACTTCAGCTCCGACAGCGACTTGCCCGGATTGCGGTCCAGCATGGCCAGGACGGCGCCGGCCGCCACCAGACCGTCGTCATAGCCATGGCCCAGATCACCCGACAGGAAGAAGTGGCCCGACTTCTCGAACCCGGCCAGAGCGCCCAGTTCGGCGGTCTTGCGCTTGATGTAGGAGTGGCCGGTCTTCCAGTAGACGGTGGTGGCGCCATTGTCCTTGAGCACCGCGTCGGTCTTGTAGAGGCCGGTCGATTTCACATCGACGACGAAGGTGGCGTTGGGGTGCAGGGCCGACAGGTCGCGGGCCAGCATCAGGCCGATCTTGTCGGCGAAGATTTCCTCGCCCGTGTCGTCCACCACGCCGCAGCGATCGCCGTCGCCGTCGAAGCCCAGAGCCAGGTCGGCGCCGGTTTCCTTCACCTTTTCCGCCATCTGCACCAGCATGGCGTGATCTTCCGGGTTCGGATTGTATTTGGGGAAGGTCCAGTCGAGGTGGGTGTCCATCTCGATCACCTCGGCCCCCATCAGGCGCAGGGCCTCGGGGGCGAAGGCGCCGGCCGTGCCGTTGCCGCAGGCGGCCACGACCTTGAGCGGGCGGGTCAGCTTCACCTTGGAGGCGACATCCTTGATGTACTGGTCGCGGAAGCCCTCGACGCGCTCGACGCGGCCGCCGGGGCGGGCGACGCCCTCGCCGTTCAGCACGATGGCCTTGAGGCGGCCGATCTCGTCGGGACCGAAGGTCAGGGGCGCCTGGGCCCCCATCTTCACGCCGGTCCAGCCGTTCTCGTTATGGCTGGCCGTGACCATGGCCACGCAGGGGCAGTCCAGCGCGAACTGGGCGTAGTAGGCCATCGGCGAGAGGGCCAGGCCGATATCGACGACCTCCATGCCGCCTTCCAGCAGGCCGAGGATCAGGGCCTGCTTCACCGACAGGGAATAGGAGCGGAAGTCGTGACCGACGGCGATGCGCGGGCGCACGCCGATCTCGTGGACATAGGTGGCCAGGCCCAGGCCCAGGGCCTGAATGCCCAGCAGGTTGATTTCTTTTTCCAGGATCCAGCGGGCGTCGTATTCGCGGAAGCCGGTCGGCTTCACCAGAGGGATGGTTTCGTACTCCGCCGTATTGGGGCGGATGTCCTGGCGCGGTTTCGACATGAGGATTCCTGATCGTGCGCGGATGGGCGGGCGAGGCTGCGCGACCCGCACCTTAGCGTCGCGGTATAGCGGGCGTCCCCCAAGAGGCCAACAACGCGCGGCGTCCGTTCCGGCTTCATCCTTTCCCGCATCGTGAAACCTTGACCGCCCCCGCGTCCCCGGCCTAGGCGAGGAGGACCTTACGGAGACGCCCATGCCCCGCCTGATCCTGCTGCGCCACGGCCAGAGCCAGTGGAACCTGGAAAACCGCTTCACCGGCTGGGTCGACGTCGATCTGACCGCCGAGGGCGAGGCCCAGGCGCGTCGCGGCGGCGAACTGATCGCCGAGGCCGGGTTCAAGCCGGCGGTGATGTTCACCTCGGTGCTGACGCGGGCCAAGCGCACCGGCGCCCTGGCCCTGGATTCGGCGGGTCTGAAGGACGTGCCGGTTCTCGAGGACTGGCGCCTGAACGAGCGCCACTACGGCGGCCTGACCGGGCTGGACAAGGCCGAGACGGCGGCCAAGCACGGCGAGGACCAGGTCAAGGTCTGGCGCCGCAGCTATGACGTGCCGCCCCCGCCCCTGGCCCCGGGCGGCGAGTTCGATTTCGACGCGGACCCCCGCTACGCCGGAAAGCCCATCCCCGACACCGAGAGCCTGAAGACCACCCTGGACCGGGTGCAGCCCTATTGGGACGCCGAGATCGCGCCGCGCCTGAAGGCGGGCGAGGACGTGCTGATCGCCGCCCACGGCAACTCGCTGCGCGCCATCGTCAAGCTGCTGTTCGCCGTGCCGGACGACCAGATCGTCGGCGTGGAGATCCCGACGGGCAATCCGCTGGAGATCGACCTGGACGGCGACCTGAAGCCGGTCGCCGCCCGCTATCTGGACGAGGGCCGGGCGCAAGCCCTGCCGCCGATCGCATGAGTTCGACCAGCGGGGACGACGCCGTCCATATGCGCCGCGCCATCGATCTGGCGCTGGCGAGCATGGGCGAGACCTGGCCTAATCCGGCGGTCGGCTGCGTCCTGGTCAAGGACGGAGTGGTGTTGGCCGAAGCCGCCACCGCGCCGGGCGGCCGTCCCCACGCCGAGGAACAGGCTGTGCCCGCGGCCGGCGAGGCCGTGAAGGGCGCGACCGCCTATGTCACGCTGGAGCCCTGCGGCGCGCGCTCGTCGGGCCGCAAGTCCTGCGCCCACTTCCTGGCCGAGGCCGGGGTCGAGCGGGTGGTGATCGCCGCCCTGGACCCCTCGCCCTTCGCCTCGGGCCGGGGCACCGAGCGGTTGCGCCAATCGGGCCTGACGGTCGAGACGGGCCTCTTGGCCGAGGCCGCCGCCGTCCTGTGCGAAGGCTTCCTGCACCGGGTCGAGACCGGTCGGCCCATGGTCCGCGTCAGCGAGGACGGCCAGGGCTTCGACGGCCGTTTCGTCGCCGCGCCGCGCGCCGATCTGACCACCGAACTGAACCGGCTGGGCGAGGCGGGCTATACGCGGCTGTGGACCAATGAAGGCGAACTGGCCGAGGCCCTGCGCGAACAGGGCCTGCTGGCCGAATAGGGTGACGGCGTGGTGAAACCTTTGTTTCTGCAAAGCTTCCTTAATGGCCCGTCAGCCATGTTGGCGCGATGAGTGACGCCGCCGATCCTGTTCGTAAAAAGCTGACCCAGGCCGAGGTCGACGCCATCTGCGTCAAGCACGACCGGCTGTGGCAGGCGCGGCCCGGCGGGGCGCGCGCCGTCTTCGCCTGGATGGACCTGTCGGGCCTGACTCTGCGGGGCCGCAATCTGGCCGACGCCGATTTCGCCGCCGCTCGTCTGCACAACTGCGACCTGACCGGGGCCAAGCTGGACAACGCCAACTTCTTCGGCGCGGACATGCAGGACATCGTCCTGACCGACGCCAGCCTGCGCCGGGCCGACCTGCGCGGCGCCTGCCTGCGCGGCGCGGACCTGTCGGGGGCGGACCTGTTCGAGGCCGACCTGCGCGAAGGCACCATCGCGGCGGCGGACTCCAAGCTGGGCTTCCGCGTGGTCGAGGCCCAGAAGCGCGCCGACACCCAGGCCCAGGGGGCCAGCCTGGTCGGGGCCAATCTGCAGCGCTCGCGCATGACGGGGGTCGTGGCCGTGGCCGCCGACTTCACCGACGCCATCATGAAGGACTGCAAGCTGGTCCGGGCCAATCTGAAGCAGGCCAGCTTCCGCGGCGCCGACCTGGCCGGAGCGGACCTGTCGGGGGCCGATCTGTCGGGCGCCGACCTGTCCGGGGCCATCCTCGTCGGCGTGAAGGCCGCCATGTGGCGCACCGACGGGGCCAATATGGAGGGCGCCCTGACCGACAACCGCCCGGCGGGCGAGCCGGTCAGCCGGATGCCCGCCGCCGAGATGCTGCGCGATCACGCCCAGTGGTGCGAGACGGGCGGGGCCGAGGGCCAGCCCTCGGTGTTCGACGGGGTCGATCTGCGCCCGCTGGAGTCCATTCGCGGCCTGAACCTGACGGCCTTGTCGGCCAAGGGGGCGGTCTTTTACGGCCTGGATATGGAAGGCGTGCAGCTTCAGGGGGCGCAGCTGGAGGGCGCCGACCTGCGCTCGGCCAATCTGCGCCGGGCCGACCTGCGCGGGGCGCGGCTGGGACGGGCCAAGCTGAACGGGTCGGATCTGCGCGAGGCCCAGCTGGGACCGCTGATGCTGGGGCCTGAGCGGCTCTTGCCCGCCGACCTGTCGGGCGCGGTCCTGCGCGGGGCGGACCTGTCGGGCGCGGACCTGCGCCGGGCGGTTCTGGCGGGGGCGGACCTCAGCCGCGCCGTTTTGCACGGGGCCCAGACCAAACAGGCCGACTTCACCGGCGCCCAGACGGGCGGCGCGCGCGGCCTGGACCCGGCCGATCTCAAGGCCGCGGCCGCCTAGGGACGCGCACGAAAAAGGGGCGACGCGAACGCCGCCCCCTCCTCGGTTCAGACGACAGCCGCTCAGGCGGCCTTCTTCGCCTTGTCAGCCTTGCCTTCGATCAGCTTGCCGGTCGCAATCTCGATGCGGCGCGGCTTCAGCGCCTCGGGCAGTTCGCGTTGCAGGTCGATGGTCAGCAGGCCGTTCGACAGGTCGGCGCCCTTGACCACCACATAGTCGGCCAGCTGGAAGCGGCGCTCGAAGTCGCGCTCGGCCAGGCCGCGATGCAGATAGGTCTTCTGGGGAGCCGTATCGTCGTTGGCGGCCTTCTTGCCGGTGACGGTCAGCTGGTTTTCCTTGGCCTCGATATTCAGCTCGTCGGGCGAGAAGCCGGCGACGGCGATTTCGATGCGATAGGCGTTCTCGCCGGTCGTCTCGATGTTGTAGGGCGGCCAGCCGCTCTCCTGGCTGGAGCGCGCGGCGCTTTCCAGTTGGCGGGCCAGACGGTCGAAGCCGACGGCGGAACGGTACAACGGCGAGAAATCATAGGTACGCATGGATCATCCTTCTGACATTCAGCAAGGTTGAGCCGCCCGGCGATTTGGCCCCGGACGGCGGAGGATTCAGTTCCAACAGTCCGAGATCGGCCCCGTCAGATCTGGAGAGCCCGGGATCGGCGCTCTCGGATGAAGAGGTAGGCGGCGTTTTTTACGGCGCAAGAGGGGCGCCTCGACGAGCGAAGGGGCGTGTGAAATCGTCGCTCAGCCCAATCCGCGCCTTGCCGAGGCCGCGAAGCGCCGTATGGATTGGCGTGATCCCTTTTTCAGGAACGACCGGAGCCTTCATGCGACCTCTCGTCCTCGCCGCCATTCTGGCGTCCGCCCTCGCCTCGCCGGCCCTTGCTCAAGCCGCGCCACAGGGCGCCCCGCCCGCAACCGCCCTGCCGCATCGTCAGGGCCTATCGATGGAGATGCCGACCATCGCCGAGGACGCCGCGCTTCAGGCCGCCGTCGCCTCGACCACCCGGCCCGAGGCCGACCGCGTCCGCGACAGCCAGCGTCACCCGTTCGAGACCCTGACCTTCTGGGGCCTGCAGCCCGGTTTGACGGTGGTGGAGATCGAGCCCGGCCGCGCCGGCTGGTGGCGCAACATCCTGGAGCCCTATGCGGCGGCGACCGGCGGCCGCTACGTCGCCGCCAGCCGGCCGACCGAGAGCATGGGCGTCGACGACGGCACGGCCGACATGGTGGTGGTGGCGCGGGCCTTCCATAACTGGTCCAGAGACGGGCGCACCGATCCCTATCTGGCCGCCTTCTTCAAGGCGCTGAAGCCCGGCGGCGTCCTGGCCGTCGAACAGCATCGCAGCCAGGACGGGCTGAACGTCGCCGACACGGCTTCGACGGGCTATGTCCCCGAAAGCTACGTCATCCACGCCGCCCGCCGGGCCGGGTTCGAGCTGGAGGCCCGCAGCGAGCTGAACGCCAACGCCAGGGACGACCACGATCATCCGTTCGGCGTCTGGACCCTGCCCCCGACCCGCACGTCCGAACGCGCGGGCCGGGTCCTGACGGCCGAGGAGCGCGCCGCCTTCGACGCCATCGGCGAGAGCGACCGCATGACCCTGCGCTTCCGCAAGCCTGACACCGCCAACTGATGCCGTCTGCGGTTTTGACCCTGGTGAAGAACCGCCTTAAGTCCAAGGCCATGATGGTCCTGATCCAAGGTGGCGCGCATGGCTGAGCGATCGACGCGACGCGCGGTCCTGGCGGGGGCGTGCATGGCCGCCTTCGCCGGCCTGGCCGCCTGCGGCAAGAAGGAAGAAAAATCGGCGACGCCTGCGCCGACGACGCCGGCCGGCCCGCCGGAAGGCTCGCTGGAGTGGGCCGTGACGGGGCCCTGGCGTTCGGCGGCGGACAAGGCGCGCGACCCCTGGCGTCACCCGATCGAAACCCTGCGCTTCTTTGGTCTGCAGCCGAAGATGACGGTGGTCGACTTCTGGCCCGGCAGCGGCTGGTACACCGAGATCCTGGCCCCCTATCTGAAACAGGGTGGCGGGACGCTCTATCTGGCGGGCTTCGCCGAGGGGCCGACCGCCGATCCGGCCCAGACCGCTCTGAACGCCGCCCTCAAGGCGCGGCTGGAGGGCGACAAGAAGCTCTACGGTGAGGTCCAGTTCACCGCTTTCGGCGCCGCGACCGGGCCGGTGGCGCCCGTCGGGACCGCCGATCTGGTCCTCTTCATGCGTTATATCCAGGCCTGGATGGCGGCGGGGATCGCCGAGAAGGCCTTCGCCGACGCCTATGCCGCCCTGCGCCCCGGCGGCGTCCTGGGGATCGAGCAGCACCGGCTGCAACCCGACGAGGACCAGGACCCGGCGGCGGCCAACGGCTATGTGCAGGAAGCCTTCGTCAAGCAGCTGGCCGCCGAGGCCGGCTTCGTCTTCGTCGAGGCGTCCGAGATCAACGCCAACCCGGCCGACACCAAGGATCATCCCTTCGGGGTCGAGACCCTGGCGCCGCGCCGCCTGACGGCGCCTCTGGGCCAGCCCGCCGATCCGACCTTCGACCGCACCAAATACGACGCGATCGGCGAGAGCGACCGCATGACCTTGAAGTTCAGGAAGCCCGAGTGAACCGCGCCAACGCCTTCGCCGCCCATGCGCCCCTGATGGGGGTTCCCGGCGCCGCCTCGCCCCCCGGCGGAGAGGGCGACTGGTTCCGCGGCGCGGGAGGGCTGCGCCTGCGCGCCGCCCTGTGGACGCCCTCGACCATGGTGGCCAGGACGCCGCGCGGCACGGTGGTGCTGAGCCCGGGCCGCACCGAGCCGATCGAGAAGTATTTCGAGGTCATCGGCAACTTCCTGGCGCGCGGTTTCTGCGTCCTGGCCCACGACTGGCGCGGCCAGGGCCTGTCGGCGCGGTTGCTGCCTGACCGGCTGCGCGGCCACGCCCGCGCCGTCGAGGAGTTCCTGGACGACTACGCCCGTCTGCTGGACGCCTATGAGGCTCGCGCCCCCAAGCCCTGGATCATGGTCGGCCATTCCATGGGCGGGGCCCTGAACCTCTTGTCGCTGGAGGCCGGCGAGAACCGTTTCGCCGGCGTCGTCCTGTCCAGCCCCATGCTGCGCATCAAGACCGGCAAGCGGTCGATGTGGTCGGTCAAGCTGGCGGTGCGGTGGAACCTGCGTCACGGCAAGGCGGGCGACTATGTGCTGGATAATCCCGACGATCCCTTCGACCACACCTTCGAGAAGGACGGCCTGACGTCGGATCAGAACCGCTATGACCTGTGGCGTCAGCAGCTCTACGCCTGCCCGCATCTGGCCATCGGCGGCCCGACCTGGGGCTGGCTGGCCTTTGCGCTGGACGCCGGCGAGCGCGCCCTGAAGCCGCGCGCGCTGAAGTCGGTCAAGATCCCGGTCTGCGTGGTTCAGGCCGGCGAGGACGACAAGGTCTGGAAACAGACCAACCGCTGGGCGGCGCGCCGCCTGGGCCGGGGCCGCTATGTCGAGGTTCCGGGCTCCCTGCATGAAGTCATCATGGAGGCGGACCCGCTGCGCGGCGCCTTCCTCGACGAGTTCGACGCCCTGGCCGGCTATGTCGCCCCGGCCGAGGGCCAGCCGGCTTCGGTCGCGCCGGAGCGAGGCGCGGCCTAACTCGCCGCGTTCAGCACCGCCAGCGCCTGATCGGTCAGGGCGGCGTCGCCGACGGCCAGGATGCGGCCGTCGCCGTCGGGCGCCTGGCCGGTCCAGCCTGTGACGCGCCCTCCGGCGGCCTCGATCACGGGGACCAGGGCCGACCAGTCCCAGACCTTCAGCTCGGTCTCGGCCACCAGGTCGATCCGGCCAGCCGCCACCATGGCGTAGGCGTAGGCGTCGCAGCCCAGACGGGCCAGCCGGGCCGAGGCGCGCAGCCGGGTCCAGGCCTCGCGGTCGGCGCCGACGAAGATGTCGGGATCGGTGGTGGCGACCAGGGCGTCGGACAGCTGCGGACAGGCGCGGCTCTTCAGCGCGGTGTCGGTTCCGTCGCGCAGCAGACGCGCGCCGGAGGGGCCGCCGAGGAAGACTTCGCCGAGGTAGGGCTGGCCGATGGCGCCGATCACCGACGCGCCTTCATGGCGCAGCGCGATCAGGGTGGTCCACAAAGGCAGGCCGGCGATAAAGGCGCGCGTGCCGTCGATGGGATCCAGCACCCAGACGTGTTCGGCCTCGGGCCGATCCTCGCCGTATTCCTCGCCGATGACGCCGTGATCGGGATAGCGGGCGCCGATCAGGCGGCGGATGGCGGCCTCGGCGGCGCGGTCGGCCTCGGTGACGGGGTCGAAGGCGCCGGGGCCAGCCTTGTTTTCCTCGGCGTTGTCGCCCCGGAAATAGGGCAGGGCCGTGCGCGCGGCCTCTTGCGACAGTTCGACGGCGAAGGCTTCCAGTTCGGTCATGACGGCGAGATACACCGCCCGCCGCCGGGGAGCGAGGGGGCAGTCATCGCGGGACGTCAGGCGGCCTTGCTGTCCGTGTGCAGGCTTTCGTCGGAGGGGAAGGACGCGACGCCGGCTGTAGCGGCGGGGCGCTCGATCGCCTCGCCCAGGCCGTCGTAGAAGTAGCTGATCGGCGTCTCCAGCGCCTCGGCCAGTTCCCACAGGCGGGCGGCCGAGATGCGGTTGGCGCCGCACTCGTATTTCTGGACCTGCTGGAAGCGCACGCCGACCTGAACGGCCAGTTGCTGCTGGGTCAGGCCCAGCAGGCGACGGCGACGACGCAGGCGGCGACCCAGGTGAAGATCGATTTCGGCGGCCATGACGGCCCCTCCTCTGACGTTCCTGTGCTGTGCCGGATCGGCACGGCTCAGCGAACACGCCGCAAGGGCCGTGCCGGGTTCGCCTGAAGCACGAACGGCGACGCTTCTGTCAGGGCTGTGGCAACCTGCGCGGGCGCAGCGCATTATGGTCAAGGCATCAAGCCTGACTTTAAGGGAGGGTAAGAGTGAGCGGATTTGGATTCATCGCCTGGATCATCATCGGCATCGTGGCCGGGTGGCTGGCGGAAAAGATCATGAAGCGGAGCCATGGCCTGCTGACCAATCTGATCGTCGGCGTCATCGGCGCCCTGATCGGCGGCTTCCTGGCCAACAACCTCCTGGGGATCGACGCCTCGGGCAATTGGATCGTCGGCATCATCGTCGCCACCCTCGGCGCCGTGGTGTTGCTGTTCCTTCTCGGCCTGGTCAAGAAGCGGGCCTGAGCCGCTTCCCGAAAGCCGAACAACAGAAGGGGCGGCCCGCGATGGTCCGCCCCTTCTTTAATTCTCGCCGGCGATCAGACGGCGGGTTCGGTCGCCGCGGCAGGCTCGGCAGGCTCCGCCGGGGCGTCGCCGCCGATCGGGGCGGCCGACTGGAAGTCGGACAGGCTGGCGTTGACGATGATGTCGGCGCCGTCCTGACGGATGCCGGCCACCGGCACCGGACGGACCGCGCCGTCAGCGCCGCGCACGGTCAGTTCCTGACCCGAGGCGCCGTTCTGGGCGCCGACCAGCTTGCCGAGCTCCGAACCGTCGGTGCTCTTGACCGCGGCGCCGGGCGTCAGGGTCAGGCTCTGGGGTTGAGCCGCGGCCGCCTCAGCGGGAGCCGGTTCGGGCGTCTGCGGCGTCGTGGCGTCCTGGGCGAGCACAGGGGCGGCGAAGAGGAAGGCGCCGGCGATGCCGGTCAGCAGGGCGGTCTTGCGGATCATGGGGTTACTCCGATTGAGCGAGTCTGGCGCTCGCGAAAAGGTGAACTCGCCCTGTTTCGAATTGTTTCCCACGCCTAGAAATGACCTTTTCCGCGCCCCAAACGGCCGATTCTCGCTCTATGAAGAGCGTCCAGAGGACGTGCATGACGACAAAGACGAAACGCGGAGGCGCAGGCCGTATCCTGCGGCGACTGGGCGGCCTGGCCTATGAGCTGACGCCCCAGGTCTTCGCCGTGGCCTCCTTCGCCCTGGGCGCGGTCATGCTGCTGTCGGCGGTGACCCCGGCCTTCAGCGGGCGGCTGCAGGCGCTGGACCGGTTCTCGGCGCCCATCCTGATCGACCTGTCCCATTTCGCCGCCAGCGTGACCGGCTTCCTGCTGCTGCTGGTTTCTGCGGGGCTGTGGCGGCGGCGGCGCGGCGCCTATTACGCCGCCCTTTTCGGCCTGATGCTGGGGGCGGTCTTTTCGCTGATGAAGGGGCTGGACTGGGAAGAGGCGGCCGAGCTGACCCTGGCGGCGGCCCTGCTCCTGCCGTGTCGTGACGCTTTCAACCGGCGCTCACGGCTGGGCGAGCCGCTGCGGCCGGGCTGGCTGCTGATGCTGGCCGCGGCGGTCGCGGCCATGTTGTGGCTCGGCTTCTTCACCTATCGCGACACGGCCTATGCCGACGAGCTGTGGTGGACCTTCCTGACCGACACGCAGGCCTCAGGCTTCCTGCGGGCGGGCGCCGTGCTGGCGATCCTGACCCTGGCGGTGGCGGTGCGATCCCTGCTGACGGCGCCGGGCGCGCGCAGTCACGGTCCCGCCGGACCGGCCGAGATCGAATGCGCCCGCGCCGCCCTGGCCGAGGCCGACACGGCCTCGCCCGAGGCGGGTCTGGCCCTGCTGGGCGACAAGGCCCTGTTGTTCAGTCCGTCCGGCCGCAGCTTCATCGCCTATCGCGTGCGGGGCCGGCGCTGGATCGCCATGGGCGAGGTCGCGGGCCTGAAGGAAGAGCGACTGGAGCTTCTGTGGGCCTTCGCCGAACTGGCCGACAGCTACGGCGGGACGCCGGTCTTCTATTCGGTCGGCGAGGGGATGCTGGCCGATCTGGCGACCCTGGGTCTGGCCGTGCGCAAGGTGGGCGAGGCGGCGGTGATCGACGCCGAACATTTCTCCACCGAAGGCAAGGGCAAGCAGAACCTGCGCACCGCCGTGAACCGGGCCGAGCGCGAGGGCACGAGCTTCGAGGTGCTGCCGCCCGGCGGCGCGCGGCCGCTGGAAGCCGAACTTCGCGCGGTTTCGGACGCCTGGCTGGATCACCATAACGGATCGGAGAAGGCCTTTTCCCTGGGCCGCTTCGACATCGCCTACCTGGATCGCTCGCCGGTCGCCGTGGCCCGCGAGAACGGTCGGATCGTCGCCTTCGCCAACCTGCTGGTCGGGGCGCGCGGCGAGGAGGCGATGATCGACCTGATGCGCCACGCGCCGGATGGGCCGCACGGGGTGATGGACTATCTGTTCACCCGCACCGCCCAGTGGGCGCGGGCCGAGGGCTTCAAGCGCCTCGACCTGGGCATGGCGCCCCTGTCGGGTCTGGAGGACCGCCGCCTGGCCCCGGTCTTCGCCCGCGTCGGCGCCCTGGTGTTCGAGGAGGGCGGGGCCGTCTACGGCTTCCAGGGGCTGCGCGCCTACAAGGGCAAGTTCGGCCCGGTCTGGCGGCCCAAATTCATCGCCGCCTCGACCACGACCCCGCTGGCGCTGGCGCTGCTGGACGTGGCCCTGCTGACCAGCGGCGGCTGGCTGGGACTGCTGGGGTTGAAGAAGTAGCTTTGCAGTCATCCCGGACGACCTGAAAGGTCGATCCGGGACCGCAAGAGGCGCTGACCGTCGAGTGTGGGGCAGTCCCGGCTCTCCGCTGCGCTGCGGCCGGGATGACGGCAGGGCGATGCGCGGGCCTCAAGCAGCCCGAAGGGCGATAGGCCAAAAAAGAAGGCGACCCTTTCGGATCGCCTTCTTCATTTCGTCTGGTCGAAACCCTTAGTCCGGCTTGACGCGCTTCTTGCGGAACGAGGGGTTCAGCGTGGCCTTGCGAAGGCGGATCGACTTGGGCGTCACTTCGACCAATTCGTCTTCTTCGATGTAGGCGATGGCCTGTTCCAGCGACATCTGGCGCGGCGGGGTCAGGCGCACCGACTCGTCCTTGCCCGAAGCGCGGACGTTGGTCAGCTGCTTGCCCTTGATCGGGTTGACGTCCAGGTCGTCCCAACGGCTGTTCTCGCCGATGATCATGCCCTGATAGGTCTTCTCGCCGGCGCCGACGAACATGACGCCGCGGTCTTCCAGGTTCCACAGGGCGAAGGCCGCCGTGTCGCCGTCAGAGTTCGAGATCAGCACGCCCTTCAGACGGCCCTCGATGGCGCCCTTGTGGCCCTCGTAGTGCGAGAAGACGCGGTTCAGCACGCCCGAACCGCGCGTGTCGGTCAGGAACTCGCCCTGATAGCCGATCAGCGAGCGCGACGGGCACTTCAGGCTGATGCGGGTCTTGCCGGCGCCCGACGGGCCCATGTCGGTCATTTCGGCCTTACGGGCCGACAGCTTCTCGATAACGATGCCCGAGAACTCGTCGTCGACGTCGACCATGACGTCTTCGATCGGCTCCAGCTTCTCGCCGTTCTCGCCGGTCTGGAAGACCACGCGAGGACGCGAGATCGAGACCTCGAAGCCTTCGCGGCGCATATTCTCGATCAGAACGCCCAGTTGCAGTTCGCCGCGGCCGGCGACTTCGTAGGCGTCGCCGCCTTCGGTCGTGGTGACGCGGATGGCGACGTTGGCCTCGGCTTCTTTCAGCAGGCGGTCGCGGATGACGCGCGACTGGACCTTGTCGCCTTCGCGACCGGCCAGCGGGCTGTCGTTGACCGAGACGGTCATCGAGATGGTCGGCGGGTCGATCGGCTGGGCCGGCAGAGCCGTGGTGACTTCCATGGCGCACAGGGTGTCGGCCACAGTGGCCTTGGACATGCCGGCGATGGCGACGATGTCGCCGGCCTCGGCGCCCTCTTCGACCGGCTGGCGCTTCAGGCCACGGAAGGCCAGGACCTTGGTGATGCGGCCGCGCTCGATTTCCTTGCCGTCACGGTCCAGGGCGTGGATGGCCATGCCGGGAACGGCCTTGCCGCTCTCGATGCGGCCCGTCAGCAGACGGCCCAGGAAGGGATCGGATTCGATCAGGACGTTCAGGATCTGGAACGGCTCGTCCTTCTTGGCGACCTGCTTGGGTTCCGGCACGTGGCGGACGATCAGGTCGAACAGGGGGGCGAGGTTGTCGTTGGGGACGTTCAGGTCCAGCGTCGCCCAGCCGGCGCGGCCCGAGGCGTAGATGTGCGGGAAGTCCAGCTGCTCGTCCGTGGCGCCGATGGCGGCGAACAGGTCGAAGGCGGCGTTGTGGACGCGATCCGGGTCGGCGTGGGCGCGGTCGACCTTGTTGATGCAGAGGATGGGCTTCAGGCCCATCTTCAGCGCCTTGGTCAGCACGAACTTGGTCTGCGGCATGACGCCTTCTTCGGCGTCGACCAGCAGGACGCAGCCGTCCACCATGCCCAGGATGCGCTCGACTTCGCCGCCGAAGTCGGCGTGGCCGGGGGTGTCGATGATGTTGATGCGGGTCTCGCCCGCTTCACCGTTCCACAGGACCGAGGTGCACTTGGCCAGGATGGTGATGCCGCGCTCGCGCTCCTGGTCGTTGGAGTCCATGGCGCGCTCGGTCGTCGCCTCATTGGCTCGGAAGACGCCGGACTGGGCCAGAAGCTGGTCGACCAGGGTCGTCTTGCCGTGGTCAACGTGGGCGATGATAGCGACGTTACGAAGGTTCATTTCGGGCTCGGGCGGACTGTGTTCGGCCACGGAAGTCCGGGCCGCTGCAAGATGCGGAAAGCGGGAAGGAAGCGGCGCCTCTTACAGCCCTATCGAGGGAAAGGCCAGCGGGGCGGTTCGATTGTGCGTCAGCCGGGCAAAATGAGCACGATCGTCGCCAGCGCCAGGGTGCCGATCAGCAGGGCCGACAGGGCGGCCACGGCCGCCACGCGCGGCCCGGCGCGGACCACGGCGCGCGGATCGACCATCAGGCCCAGACCGGCCATGGCGACCAGGGTCATGGCGGTGACCCCGGCCTGCAGCGGGGGCAGGACGACCTCGGGGATCAGACCGGCCGAGCGCAGCCCCATCAGGATCAGGAAGACGATGATGAACCAGGGGGCCATGTGGTGCAGCCTGGGTCGCCGGGCGCCTTCCACCCGGCCTGAACGCATCAGGCCCAGCACCAGACAGACCGGGCCCAGCATCAGGACGCGGACCAGCTTGACCACGGCGCCGGTCTGGACGGCCAACAGCCCGGCGGGGGCGGCGGCGGCCAGGACCTGCGGCACGGCATAGACGGTCAGGCCGGCCAGGACGCCGACGCGGGCAGCGTCAAAGCCCATCAGCGCCCCGACGACGGGGACCAGCAGGACCACGAGGATGCCCAGGACGGCGGTGAAGCCGATGGCGGCGGCCACGTCCTCGCCCTCGGCCTCGATCACCGGAGCGACGGCGGCGATGGCCGAGTTGCCGCAGATGGCGTTGCCGCAGGCGACCAGCAGGGCCATGGCGGGCGGCAGGCCGAAGGCGCGGCCCAGGGCGTAGCCGCCGCCGATGGCCAGGGCGACGACGCCGACGATGGCCAGCAGCATGAGGGGGCCGAGCGCCATGACGGCGGCGCCGGACACCGTTGCGCCCAGCAGGGCGACGGCGACCTCCAGCAAGGTCTTGGCGCTGAACTGGATGCCCGGCGTCCAGACGCTGGACGGCGCCCAGAACAGCCGCAAACCCGCGCCCATCAGGATGGCCAGCACCAGCCCTTCGATCCACGGATGGCCGAACAGGGCGGTCTCGATGATCTGAAGGCCGAAGGCGACCACGCCGATGCTTGCGCTCAGCAGGACGCCGGGCAGCAGGCGGGCCAATCCGCGCAGGGGGGCGTGCAGCGCGCCGGTCAGGCTGGGGTGGGCGTGGGCGGAATGGTGGGCCGTCGACATGACGCCGCATCATCTGCTCCGTCATCTGATCGTTCCAACGGATAGTTCTGGACTTAACAATCGAGAAAAACGATTGATTGGCCATGACCCTGGAACAACTCCGCATCTTCGTCGCCGTGGCCGAGCGTCTGCACATGACGCGGGCGGCCGAGGCGCTGAACCTGACCCAGTCGGCGGTCAGCGCGGCGGTCGCGGCTCTGGAGGCGCGACACGGGACCCAGCTGTTCGACCGTGTCGGCCGGGGGCTGGCCCTGAACGCGGCGGGCGCCGCCTTCCTGCCCGAGGCCCGCGCCGTTCTGGCCCAGGCCGAGGCGGCGGAACAGGCGCTGGACGATCTGGCGGGGCTGAGGCGCGGCTCGGTGCGGCTGTTCGCCAGCCAGACCATCGCCGCCTACTGGCTGCCGCCGAGGATGGCGGCCTTCGCCCGGGCCCATCCCGAGATCCAGTTGCATCTGGACATCGGCAATACGCACCGGGTGGTCGAGGCGGTGCTGGCGGGCGAGGCGGAGCTGGGCCTGATCGAGGGGGCGTTCGAGGCGTCGAGGGTCGAGAAGGTGCGGATCGACGCCGACCGGCTGGTGGTGGTGGCGGCGCCGGGGCATCCGCTGGCGGGGCGGGACGAGCCCTTGTCGGCGGCGGAGCTGAAGGCGCTGGACTGGGCCTTGCGCGAGGAGGGGTCGGGCACCCGCAGCGAGTTCGAGGCCGCCTTGCCGCGCGGCGTCGCGGCGGGATTGCGGGCCGTTCTGACCCTGCCGTCCAACGAGGCCATCCTGTCGGCGGTGGCGGCGGGGGGGCTGGTCACGGCGATTTCGGAACTGGCCGCCCAGCCCCTGATCGAGGCGGGGCGGCTGGTTCGTTTGCCGCTCGATCTGCCCGAGCGGCCGTTTCATCTGCTGCGCCACCGCGAGCGGCGGCCCAGTAGAGCGGCGGAAGCTTTTGCTTCCGCGCTCTAGGGGAAGCACGGAGGCTTTCGCCTCCGTGCTTTAGTCAGACCTTGGCCGAGCGGCTGCGGATCCAGGAATAGAGGGCGAAGGTAAGGACGGCGAAGGCCGCCAGACCCGCCCACATGGCCGGCCAGGCGCTGCCCTCGGGCAGCAGGGCGAAGGGGGCTTCGTCGCGGGTGCTGACGATGACGGCGGCGGTGAAGACGCCGAACAGGCTTTCGCCGACGATAAGCCCCGAGGCCAGCAGCACGCCCATGCGACGGCCGACGTCGGCGAAGCGGGTCGTGGCGATCCACCTGTCATAGGCCCAGCCGCAGACGGCGCCGACGACCAGCATGGTGGTGACGGCGGCCGGCAGATAGACGCCGATGCCGGCGGCCAGCGGCGGCAGCTTGACCTTGTCCTTGGTGGCGCCGCGCAGGACGACGTCGAGGATGATGACGCCGACGCCGACCAGGGCGCCGAGGCCGATCAGGTCCCAGCGCAGTTCGCCGCTGATGACGCCCTTGGCCAGGGCCGAGATCAGGGTGGCCTGGGGCGCGGCCAGGGTCTGCGAGCCCTCGACGATGGCGGGCGGGCCGCCTTCGAAGCCGAAGGCCTGGTTCATCATGTCCAGGACGAAGGGGATGACCAGGGCGCCGGCGACGACGCCGACCAGAAGCGCCGTCTGCTGACGCCAGGGCGTGGCCTCGACCAGTTGGCCGGTCTTGAGGTCCTGCAGGTTGTCGTTGGAGATGACGGCCACGGCGAAGACCACGGCGGTGACGATCAGGGCGAAGGCGATGATCGACGGATCGGCGGGCACGCCGGCGATGGCCATGACGCCCAGCATCAGCAGGGAGGCGATGATGATGGCCAGGATGCCGACGCCCGAGACCGGGCTGTTCGACGAACCGATCAGGCCGGCCATGTAGCCGCAGATGGCGGCCACGGCGAAGCCGATGACCACGACGTAGATCAGGCCGCCGACGACCAGCAGCGGGGTCGAACCGGCCAGGGCCGTGCCCTGGGCGAAGACGGCCAGCAGGACGGCGATGCCGACCAGGGCGGCGACGGACAGCAGGCCGACGATCTTGATCGGGATGTCCTGCTCGGTGCGGTCCAGAACCTCGCCCTGGGCGCGCTTGGCCTGGGCGGCGACAGCCGAGGCCAGGCCGGCGACCAGGGGCTGGGCCAGCTTGGCCAGGGTCCACAGGGCGGCCACGCCGATGACGCCGGCGCCGATGAAGCGGACTTCCCTGGCCCAGACGGTCATGGCCAGTTCCTCGGCGGGCGCGCCGGCCGGCAGGCTGGCGGCGATGGACGGCACGCCGTGGGCCGTGGCCCAGGCCACGAACTCGGGCGAGGTCAGGATGGGCACGAAGATCAGCCAGGCCAGGATCAGGCCGAACAGCTGGGTCAGGCCGACGGCCAGACCGATCAGATGGCCGGCGCCCAGAAGGGCGAACTGCATGGAGAAGCCGACGCCGGTGGCGCCGCCGCCGAGCGCGGCGGGCAGGCGCAGGAAGGCGACGGTTTCGGCGGCGAAGACGCGCGCGGCGGCCAGGAAGGCGAAGAAGGCCGAGGCGACGGCGCTGCCGATGACCACGAACAGGCCAGAGCGGTTCTCGCGCACGGCTTCGGCGGATTCATCGGCACCGGGCGATCCGACCTTGAGCACCTCGGCGGCGGCGACGCCTTCGGGGTAGGGCAGGCCGCCCTGCACCACCAGGGTCCGGCGCAGCGGAATGGAGAAGGTCACGCCCAGCACGCCGCCGAGCACGCAGATGGCCACCGACTCCCAGAAGGGGAAGTTCATCCACCAGCCGATCATGACCAGACCGGGCAGGACGAAGATGATCGAGCTCATGGCGCCGCCGACCGAGGCGACGGTCTGGACCGTCATGTTCTCCCAGATGGTCGAGCCCTTGAAGGCGCGCAGCAGGGCCATCGAAATGACCGCCGCCGGGATGGCCGAGGCGAAGGTCAGCCCGACCTTCAGGCCCAGATAGGTGTTGGCCGCTGTAAACACCGCCGCCAGCAAGCAGCCCAGGATCAGGGCGCGGAGGGTCAGTTCGATGCGTTCGCCGGCGCCGGCGGGTTTGTCTGTCATGCAGGGTTCTTTCCGTTGTCGCGCCGGAGGTAAGCCGGAAAGCGCAGCCGTGACAACGGGTCGCGTTTCCCACGTTGCGCCCAAGCGGGTCAGATTGGGCGAACCCCGCCCCTTCTCTCGCGCCGTATCAGGCTCTACCTCTTTCCTCATGCCCGAATTGCCCGAAGTCGAAACCGTGCGGCGTGGTCTGGAGCCGGTGCTGGAGGGGGCGCGGCTGACGGCAGCGCGTCAGAACCGGCCGGATCTGCGCTTTCCCTTTCCCGAGCGGTTCACTGAGCGGCTGGACGGGGCGACGGTGCTGCGGCTGGACCGGCGGGCCAAGTATTTGCTGTTTCCGCTGTCGACGGGCGAGACCTGGGTGACGCATCTGGGCATGACCGGGCGGTTCACCCTGGAGGACGCGGCGCCGGGCAAGCACGAGCACATGAGCCTGACGGCCGAGCGAGGCGGGGTGCTGACCCGGTTGGGCTACGCCGACGCGCGGCGCTTCGGCTTCATGGGGCTGATTTCGACCGAGGCGGTCGAGGGGCACGCCTGGTTCGCGGGGCTGGGGCCGGAGCCCTTGGGCAACGCCTTCTCCGCCACCCATCTGGCCGAGGCCTTCGCGGGCAAGGCGCAGAACATCAAGGTCAGTCTGCTGGACCAGAGGATCGTGGCCGGGCTGGGCAATATCTATGTGTGCGAGGCGCTCTATCGCGCCCGCATCTCGCCGCTGACCCCGGCGGGCAAGGTCAGCCGGCCCCGGCTGGAGCGGCTGGCGACCGAGGTGAGGAACGTCCTGGCCGACGCCATCGCGGCGGGCGGCTCGACCCTGAAGGACTTCGCCAACGTCGAGGGCGGGCAGGGCTATTTCCAGCACCGCTTCGACGTCTATGGCCGCGAGGGCGCGCCGTGTCGGACCGAGGGCTGTTCCGGCGTGATCCGGCGCGTGGTTCAGGGCGGACGCTCGACCTTCTTCTGTCCGGTCTGCCAGAAGACGTGACGTGTCTGGTAAATTGGACGTGATGTAAAAAATAATAGACATTATGTCTGCGTGATGTGACATTCGCTCCGCGACAGCAGCGAGGAGCGCGTCATGAGCTTTCGCGAGAAGCATCTGTGGGTGGCCATCGTCGCCGGGCTGGCGGTCTGGGGCGTCTATGGCTGGAAGTTTCTTGAGCGGGTGCTGGCCAGGGGGCTGAAACAGGCCGACTTCGCCGCCGACATGGGCGGGCTCTTCGTCCTGGGGCTCGTGGCGGTGGTGGTGCTGGAAACGGGGCTGACGGCCCTGGCCATGCTGACGACGTCCAAGGCCGAGCGCCGGGCGCGGGACGAGCGCGAGGGGCTGGCGACGCTGCAGGCCAGCCATGTCTCGCTGATGTTGCTGATCGGTCTGCTGGTGACGGTGGCCAGCGTCGCCTACGGCGTCGGCTTCTGGGGCGGCGTGAGGCCCGAGGGGCTGGCGCGGTGGATGATCCCCGGCAATGGTCTGGTGGTGCTGGCCAATGCGGTGCTGGGCTGCATCATGCTGTCGGAACTGGCGCGCTGGGCCCTGTGTCTGACCCTGCTGAAGCGGGGGCGGTGATGGGCAAGGCGCCGCCCCCCATCAGGAACCGCATCCGTGAACTGCGCTTCCACGCCGGGGAAATGACCCAGGCCGATCTGGCCGCGCGCATCGGCATGACGCGCCAGACCATCGTGGCCATGGAGCAGGGCAAGTACTCGCCCAGCCTGGAGGCCGCCTTCCGCATCGCCCAGGTCTTCGGCGTCGAGATCGGCGAGGTGTTCCAGTGGGAGGGCTGAGGCGCTAGACCTCCTGCGAACAGATATAGTGAGGAGCGCCTGATGGCCGACGCCTATTCCACCCTGCTGATTGAACGCCATGCCGAGGGCTATGCGGTCGTCACCCTGAACCGGCCCGAGGCGCTGAATGCGCTGAACACCACCCTGACGGGCGAGCTGGGCGACTTCCTCGAGAGCGTGGCCGACGACGACAGCGTGCGCTGCATCGTCCTGACCGGCTCGGTGAAGGCCTTCGCGGCCGGGGCCGACATCAAGGAGATGGCGGATCAGGCCTATGCCGACATGTATCGCGGCAACTTCTTCGCCCGCGCCCATGACCGGGTGGCGAGCTTCCGCAAGCCGATCATCGCCGCGGTGTCGGGCTATGCCCTCGGCGGCGGCTGCGAGCTGGCCATGCTGTGCGACTTCATCATCGCCTCGGAGACGGCCAAGTTCGGCCAGCCCGAGATCAACCTGGGCGTGGCGCCCGGCATCGGCGGTTCGCAGCGCCTGACCCGCGCCGTGGGCAAGGCCAAGGCGATGGACATGTGCCTGACCGGCCGGATGATGGACGCCGCCGAGGCCGAGCGCGCCGGTCTGGTTTCGCGCGTGGTGGCGGCCGACGTCCTGCTGGACGAGGCGCGGGCGACGGCGGCCAAGATCGCCGGGCAGTCGATCCTGGCGGTCATGGCCAACAAGGAGCTGGTCAACGCCGCCTTCGAGACGACCCTGGCGCAAGGGGTGGTGTTCGAGCGCCGCCTGTTCCACTCCCTGTTCGCCTTCGAGGACCAGAAGGAGGGGATGGCCGCCTTCGTCGAGAAGCGCAAACCCGCCTTCACGGGGCGCTAGGAGCCTTGTCCGTCGCGGGCGTGATGTTGGTGCTGACCGCGGTCGCGGCGGCTCTGACTCACGCCTTGGGATATGGGCGCTGGGCGAAATGGGCGGCCGTCGGCGGGCTGGGGGCGATCCTGGTCGGCTGGGTGGTCGTCTTTGTCCTGTGGGGCGGGGTGAAGGAGGGTTTCGGCTCGCGTGAGCATCAGTGGGGTATGGCGATGGGGTTGCTGGTTGTCGGCGGAACCTTCGCGGCGTGCTGGCTCGCCGGCGGTTTTCTGGGCGCCCTTGCGGGTTGGGGCTGGCGCAAACTTGAGTCGGAGTCGCGTTGACCGCTCAGAGCCTTTCCGCTATAGCCGCGCGCTCTTGAGATTTCCTCGCCGTGGACGTGGGTTCGCGGCGTTTTCGTTCGAAGGTTTTACCCGATGGCCAACAATGCAGGCGCCCGCAAGGCGATCCGCAAGATCGAAGCGCGGACCGAAGTAAACAAGGCCCGCCGTACCCGCGTCCGTACTTACCTGCGTAAGTTCCAGGAAGCCCTGACGGGTGGCGACGCCGCCGCCGCCAAGGCCGCCTTCATCACGGCCCAGTCGGAACTGATGCGCGCCGTGTCGAAGGGCGTGGTTCACAAGAACACCGGCTCGCGCAAGGTTTCGCGCCTGGCCGCCCAGCTGAAGAAGCTGTCGGCCGCCTGATCGGGGGCGTCGGGACGGGCTTTCACGCCTTTGTCAAACGACGTCATTTGATGGGTTCGGACTACCCGTAACAGGGTTGTCGCAAGAAAATCTAACGATTTCAACGGCGAGGAAGCGCAAGCTCCCTCGCCGTCTTGCTGTCCGGCGCTAAGTGCCCGACGGAATCCGGCGTTCGGAAATGGGGCGAAATCGCCATTTTCCTAAGCGTGGCCGAGGTTTGCCGGAGTCAAACAATTTAAGTGCGAATCTCGACTCGAATCAGCGTTGATCTCCGCCGCGCTGTGCGTAAGTTCGAGGGGTAACGCACTTCCATCCGGTCTGGATGAAGGCGAGGGAAATCAAAGGTTTCCCTCGGCGGGAGATGTCTGTCTGTGAGTACGACCCCACTCGCGAAGCCTGGCTTCGCGGGGCAGGAGAAGTCGTCCCGGATTTGACGGCTTCGAAGGGCGTTCGTTCGGTGGACCAAAACTTAACTCTGGCGGGTGTCTGAGAATGATCGGGGGCGCAGTAATGACGGGCATGACGGATCCTGACCGTATCTGGAGCGAGGCGGCGGGCCGCCTGAAGACCGAGATCGGCGACGGGCCCTTCAGCAGCTATATCGCGCCCTCGGCCGTGCGTCTGGATGCGAACGGCAACCTGATCCTGGTGACGCCGACCGCCTATGCGCGGGACTGGGTGCGCAAGAACGCCCTGCGTCGCATGAACGAGCTGTGGCTGGGCCTGGACGGCCTGTCGCGTCGTCTGGACGTGCGTTGCCGCGCCGAGGTGGGCTCGATCCCGCCGGCGACCGCCTTCCCCGCCGGCGAGGCCCCGCGCCTGGCCTCGGTGGGCGGCGTGGCGGCTCCGCAGCCGGTCTCGGCCATGCCTGCGTCTTCCTTCGCGCCCTCGACCGACGGCGCCCGCGCCGTCCGCGCCGCCGGCCTGCAAGAGCGCCTGACCTTCGACAGCTTCGTCGAGGGCCAGGGCAACGCCTTCGCCCTGGCGATCGCCAGGCAGGTGGCCAGCTGGGCCGACGGCCACTTCAACCCGGTCTTCTTCTGCGGCCCCTACGGCTACGGCAAGACCCACCTGCTGAACGCCATCGCCTGGGAGGCGCAGCGCCTGCGCCCCGACGCCAAGGTGGTCTATCTGACCGCCGAGCGCTTCCTCTCGACCTTCGTGCGCGCCATGCAGGACCGCTCGACCGCGGCCTTCAAGGAAAGCCTGCGCTCGGCCGACATGCTGCTGCTGGACGACGTCCAGTTCGTCGGCGGCAAGACCTCGACCCAGGAAGAACTGCTCAACACCCTGACGTCCCTGATCGAGGACGGCAAACGCATCGTCCTGTCGGCCGACCGCGCCCCGACCGCCCTGACCGACGTCGAGCCGCGCCTGCGCAGCCACCTGGCCGCCGGCCTGACCTGCCCGGTCGAAGCCGCCGACCGCACGCTGAAGATCGCCGTGGCCCAGTCACGTCTGAACGCCCTGGCCAAGCTGGGCGTCGTTTCGGGCGAGGCCCGCGCCGACGTTCTGGAACATCTGGTGGACCGCACCCCCGGCTCGATGCGCGAGCTGGAAGGCGCGGTGAACACCCTGGCCGCCGTCGCCGGCGCCCGCCTGTCGGCCCTGACGGTCGACGAGGCCCAGAGCCTGCTGGGCGTCGCCCTGCGCGGCGGGCCCGAGCGCCGCATCACGGTGGACGAGATCCAGAAGACGGTCGCCGACCACTTCAACCTGAAGCAGGCCGATCTGCTGAGCGAGCGTCGCACCCGCGCCATCGCCCGCCCGCGCCAGATCGCCATGTATCTGTGCAAGCAGCACACGACCCGCTCCTATCCCGACATCGGCCGTCGCTTCGGTGGGCGCGATCACACGACCGTCCTGCACGGCGTGCGCAAGATCGAAGAGCTGATGCCGAAGGAAGAGCAGATCGCTCGCGACGTGGAAGCCCTGACGCGCAAGCTGCGCGGATAAAAAGGGAAGTGACGCGCAAGCGGCGCGGCTAGACCCTCGTTTCGCTCACCCCGGCGAAGGCCGGGGCCCAGATTGTAAGGCGCGCCGTTTTGCGGGGGGAGGCTGCTGTTTGGCCCTCATAGCCAGCCGCGGCGTCTGCATCTGGATCCCGGCCTTCGCCGGGATGAGCGGGTTCAGGGGTTTTGGCCTGTGGATAGCGGGGGCAGACGTCGTCGGATGTCGGCCCCCCGTTGCCCCGGCCGCTCAATGCGCTAGTGTTCCAGCCCATCCTTACGGCGACGCTGATAAAGGCGTCGCGGCCCGGGCGAGACCACATGCAGCTGACCATCGAACGTTCCGCGCTCCTGAAGGCCCTCGGGCACGTTCAGAGCGTGGTCGAGCGCCGCAACACCATTCCGATCCTGTCGAACGTGCTGCTGAGCGCCGGGCGCGACCGCCTGTCCTTCGCCGCCACCGACCTCGACATGGAGATGGTCGACGAGGCCGAGGCCCAGGTGAACGTCGAGGGCCAGATCACGGCCCCGGCCCACACCCTGTATGAAATCGTCAAGAAGCTGCCGGACGGCGCCGAGGTCTCGCTGACCTATTCGGGCGATGATCCGCGTCTGCTGATCTCGGCCGGGCGTTCGCGCTTCAACCTGCCGGTGCTGCCGGCGGGCGACTTCCCGGTCATGTCCACGGAGACCTCGGGCGCGCGCTACACCCTGCCCAAGGAAGATCTGGCCCGTCTGATCGACAAGACCCGCTTCGCCGTCTCGACCGAGGAGACGCGCTATTATCTGAACGGCCTCTATCTGCACACGGTGGCCGAGGGCGGGATTCCCCTGCTGCGCGCGGTGGCCACCGACGGCCACCGCCTGGCCCTGGCCGAGACCCCGGCGCCGGAAGGCGCGGCGGGCGGCCCCGGCGTCATCGTGCCGCGCAAGACTGTGGATCAGGTCCGTCGTCTGCTGGACGACGGCGCCGGTCCGGTCGAGGTCCAGGTCTCGGCCCAGAAGATCCGCTTCGAGTTCGGCGAGGCCAGCCTGACCTCCAAGGTCATCGACGGCGCCTTCCCCGACTATCTGCGCGTCATTCCCAAGGGCAATGACAAGCAGGCCGACATCGACAACGCCCTGTTCGCCAAGGCCGTCGACCGCGTGGCCACCATCTCGGCCGAGAAGAGCCGCTCGGTGAAGCTGGCCTTCGACAACGACCGGGTGAAGCTGACCGTGCGCAACATGGAAGCCGGTCAGGCCGAGGAGGAGGTCGAGATCGGCTATTCCGAGGAGCCGTTCGAAATCGGCTTCAACGCCCGCTACCTGCTGGACGTCGCCGGCCAGATCACCGGCGAAACCGCCCACTTCAAGTTCGCCGACCCGGCGTCGCCGACCCTGGTGCTCGACCCCGCCGATGTGGGCGTGCAGTACGTGCTGATGCCGCTGCGGGTGTAGGTGTGCGCTTTGCGGCTCTTCTCTTGGCCTCCGCCAGCTTGTCAGCAGGCGTGGCGGTGGCTCAGGACGAAGCGCCGCAGTCGTCTATCAATCTGCGCGGCGTCTGTGCGGCGCTCAGCTTTGCGGAAGCGGACTTCAGCGCTGACTGTCAGGGTTCGGTGCTCGTCAGGAGTTACGTCGATGGTCGAGCCAGCGTCGCTTTCGCCATTACGCCGGAATGCTGCGCCCTAAGTTTTGAGGGCGACGGGAGGGCGCGAATCTCGGACGGCGCTGTCATTATGCAACCGATTGATCGGGTCTTACTTTTCAGGGCGGGAGGTCCTCCTGTCCAGGTGGAGGGGACTGGCGGGTGCCGCTGGAGCAGCTTCGCTGCGGGTGTCACGACGGTGGACTGCTCGTTGGTCGATCGCGATGGAAAGTCGACGAGAGGTCTTTTCCAGACAGACGGCTCCGAACTGGACGTGCAACGCTTCTAGGTCTCGGCTTTCGCCGGGATGAGCGGATTTATGTAACCTCCTTGATCACCTCCCTCGCCCTCACCGACTTCCGTTCCTATGCGAGCGCCAGCCTGCCGGTTTCCGGCGGGGCCGTGGTGCTGCATGGGCCGAACGGGGCGGGCAAGACCAATCTGCTGGAGGCGATCAGCCTGCTGACCCCCGGCAAGGGGCTGCGCGGGGCGACGGCGCAGGAGATGGGGCGGCGCGAGCCGGGCGAGGCCACAGGCCGGGCCTGGGCCGTCATGGTGACGCTGGATGAAGACGGCGAAGAGGTGCGTCTGGGCACGGGCGTGCAGACGCCGGGCGCGGCGCGGCGGATCGTCCGCATCGACGGCGAGACGGCCCCGCCGGGACGGCTGCTGGATCACCTGCGCCCGGTCTGGGCCACGCCTGAGCAGGACCGGCTGTTTTCCGACGCGCGGGCGGGGCGGTTGCGGTTCTTTGACCGCCTGGTGTTCGCAGCCGATCCCGACCATGCGGCCACGGTCTCGACCTATGAAAAGGCCCTGCGCGAGCGGCTGAAGCTGCTGACCGACGGGGCGGAGGGAAGACCCGCCGATCCCCTGTGGCTGGACGCGCTGGAGGCGCGGCTGTCCGAGGCCGGGGCGCGGGCGGCGACGGCGCGGACGCGGGCGCTGGCGGCGCTGCAGGCGGGCATCGACGCGCGCGACGACCGGCCCTTTCCCCAGGCTGATCTGGGTCTGACCGGTCCGGCCGAGGAGATGGCGGCGACGGGGGTGGACGAGGCGGACATCCTGTCCATGCTGGGCGAGGGCTTCATGCGGGCGCGGGGGCGCGACGCGGCGGCGGGGCGCAGCCTGTTCGGGCCGCATCGCTCGGACCTGACGGCTATCCATCGCGAGAAGAACCGGCCCGCCGCCGAGGGCTCGTCGGGCGAGCAGAAGGCCCTGGTGCTGAACCTGATCCTGGCCCAGGTCGGGCGGTTGGCGGGTCAGGACGGGGGAGTGAAGGCGCAGCCCGTCCTGCTGCTGGACGAGGCTCCGGCCCATCTGGACGAGGCCCGCCGCGCCGCCCTGTTCGACGAGATCGAGGCCCTGGGCTTGCAGGCCTTCATGACCGGCACCGAGCGCAGTCTGTTCGCGGCGCTGGAAGGCCGGGCGCAGTTCGTTTCGGTGGAAGGCGGGGCGTTGCTTTCTCCTTCTCCCCTTGAGGGAGAAGGTGGCTCGCGCAGCGAGACGGATGAGGGGTGACGGCGGCGCCTTTTGGCGGTTTTGCTGGCCTGTTCTGCTGCTCCTGAAACCTCGCGCCGACACCCCTCATCCGAGCGCCTCCGGCGCCCACCTTCTCCCTCAAGGGGAGAAGGGGAAAGAGTGGCTTTTCCCGTCAAATTTCCTATATGTTATCGGCGTCGGGGCGCGGTGATTTGCGACCTGATGCGGACGGCTGAGAGGCCGTCTTTTCCCTGTCCGTCCGCGGACCCTGAGCCGACGTTTTCATGACCGACCAGACTGACGCCTCGCCGGAATACGGCGCTGATTCCATCAAGGTTCTCAAAGGCCTGGACGCGGTGCGCAAGCGCCCCGGCATGTATATCGGCGACACCGACGACGGCTCGGGCCTGCACCACATGGTCTATGAGGTGGTGGACAACGCCATCGACGAGGCCCTGGCCGGTCACGCCGACCTGGTGACGGTCACCCTGAACGAGGACGGTTCGGTCACCGTGACCGACAACGGGCGGGGCATCCCGACCGCCATCCACGCCGAGGAAGGCATTTCCGCCGCCGAGGTCATCATGACCCAGCTGCACGCCGGCGGTAAGTTCGACCAGAACTCCTACAAGGTGTCCGGCGGCCTGCACGGCGTGGGCGTGTCCGTGGTCAACGCCCTGTCCGACTGGCTGGAGCTGGTCGTCTATCGCGAAGGCAAGAAGCACACCGTCCGTTTCGAGCGCGGCGAGACGGTGCGTTCGCTGGCGGTCGTCGGCGACGCGCCGATGCGCGAGGACAAGGGCCGTCTGCTGACCGGCACCGAGGTCACCTTCTTCCCCTCGGTCACCACCTTCAGCCACATCGACTTCGACCTGAAGACGCTGGAGCATCGCCTGCGCGAGCTGGCCTTCCTGAACTCGGGCGTGGTCATCAAGCTGTCGGATCATCGCGGCGCCGAGCCGGTCGAGATCATGCTGCACTACGAGGGCGGCGTCGAAGCCTTCGTGCGCCACCTCGACAAGTCCAAGACGCCGATCCTGAAGGACGTCATCGTCATTCGCGGCCAGAAGGACGGCATCGAGCTGGACCTGGCCCTGTGGTGGAACGACAGCTACCACGAGACCATGCTGTGCTTCACCAACAACATCCCGCAGCGGGATGGGGGCACCCACCTGTCGGCCTTCCGCGCCAGCCTGACCCGCGTCATGGGCAGCTATATCGAGAGCTCGGGCCTGGCCAAGAAGGAGAAGGTCGCGCCGACCGGCGAGGACGCCCGCGAGGGCCTGACCTGCGTCCTGTCGGTCAAGGTGCCGGATCCCAAGTTCAGCTCGCAGACCAAGGACAAGCTGGTCTCGTCCGAGGTGCGCCCGGCGGTCGAGAACCTGTGCTCGGAAGGCCTGTCCACCTGGTTCGAGGAGCACCCGGTCGAGGCCAAGATGATCGTGTCCAAGATCATCGAAGCCGCCTCGGCCCGTGAAGCCGCCCGCAAGGCGCGCGACCTGACGCGGCGCAAGTCGGCGCTGGAAATCAGCAGCCTGCCCGGCAAGCTGGCCGACTGTCAGGAACGCGATCCGGCCAAGTCCGAACTGTTCATCGTCGAGGGCGATTCCGCCGGCGGCTCGGCCAAGCAGGCCCGCAACCGCGAGAACCAGGCCGTCCTGCCCCTGCGCGGCAAGATCCTCAACGTCGAGCGCGCGCGCTTTGACCGGATGCTGTCGTCGGAGCTGATCGGCACGCTGATCCTGGCCCTGGGCACCGGCATCGGCCGCGACGACTTCAACGCCGACAAGCTGCGCTATCACAAGATCATCCTGATGGCCGACGCCGACGTCGACGGCGCCCACATCCGCACCCTGCTGCTGACCTTCTTCTATCGTCAGATGCCGGAGCTGATCGAACGCGGCCACGTCTATATCGCCCAGCCGCCGCTCTATAAGGTGTCGAAGGGCAAGCAGCACCGCTACGTCAAGGACCAGGCGGAGATGGACGCCTACCTGATCGAGGAGGGCTGCGCCGACGCCGAACTGGACCTGTCGACCGGCGAGCGCCGCATGGGTCTGGACCTGCAGGCCCTGGTGCGCGAGGCCAAGGCCTTCAAGGCCCTGGTCGACCGTCTGGCCGCCCGCGCTCCGGCCTTCGCCATCGAGCAGGGGGCTCTGGCCGGCCTGTTCACCGAGGGCGGCGTCGAACTGGAAGCCCGCGCCGCCAGCGCCGCCGAACGCCTGAACCTCTACGCCGAAGAAGGCGACGGCCCCTGGTCGGGCGGTCGCGCCGAGCAGGGCGGGGTCATGTTCAGCCGCGTCCGTCGCGCCGTCACCGAAACCATCGTGCTGGACGAACAGCTGGGCCGCTCGCTGGACGCCCGCCGCCTGGCCGAACGCGCCGCTGTCTTCGAGGGCCTGTTCGACAAGCCCGCCGTCTATCGCCGCAAGGACAAGTCCACGACGATCCGCGGGCCTCTGGACCTGCTGAACGCCGTGCTGGACGCCGGCAAGAAGGGCATGGCCATCCAGCGCTACAAGGGTCTGGGCGAGATGAACCCCGAGCAGCTGTGGGAGACGACGCTGGACGTCAACGCCCGCACCCTGCTGCAGGTCAAGGTCGAGCACGGCGACGACGCCGACGACCTGTTCGCCAAGCTGATGGGCGACGTGGTCGAACCCCGCCGCGAGTTCATCCAGGACAACGCCCTGGACGCCGCCGTCGACGTCTGACGTTCAGTGTCCGCAAGGGGTGATTAGCGGTCCTGTCATCATCGTGTTAAGAGCCCCGCCCTTTATAGCGGCGGCGATGCCGCCAGAGTTTTTCAGACTTCAGGAGAAGCACACATGAGCAGGGTGCTGGTTATCGGGGCTGGCGGCGTCAGCTCGGTCGCCGTCCACAAGATGGCGATGAATGCGGACATCTTCTCGCACATCACGCTGGCGAGCCGGACGAAGTCGAAATGCGACGCCATCGCCGAGTCCGTGAAGTCGCGCTTTGGCGTGACCATCGACACGGCGGCGATCGACGCCGACGACGTCGCCGCGACCACGGCTCTGATTCAGGCCGTCAAGCCGGCCCTGGTGGTCAACCTGGCCCTGCCCTATCAGGACCTGGCCATCATGGACGCCTGTCTGGCCGCCGGCGTGAACTATCTCGACACGGCCAACTATGAGCCGCGCGACGAAGCCAAGTTCGAATACAAGTGGCAGTGGGCCTATCAGGAGCGCTTCAAGGAAGCCGGCCTGATGGCGCTGCTCGGCTCGGGCTTCGACCCGGGCGTGACCTCGGTCTTCGCCACCTACACCAAGAAGCACCTGCTGGACCGGATCGACACGCTCGACATCCTGGACTGCAACGGCGGCGACACGGGTCTGCCCTTCGCCACCAACTTCAACCCGGAAATCAACCTGCGCGAAGTGACCGCCAACTCGCGTCACTGGGAAAACGGCCAGTGGGTCGAGGGCCCGGCCCTGAGCCACAAGCAGGCCTTCGACTTCGAGGGCGTCGGTCAGAAGAACATGTACCTCATGTACCATGAGGAACTGGAGTCGCTGGCCAAGTTCTACCCGGAGATTAAGCGCATCCGCTTCTGGATGACCTTCGGCGACTCCTACCTGAAGCACCTGGAAGTGCTGGAAAACATCGGCATGACCTCGATCGAGCCGATGATGTTCCAGGGCCGCGAGATCATCCCGATCGAGTTCCTGAAGGCCCTGCTGCCGGAACCCGCCTCGCTGGGGCCGATCACCAAGGGCAAGACGAACATCGGCACCATCGCCACCGGCGAGAAGGACGGCGTCGCCAAGACCTTCTACGTCAAGAACATCTGCGACCACGAAGCCGCCTATGCCGAAACCGGCAACCAGGCCGTCAGCTACACCACGGGCGTTCCGGCCATGATCGGCGCGGCCATGATGCTGACCGGCAAGTGGTCGGGCGCCGGCGTCTTCAACATGGAGCAGCTGGACCCCGATCCCTTCATGGACATGCTGAACCAGCATGGCCTGCCGTGGACCGTCGAGGAGCTGGACGCTCCGCTGGCCTTCTAAGACCCGAGTAAGACCACATGGAAACCCAGCCCATGGAGACAAAGGCCGGTGATCCGGGCGCCTTCGCGCACTTCGACCTGAACCGTGTCGCCTCGCCCGCCTTCGTGGTGGACGAGGTCGCGGTGCGGCGCAATCTGGCCGTGCTGAAGGACGTGCGCGACCGGGGCAACGCGCGAGTGCTGCTGGCGCTCAAGGCCTTTTCCATGTGGTCGCTGGCGGACGTCGTCGGGGAATACCTCGACGGCGTCTGCGCCTCCGGTCTGTGGGAGGCGCGGCTGGCGCGCGAATTCTACAAGGGCGAACTGACCACCTATTCGCCCGCCTACAAGGCCGAGGATCTGCCCGAGATCCTGCGCCTGTCCGACCACGTCATCTTCAACTCGCCGGATCAGGTGGCGCGCTTCGCCGACCTGATCGCCGCCGCGCGTGCTGCGGGCGAGACCTTCGAGATCGGCCTGCGGCTGAACCCCGAACATTCCGAGGGCGAGGTCGCCAAATACGACCCGGCCCAGCCCTGCTCGCGCCTGGGCTTCCCGGTGTCGCAGCTGAAGCCCGAGCACATGCAGGGCGTCGACGGCCTGCACATCCACGCCCTGTGCGAACAGGATTTCGAGCCCCTGGCCCGCATCTGGGCGGCGGTGGAGCCCAGGCTCGCCCCCCTGCTGGACGGGGTGAAGTGGCTGAACCTCGGCGGCGGCCACCACGTGACCCGCGCCGACTATCAGACCGACCGTCTGGTCGCCTTCCTGAACGACGTGGCCGAACGCCACGGGGTGCAGGTCTATCTGGAGCCGGGCGAGGCCGTGGCCCTGGACGCCGGCGTCCTGATCGGCGAGGTGCTGGACGTCTTCGACAACGGCATGCCCATCGCCATCACCGACCTGTCGGCCACCTGCCACATGCCGGACGTGATCGAAGCCCCCTATCGCCCGGCCATGCTGCATGAGCCCCAAGAGGGCGTCGCCGTGCGCCTGGGCGGCCCGTCCTGCCTGGCCGGCGACATCATCGGCGACTACGTCTTCGCCCAGCGCCCTGTGCCCGGAACGCGCCTCGCCTTCCTGGATCAGGCCCACTATTCGATGGTGAAGACCAACACCTTCAACGGCGTGCCCCTGCCAGCCATCGCCCTGTGGAACAGCGCGACGGACGAACTGCGGATGGTTCGCGAGTTCGACTGGACGGAATTCCGCGACCGGCTGTCCTGACCCGATCCGGCCCGTGGCTCTCCTTGCCTAGGGCCGACCGAGACGGCGGTTACCGGCCGCGTCCGCCGTCGATGAAGGCCTTGATCGACGCGGCGTTGGCGCCGTCGGCGCGTGCGCCCTCGCAGGCTATGGCCTGCAGGAAGGACGCCAGGCTGTTCGGACGAATGTCGTCCCAGGCGGCATCTGGTTCCGGATAGCGCTCCAGCTCGGCCCCGTCGGGACCGTACTCGACCTCCACGATGATGCGCGACTGTTTGGCGCCGCAGCGGATTTCGTACTCGTCCACCTTGTGGCTGTAGTCGCCGGCGGGCGACTGTAGAGGTAGACGGGCCACGCGAACTCCAGTCGTGTCGCCCACGGTAGCGATGGCGGCGACGTCGGCGAGATAGACTATTCGAGCGTTCCGCGAAAAGGCGTTCCATTCCTCGGCGCCGGCCGCGCTGGCGGCTGACAGCGAGGCGAGGGCGGCGATGGTGGTCAGGATGACGAGTTTCATGTTTGGTCCTCCCCAGGATGAGCGGACTTCACACCTGAAATGTGCGAAACACAATGCCCTGGCGCGCCGAGAAATCGCCGTGATCGGACGGCAGGTTCAGGGCATGGCTCGACTGCTCCTGACGCTTGTTCTGCTGCTGGCCGCGCCGGGCGCGGCTCTCGCCCGAGAGCCTGCATCCTTCACCTCTGAACGGATCGTGGTCGAGACGCGTGGGGCGGGGCTGGACGCGATCCTGATCCCCGGCCTGGCCTCGACCTCGGCGGTGTGGGCGCGCACGGCGGCGGCCCTGGACGACCGCTATCGGGTGCACCTGGTGACGGTGCGAGGGTTCGGCGAGGTATCGGCCGAGGCCAACGGCTCCGGCCTGGTCGGCGGCCCGGCGGCGGCCGAGATCCGGCGCTATATCGCCGAACAGGGCCTGACGCGGCCCGCCGTCATCGGCCATTCGATGGGCGGGCAGATCGCCCTGAGGGTCGCCGCCGACGCGGGGCCGCGCATCGGTCGGGTCATGGTCGTGGACGCCTCGCCCTTCTTCCCGTCGCTGATCAGCGCGGGGGCGACGGCGGGGGATGTCGAGCCCCTGGCGCGGCTGGCCTATCAGGGCGTCCTGCTGTTCGGCGACGAGGCGCTGAAGACCCAGGCCGCAAGCCTGGGGGCGGACATGGGCGGGGCGGCGGACAACCTGTTCGGCACGCTTGGCTGGCAGGGCGGCGACCGGCGCACCCTGGCGCAGGGGCTGTATGAGGTGATGACCGTGGACCTGCGGTCGCGCCTGCCCGCCATCACAGCCCCGGTTACGGTCGTTTATGGCTGGAGCGCTGACGACCGCAGCCCGCGCAGCCACATCGACGGCCTGTTCCGCGCCGGCTACCGCTCGCTGCCGCGCCCGGCCGCCTTCGAGCGGATCGAAGGGGCCGAGCACATGGTCATGATCGACCAGCCGCGCCGCTTCCAGGCGGCGGTCGAGCGCTTCCTGCGCTGAGGCTTCGGCGCCGGAGCGGTGGTGGTCGCCTGCACGGTCGCGCTTGGGATTATGACGCGGCGCCGATCACCAGCTGGAGCGTGGCCGACGCCGGCGCGATCCGCACCTGTCGACCCCAACCGAAATCCAGATGATCCTGCTCGACGCCGTCGGCGAAGATCACGCCGCCGTCGTTCATCCGCGAGGTGATGATCAGGGCGGAGGCGGCGGACGCGAGCCCCGAGACGAGATCGGCCTGGGTCGCCACACTGGGCCAGGGTTCGCGGACCAGGAAGCCCAGTCGCTGATCCACCGGCGACAGCTTCATCTTTTTTCCGGTGGCGGTGAGGATGGAGCGGGCCCAGCCGGTCGCCCCGGTTCCGGTCGCAATGATGACGCCAGACGAAGAATGATCCTCACCTCGCCCATCGAACTCGATGCGGTAGCGAGCGGACTGATGCGAGCGGTGGCCGACGAAGATTTCGTTCAGGGCCGTGAGGGACTGGCCGTCGTCCAGAACGGCGCTGGCCATCGTGCGGGACTGGATTCGGGCGTCGCCCGATGCGACTGCGCGCAGGGCCTGGCGCGTCTGATCCGGCCTCAGGGTGACCAGGACGCCCTCGTTGACGTCCGGAGCCGGGTTGACGCCCAGAACCGGCTGGCCGGAGAGGTATTTGGACAGGTTGGCGACCAGTCCGTCCTGGCCCACAGCGACGATTACGTCTTCCGGCGTGAACAGGAAACGGTCGAGGTCGGCGCGCCCGACCCGCGCCACGCGCCAATCGTCGGGGACCGCCTGACGAACCGTGCGCACCACCTGGACAAAGGCTTCGTGCCGACGCTGGATGTCGTCGATGTCCTGGCCGCGCGTCTTCAGGAAGAAGCGCGCCTGCTCCCGCGTGGCGTGGGCGGCGAGCAGACGCTCCCAGTCGGTGTCGCGGGTGACCAGCACGGCGCGAGGCTGGAGGGTGGCCACTGATCAGCCCCTGGAGATCGGGGCGGGCTTTCCGTTGAGGTAGCCGCCGAGCAGCGCCGACAGCATGTCCGGCGTGATGTTCAGATGCTCGATACTGTGCAGCTTGCCGGCGAATTCCTGGGCGGCCAGCCCCACCATCACGCCCGGCGGCTGGTCGCTGTAGATGGCGACGCGGGCGCGTTCCATTTCGGTCTTGGCCTGCTGGATGGTGCGAATGCGCTGGGCCTCGCCTTCCGCCGCGATCAACTTGGCGGCGGCCTCGGCTTCGGCTCTTCCGCGAGCGTTGTCGTCCTCGCGCTCGATCAGTTGCTTCTGGCGGCGCGCGAGTTCGATCTGGTTCGACAGTTCGTTTTCGGCGATAGCGCGCTCCTTTTCGACCGCAAGGGCCCGTCGCTCGAACGTGGCCTGGTCGGCCTGTTGCTGGAGCCGTTCGAAGGTCGGAGTCTTCAGCGCGCGTTCCAGTTCGCTGGCAGGCGATATGTCGGCGATGCGGATGTCGATGACGGTCAGGCCCATCTCGTCGAGCTTGGGCGAGGCGAGCATGCTGGCGGCGATCCGCTCATGCAGGGGGCGTACGCCGTTGGTCAGGATCTCGCCGACCTCGAGTTCGGTCAGATACTGGGCCGCGTGCTGTTGCATGACGCCGGCCAGAAGGCTTTCGATCTGCTCGACGGGCCGCCCCAGATGGAGACCGTTCCGCAAGTCGATGCTGAAGTCGATGCGGTCGGCCATGGCTTCCGGGTCGCCGATCCGCCAGACGGCGACGCCCTGGACCGTGACTTCCTGGAAGTCCCGCGAGCGGCTCTTGAACAGGAAGGGCAGTTCGCGGTCGTCCATCGGCAGCTGGGCGATGGAGGCGCCGTCGGGGGCGAACCAGAAGGCGAGGCCGCGGCCGGACTTGCGCCGCGTTCCGCGCCGGTAAAGCTGGATATGGGCGCTGGCGTCGCTGCGTAGCAGACGCCAGAAGCCGAATGATTTGATTTCCGCCATGACCAGCCCCCGCTGCGCTCGAATCGTCGAGCGTCGTTACGCCATTCAAACGGTTCAGTCCGCCGCGCGCAACGCCTCCAGCACGCCCTTGCCGTAGCGTTCCAGCTTGCCCGCGCCGACGCCGGAGATGCGGCCGAGGGCGTCGAGGTCGCGCGGTTCGCTGAGGGCGATCTCGACCAGGGTCTTGTCCTGGAAGATGACATAGGGCGGCACGTGCTGCTCGGCCGCGCGGTCGCGGCGCCAGGCGCGCAGGACCTCGAAGCGGGCGCGGACGTCGGTGTCCAGCGCCTCGGCGGCCAGGTTGCAGCCGGCGTTGCGGCGCGGGCGTTCGGCCTCGATCACGCGGACCGGGGCCTTGCGCACCTGAATGGGACGCTCGCCGCGATAGACGGCGCGGACGGCCTCGGGATCGCCCAGCTGGATGATGGGCTTGCCCTCGTTCGGGTCCTCGACCAGCAGGCCCTCGAACAGCAGGTGGTCGATGACGTCGCGCCAGGCGGTCAGCGACAGGTCGGCGCCGATGCCCCAGGTGGACAGGCTCGATTCCCAGTGTTGGACGTCCTTGGTCTTGCCCAGCAGATGGTCGACCACGCGGGTCCGGCCGAAGCGTTCGCCCAGACGCTGCACCGCCGCCAGGGCCTTCTGCGCCGGAACCACAGCGTCGAAGGTGGCGGGCGGATCGCCGCAGATGTCGCAGACGCCGCAGGCTTGCGCGTCGGCCTCGCCGAAATAGCGGCGCACGGCCTGGGGGCGGCAGACGGCGCCGTCCAGCATGGCGAACAGCTGGCGGACCTTGCGGGTCTGGACCTGTTTGACCTCCTCGGCCATCGGCCGGCCTTCGAGGCGGCGCAGCGACCAGGCGATGTCGGAGGGGCCGTAGAGGGTGATGCCCTCGGCGGGTTCGCCGTCGCGCCCGGCGCGGCCGATCTCCTGCCAGTAGGCCTCGAGGCTGCCGGGCGGATCGGCGTGGATGACGAAGCGGACGTCGGGTTTATCGACCCCCATGCCGAAGGCGATGGTGGCGACCATGACGGCGCCGTCCTCGGCCAGGAAACGCTCCAGCCGCCTGTCGCGGTCCTTGGCGTCGAAACCGGCGTGATAGGCGATGGCGTTGGTCCCGGCGTCGCGCAGGGTCTGGGCCACGCGTTCGCAGCCGTCGCGGCTGCCGCAATAGACCACGCCCGACTTGCCGCGCCGCTCGCGCACCAGATCGACCACGGCGGCGTCGGTGCGGGCGCGGCTGCCGTTGATCTTGCGCTCGGCGGACAGTTGCAGATTGGGTCGGGCGAAGCTGTCGACGAAGACGCGGGCCTCGCCGAGGCGCAGCGAGGCGAGGATGTCGTCGCGGGTGCGGGCGTCGGCGGTCGCCGTCACCGCGATGCGCGGGACGCCGGGGAAGATCTCGGCCAGACGGCCCAGCGAGCGATAGTCGGGACGGAAGTCGTGGCCCCATTGCGAGACGCAGTGGGCCTCGTCGATGGCGATCAGGCTGAGGTCGATCTCGGACAGGCGTTCCAGCATGGAGCCGGCGGCCAGGCCTTCGGGCGAGACATAGAGCAGGTCCAGCTCGCCCGAGCGGGCGGCGCGCCAGATGGCGGAGCGTTCCTCCATCGGCACGCCGGAATCGAGGCGGGCGGCGGCCACGCCCTGCTGCTTCAGGGCCTCGACCTGATCGGTCATCAGGGCGATCAGCGGCGACACCACCAGACCGACGCCGGGGCGCAGGATGGCCGGAATCTGATAGCAGACGCTCTTGCCGCCGCCGGTCGGCAACACGGCCATGACGTCGCGCCCGGCCAGAACCTCGGCCACGACATGGGCTTGCAGGCCGCGAAAATCGGCGTGGCCCCAGACCCGGCCCAGAACCTCGCGCGCGGCGCTCAGGTCGAGCGGGGCGGGCGGGGCGGAACGGCGGGGGTCTGCGAGCATCGGCGGGTTGTGCCTGATCCGTTCCGGGGTGTCACCCGCTTCTCCCGTCTTCCACCAGCACCGCTCATCCCGGCGAAGGCCGGGATCCAGATGAAATGACGGTCGGGTCAGCCTTGAAGGGCGACATTGCGCCTTCTGAACCAGCGGCGCGCCCTACAATCTGGATCCCGGCCTTCGCCGGGATGAGCGGAAAAGATCGAGGGGAGAAGGGAAGCAGAAATGTCGCTATAGGCTCCCCCATGACCACGATCCTCTATGGCCGCCCGCCCGCAGTGTTCGACGTTCCGACCGGGGCCGTGCAGACCTCGCCCCTGATCCCCGGCGCGACTGCGCTGGAAGACCTCGCCCCCGGTTCGGTGGACGAGGCGATGATCTACGCCCCGCCGGGCGTGGTGGAGCGGCGCTATACCCTGGCGATGGCGCTGCGGGCGCTGAAGGTCGGCGGACGCCTCGACGTCATGGCGCACAAGAGCAAGGGCGGCTCGCGTCTGGGCAAGGAGCTGAAGGATTTCGGCCTTGAGTTCGGCGAGACGGCCAAGGCGCACCATCGCCGCTGCGTCGTCATGCGTCCCGAGACGATCGAGGGCCTGGATGCGGCCATCAAGGCGGGCGCCCTGCAACAGGTCGCGGGGCTGGAAGCCTGGTCGCAGCCGGGCGTCTTCGCCTGGGATCGGGTCGATCCGGGCACGGCCCTGCTGGCCGGGGTCATGCCGCCGATGAAGGGCGCGGGCGCCGATCTGGGCAGCGGCTTCGGGGCTCTGTCGCTGGTGGCGCTGCGCTCGCCGGCGGTGACGAGCTTGCGTCTGGTCGACATCGACCGGCGCGCCGTGGCGGCGGCGAAGAAGAACGTCGAGGACCCGCGCGTCAGCTTTGAATGGGCCGACGTGCGCACCCTGCCGACGGCGGGCGAACTGAACTTCATCGTCAGCAATCCGCCCTTCCACGACGGCGGCACGGAAGACCGGCGTCTGGGCCAGAACTTCATCCGTCAGGCGGCGGCCCTGCTGAAGACCGGCGGCGTGCTGTGGCTGGTGGCCAACCGGCACCTGCCCTACGAGGCCGAGCTGAACGCCGCCTTCAAGCGGGTGAAGCCGGTGCTCGACAAGGGCGGGTACAAGATCTTTGAGGCGGTGAAGTAGTGGCCGCCAAAACACCCACGAGCCGCGTTGATAAACTCTTGGGTTCCATGGGCTACGGCTCGCGGGCTGAGATGGCGCGCATGGGCAAGGCGGGCGGCATCGTGCTGGACGGCGCTGATCTAACGGATGTGTCCAAACGCATCCCGGTGACGCCCGACCTGCCGAGCCGGATGGAGATCGACGGCGAGCCGCTGGACCCCGTGGCCGGTCTGGTCATGCTGCTGAACAAGCCGCTGGGCATGACCTGCTCGCGCAAGGAAGACGGGGCTCTGGTCTATGACATCCTGCCGGATCGGTGGAAGCGTCGCGACCCGGCCATCTCGACCATTGGGCGGCTGGACAAGCAGACCTCGGGCCTGCTGCTGCTGACCGACGACGGCGACCTGCTGCACCGGGTGATTTCGCCCAAGAGGCATGTGGCCAAGGTTTACCGGGCGACGCTGGCGCGGCCCCTGACCGGGACCGAAGGGGCGCTGTTCGCCTCGGGCGATCTGGTGCTGGAGGGCGAGGACAAGCCGCTGTCGCCCGCCGTTCTGGAAGTGGTGTCGCCGACCGAGGCCCTGCTGACCGTGACCGAGGGGCGCTATCATCAGGTGCGCCGCATGTTCGCCGCCGCCGGCAACCACGTCGAGGCCCTGCACCGCGAGCGGCTGGGCGGGCTGGTCCTGCCGGATGATCTGGGGCCGGGGGAGTGGCGGCTGCTGACGCCGGAACAGATCGAGTTGATCTTCGCCTGAGCTTGACCCCGCGCCCGCTCTCGCGCACCTCCATCCTATGACCCTGGCCAAGATCTGCGGACTGACGACGCCCGAGACGCTGGAGGCGGCGCTGCACGGCGGCGCGGCCTTTGTCGGGGCGGTGGTGTTTGAAAAGAGCCCGCGGCATATCCCGCCGCTGCACGCCGCGACCCTGTTCGACCGGGCGCGCAAGCGGGCGAAGATCGTCGCCGTTCTGGTCGATCCCGACGACGCCCTGCTGACCGAGGTGGGGCTGATCCTGCGGCCGGACCTGATCCAGCTGCACGGTCATGAGACGCCGCAGCGCGCCGCCGAGGTGCGACGGCTGACGGGGGCGGGGATCATCAAGGCCCTGCCGATCCGCAGCGAGGCCGACTTTGCGTCCGTACAGGACTGGACCGACGTGGCTGATCATCTGCTGTTCGACGCCAAGCCGCCCGAGGGTTCCAACCTGCCGGGTGGGGTGGGGGCTTCGTTCGACTGGGCGCTGATGCAAAATCGCGCGTTGCCGGCAAACTGGTTCCTCGCAGGCGGGCTGGATCCGCAAAATGTCACCGAGGCGGTGCGGATTTCGGGGGCGCCTTTGGTCGATGTCTCCTCTGGCGTCGAAAGCGAACCCGGTGTTAAGGACCCTGACCGCATCCGCGCCTTCCTTGAGGCCGTATCCCGGTCCTGATTTCGTCGCCTTCCCGCGAAAGACTGCCGCTCGTGAACGCACATCTGTCGAATACCCCCGAGTCCTACAGCTGGCCCGACGCCGAGGGCCGCTTCGGTCCCTATGGCGGCCGCTTCGTGCCCGAAACCCTGATGCCGCTGATTCACGAGCTGAATGCGGCCTATGAGGCGGCCAAGGCCGATCCGAGCTTCCAGGCCGAGCTGGACGGCTTCCTGACCCACTATGTCGGTCGCGAGAGCCCGCTCTATTTCGCCGAGCGTCTGACCGACCATTTCGGCGGGGCCAAGATCTGGCTGAAGCGCGAGGACCTGAACCACACGGGCGCGCACAAGATCAACAACTGCATGGGCCAGATCCTGCTGGCCCGGCGCATGGGCAAGACGCGGATCATCGCCGAGACCGGCGCCGGTCAGCACGGCGTGGCCTCGGCCACCGTCTGCGCGCGCTTCGGCCTGCCCTGCACCGTTTACATGGGCGCAGTCGACGTTGAACGTCAGCAGCCCAACGTCTTCCGCATGAAGCTGCTGGGGGCCGAGGTCGAGGCGGTGACGGCGGGGGCGGCGACGCTGAAGGACGCCATGAACGAGGCGATGCGCGACTGGGTCACCAACGTCGAGGACACCTATTACATCATCGGCACGGCGGCGGGCCCGGCCCCCTATCCGGCCATGGTGCGCGACTTCCAGTCGGTCATCGGCAAGGAGATCAGGCGTCAGTCGCTAGCCCAGATCGGGCGCTTACCCGACGCCGTGGTGGCCTGCATCGGCGGCGGCTCCAACGCCATCGGCGCCATGCACCCCTTCATCGAGGACGAGGGCGTGCGCCTGATCGGCGTCGAGGCGGCGGGCCATGGTCTGGACACCCCCGAACACGCCGCCAGCCTGAAGGGCGGCCGCCCCGGCGTGCTGCACGGCAACCGCACCTATCTGCTGCAGGACGCCGACGGTCAGATTCTGGAAGGCCACTCGATCTCGGCCGGTCTGGACTACCCAGGCATCGGGCCGGAGCACGCCTGGCTGAATGATCTGGGGCGCGGCGAGTACCTGTCGGCCACCGACGACGAGGCGCTGGAGGCGTTCCAGATGCTGTCCAGGCTGGAAGGCATCATCCCGGCGCTGGAGCCCTCCCACGCCCTCGCCCGCATCGGCGAGGTGGCGAAGGAGGTCGGCAAGGACGGCGACGTGGTCCTGGTCCTGTCGGGCCGGGGCGACAAGGACATTTTCACCGTGGCCAAGCATCTGGGCGTGGAGCTTTGAGCATGAAGACCCTTCTGATCGCGGCCCTGGCCGCCGCCGTGTCGCCGACCTTGGCCCTGGCGCAAACACCGGCGTCCGCCGCTCAGGCTGCGCCGGGGCCGCAGGGCGCGCCCGCCGCCGACACGCCTCTGCTGGGCGTGGCCCAGGCGGCGCCGGACTGCGGCAACCTGCACGGGTTGAACGGCCGCGCCTTCTGCGTCACCGCGCCGCTCGCGGGCGTCGGCGCCCTGGCCGAGAGCTATGTCGCCCATTTCGAGGGGCAGGGCTGGCTGGTCGCGGGCGGCGACGACAACCGCGTCGTCTTCATCAAGCGCAAGGACGGCGGCGTCTGCGACGGTCTGCAGATGGTGGCCTTCTACGACACCGCGCGCCCCTCGGCGCCGGAGGCGCCGGGTTACCTCGGCTTCGCCACCATCCCCGGCAACGTCTGCGCCGGCCAGACGGCGGCGGCTGGAGCGACGCCCCAGTGACGACCGCTCGCATCGACGCCCGTTTCGCCGCGCTGAAGGCCGAGGGCCGGGCTGGCTTTATTCCCTATGTCATGACCGGCGATCCCAGCCGGGACGAGGCGCTGGAGATCCTGCGCGGCCTGCCCGCCGCCGGGGCCGATCTGATCGAATTGGGACTGGCCTTCTCCGATCCCATGGCCGAGGGGCCCCCGATCCAGCGCGCCGCTCTGCGCGGGCTGGCGGCGGGGATGACCCTGCGTGGCACGCTGGATCTGGTGGCGGACTTCCGGGCGGGCGACGACGCCACGCCGGTCATCCTGATGGGCTATCTGAACCCGGTGGAAAGCTATGGCTATGAAGCCTTCGCGCGCGACGCGGCGGCGGCGGGCGTGGACGGGCTGATCGTGGTCGATTGCCCGCCGGAAGAGGCCGGGCCTCTGGCCGCCGCGCTGGACGCGGCCCAGGTGTCGCTGATCCGTCTGGCCACCCCGACCTCGGACGACGACCGGCTGAAGGTCATCGCGCGCGGCACTTCGGGCTTTGTCTATTACGTCTCGGTCGCGGGCGTGACGGGCGTGAAGGAGGCCCAGGCCGCCGCTGTCGCCCCCGCCGTCGAACGGGTCCGCAGGGCCGCGAACCTGCCGGTCGCTGTCGGCTTCGGCGTCAAGACGCCCGAACGCGCCGCCGAGATCGCCCGCGTGGCCGATGCGGTGGTGGCCGGCTCGGTCTTCGTCGACGAAGTGGCCGCCGCGTTGGCGGCGAACGAACCCGCCGTGCCCCGCGTTCTGGCCAGGGTGAAGGCTCTGGCCGATGCAGTTCGCACTGCTCGTGCTAGTGCTTCCGTCGCGGAAACCGTCTAAAGGCGCGCTCATGGTCGACAAGAATCCTGAGAACAAGCCGCGCGGCGGCTGGCTGTCCCGCTTCGCTCCGGGCGTGCGCAAGATCGTCAGCCGGCGCGACACGCCCGACAATCTGTGGGTCAAGGACCCGGACAGCGGCGAGATGCTGTTCCGCCCGGACCTGGAGGCGGCCCTGTGGGTCACGCCGTCGGGCCGCCATATGCGGATCAATGCGCCGACGCGCCTGAAGGCCACCTTCGACGACGGTCAGTTCGAGAGCATCGACACGCCGGACGTGCCGGAAGACCCGCTGAAGTTCTCGGACGGCAAGCCCTACAAGGACCGCCTGAACGCGGCGCGCAAGGCCGCCGGCCGCAAGGACACCATGGCGATCGGCTTCGGCAAGATCGACGGCGTGGCCGCGGTCGTCATCGTCCAGGACTTCACCTTCATGGGCGGGTCGCTGGGCATGGCGGCGGGCGAGGCCTTCGTCGCCGCCGCCCGTGAAGCCGTGAAGCGCGGCGTGCCCTTCGTCTGCTTCACCGCCGCCGGCGGCGCGCGGATGCAGGAAGGCGCGCTCAGCCTGATGCAGATGGCCCGCACCACCCTGGCCGTGCAGGAAGTGAAGGCGGCGCAGTTGCCTTACGTCGTCGTCCTGACCGACCCGACCACGGGGGGCGTCACCGCCTCCTACGCCATGCTGGGCGACGTCCACCTGGCCGAGCCGGGCGCCCTGATCGGCTTCGCCGGTCCGCGCGTGATCGAGACCACCATCCGCGAGAAACTGCCGCCGGGCTTCCAGCGCGCCGAGTATCTGCAGGGCAAGGGCATGGTCGACAAGGTCGTGGCGCGCGGCGACCTGCCGACGACGCTGGGCCAGATCCTGTCCATGCTGATGGGCGGCAAGCGCAAGGCGGCCTAAGGGCGCCGCATGGACCCGATCTCGGAACGCCTGCGCGCGCGCCATCCCCAGCGCATCGACCTGTCGCTGGACCGGATGCGGGCGCTGTGCGCGGCGCTGGGTGATCCGCAAGATCGCCTGCCGCCGGTGGTCCATGTCGCCGGAACCAACGGCAAGGGTTCGACCGTGTCCCTGATCCGGGCCATCGCCGAGGCGGCAGGCCTGCGGGTCCACGCCTACACCTCGCCGCATCTGGTGCGTTTCAACGAGCGCATCAGGCTAGCCGGGACGCTGATCAGCGACGACTATCTCAACGACGTCCTGGATCGCATTGAAGCCGTGTCGGGCGAGGCCACCGTGTTCGAGAGCACGACCGCCGCCGCCTTTGTGGCCATGAGCGAGACCCCCGCCGATCTGGCTGTCATCGAGGTGGGGCTGGGCGGCTCGCTGGACGCCACCAACGTCATCGACCGGCCGCTGCTGAGCGTCATCACCCCCGTCGATCTGGATCACGCCGAGTTCCTGGGCGACAAGATCGAGGGCGTCGCCGCCGAGAAGGCGGGCATCCTGAAGGCCGGGGCGCGCGGCGTCATCGCCCGACAGTCCGAAGCCGTCATGGCCGTGATCGAACGCCGCGCCGCCGAGGTCCGTTCGCCGCTGACCGTCATGGGCGTGGACTTCGACGCCTGGGCCGAGCGCGGCGGGCTGGTCTATCAGGATCAGGAGCGCTTCCTCGACCTGCCGGCCCCGGCGCTGAGCGGGCCGCATCAGTTCGACAACGCCGGCGTGGCCGTGGCCGCCGCGCTGGAGCTGGACCTGCCCGAAGCCGCCATCGCCGCGGGCTTGAAAGCCGTGCGCTGGCCCGCGCGGATGCAGCGGCTGACGGCGGGGCCCTATGCCGAAAAAGCCCAAGCCGCCGACGCCGAGCTGTGGCTGGACGGCGGGCACAATCCCCACGCCGGACGCGCCCTGGCCCGGACCCTGGCCGAGCGTCAGGCGCGGGCCCCGCGCCCCCTGGCCCTGATCGTCGCCATGCTGGCCAACAAGGACGCGGGCGGCTTCTTCGAGGCGCTGAAGGGCGTCGACGCCCAGGTCTTCACCGTGGCCTTCGACGGCGCCGCCGCCGACCCGGCGGCCCTGGCTGCGGTGGCGCAGGGACGGGGCTTCGGCGCCCTGCCGACGGCCTCGGTGGACGAGGCTCTGGACCGGGCGTTGGCGCTGGGCGCGGGCCGCATCGTCATCTGCGGTTCGCTTTATCTGGCCGGCGAGGTGCTGGGCGCCAGCCCCGAGACGTATCCGGTCTAGGCGCGGCACTCAAAAACCCCGTCACCCTCGGGCTTGTCCCGAGGGCCTATGGCGGCTGCAAGCGCTGAGCTTCGTCGCCTGGATTGCGCCCGTCGTCTCAACGACCCGAGGCGCGTGGCGGAACGATAGGCCCTCGGGACAAGCCCGAGGGTGACGGTCGTGGTGGGGTCAGCCCTGCAGCAGGGCGCCGAGGCGCTGGCCCATTTCCTCGGCCATGGCCTGAACCCCGTTCAGGGGGCGCATCATGACTTCGAAATCGACGATCTGGCCGTCTTCGTTGAAGCGGATGAAGTCGATGCCTTTCACGCCGCGCTCGCCGACGCGGGCTTTCCTTCGGTTAGAGGGCGGCGGCCAGGCGCACGCCCTGGTCGATGGCGCGTTTGGCGTCCAGTTCGGCGGCCACGTCGGCCCCGCCGATCAGGCGGACCGAGCAGCCGCGCGCGACCAGATCGTCGTGCAGGTCGCGCAAGGGCTCCTGCCCGGCGCAGATGACCACATGATCGACCGGCAGGGTCTTGTCGGCGCCGTCGATAGTGACGTGCAGGCCCTCGTCGTCGATGCGGCGGTAGGCGACGCCGCTGGCGGTGACGACGCCGTGCATCTTCAGGGCGGCGCGGTGAATCCAGCCGGTGGTGCGGCCCAGACGCTCGCCGACCTTGCCGGTCGAGCGCTGCATCAGGAAGACCTGGCGTTCCGCCGGTTCGACCTGCGGCGCCGTGCGGCCCCCGGCGGCGCGGTAGTCGGGATCGACGCCCCAGGTGCGGAAGAAGCGGTCGATCGACGGCGGCTCATGCCGCTCGACCAGGTATTCGCTGACGTCGTGGCCGATGCCCCCGGCGCCGATGACGGCCACGGTCTTGCCCACCGGAACCTCGTCACGCAGGACGTCGAGATAGGACAGGGTCTTGGCGTGGTCGATCCCGTCGATCTCGGGCGTGCGCGGGCTGACGCCGGTGGCCAGGACGATCTCGTCAAAGCCCTCGTCGGCCAGGGCGTTCGCCTCGGCGCGGGTGTTCAGGCGGACCTTGACCCCCGTCAAATCCAGCTGCTTGCGGAAGTAGCGCAGGGTCTCGCCGAACTCCTCCTTGCCGGGGATCTTGCGGGCGATGTTGAACTGGCCGCCGACCGCGCCGGCCGCTTCGATCAGGGTCACGTCATGGCCGCGCTCGGCGGCGGTGACGGCGAAGGCGAGGCCGGCCGGACCGGCGCCGACGACGGCGATGGTCTTGGCCGTTTCAGCCGGGGCGATGACCAGCTCGGTCTCGTGACAGGCGCGCGGATTGACCAGGCAGGAGGTGATCTTGCCGGCGAAGGTGTGGTCCAGGCAGGCCTGGTTGCAGCCGATGCAGGTGTTGATCTCGTCGGCGCGGTTCTCGCGCGCCTTTTGCACGAAGGCAGCGTCGGCCAGCAGGGGCCGGGCCATCGACACCATGTCGCAATAGCCGTCGGCCAGCAGGCTCTCGGCCACCTCGGGCGTATTGATGCGGTTGGTGGCGACCAGGGGGATGGAGACCTCGTCTTTCAGGCGCTTGGTCACCCAGGCGAAGGCCGCGCGCGGGACGCTGGTGGCGATGGTGGGGATGCGGGCCTCGTGCCAGCCGATGCCGGTGTTGAGGATGGTGGCGCCCGCCGCCTCGACGGCCTTGGCCAGTTGCGCCACTTCGTCGGCGGTCGAACCGCCCTCGACCAGATCGAGCATCGACAGGCGGTAGATGATGATGAAGTCGGGGCCGACCTTCTCACGCGTGCGGCGCACGATCTCGAGCGGCAGGCGGATGCGGTTCTCGTAGGCGCCGCCCCATTCGTCGTCGCGCTGGTTGGTGCGGGCGGCGATGAACTCGTTGATCAGATAACCTTCGGAGCCCATGACCTCGACGCCGTCATAGCCGGCGGACTGGGCCAGGGCGGCGCAGTTGACGAAATCGGCGATGGTCTGCTCGACCTCTTCCCCGGTCAGGGCGTGGGGGGCGAAGGGGGTGATGGGGGCCTGAATGGCCGAGGGGGCGACCAGGTCGGGGTGATAGGCGTAGCGGCCGAAATGCAGGATCTGCAGGGCGATCTTGCCGCCCTCGGCGTGGACGGCCTTGGTGACCAGGCGGTGGTGTTCGGCCTCTTCCTCGGTGGTCAGCTTGGCGCCCCAGGGCATGGGGCGGCCGCGCTCGTTGGGCGAGATGCCGCCGGTGACGATCAGCCCGACCTCGCCGCGCGCCCGCTCGGCGTAGAAGGCGGCCATGCGCTCGAAGCCGTTCTCGACCTCCTCCAGCCCCACGTGCATCGAGCCCATCAGCACCCGGTTCTTGAGGGTGGTGAAGCCGAGGTCGAGGGGCTTCAGCAGTTCGGGATAGGGCATGGGCACGATCTTTATGCAATCAGTTGCATAACTAGTATCGCGGTCTTGCTATTATGCAATGGCCTGTCCCCGGCGCTTTCCCCGGGCGAGCCAGGGAGGAAAGGCGGGGAAAAGCAAAAAGGCGGCGCATCTTGCGACACGCCGCCCCATTCGGCCTCACCTGACGGCTCAGCCACCCTTCCCATGAAGGGAAGGGTGAATTTCTAGTCGGCCTTGACGCCGGCCTCGGCCAGCCATTCGACGATCTTGCCCTTGGGCATGGCGCCGACCTTCATCGAGGCCAGTTGGCCGTCCTTGAACAGCATCAGGGTCGGGATGCCTTTGACGCCCATCTTGGACGGGGTCATGGGGCTGTCGTCGATGTTGACCTTGGCGATCGTCACCTGACCGGCCAGCTCGTCCGAGATTTGCTCCAGGGCCGGGCCGATCTGCTTGCAGGGGCCGCACCACTCGGCCCAGAAGTCCACCAGGACGGGGGTCGAGGATTTCAGGACGTCGGCGTCGAAGCTTTCGTCGGTGACTTTCACGGTCGCCATGAATGGCTCTCCTTTAGGGGTGCTATCGCTCGGCCCGCGGGGCCTAGCTGCTTGAGCACGCATTTTGGTGCGCTAACGCTCGGTCCGCCGGACCTCGCTGCTTGAGCGCGTTGATATCAGCCGCAGATGTGGGTGCGATTTGCGCACAAATCAACGCGCATTTGAAAGCGCCGCGTCCATCAGGGTTTGCGGCACGGCCATCAGCTTGGGTCCGTCGGTCCAGACCAGGGCCGCCTCGACCGCACGCTCGGGATAGAGACGACGCAGCACCGCCGTATAGACCGCCATCTGCAGGACATAGGCCGGGTCGGCGTCCTCGACATGATCCGGGGCCGGACGGTTGGACTTGAAGTCCACGACCAGCACCCGTTCGGGCGTGACCACCAGCCGGTCGATGCGGCCCGAGATGGAGACGCCGGAGGGCAGGTCGGGCGAGGCGCCGGTCAGGGCCACCTCGGCGCGGCTACCCGCGCCGAAGACGGGGTTGAAGCGGGCGTCGTCCAGCACGGCGAAGGCGGCGCCGATCATCTCGGCGCGCTGCTCGTCCGACAGGTCGCGTTCGCGCGCCAACATCCGCACGGCGGCGTCGGGCCGGTCGGCGGGGGCGATGTCGGGCAGGCGTTCCAGCAGGCGGTGGATCAGGTCGCCGCGCCGGAAGCGGCCGAGCCCGGCGCCGGGGCCTTCGCCGCGCGCCAGCGGCGACGGGGCGGGGATGCGCTTCTGCTCCTGCATCTGCGACGGCGAGGCGAAGCGGGCGGCGGCGTCGCGGGCGGGCGTCTGGCGCGTCCAGTCGGGGGCTTCGGGGCGTTGCTCGGTCGCGGCCACGACAGCGGGCAGGACGTCGAGATCAACGCCGTAGCGGCGGACGTTGCTGTCGAGGGTGCGGACCTCGTCGCCGAGGCGGTTGAAGGTCTCCTCGATGACCGACCACCAGTCGCCGGGTTCAGGCGAGCGCTTGGAGCCTCGGCCCATGACGATGACCCGGTCGCGGGCGCGGGTCAGGGCGACGTAGAGCAGGCGCAGGGACTCGTCGCTGACGCGGGCCTCGCGGGCGTCGCGGGCGGCCTTCGACGCGGCGCAGTCTTCCCTGGACGAGCCGGGGCACATCAGCCAGGCCTCGCCGTCTTCGGTCGCGACCGGCATCAGGCTCGGCCCCTGCGCCTTCGCCTTCATGGTGGTGTCGGGCAGGATGACGACGGGCGCCTCCAGCCCCTTGGCGCCGTGGACGGTCATGACGCGGACCTCGCCGCGCGGGCCTTCCAGCTCGCGTTTGACCTCGACGTCGGCGGTTTCCAGCAGAGCGAGGCAGGTCTCGAGGTCCACCCCGCCCCGGTTCTCGGCGGCCAGGACCTGATTGAGGGTCTCGTCGATGGCTTCTTCGGCCTCGCGGCCCAATCGCGTAAGCACGCGGGCGCGGCCCGAGACGCCCGTGTCGTCCACCCGATTCAGCAGCGTCGAGAAGAAGGCGAAGGGGGCGCCGTCGCGCGCGGCGCGGGCGCTCAGGCACAGGTCCAGCGCGCGGCGCCATTCGGGACGTTCGTCGGCGCGGCTCTTCAGTTCGCGCCACAGGCCCTGACGTTTCTCGCGCCCGGCCAGGTCATAGAGCGAGGCCTCGTCCACGTCGCAGAAGGGGCTGCGCAGCACTTCGGCCAGCGACAGGTCGTCGCCCGGGAAGAGGGCGAACCGGGCCAGCGCCTTCAGGTCGTCGAAGATGATGTGGCTGGACAGCTTCAGCCGGTCGGCGCCGGCGACCGGCACGCCCGCGCTCTTCAGGGCGCGGATGATCTCTTCGAAGGTCGCGTCACGGCGACGCACGAGGATCAGGAAATCGCCATAGCCGCTGGCGCGCGGCTGGCGGTTCGAACGGTCATAGACGGTCGCCCCAGTCTCGACCTGACGTTTGATCTCCTGGGCCAGGGCGGCGGCCATGCGCTTACGGGCGCCGGCGACGCCTTCCTGGTCGACCGGGTCGTCCCAGGCGTCGCGCTCGGGCGGGGCCTCGTCCATGAACAGGGGCCAGAGGTCGACGCTGCCGCGCTGGCCGACGCGGGCGGGCAGGTGGCGGGGAATGTCGCCCGCCTCGCCCACCAGGGCGCGGGTCCGCTCGGGATCGGTGAAGGCGTGATCGACAAAGGCCAGAACGTCCTCGGTCGAGCGGTAGGAGGTCTCCAGCGGCACGCCCTCGAAGGCCGAGCCCGAGGCCCGGATCAGGGCGTCATAGACCTGGGCTTCCTGACGCAGGCGTTCCGGCCGGGCGCCCTGGAAGGAGTAGATCGACTGTTTCTCGTCGCCCACGGCGAAGACGGTGCGGTCGGTTTCCTCGCCCGAGAAGAACTCGCCGGTCAGGGCGCGCATGATGGCCCACTGTTCCGGCGCCGTGTCCTGGGCCTCGTCGATCAGGACGTGGTCGATGCCGCCGTCCAGCTTGTACAGCACCCAGGCGGCGGTCGAGCGTTCGGTCAGCAGGTCGACCGTCTTCGCCACCAGGTCGGAGAAGTCCAGCGCCCCGCGCTCGGCCTTGGCGGCCTCGTAGAAGGCGGCGTGGGCCACGGCCAGGGTCAGCAGCCTGATGGTGTCGGCGGCGACCTTGGCGGCGCGCACCACGTCCAGCGTGGCCAGATACTTGTCCTGCAGATCGGTCAGCCAGCCGCCCGCGTCGGGCGGGGCCTGCTTGGTGGCCATCGACTTGCGCGGCGAGCCCGTGCCGGTGAGGAAGACGACGCCGAGGCCGTGGAAGCTCCACTCGTGATCGAGGGCGTGGAACAGCTCGGCGGCGCGGTCCTTGTCGGTCTTGCCGCCGGTCGCCATCAGCTCGGCCATGCGGCGGACCTCGCCCCGGTCCAGCCAGCGGATGAAGTCGGCCTCGATGTCGTCGGGCGTCAGTTCGGGGTCGGCGCCGGTCAGGGCGTGCGGACCGGGGGCCGCCCCGTCACCGACGCGGGCGACATAGTCGGTCAGATCGGCGCGCCTGGCCTCGATCATGGCCAGCAGGCTCTCGAAGCGGCCCCAGTCCAGCTCGACGGCGAAATGGCTGTAGGCCTGACCCACCGGGCCGTCCGGGTCCTTGAGCGCGGCGCGGGCCAGTTCCTCGCGCGCGGCATGGCTGAGGGCGACGGCGGCTTCGTTCTCCAGCACGGTGAAGCGCGGCGAGACGCCCGCCTCGATGGGGAAGCGGCGCAGCAGCTTTTCGCAGAAGGCGTGGATGGTCTGGATCTTCAGCCCGCCCGGCGTCTCCAGCGCGCGGGCGAACAGGCGCCGCGCCTCGGACAGGCGGACGGGATTGAGGCCAGCGGGATCGCTGGCGTCCAGCCTGGCCAGTTCAGCGGACAGGGCGGCGTCGTCCATGACCGCCCACTTGCCCAGGGTCTCGAACAGGCGGGCCTGCATCTCGGCGGCGGCGGCCTTGGTGTAGGTGACGCACAGGATGGCCGAGGCCCCGGCCCCGCCCAGCAGCAGGCGGGCCACCCGGCTGACCAGGGTGGTGGTCTTGCCCGAGCCGGCGTTGGCGGTGACGAAGACCGACAAGGCCGGATCGGCGGCGCGGATCTGCGGATCGGGTCGCATCTGCGGAGTGGCGATGTTCATTCGCTGTCGCCTTCTTCGCCGCCGACGACGTGCCATTCCCAGACGCGAGCCAGATGGTCGTAGTTGCCGCCGTAATTGCCCATGAACTGGGGCGCGGCCCAGGAGACATAGGGGGTGTCGGGATGGTCGAAGCGGGCCACCCGTTTCTTCAGCCCCTCCAGCGCCGCTTCGCCCAGCGCCGCCGCTTCGGGACCGGAGGCGCGCACGGCGACCTCGCCCGCCTTCTTGCGGCCGACGACGCGGACATAGGTCAGTTCGTCGGCGGGGACCGGCCCATTGGTGTCCTTGAAGCCGCCGTCGGCGAGGATGGCGGCGGTCAGGGTCAGCTGGGGCGCGAAGCCCGCCTTGACCTGCTTGGCCGAGGGCGCGGCGCCGGTCTTGAAGTCCATGATGGCGGCGCCCGTAGCCCCGACCTCGATGCGGTCGGCGTAGGCCTTCATGGTGAAGGGGCCGGCGGGGGCGTCGAAGGTCATCGTGCCTTGCTGTTCGATCAGCAGGTTGACGCCGCGCGCCCGGCGCTCGGCCTCGAACCCGGCCAGCCAGCGAGCGCAGTTGCGCGCCAGCGGGGTCTCGCGGGCCATGGCGGCCTCTTCGAAGCCGTGGGCGGTCAGCTCCTCGATCAGCAGCTGCTCGATCTGTTCTTCGCAGTCGTCGGGCAGGACGTGGGGCCACATCAGGGTCATGCGCTCGATGGCCTTGTGCACGGCGTTGCCGCGCGCCATCGCCTCGGCCGAGGCGCCGGGCCGGTCCATGATGCTCAGGCCCAGCACCCACTGGGCGTAGATGGCGTAGGGGTCGCGGACCCAGCGCTCGATGCGGGTGACATAGAGACTGCGCGGGCGGCGTTCGACCGGCGGGCGCGGGGCGGGACGCGGCGCGAAGCGGGCGGCGCCGGGCGGCGGGGCGTCCAGGGCGCGGGTCCAGTCGGCCAGACCTTCGGGGGCGGGAATGGAGACCGGGGTGGCTGGGGCGTCGGCGCCGCGCGTCAGCATCTCTAGGCGCCACAGCCAGCGCGAGCGCACGGCGGGCTGGCCGCCGCGTCGTTCGCAGTGGATCAGGATGGCCTCGTCGGCGCAGGCGGCCTGGACGAAGTCTTGCGCCGTCTGGCCCAGACGCCGCTCGGGCGTGGGCAGGCCCAGAGCCTTCCTCATCGGGCGCGACAGGAAGGGATCGACCGGGGCGGGACGAGGCCAGACGCCTTCCTCCAGCCCGGCCAGGATCATGCGGTCGGCGCGGGTCAGGCGGGCCTCGATGGCCCCCAGAATGCGCAGGCGCGGGTGGGTGGCGCCGCCGGTGCGCACGGTCTCCTCGCCCAGCAGACCGGCCACCAGAGCGGCGAAGTCGGCGCGACTGACGGCGCCCAGCGCGCCGCCGCCGTCGATCAGGGCGGACAGCAGGGAGGCGGCGGCCTCGCCGTCGGGACCGGCCCAGGCGTTCTGACCGGCCAGCGCCTCGATCAGGGC
>NZ_JBOHLI010000007.1:0-65964 GCF_050729455.1 Brevundimonas sp.
GATCTGCTCTTCCGAGAATCTCGCTCGTTTCATTCCGTCCGTCCTTTCAAGGGCCGGACTCTAGCTCCGCGTGGAGGAAATTCTCAGGGGCACGTCACCGCCGGTCCGCCCGGCGGGGCTTTCTTTTGGGGATCAGCTCAGGGTGTAGGGGATGACGCCGCGCACATTGTCCGGCACCCGCAGGGTCCGGTCGATGGGCGGGAAGGCGCGCTGGGCGCAGTCGGTGCGCTCGCAGATCCGGCAGCTGACGCCCATGCGGGTCGGCGGGCCGTTCAGGTCCAGCCCGGCGGCGTAGACCAGCTGATCGGCATGTTCGATCTCGCAGCCGAGGCCCAGCGCATAGCGGCGGTCGGGTTCGAGGTAGGACCCGCCTGGCTTGGACACGCTCTTGGCGATGCAGATGTAGCGCGAGCCGTCGGGCATCTCCGACAGATTGACTAGGATGCGGTCCGGGGCGCCGAAGGCCTCGTGCACGTTCCACAGGGGGCAGGCGCCGCCGAAGCGGGCGAACTGGAAGCGCGTGGCGCTGTGCCGCTTGGTGATGTTCCCCGCCATGTCCACCCGCGCGAAATAGAAGGGCACGCCGCGCCAGCCGGGCCGTTGCAACGTCGAGAGTCGGTGGCAGACTTGCTCGAAGCTGACGTGGAAGCGGTTGCGTAAGCGGTCCACGTCGTGACGCAGCTCGCGTGCGGCCTCGAGGAAGCGACGATAGGGCAACAGCAGGGCCCCCGCCGCATAGTTGGCCAGCCCGACCCGGCAGACATCGCGCGCAGCGGGAATGTCGAAGGCGGCGCGGTCCAGCTCGTGCTCGATCAGGTCGTGGAAGCGCAGCAAGACCAGCTGATGCGCCATCAGGAAGGACCGCGTCGCGCCGGGCAGGCTGGCGTCGACATAGAGGATGCGCGCCGCCGGATCGAAGCGCCGCATGGCGCCGCGCCCTTCGCCGGTGGCCAGACGGACCCCGCACAGGTCGTTCAGCGCCGCCTCCAGATCGCGCTCGGGGTGGCCGCCCGCGCCCAGACCCAGCTGCTCCGCTAGCGCCTCCGCCGCCTGATCCAGCGCGTCGATGTAGTTGTCACGATAGTGGAAGAAGTCGCGCACGGCTTCATAGGGCAGGGCGGGGGAGCCTTGCGCCCGCTCGTCCCGGCCCAGGGTCTCGTTCAGGGTCTTCAGTCGCTCGTCCAGGCGGCGATAGTCCTGATGCAGGGCCAGGAACTGACGCGCCAGCCGGGGGGTGTTGGTCACCGCCTGCTTCAGCTCGACGGGCGAGGGGGCCTCGGCGTGACCGGCGACGTCGGTGACGGCCTCGCGCAGGTCGGCGATCAGTCGGGCGTCGCCGTCCAGATCGAACAGGCTGGCGTCCACGTCGAAGGCCCGCGTCAGGGCGATCAGAACCCGCGCCGTCGCCGGGCGTTGATTGGTCTCGATCTGCGACAGGTAGCTGGGCGACAGGGTCAGCCGCCCGGCGCAGGCTTCCAGCGTCCAGCCGCGCGCCTCGCGCAGCTTGCGCACCTTGGCCCCGAGATAGAGTTTTTCCGCCATCGCAACTTTGCAAAACAGTCCATCGACCTTGGCAGGCTTACGCACTTACGCCCCTTTTGCAAAGTTGCGATTGCCTTTTTGCAATGGAGCGTCTTGTTGATCCTCAAAGATTGCAGGGAGTCGCCCAAACCATGAGCCAGGCCATCCTCGAGGAGCTCGAGCGCCGTCGCGCCGCCGCCAAACTGGGCGGGGGCGTCAAGCGCATCGAGAGCCAGCACGCCAAGGGCAAGCTGACCGCGCGCGAACGCATCGAAGTCCTGCTGGACGAAGGCAGCTTCGAAGAGACCGACATGTTCGTGGAGCACCGCAGCCACGACTTCGGCATGGACCAGCAGCGCATCCCCGGCGACGGCGTCGTCACCGGGCGCGGCACCATCGGCGGTCGTCTGGTTTATGTCTTCTCCAAGGACTTCACCGTCTTCGGCGGCTCGCTGTCGGGCGCCCACGCGGCCAAGATCGTCAAGATCCAGAAGATGGCCCTGACGGCCGGCGCCCCGATCATTGGCCTGTTCGACGCCGGCGGCGCCCGTATTCAGGAAGGCGTGGAATCGCTGGCCGGTTACGCCGACATCTTCCTGCAGAACACCCTGGCCTCGGGCGTCATCCCGCAGATCTCGGTCATCATGGGCCCGTGCGCGGGCGGCGACGTCTATTCGCCCGCCATCACCGACTTCATCTTCATGGTGAAGGACACGTCCTACATGTACGTGACCGGCCCGGACGTGGTGAAGACCGTCACCAACGAGGTGGTTAGCCACGAGGACCTGGGCGGCGCCCGCGTCCATGCCGGCAAGTCGGGGGTCGCCGACGGCGCCTTCGAGAATGATCTGGAGGCCCTGTCCGAGGTCCGCCGCCTGATCGGTTTCCTGCCCCTGTCGAACCGCGAGAAGCCGCCGGTGCGCGACAGCTATGACGAGGCGGATCGCGACGAGGCGTCGCTGGACACCCTGGTCCCGACCAATCCGAACCAGCCCTACGACATGAAGGAACTGATCCTGAAGACGGTCGACGAGGCCGATTTCTTCGAGATCGGCGCCGACTTCGCCAAGAACATCATTTGCGGCTTCGGCCGTCTGGACGGCCAGTCGGTCGGCATCGTCGCCAACCAGCCGCAGGTGCTGGCGGGGGTTCTGGATATCGACAGCAGCCGCAAGGCCGCGCGCTTCGTCCGCTTCTGCGACGCCTTCCACATCCCGCTGGTGACGCTGGTGGACGTGCCGGGCTTCATGCCGGGGACCAAGCAGGAGTACGGCGCCCTGATCAAGCACGGCGCCAAGCTGCTGTTCGCCTATGCCGAGGCCACCGTGCCCAAGCTGACGCTGATCACGCGCAAGGCCTATGGCGGCGCCTATGACGTCATGAGCTCCAAGCACCTGCGCGGCGACGTCAACTACGCCTGGCCCACCGCCGAGATCGCGGTCATGGGCGCCAAGGGCGCGGTCGAGATCATCTTCCGCAAGGAGGCCGGCGACCCCGAGGCCCTGGCGGCGCGTGAGGCCGAATACAAGGAACGCTTCGCCAACCCCTTCGTGGCGGCGGGCCTCGGCTACATCGACGACGTCATCATGCCCCACGGCACGCGTCGTCGCCTGATCAAGGCGCTCAGGACGCTAAAGAACAAGGTCCAGGACAATCCCTGGAAGAAGCACGACAACATTCCGCTGTAGAGGGGGAGATCGTGAAAGTTGTTTCAATTCAGCAGTATATATACTTGGGTACCAACATTTGGTATCTGCAAAGTCTTTCTCCGCGCCAGGGTGTTGGCACTCCCGGCGGGGTAAGAAAAAACGTCAACTCGCTCCTAGAATCTCTTGAGAAATTTGGCCTCCCAGTTAGCCGGCGCGCCGCCAGAGATTTAGAGAAATACTGTAATGAAAATCTCGTGGAAGAGAATGAGGATGTTTCTTCGCTTATAGGACAAGAAAGAGCGGACGAGATAAAGAAACTGGCTAGCAGATTGCGTCCAACAATAAATGCGGAATCGCTGGGGCTTTTTGCCTATTTGACTACCGAAAAGAGATTCTCGACGGAGAATCTTATGACCGACCCTTGGAAGCTTTTTGCGGAGGGCATCAAGGGAAGGATCGACGATGTTCCGGTTAGGGATATTGAAGACGCCGCAAAATGTATTGTATTTGAAAGAGCGACGGCTGCGGCTTTTCACTTGCTTCGTGCGACAGAAGCGGTGCTAAAGCAGTTTTATTGCCACCATATTCGTCGAAATAGAGGTCAACTGATGTGGGGCCCGATGATTTCCGGGCTGCGGGCAAAGCGAAATCCACCAGATTCAGCCCTCCTCGATCATCTGGATAGTATCAGGCGCAATTTTAGAAACCCGACGCAGCATCCAGAAAAAATATACGATATGGTTGAGGCTCAAGACTTATTCGGGGTTTGCATAGATGTTCTGAATCGAATGTCTTCTGATCTTCCAGACCGTTCTCAATAGATAAAACGTCCTTAAATGACGATTGAAGGCTTAGCCTGATGTTCTCCAAAATCCTGATCGCCAACCGGGGCGAGATCGCGGTTCGCATCATCAAGACCTGCCGCAAGATGGGCATCAAGACGGTGCTCGTTTACTCGGACGCCGACGCCGGCTCGCTGGCCTGCGAGATGGCCGACGAGACCATCCACATCGGGCCGTCGCCCGCCGCCCAGTCCTATCTGATCCAGGACAAGATCGTGGACGCGGTGCGCCAGTCGGGCGCCGAGGCGGTCCACCCCGGCTTTGGCTTCCTGTCGGAGAACCCGGTCTTCGCGCGTCGTCTGGAGGCTGAGGGCATCACCTTCATCGGCCCCAACCCGCACGCCATCGAGGCCATGGGCGACAAGATCACGTCCAAGAAGTTCGCGGCCGAAGCGGGCGTCTCGACGGTGCCGGGCCACATGGGCCTGATCGAGTCGACCGAAGAGGCGGTGAAGATCGCCAACGAGATCGGCTATCCGGTCATGATCAAGGCCAGCGCCGGCGGCGGCGGCAAGGGCATCCGCGTCGCCCATTCCGACGCCGACATGGCCGAGGGCTTCGCCGCCGTGAAGGCCGAGGCCCTGACCGCCTTCGGCGACGACCGGGTCTTCCTCGAGAAGTTCATCGTCAATCCGCGCCACATCGAGATTCAGGTGCTGGGCGACAAGCACGGCAACATCGTCTCGCTGTTCGACCGCGAATGCTCGATCCAGCGCCGCAACCAGAAGGTCATCGAAGAGGCGCCGTCGCCGCTGCTGGACGACGCCACGCGCAAGGCCATGGGCGATCAGGCCGTGGCTCTGGCGCGGGCCGTCAACTACGACTCGGCCGGCACGGTCGAGTTCGTGGCAGGGCAAGACCGCAGCTTCTACTTCCTGGAAATGAACACCCGCCTGCAGGTCGAGCACCCGGTGACGGAGCTGATCACCGGCGTCGATCTGGTCGAACAGATGATCCGTTCGGCAGCTGGCGAGACCATGGGCTTCAAGCAGGAAGACCTGTCGATCAACGGCTGGGCCATCGAGAGCCGCATCTACGCCGAGGACCCCTATCGCGGCTTCCTGCCGTCGATCGGCCGTCTGGTGCGCTATGAGCAGCCCGAGGAAGGCGATCACTCCAGTGCTGGGGGCGACTACACGATCCGCAACGATTCCGGCGTCCGCGAGGGCGACGAGATCAGCATGTTCTACGACCCCATGATCGCCAAGCTGTGCGCCTGGGGCGAGACGCGCGACGCCGCCGTCGAGGGCATGGCCCGCGCGCTGGAGGACACCCACCTGTCGGGCGTCGGCCACAACGTGCCCTTCCTGTCGGCGGTGATGGATCAGGACCGCTTCAAGTCCGGCGAGCTGTCGACCAGCTACATCAAGGACGAGTTCCCCGAGGGCTTCCACGGCCTGGCCCCCAGCGAGGCGCAGAAGGACATCTTCATCACCGTGGCCGCGGCGATGAACGAGGTCCTGGCCGAGCAGGCGGGCGATCCGTCGGAACGCACCGACTGGACCGTGCTGATCGACCGCGAGGCCCACGACGTTTCGCTGTCCTATGACGAGGCCGAGGATCTGGTTATCTCGCTGGACGAGCGCGACCTGACCCTGTCGGAAATCGACTGGCGTCCGGGCATGGCCCAGTTCAAGGCCGTGCTGGACGACGAGCCCTTCACCGCCGAGGTGAAGCGCGCGCCGGACGGCTTTGACATCCGTCACCGGGCGGCCAAGGCCCGCGTTCGCGTCCTGACGCCCCGCGCCGCCGAGATGTATCAGCGCCTGCCTGAAAAGGTCGCCGCCGACACCTCGAAACTGGTGCTGTCGCCCATGCCGGGTCTGGTCGTCGACATCCCCGTGACTGTCGGCCAGGAGGTCAAGTCGGGCGAAACCGTCGCCATCATTGAAGCCATGAAGATGCAGAACATCCTCAAGGCCGAGCGTGACGGCGTGGTGAAGGCGGTCGGCGCCAAGGCCGGTGATCCGGTCGCCGCCGACGACGTGCTGGTGGAGTTTGCGTAAATGACGACCTTTCCCACGCCGAGCCCGCTGGAGTGGCGGGAACAGGCCGAGAAGGCGCTGAAGGGGCGGGCGATCGAAAGCCTGCTGCACCTCGACGCCGACGGCCTGATCATCCGGCCGCTCTATGCCGACGCAACCGGGGTGCAGGCGCTTCGCGCGCCGCGCACCACGGACGCCGAGGGGCGGGCGTGGGACCTGCGCACCCTGGTCGAGGGCGATGAGGCGGCGGCGATCAACGCCGCCGTCCTGACCGACCTTGAAAACGGCGCCGCCTCGGTGGTGCTGAAGGGCGCGTTCACGACCGACGAGGCGTTGCTGGCCGCCGCGCTCGACGGCGTGGCTCTGGAACTGGCGCCAGTGGCGCTGGACGCGGGCTTTGACGGGGTGAAAGCCGCCGAGGCCCTGTCGGCTGTGGCCAAGGGTTCGCCCCGCGCCCAGCTGCAATTCCATCTCGACCCGATTTCGGCCTATGCCGAGGCGGCTGAAGGCGACATCGACGCCGCCGTGACCGAGGCCGCCGAGGAGGCCGCGCGTCTGGCTCCGACCTATCCCGAGGCCAAACTCTTCCTCGCCTCGGGCCGCGTGGTGCACGAGGCGGGCGGCTCGGCGGGGCAGGAACTGGCCTTCGCCGCCGCCAGCGCCACAGCCTACGTCAAGGCCGCCGTTCTGGCGGGCCTGAGCACCGAACAGGCCTTGAAGGGCGTGGTGCTGGGCGTCTCGGTCGACGCCGAATATTTCGACGCCCTGGCCAAGGTGCGGGCCATGCGCCTGATCTGGGCCAGCGTCAGCAAGGCCTTTGGGCATGAGACCCCGGCCGTCATCGAGGCCCGTTCGTCGCGGCGGATGCTGTCGGCGCGCGATCCCTGGCCGAACCTGCTGCGTCTGACCGCCGCCGGTTTCGCCGGGGCCGTGGGCGGCGCCGACGTGGTGGTGCTGGACGGCTTCACCCGCGCCGAGGGCCGTCCTGACGCCTTCGCCCGCCGTCAGGCCCGCAACACCCAGCTGGTGCTGATGGAAGAAGCCAATCTGGGCCGGGTCGATGATCCCGCCGCCGGGTCCTGGTTCCTGGACAGCCGCACCCGCGATCTGGCCGAGGCCGGCTGGAAGGAGTTCCAGTCGATCGAAGCCGAAGGCGGCGTGGTCGACGCCCTGAAGCACCACCTGATCCAGCCGCGCGTCGAACGCGCGCGCGGTCAGCTGGAGGCGGCGCTGAAGGACGGCGCCCGCCACATGGTCGGCGTCACCAAATACGTCGATCCCGATCCGCGCCCGGCCCCGGTCGAGGCCGCCGATCCCGTCGATGCGCCCGTGCGCCACGGCGCCCTGACCCCGGTGCGCTTCGCCGCGCCCTTTGAAATCGCGTCCGAGGAGGCGAGCCAATGAGCTTCCCCGACTTCTCCAAGATCGACCTGGACCTGACCGCGACCGGCGCGGGTCCGACGCGCGATCCCTGGCTGACGCCCGAGGGCCTGACGGTCGAGACTTCCTATGGTCCCGATGCGCTGGAAGGCCTCGACGCCATCCACGGCCTGCCGGGTTTCGCCCCCTATATGCGCGGGCCGTACCCGACCATGTACGCTGGCAATCCGTGGACGATCCGCCAGTACGCGGGCTTCTCGACCGCCGAGGAATCCAACGCCTTCTATCGCCGCAACCTGGCGGCGGGTCAGAAGGGCCTGTCGATCGCCTTCGACCTGGCCACCCACCGCGGCTATGACAGCGATCACCCGCGGGTGAAGGGCGACGTCGGCATGGCCGGCGTGGCCATCGACAGCATTCTGGATATGCGGACCCTGTTCGACGGCATCCCGCTGGATCAGATGTCGGTGTCCATGACCATGAACGGCGCCGTCCTGCCGATCCTGGCCCTCTATGTCGTGGCGGCTGAAGAACAGGGCGTGCCGCACGCGGCCCTGACCGGAACCATTCAGAACGACATTCTGAAGGAGTTCATGGTCCGCAACACCTACATCTATCCGCCCGAACCCTCGATGCGGATCATCTCGGACATCTTTGCGTGGACCGCGCAGGAAACGCCGAAGTTCAACTCCATCTCCATCTCCGGCTATCACATGCAGGAGGCTGGGGCCTCGGCCGAGATCGAGCTGGCCTACACGCTGTCGGACGGTCTGGAGTACATCAAGGCCGGCGTCGATGCCGGCATGGACGTGGACCGGTTCGCGCCGCGCCTGTCCTTCTTCTGGGCCATCGGCATGAACTACTTCATGGAGGTGGCCAAGATGCGGGCCGGCCGCCTGCTGTGGGCGGAAAAGGTCGCCGAGAAGTTCTCGCCCAAGGACCAGCGCTCCCTGTCGCTGCGGACCCACTGCCAGACCTCGGGCTGGTCGCTGGCGGCGCAGGACGTGTTCAACAACGTCTCGCGCACCATGGTCGAGGCCATGGCGGCGGCGGGCGGTCAGACCCAGAGCCTGCACACCAACGCGCTCGACGAAGCCCTGGCCCTGCCGACCGACTTCTCGGCCCGGATCGCGCGCAACACCCAGATTCTGCTGCAGATGGAGACGGGGCTGACCCGCACCATCGACCCCTGGGGCGGCAGCTTCTACGTCGAGCGCCTGACCCACGATCTGGCCAATCGCGCCCGCGCCCTGATGGCCGAGGTCGAGGCGGCGGGCGGCATGGCCAAGGCCATCGAGGCCGGCATTCCCAAGCTGCGCATCGAAGAGGCGGCGGCCAAGACCCAGGCCCGCATCGACACCGGCAAGCAGACCGTGGTCGGCGTGAACCGCTATCTGAACGCTGCGCCCGACGACATTCCGATGCTGAAGGTCGACAACGCCGCTGTTCTGGCCGCCCAGATCGAGAAGCTGAAGAAGCTGCGCGCCGAGCGCGATCAGGCCGCGACCGACGCCGCTCTGGAAGCTCTGACGGCCGGGGCGCGCGGAAACGCCAACCTGCTGGAGCTGGCGGTTCAGGCCGCTCGCGCCAAGGCCACGGTGGGCGAGATTTCCGATGCGCTGGAGGCCGCCTTCGGCCGCCACATCGCCACGGTGAAGACCGTCTCGGGCGTCTATGGCAAGGAGGCGGGCAATGATCCCAAGGTCGCCCGCGCTCGCGATATGGTCGCGACCTTTGTCGAGAATGACGGCGGTCCGCCGCGCATCCTGATCGCCAAGCTGGGTCAGGACGGTCACGATCGGGGCCAGAAGGTGGTCGCCACCGGCTACGGCGACCTGGGCCTCGACGTCACGGCCGGCGCCCTGTTTCAGACGCCCGCCGAGGCGGCCAAGGACGCGGTCGAGAAGAACGTCCACGCGGTCGGCGCCTCGTCGCTGGCGGCCGGACACCTGACGCTGGTCCCGGAACTGCGCGCCGAACTGGCCAAGCTGGGCCGCGAGGACATCATGATCGTGGTCGGCGGCGTCATTCCGCCCTCGGACGTGCAACCCCTGCTGGATATGGGCGCGGCCGCGGTCTATCCGCCCGGCTCGGTGATCGCCGACACGGCGGCGGACCTGATTGAAAAGCTGAACCTGCGTCTGGGCTATGCCCAGCCCGCGCCCGCGGAGACCAAGTGATGATCGGCGCTCTGAACCACGTCGGCGTCGCCACGCCCTCGATCGCGGACTCAATCAAGCTGTATCGCGACATCCTTGGCGCGACCAAGATCGGCGAACCGTTCGACCTGCCAGCCCAAGGCGTGAAGGTCTGCTTCATCGACACGCCCACGGCCCAGATCGAACTGATCGAGCCCTATGACGAGACCAGCCCCATCACCGGCTTCCTGGCCAAGAACCCCAAGGGCGGCCAGCACCACGTCTGCTTCGAGGTCGCCGACATCCACGACGCCATCGCCCAGATGCGCGCCAAGGGCGTGACCATCCTGGGAACCGGCGAGCCGCGCATCGGCGCCCACGGCACCCCGGTCGTCTTCCTGCACCCCAAGGAGATGGGAGGCGTCCTGATCGAACTGATGGAAACGCCGAAAGAGGCGCACTGACAGTCAAAAGGCCCGGTCGATGACCGGGCCTTTTTTATCAGAACAGAATCTTGCGGAAGCTGACCCGGAAGGTCCGGCCCAGCGGGTCCAGATAGTCGGGCTGATAGGCGAGGGGCGTCTCGCCCGTTCCGTCCCGCACGTCCAGCTTCTGATCGAAGATGTTGTCGATGCCGAAGCTGACGCGGGCGCCCTTCAGCCACGGATACCTGGCCACCCAGGTCTGACGCGACGACAGGTCGGCGAACAGGTTCAGGTTGACCGTCGTCAGGTCCGAGAAGGTCAGGTCGTCGTCCGGCGTGGAGCCCCCGTTGATCCGCGTGGACTCCTTCCAGTTGGCGTTCAGGAAGCCGCCCATGCCGCTCTTGAACAGGCCCATCTGGAACTGGACCTCGTTGCGCGACTGGCCGCCGCGCGACCCGATGGCGGCGCCGTCCAGCAGGTCCAGAACCGGCAGGCCGTCGCGGATCGTGATCTCATCCTGGATGCGATAGGTGTGATACAGCGAGACGTTGAAGCGGCCCTGGCCGGGTTGCATGGTCGGGCCGCGCCCGCCGCCCATCTGCATCCGCATACCGCCGCCCGGAGGAGGACCGGCGCCGCCGCCCGGCGGCGGGCCGCCTTCCATTCGCATCACGACCGGACCGCCGCCAGGGGCAGGGGAGGCGCCGGCTGGACGGGCGCCGCCCGGACCGCCGCCGCCTGGACCGCGTTGGCCCATCCGTGCCGCAGCCGCCGGATCAGGCTTGCCGAACGGGGTCGAGAAGTTGAGGCCCCAGCGGATTTCCTGTTGCTCGGCCTTCTGGAAATTCAGCGGACGGGCGTCGATCGAGATCAGGTTGTCGTCCAGGTCGCGTTCGAAGCGCTCGGGCAGGGCGGCTTCCAGTTCCGGCGTGATGGTCGGGAAGGCGGCGATGGAGCCCTCGATCTCGGTGCGGCTGTAGTTGGCCGTCAGCCGCAGGTCCTTGTCCTTCAGCGGCGTCAGGTTGAAGCCCAGCTTCAGGATGCGCTTGGTCTCTTCGGACAGGCCGGAGTTGCCGCCCTCGATGCGGGTGATGTTGACCGACTGCCCGGTGGCGAAGTCATAGACCGGCACGTTTGGGGTCGAGATGGTCGGGTCGTTCAGCTGCGACATCGACGGGGCGTTCTGCTCGTCCGACCAGCTGGCGGTGAAGCTGACCGGGCTCCACGGCGACCAGTTCAGGCCAACGGTGTAGGCGCTCAGGCCGCCGAAGTCGGACAGGTCCTGATAGGCCAGGTTCAGGTTGGCCGACAGGTCGCCCAGCACGCCCAGGACCTCGCGGTCGCGGCTGGCGATGGGCAGGTTGAAATTGCCTGAGGCGCTGGTCCGGTCGCGCGACAGCGAACGTTCGGAGAAGACGCTGGTCTGCAGCTGCCCATCATATCGCAGGCTCTCGGAATCCAGCGTCTGGGTGTTGAAGCCGACCTTGAAGGTCGAGGTCAGGGCGCCCGCCGGCCCTTCCCAGGCGGTTCCGTTGATGACGCCCTCAAGGTTGCCGCTGCTGGACACGGATCGGGCGGTGTCGAAGGGCAGGCGCGGCAGTAGGTTCGCATCGCCGAACGGATCGATCGCGCCCGCCGTCACCCCGGCCTGCAGCGCGTCCTCGTCTAGCCCGCGTCCGGTGCGGGTCTTGGTCTCGGTGCGGTCGTAGCCACCGGTCAGCGTCCAGCGCCAGTCGCCCAGATAGCCGTCCACCAGGGCCCCGACCTTGCCCGCCAGGGTGTCGGTGGTGCGCGACAGGGCGTCGGGCGCGTTCAGATGGAGGCCTTCAGCGACGGTGGACGGCGGCACGACCAGCTGGACGCCCGGCAGGCCCTGATAGGCCAGCCGCGACGTGTCCTCCAGGCTGGCGCTCAGCGTCAGGGCGGTGGTGTCGTCGAGATCGCGCACCAGAGACCCGGCGACCGACGCCTGTTCCTGCTTGGGCAGGAGGGTCCGGTAGGCGGTCGGGTCGCCGTCGTTACGGCGGATGTCACGCTCGGTCTCGTAGAGGGGGGTGTCGTTCTGGTACTCGAGATCCAGGGTCGCGCGCTGCTTGCCCGCGATGCGCAGGATGTTGCTTTCCAGATCGCTGACCGTGCGGCCGCCCTCGCCCGGGCGGCGGGCGCTGGCCTGCATGGTCAGCGAGCGGAAGTTGGCCTTCAGCACGAAGTTCACGACCCGCTGGTCGGCGCTGTAGCCGTAGGAGAGGGCGGTTTCTTCCGGCAGAATCTCGGTGCGTTCGATGGCTTCGGGCGGGATGCCGCGGATTTCCTGGAAGCCCGAGATGCGTCGTCCGTTGACCAGATAGACCGGCGCGCCGCCGCGGGAGCTGCGCGTCACCGGCTCCAGCAGGGTCATCAGCTCCTGAATGCTGCTGGCGCCGTAGGCCTTGATCTGTTCCTCGTCGAGAACCAGCTCGGGTTCGAAATCGCCTATGGCCGCGCCGCGCTTGGCGGTGCTGGCGGTGATTTCGCCCAGGTCGTAGGGCTCTTCCTCGTCCACCGGCCGCGGGCGAGTCTGCGGGACCGGCGCGGGATCGGTCGCCGCGACCGTGGGATCGAGCGAGGCGAGGGCGAGCATCATCACAACAGGGGACATGCGGAGTCCTGGGCAAACAAAGGCGCGGGGGCAGTGACGCCGCCCCCTGTTGGCGTCTGTCAGCTCGCTTAGAGACCGATGTGCGCCGAACGATGGCGGTTCAGGGTCTTCAAGATTAAAGCTCTGTAATGACGCGCAAAGTCACGCGGAACTGACAGCCCCCTTCAAACGTGAAAGGGGACGAAGTCCGTCGGACCTCGCCCCCTCTTTTTCGACAGGCGTGATTTCTAGAAGCGGGCGCGGACCCCCACCACCAGGTTGCGGCCCCGCTGCGGCGCGACTTCGGCCAGGAAGGAGGCGTGGTTGAACGCCAGTTCGTCCAGCAGGTTGGTCCCGCGCAGGAAGACCTGCGACTTCACGCCCGCCAGTTCAACGTCATAGGCCACGGTGGCGTTGACCATGTTGTAGCCCGGCGTCTCGCTTTCGAAGGCGGCGATATCGTTCTGCTTGAAGGTGCGGCTGTACTCGACGTCGCCCGACCACGGCCCGGCGAAGGCCTCGGCGCGGACGCCGACGCGGGCGGCCGGGATACGGGGCAGGTTTCCACCGTCACCCTTCAGCTCGCCGCGCACATAGTCGCCGAACACCGTGGCCGACAGCCAGGGGGTCAGCTGCTGGCGCACCTCGCCTTCGATGCCGGTGAAGGTCGCGTCGGCCTGGCTGTAGCGGATCAGGCGGAAGTCCTCGAACTGATCCAGCGTTCGGGCGAAGATGTAGTCGTCATAGATGTAGTGATAGGCGCTGACCGAGGCGGTGGTGGCGCCTGCCGTCTTGCGCAGGGTCAGTTCCAGGGCGTCGGCCGTTTCGACGTCGAGGCCCGCGTCGCCCATCTCGAACGTGTTGGTCGCCAGGTGGACGCCGTCGGCATAGAGCTCCTGCGCCGAGGGGGCGCGTTGCGAACGCGACAGCGACACCGCGCCGGTCCAGCCGGGCATGAAGTGCCAGACCGCCGAACCCGAGATCGAGAAGGGCTTGTGCTCGGCGTCGGGCAGGCCGACGGCCGAGGCCTCCTGCCATTCCTGACGCAGGGCGCCCTCGAGGTGCCAGTCGCCCAGTTCGTATTCCTCCATCACGAACAGGCCGGTGTTCTTGGTCGTGCTGGGGGCCAGGAAGCTCTCTTCGCCGATAGCGGCGAAGTCGCTCTTGCTCAGTTGCAGGCCGATCACCCCCTTGAAGCCGGCGATCTCGCGATGCTGGGCCTCGATGCGGCCGTCATAACCCTCGTTGGTGAAGGTGGTCGTGACGACGCCCTCGTCGCGTTCGTCGTGGCGATAGTCGGTATAGCCGGCGCGCAGACGGACGTTCTCGATGCCGGGCAGGGGATCGCTCAGTTCGCCGCGGACATCGACGCGACGGCTCTTCAGCCGCACCTCGGGGACGCCGTGTTCGCCTTCATGGTCGTGATCGTGGTCGTCCCCGCCGTCATGCGCGCCGCAATGCAGCGTGTCGCCGTGGGGGTGGCAGCCCTCGAATTCGTGCTCATGTCCGGCCAGTCCATAGCGGCTGGTCTGTTCGGTATAGGCCGCGCCCAGATAGCCGCGCGCGCCGATGTAGGAGGCGCCCAGGGTCGCTGTCGAGGTCTCGTTGTAGGAGCCGTCCAGGCGCGGTTCGTCCCGGTCGGGCACCTTGTAGTCGTCGGTCTTGCGGGCAGCGGCTTCGACGCGGACGGCGAAGTTTCCGGCGCCGACGGTCATGCCGACCACGCCCGCTTCCTCGTTGTCGACCGAGCCGAGTCGGAACTCGGCCACGCCCTCGCCGCCGTTCGCCGGAACGCGGGTGGGGATCTTCTTGTCCAGCAGGTTGACCGCCCCGCCGATGGCGCCGCCGCCGTAGAGCAGGGCCGAGGGGCCGCGCAGGATCTCGATGCCTTCCAGCAGCAGGGGCTCGCCGGAAATGGCGTGGTCGGGCGAGACTTCGGAGGCGTCCATAAGGCCGGCGCCTTCGCTCAGCACCTTGACGCGCGGGGCGGCCTGACCGCGCACCACCGGACGGCTGGCGCCGCCGCCAAAGGTGTCGGAGTTGACGCCGGGAATGCCGCTGAGGGTGTCGCCCAGGGTCGACTGGCGGCGATGAACCAGGTCGTCGCCGCTCAGCAGGGCGACGTGCGAGCCCACGTCGTCGCCGGCGCGGCCCAGCGGCAGGGCGCGCACTACGACCTCCGCGATCTCGGTCGGTTCGTCCTGCTGCGCCGTCTGGATGACGTCGTCAGCCGCGAAGGCAGAGGTCGAGAGGGCGGCGGCCCCGGCGGCGGTCAGCAGGAAGGTTTGAAGTCGCAAGGCACGCATCCCCGTTACAATGTCGCGGACTTGATATGTTATAGTGTATCACTACGCAACCGCCTCGCTGCATTTCCTTGCAAGCGGAGCCTTTGGCGCAGAGCGGCGTTCGGACGGGACGCTGTCAGAGAGGCCGCCCGTGAGCCGGTTCGCCGTTGCGTTGATGTCTTGTCTCGGGGTGACCGTGGCCGCCTGTTCGCAAGAGCCGACGCCCACGCCTTCGGCCCCGGTCGAGGCGCCGGGCAGTCCGCCCGCCGCCGTCGGCTACGCCTGTGAGAGCGGCAAGGTCGTCACCGTGACCTACCCGGATACGGAGACGGCGCGGGTTTCCTACGACGGGCGTGACTACTTCCTGACCAGTTCGGTCTCGGCCAGCGGCGCCCGCTACGCCGGGCAGGGGCTGGAATGGTGGACCGCCAGCCGCAACGGGCAAGAGAGCGGAACCCTCAGCCGACTGGGCGCGAACCCCCAGGCCGCCGCGACGGTGATCGAGCGCTGCAGCCGTCCTGTCCCGGTCCTGGCCCCGGCGCCGGTCGCCCCTTGTGTCGGCGCCGACCTGAAGCTGTCGGTCGAGGGCGGGGATGCGGGCATGGGTAATCGCGTCACCACCCTGGGTCTTCAGAACGTCGGGACAGGCGTCTGCACCCTGACCGGCTATCCGACCGTGACCCTGGCCAACGCACATGGCGGCGCCCTGACGGCAGTTAAGGCGGTGCAGGAGCCGGGCAATTACTTCACGCAAGGAACGGCCCCGACGTCGGTCCTGTTGAAACCACAAGCCAAGGCTTATTTCGATGTGGCCTGGAACGTCGTGCCGCATGAATCCGAGGGCGAGAAGGCCTGCCCCGAGGTCAAGGCCCTGCGTCTGGCCCCGCCCGGTGACACGGCTCTGGTCAGCCTGCCGCTGGCCCTGACCCCGTGCGGGCGGCAAATTCGTGTCGGCCCGTTTCGTCCGGTCGTCGACGCTTCGGCCGGACCTGCCCCTGCGGCCTGAAATCAGGGGTTCAAACCTGCCTGAATTCAGCGTAGCGGAGAAATCATGACCCAGAGCACCAATACGGCCTTCTACGACCGCATCTCCGCCGAACTGGCTGACATCGACGCCCAGGGCCTGACCAAGCCCGAGCGCGTCATCGCCTCGCGTCAGGGGCCGGTGATCTCAGTGAACGGCCGCGACGTCCTGAACTTCTGCGCCAACAACTACCTCGGCCTGGCCGGCGACGAGCGCGTCACCCAGGCGGGCATCAAGGCGATGGAGAAGTGGGGCGCGGGCACGGCCTCGGTCCGCTTCATCTGCGGCACTCTGGAGATCCACAAGGAGCTGGAACGCGCCATCGCCGACTATCTCGGCTTTGAAGACACGATCCTGTTCGCCGCCGCCTTCGACGCCAACGGCGGCATCTTCGAGCCCCTGTTCACCGAGGCCGACGCCATCGTCTCGGACAGCCTGAACCACGCCTCGATCATCGACGGCGTGCGCCTGTGCAAGGCCAAGCGCTATCGTTTCGCCACCTCGGACATGGCTGATCTGGAGGCCCAGCTGAAGCAGGCCCGGGCCGACGGCGCGCGCGAGATCATCATCGCCACCGACGGCGCCTTCTCGATGGACGGCTATGTCGCCAAGCTGAAGGACATCCGCGCCCTGGCCGACCAGTACGGCGCCCTGATCATGGTCGACGACTGCCACGCCACCGGCTTCATGGGCGACAAGGGGCGCGGCTCCTACGCCCATTGCGGCGTCGAGGTGGACTTCGTCACCGGCACCTTTGGCAAGGCCCTGGGCGGCGCCATGGGCGGCTTCATCTGCGCCAAGGCTAATGTCGTGGCCCTGCTGAAGCAGCGCGCGCGGCCCTACCTCTTCTCCAACGCCCTGGCGCCCGCCGTCTGCGGCTCGTCGCTGGAAGCCATCCGCATCGCCGCCGGCGAAGAGGGCGACGCCCTGCGCGCCCAGCTGTTCGCCAACGCCGCGCGCTTCCGCTCGGCCATGACGGCGGCGGGCTTTACGCTTCAGCCGGGCGAGCACCCGATCATCCCGGTCATGCTGGGCGACGCCAAGCTGGCGCAGGACATGGCGGCGCGGATGCTGGAGCTGGGCGTCTATGTCATCGGCTTCTCGTTCCCGGTGGTGCCGCGCGGCCAGGCCCGCATCCGCACGCAGATGTCGGCGGCGCACACCTTTGAACAGATCGACGCCGCCGTGGCGGCGTTCACCCAGGCGGGCAAGGAACTGGGCGTCATCTGACGCGGGATCTGGAAATGGAAGCGCATATCGACGGGCGGACAATCAAAACCACCGACGATTTCTATGAGGCTTTTGCCAGGATCGAAGGGGTGCCGAATTGGTTCGGTCGAAACCTCGACGCCCTGTGGGACACGGTGACAGGTCTGCTGGAAAAGCCGGTCACCCTAGACTGGCGGAATTTCCAAGCTTCCAGAGATGCAATGGGGCCTGACTTCGAGACGCTCATTGAGCTTCTCCTTCAGGCTCAGGCAGAGACGGCCTCAGCCCCCGACCGTGTAAGATTTGAACTGAAGCTCGACGGCCAGCCCGGCTAGGGCTGCGCGAGTGGGAGAAATGAACTGATGACCCAATCCATGAAGGCCCTGGCCAAGACCAAGCCGGGCGTGGGCCTCGAGATGATCGACGCCCCCATCCCCGTCGCTGGCGACGAGGACGTGCTGATCAAGGTGCACCGCACCGCCGTCTGCGGCACCGACATCCACATCTGGAACTGGGACGAGTGGTCCCAGAAGAACGTCCCGGTGCCGATGATCACCGGGCATGAGTTCGCCGGCGAGATCGTCGCCATCGGCAAGGACGTGGATCGCCGTCTCAAGGTCGGCCAGCGCGTCTCGGCCGAGGGTCACGTCATCGACCTGAACTCCGAAGCGGCCCGCGCCGGTCACTTCCACCTGGACCCCGACACGCGCGGCATCGGCGTGAACCGTCAGGGCGCCTTCGCCGAGTTCGTCGTGGCCCCGGCCTTCAACGTCATCGAGCTGCCCGACGACGTCCCCTATGAGATCGGCTCGATCCTGGACCCGTTCGGCAACGCCGTGCACACGGCGCAGCAGTTCGACCTGCTGGGCGAGGACGTGCTGGTCACCGGCGCCGGCCCCATCGGCATGATGGCCGCCGCCGTGGCGCGCCACGCGGGCGCCCGCACTGTGGTCCTGACCGATATCAACGACTTCCGCCTGGAACTTGCGCAAAAGGTTGCGCCGGGCGTACGCACGGTCAACACCACCAAGGAAGACCTGCGCGACGTCATGCACGAGCTGGGCCTGAAGGTCGGCTTCGACGTGGCGCTGGAGATGTCGGGTTCGCCCATCGCCTTCAAGCAGTGCGTCGACACCCTGATCATGGGCGGCGGCATGGCCATGCTGGGCATTCCGTCCAAGCCCATGGAAACCGATTGGGGCACGATCATCCTGAAGGCCCTGACCATCAAGGGCGTCTATGGGCGTGAGATGTTCACCACCTGGCGCAAGATGCTGGGCCTGCTGAAGGCCGGTCTAGACCTGACGCCGCTGATCACTCACCAGATGCCCTATCAGGACTTCGAGGCGGGCTTCGAGGCCATGAAGTCCGGCCAGTCCGGCAAGGTCGTCCTGAACTGGGCCGACTGATCGTGTTCTGAGGCGTGAAGCCGAGGCCCCCTGACCGCAAGGCAGGGGGCCTTATGGTATCAGGCCTGGGCCGAGCGCGGGCCGGTGGCGCGGAAGACGATGATCGCGAACAACACCATGCCCAGCAGGATCACCAGGCCCGACAGGGCCACCACGGGCTGGGCCAGGGCCAGGGCCGGTTGATACTGGATCAGCACGATGGGAAGGCTGGGGACCATCATCACCACGCCCGTCACGGCGACCCAGAAATGCGCCCAGGCCAGCCTGCCCCGTCCGGCCTGCGGCACGATGCGATAGAACAGGCCGTAGATCGACATCGACACCCAGCCCAGCAGGTTCAGGTGGGCGTGGGCGCTCTCGGTCGAATGATCATGGGTCGCGCCCATGACGTTGCCCCAGATCATGCCGATCAGGGCGGCCACGACGGCAAGGCGCAAGAAGAGGTTCGACAGGGTCATGCGATCGCTCCAGTTTCGGGCGCTGCTTGCTCCATGGATAACACTGGTCGATCATTTTATCCAATCTGTCGTGCCGCAAGGGTCCGCATCAGCGGGCAGGGCGGCATGATCTCTGGTCTCGAACATCGCGAACATGCGGCGGCCGAGGGTTCCGCTATTCGACTTGACCGCGCGGGCTGGGCGGGGGACGGAGCGGGCATGAACTATCGTCACAGCTTTCACGCCGGAAATTTCGCCGACCTGGTCAAGCACACCCTGGTGCTCTGGCTGCTGAAGGAGCGGCAGGCCAAAGGGCCGGTCACAGTCATCGACACCCATGCGGGTGCGGGCGTCTATGACCTGTCGGGCGACGGCGCGCGGTCGCGAGAGGCCGAGGCGGGCGTGGCGCGGCTGATGACCGCCGAGGACCGTCCGCCGCTGATCGAGGCCCTGGCGGCTGAGGTCGCGGCGCTGAACCCTGACGGCGGCGCGCGCTTCTATCCCGGCTCGCCGCTGTTGATCGCACGGGCGCTGCGTGACGGCGACCGCTACCTGGGGTTCGAGTTCAACCCGCCGGTCCAGGAAATGCTGGCCGAGGCCCTGGCCGACCAGCCGGCCGCTGAGGGGCATCAGGGCGACGGCTATGTCGAGGCGCTGAAGGCGGCGCGGACGATCAAGGGGCCGCTGGTCCTGATCGATCCGCCGTTCGAACGGCCCGACGACTATGTGCGCTCGGCCGAGACCGCCGCGGCCATCCTGCGCCATGACCACACGGCGACAGTGGCGATCTGGACCCCGCTGAAGGACATGGAGACCTTCGACGGCTTCATCCGCCGACTGGAAGAGGCCAGGGTCGGCCGGGTGCTGGTGGCCGAGGCGCGCCTGCGGCCGCTGAACAATCCGATGAAGATGAACGGCTGCACGATGACGGTGGTCAATCCGCCGCCGGGCGCCGAGGCCGCGGCGGCGGAGATCTGCGGCTGGGTGGCGACGACGCTGGGCGAAGCGGGCACCAAGGCCGAGGTCTGGACCGCAGGTTAGGCCTCGACCACCTCGCCCGGCTCATAGAGGTGAGGCTCGAAGGTGGCGATGGCCAGGATCGGTTCCATGGCCGCCACCACGTCGGGATGGCGGGTCATGGCCTTCCATTCCGGGGCGCTGGACCAGACGGCGTGATTGGCGACGACCCGCCCGTTCAGGCCGCGATGCAGGGTCGCCGAGACGAAGCCGGGCAGGAGCCGCTGCACCTGCGCCAATGTCGCCAGATGCTCGATCAGATCGTTCTGACGGCGCGCGTCGCACTTGAAGATATTGATCAGGATGATCGGGGAATCGGCGTGCGCGTCGGCGGTCATGAAGGGCGGCCTCGTTGCAATCGCCTGACTTCTACCCCAATCCAGAGACAGACGCTTCCTTCTCCCCGCTGGAAAACGCCGAAATGACCCGTATCGCCATTCTGGAAACCGGCCACCCGCCCGAGCATCTGCGGGACGCCTTCGACGACTATCCCGCGCGCTTTCGCGCCCTGCTGGGCGAGAACGTGCCGACGGTGCGGTTCGACGTGCAGTCGGGGCATCTGCCGGAAGATCCGTCGATCTTTACCGGGGCCATCGTCACGGGGTCGGCGGCGGGGGTCTATGACGACCTGCCGTGGATTTCGCCCCTGGTGGACTGGCTGCGGGCGGCGCGGGGCCAGACGCGGCTGTTGGGCATCTGCTTCGGCCATCAGGTTCTGGCCCACGCGTTCGGCGGCAGGGTCGAGAAGTCGCACAAGGGCTGGGGCGTCGGCCTGCACCGCTACGACGTGATGTCGCATGAGCCGTGGATGCATCCGCGCGCGCCCTCCATCGCCATTCCGGTGTCGCATCAGGATCAGGTGGTCGAGGCGCCGAGCGACGCGCGGGTGATCGCCTCCAGCCCCTTCACCCCCTACGCCGGTCTGGCCTGGGGCGAGGAGGCGGTCAGCTTCCAGTGCCACCCCGAGTTCCAGCCCGCCTACGCCGCCGCCCTGATCGAGGGGCGGCGCGGGCATCGCATCCCGCATGACCTGGCGGACGAGGCCCTGCTGAGCCTGGAAGGCGCCAATGACCGCGCCGTGCTGACGGCCTGGATCAGGGCCTATCTGCTGCTGACCCCGCCGCCGGTCGAGGCCGACGGCAGCGGCATCTGAGCGGCGGACTTCACCTCGTTCGTTGAACGCTAAACCTTGCTCAACTTCTGTCGTGCCAATCTGAAACGTCAGTTTGGAAACACCATGTCTTCACCGAGTGCCGCGTGGGTCGCGATCGTCGTCCTGTTGTCGTTCGCCGCCTTTCCGGCGAAGAGCGCCGCGCCGACTCGGTCCGAGATTGATCTCGCCGAGGCCGTTGAGGAGCGCGCCGCCCGGACGAATTTCGCCGCCCTGGAGCGTTTCGGCGAGGCGGCGTTGAAGCGCCCCGGTCGCGAAGGCCTGAACCGCCTCTATCATGTCGCCTGGACCCTGATGAATCAGGGCGAGTTCGAGAAGGCGGGGATGTGGAACCGGCGTCTGGCCGATCGGGCGCGGGCCCAGGGCGATGTTCGATATGTCCAGATCGCCCGGCTGAACGACCTGACCGCCCGCTACGACCAGGGCGACCTGAGCGCCGCGGACGAGATGAATCGTGTCGCCGAAACCACGACCGACTGGTTCGTAAAGGCCCATGCGACCCGACTGGCCGCCCTGGCCCTGATGGATCAGGACCGCGTCGGCGACGGATTGCGGCTGCTCAGCACGGCCGAGGCCGAGGTGCCTGAAGAGGATCCTTTCGCCGCCACCGCCCACGCCGGTCTGTGGGAAGTCACCGGCATGGGGTTGATGAAGCTCAACGACGTCGTGGGCGCGGCGACGGCGTTTCGCCGCTTCGAGATCGACTATTCCGACCCGGCCTATCCGCGCCCGGACTTCGACAGCCTGTACAACCTCACCAAGATGGCGGTGCAGGTGGGCGACCAGGCGACGGCCGAACGCTACTACGCCGCGCACCATCGTCTGACCCGAAAGGCCGGGCTGGAAAGCCTGGCGGTCTATGACGCCGGCCTGTGCGCCCTTGTCGCCGACGCCCGCCGCGCGTCGCGCGATGTTCTGGCCTGTCTGGCGCCCTATGGCGAGGATCTGGCGGACGCCGCCTTCCTGGCGCTGGATGTCCTGCCGCTGCGCGCCGTCGCGCGGGCGCGGACGGGACAGCTGGCCGGCGCGCGGCGCGATCTGGAGACCCTGCGTCGTCTGGATATCGAAGGCGGCGTCGATTCCCATGTGGCTCTGGTCGACGCTGAAATCCTGTTCGCCTCGGGACAGCCGGTCGAGGCCTATGCGGTGCTGCGCGACTATGAACGAGTCCGCGAGGTTCGAGCCGCGCAGCGGTTCAGTTCGGGCATCCGGCAGGTCACGGGCGACATTCAGGAACAGCTGGACCGCCGTCGCCAGCAGCTGGAGACCGTGCGCGCCAACACCGAGCTGCAGCGGACGGTCATTCGCTGGCAAAACTGGATTGTCGGCATTGGCGTGGTCTTCATGCTGTCGGCGCTGCTGACTCTCTTGTGGCAAAGGCGGCAGGCGGCGGAACTGCGTCGCGCCCGCCGCCGGGCCGAGGACGCCAACCGGTCCAAGAGCGAATTCCTGGCCAATATGAGCCACGAGATCCGCACCCCCCTGAACGGGGTGGTGGCCATGGCCGACGCCCTGGCCCAGCGCGATCTGAACGCTGACGAGCATGACATGGTCGAGGTCATCCGTTCGTCAGGGGCGACGCTGGAGCGTTTGCTCTCCGACATTCTGGACAGCGCCCGGATCGAATCCGGCCAGGTGACGATCGAAACCGCCCCCTTCCATCTGGGGCGGGCGGTGCACGACGTGGCCGCCCTGTGGCGCATTCCGGCCGAGGCCAAGGGGGTGGCGGTGGTCGCCCATGTCGATCCGAGGCTGGACCGGCTGGTCGAAGGCGACGCGGTGCGGGTGCGCCAGGTCCTGACCAATCTGGTCAGCAACGCCCTGAAATTCACCGCCGAGGGCGAGGTCTCGCTGACGGTCGAGCGGGGGGCCGAAGGCGACATACGTTTCACCGTCGCCGACACGGGCGTGGGCTTCGACGACGAGCAGAAGGCGCGGATTTTCGGCCGCTTCCAGCAGGCGGACGGCTCGATCACCCGGCGCTTCGGCGGCACGGGGCTGGGGCTGGCGATCTCGCGCGAACTGGTCGAGCTGATGGGCGGGCGGCTGGAGTGCTACAGCATGCCGGGCGAGGGCTCGCGCTTCTGGTTCGAGATTCCGTTGCCGCCGGTCGAGGCGGCGAACGAGGCCGCCGAGGTGGTGGAACCGCTAGGCGACGTGCGCGAACAGCCGCTGCGGGTGCTGCTGGCCGACGACCACCCGGCCAACCGCAAGGTCATCGAGATCATGCTGGGCGCGACGGCGATGGAGCTGGTCGCGGTCGAGGACGGGGCCCAGGCGCTGGAGACCTTCAAACGCGAGACGTTCGACCTGGTGCTGATGGACATGCAGATGCCGGTGATGGACGGCTTGACCGCCACCGCCGCCATCCGCGCCTTCGAGGCCGAGGACGGCCGCGCGCGGACGCCGATCCTGATGCTGACCGCAAACGCCATGACCGAGCATGTCGAGGCGGGACGCGCGGCGGGCGCCGACGGCCACCTGACCAAGCCGTTGACCATGGCCGCCCTGTTCGACGGCATGGCGCGCGCCGTGGCGTTCACCGAGCGCGCCAAGGTCGCCTGACGTCGGCTCAGGCCGCTACGGCCACTTCACCACCGGCGGCATGGAGCTGAGGATCGACTCGACGTTGCCGCCGGTCTTCAGCCCGAACATGGTGCCGCGGTCGTAGAGCAGGTTGAACTCGACGTAGCGGCCGCGCCGGATCAGCTGTTCCTCGCGTTCTTCCGGCGTCCAGGCCTCGGTCATACGGCCCGAAACGATCCTTGAATAGACCTCGAGGAAGGCCTTGCCGACATCCTGGGTGAAGGCGAAGTCGCGTTCCCAGTCGCCGCTGTCGTGGTGGTCGTAGAAGATGCCGCCGGTGCCGCGCGGCTCGTTGCGGTGGGGCAGGAAGAAGTATTCGTCGCACCACTGCTTGTACTTGGCGTGCCACGCCGGGTCGTAGGCGTCGCAGGCGCCCTTCATGGCGGCATGGAAGGCGAGGGTGTCCGGGTGGTCCTGACGGCGATCCGAGTCCAGCACCGGCGTCAGGTCGCCGCCGCCGCCGAACCAGGTCTTGGTGGTCGAAATCAGGCGGGTGTTCATGTGCACGGCTGGCACGCGCGGGCTGACCGGGTGGCAGATCAGGCTGATGCCGGTGGCGTAGAAGCGCGGGTCTTCCTCGGCGCCGGGCACATTCTTCGCATAGTCGGCGGGGAAGGTTCCGTGAACCGTCGAGCAGTGAACGCCGACCTTCTCAAACAGACGCCCGTGCATCATGCCCATGACGCCGCCGCCGCCTTCCTTGCGGTCCCAGGGCGTGCGCACGAACCGGCCGGCCTCGCCGGGGAAGAGGTCGGCGGGGGCGGCGTCCTCCAGGGCCTCGAAACCGGCGTGAATCTGATCGCGCAGGGTCTCGAACCAGACGCGGGCGCGCTCGCGATGCTCGACCATCAGGGTGGGGGTCTCTTGGATCATCAGGGCTTCAACCATGACGGACGGCCTTTGTGAACAGTGTGCGGTGCGCGCTTCATGCGCCCCGGCTCAAAAGAGGGCCTTGATCCAGATCAGCCCCGGTTTCCATGCCGCGCCGCCTGTGCCAGCGTGGCCGTATCAGTATTGAGGGGACCCCCATGATCCGCACCGCCTTGCTCGCCGCCGTTTCGCTCGCCGTCCTGGCGGGACCCGCTTTGGCTCAATCGCAGGGGAGCGCCGACACCGCGGGGCAGGAGAGGATGCTCCAGATTCTGCATCGCACGCCGCTGATCGACGGCCACAACGACCTGCCCTGGGCCCTGCGTCAGGGCTTTGGGAATGATCCTTATCGTGTTGATTTGACGACAAATCTTGAGGCGACGACCCGGCTCCACACCGACATTCCTCGCCTGCGCGCCGGGGGCGTCGGCGGTCAGTTCTGGTCGGTCTATGTCCCCGCCAGCCTGGAGCCGGTCGAGGCGGCCAAGGCCACCTTCGAGCAAATCGACACGGTCAAGCGCATCGTCGCCGCCCATCCCTCGGTGTTCGAGATCGCTGTGACCGCCGACGACATCACCCGCATCCACAAGGCCGGAAAAATCGCCAGCCTGATCGGCATGGAAGGCGGCTATTCCATCGACGATTCGCTGGGCCTGCTGCGCGAGTTCTATGATTCGGGCGCGCGCTACATGACGCTGACCCACTCCAAGACCACGACCTGGGCCGACAGCGCCACGGACGCGCCCAAGTGGGGCGGCCTGTCGCCCTTCGGCGAGCAGGTGGTCAAGGAGATGAACCGCCTCGGCATGATGGTCGACCTGAGCCACGTCTCCGAGGAGACGATGACCGACGCCATCCGCATCTCGACAGCCCCGGTCATCTTCTCGCACTCGTCGGCGCGGGCCGTCACGGGCCATCCGCGCAACGTGCCCGACGCCGTTCTGCGGCTGATGCCGGCCAACGGCGGCATCGTCATGGTGACCTTCGTCCCGGGCTTCATCAGCGAGCCGGTGCGGGCCTGGGGCGCGGCTCGCTCGGCCGAGGATGCCCGTCTCAAGAGCCTGAACCCCGGCGCACCCGACGCGGTGAAGACCGGTCTCGAAGCCTGGACCGCCGCCAATCCGGCGCCGCGCGCCTCGCTGGACGACGTCGTGGCCCATATCCAGCACGTCCGCGAGGTGGCGGGGATCGACCATGTCGGCCTGGGCGGCGATTTCGACGGCGTCGACAGCCTGCCTGAGGGCGTCGAGAGCGTGGAGGCCTATCCGCGCATCCTGGCCGAGCTGATGCGTCGCGGCTGGAGCGAGGCCGACATCCGCAAGCTGGCGGGCGAGAACCTGCTACGGACCATGCGCGGGGTGGAGCGGGCGGCGACGGCCCGGCGCGGCGAACGGCCGAATCTGGCGCAACTGCCGAACGACGGCGCGCCGGAGTAGGGGGTTAGACGGGCTGCGGCGCTGGCGGGGCTTTCAAGCGAACCAGACGGGCGATCTCGAATGCGAGATCCTCGTCTGAGTGGTCGGGCTTCACTTCGATGAAGTCGACGCCGGCGCGTCGCAGCGCCTCTCGCTTGACCGCGTCGCGCGCAGCGGCCGTGCCTAGGTAGTGGCCGGAGCCCTGGAACTCCACGGCCGCCAGCGGATGACCGTCTCTGGCGATGACCAGCATATCCACGCGCTTGCTGTTGATGGCGGCGAAGGCCTTGGCGTCGGCCGAGGTCAGCACCTCGCCGAGCGATACCTGAGCCATCACGCGCCAGCCGGTCTGATGGCCGCGCAGGATGCGTTCGATCTGCAGGAAGGTGCGCGCCTCGTTTTTCGACATCAGCCGCTTGGGCCGAAACTCGGCGTTCATGACGGTGTCGAGTTGTGCGGCGGGATCGGTTCGGTCGTTGCGGACGTCTGACTTCACGAGTTTCAACCCGTTGCGCCAGCGCGTGTTTCGTGGCGGCGGGCGCCGCGCCTTGCGGCTACGAGCGCCGACGCCCAGTCCCGCCAGGAACCCGATCAGCGCGACGAAAGCCAGCAACAACGACAGGTTATCGGCTGACGTCAGTTCTCGCAGGAAGGCTTCCAAGGCAGTTGCTCCGCTCGTTCGGGAAACGGAGTTTGCCGTTCAGAATTTTGCGCTCGATGAATCGGCGTGGTTAAGCGCCTTGCCTCAGGGGCGCACCGGCAACTCCCCCAACTGCCTCAAGCCTTCCCACAGGGCGATGCCGGCGCTGACCGACAGGTTCAGCGAGCGGGTTTCCGGGCGGATGGGGATGAAGACGCGGGCGTCGGCGGCGGCGTGGACGTAATCGGGGGCGCCGGCGCTCTCGCGACCGAACAGAAGAATATCGTCAGGCTGAAATTCGAAGGCGGTCAGGGGCGTCGCTCCCCTTGTCGTGAACAGGACCAGCCGTCCGGGCGCGCGGTCGCGCTGGAAGGCGTCCCAGTCGGGATGGCGGGTCATATGGCTGAGCGGGCCGTAGTCCAGCGCAGCACGCTTCATGGCGCTGTCGTCGAAACGGAAGCCGACGGGCTCGATCACGTGCAATTCGACGCCGAAACAGGCGCTCTGACGGATGCAGGCGCCCACATTCTGCGGGATGTCAGGTTGAAAAAGGGCGAGACGCATTCTAAGGCCCTCATACGCGCGGGCCGGGGCCTTGTCGCGGTCTTTGTTGCGACTGTTTCGCAAGGTGCGTCAGCGTCTTGCAGGAGCGGCCCGCAAACCGAGGACCGACCGACATCGCCTCCGTTCCGCTAGACGATCATGCCGACGGCCATCCCACTCCCGGGGCGGACGTTCGGGACTGCAGAGGTGAGACGCGTGGCCGAATCGGTCGTGACTGCTGAAGGGCCTGAGGGCCAACACGGGGGCGGCGACGCCACCCGCCGCGACTTCATCCACATCGCCGCCGGCGCCGCCGCGGTCGGTGCGGGCGTGATGGTGGCCTGGCCGCTGATCAACCAGATGAACCCCGCCGCCGACACCCTGGCCCTGGCGTCGATCGAATTCGATCTGACCAAGGTTCAGGAAGGCCAGCAGGTCGTCATCAAATGGCAGGGCAAGCCGGTCTTCGTGCGCTATCGCACCCCGGCCGAGCTGAAGCGCGTCATCGCCGACGACAACTCTTCGGATCTGAAGGATCCGCAGACGGACGCCGAGCGGACCAAGCCGGGCCATGAGAAGTATCTGGTCGTCATCGGTTCGTGCACCCACCTGGGCTGCGTCCCGACCTTCGGTTCGGGCGACTACGGCGGCTGGTTCTGCCCCTGCCACGGTTCGCACTATGACGCCTCGGGCCGTATTCGTAAGGGACCGGCGCCGATCAACCTGGTGGTGCCGAACTACGAATATATGTCCGACACCCGCGTCAAAATCGGCTGAGGACGGACCGAGGAACCATGAGCGATCACGAATCCACCTACGTCCCGAAGACCGCTTTCGAGCGGTGGATGGACACCCGCCTGCCGATCATCCGCTTCGGCATGGACTACGCCAACCTGCCGACCCCCCGGAACCTGAACTACTGGTGGACCTTCGGCGGCATCCTGGCCCTGTGCCTGATGACGCAGATCATCACCGGCATCGTTCTGGCCATGCACTATACGCCGAACACGGCCCTGGCCTTTGAGTCGGTCGAGCGCATCATGCGCGACGTCAACGGCGGCTGGCTGATCCGCTATGTGCACGCCAACGGCGCGTCGATGTTCTTCATCGCCGTCTACCTGCACATGCTTCGCGGCCTCTACTACGGCTCCTACAAGGCGCCGCGCGAGATGATCTGGATCGTCGGCTGCCTGATCTTCTTCCTGATGATCGCCACCGCCTTCCTGGGCTACGTCCTGCCCTGGGGCCAGATGTCCTTCTGGGGCGCTGAGGTCATCACCAACCTGATCGGCGCCATTCCGGTCGTCGGCGAGCCGATCCTGATCTGGCTGCGCGGCGGCCCGGCCATCGACAACGCCACCCTGAACCGCTTCTTCTCGCTGCACTACCTGCTGCCGTTCGTCATCGCCGGCTGCGTGGTGCTGCACCTGTGGGCCCTGCACGCCGCCGGTCAGAACAACCCGGTCGGCATCCTGATCCCGAAGGACCGCGAGAAGAAGGACATGCTGCCCTTCCACCCGTACTTCACGGTCAAGGACGGCTTCGCGATCATCCTGTTCCTGATCCTGTTCTCGGTCTTCGTCTTCTATCAGCCGAACGCCCTGGGCCACGCCGACAACTACATCCCGGCCAACCCGCTGCAGACCCCGGCCCACATCGTTCCCGAATGGTATATGCTGCCGTTCTACGCGATCCTGCGCGCCATCCCCGACAAGTTCGGCGGCGTGGTGGCCATGTTCGGCGCCATCGGCGTGCTGTTCGTCCTGCCGTGGCTGGACACGTCCAAGGTGCGCTCGATGCGCTACCGCCCGACGATGCGCACCTGCTTCATCATCTTCCTGTTCGTGTGCTTCGGCCTCGGCTGGTGCGGTGGTCAGCTGCCGGACGCTCCGGTCATCCCGGGTATGCCCAGCTTCACCCTGTTTGACGGCCAGCTGAACTCCTACCTGTGGCTGACGCGTCTGCTGACGGCCTACTACTTCATCTTCTTCCTGGTGCTGATGCCGTTCCTCGGCCTGCGCGAGAAGCCGCTGCCGGTCCCGGCGACGATTTCCGAGCCGGTCCTGTCGGGCGACGCCGAGCAGAAGGGCTGAACGCGATGATTTCCAACGAGAAGAAAACCGTGTCCTTCCGCAAGATCCTGGTTTCCCTGACGGCCGCTATCGGTCTGGTCGCCTTCGCCGCTCCGGCGATGGCCTCCGGGGGCGCCAAGCACCCGCGCAGCGGCGGCTTCAGCTTCGAGGGGCCGTTCGGCACCTACGACCAGGGCCAGCTGCAGCGCGGCTACAAGGTCTACAAGGAAGTCTGCGCCTCGTGCCACAGCATGAACCTGGTGCACTTCCGCAACCTGGGCGACAAGCACGGGCCGTTCTGGAACCCCGAGTACCCGAACCCGAACGACAACCCCGTCGTGAAGGCTCTGGCCAAGGAAGTTCAGGTCCCGGACATCGACAGCGAGACGGGCGAGGCGCTGATGCGCGACGCCACCACCGCCGACAAGTTCCCGTCGCCCTATCCGAATGCCACGGCCGCCGCCGCGGCCAACGGCGGCGCGGCTCCGCCCGACCTGTCGGTGATGGCCAAGGCCCGCCACGACGGCGCCAACTACATCTACTCGCTGCTGTCGGGCTATGGGACCCCGCCCGCCGGCCTGAAGATGACCTCGGCCCAGCACTACAACCCTTATATGGCGGGCGACCTGACCCCGTTCTGGGAAGGCGAGGGACACGTTCCCCCGGGCGGCTTCATCGCCATGCCCGCGCCGCTCCGCGACGGTCAGGTCACCTATGACGACGGCACCAAGGCCAGCGTCGACCAGATGGCCAAGGACGTCGCCGCCTTCATCGCCTGGACCTCCGAGCCCAAGGCGACCGAGCGCAAGCAGATGGGCTTTGGCGTGATCATCTTCCTGCTGCTGTTCGCAGGGATCACCTACGCCAGCTACCGCCGCATCTGGAGGGGCGTCGCCCACTAAGGCGATACCCGTTCGAGACGAGATGACCCGCCGGAGCGATCCGGCGGGTTTTTTCATGTCCGGTTGCCTCGTTTTAAAAAGTGCTTTATATCGCAAAGTTGTAGGGAGATTCACTGATGAAGCCGTTCGTCTGCCTGGCGCTTGCCGCCGTCCTCGTGACCGCTCCTGTAGCGGCAGATGCCCAGACGCCCTCGCCCAATGGGACTGAGGCCCAGCGCGCGGCCATAGATCGGCTGGCCTTCCTGGACGGGGAATGGCGCGGCGAGGCGACCATCCATGGACCCGCCGGTCCCATGACCCTGACCCAGACGGAACGTGTCGGTTCGATGTTGGGCGGCTCGATCAAGGTCATCGAAGGTCGCGGCTACGCTGCTGACGGCTCGACCCAGTTCAACGCCATGGCCCTGGTGTCGTGGGACGCCCGCGCTGGCCGCTACGGGTTCCGCTCCTACGCTCAGGGCTATTCGGGCGATTACGCCTTTGAAGTCACCGATGACGGTTTCCGCTGGGAGACGCCGGCCGGGCCGAACGCGAAGATGCAGTACGTGGCCGTGGTGCGCGATGGGACCTGGCACGAGGTCGGCGTCATTGTCGCCGAGGGCCAGCCGCCGCGCCAGGTGATCGAGATGCGGCTGACCCGGATCGGCGACACGGATTGGCCGGCGGGCGGGGCGGTCGGTCCGACCCCCTGATCGTTCCGAATCCACCGCATCGACTCCGCCGATTTCGACCGATAGGGTCCCGGCCATTGTTTTGGTTGAGGGGTCTGTTCCCATGCGTCTGATGTCGTCCGCCGCCGTCCTGTTGTTCGCCGCCGCCCTGGCCTCTGGCGCCGCCGCCCAGGCTCCCGTCTTCGATGCGGCGCGCATTTCCAACGACATCAAGGTTCTGTCCGACGACAGCTTCGAGGGGCGCGGCATCGCCACCCCGGCCGAGCAGAAGGTCATCGACTATCTGAGCCGTCAGTATGAGGCGGCCGGCTTCGCCCCCGGCGGCGAGAACGGCGGCTGGACCCAGGCGGTCGGCCTGAACCGCTTCACCGTCTCCAACGTCAGCGGCCAGATCAAGGTCGGCGACTGGACCCAGGCTCTGGCCCAGGGCCAGCAGGCCACGATCACCACCCGCCTGCCCGGCGAAGGCGTGGACCTGCGCGCCAAGCCGCTGGTCTTCGTCGGCTACGGCACCACCGCCCCCGAGCGCGACTGGAACGACTTCAAGACCGACGTGCGCGGCAAGGTCATCGTGGTCCTGGTCAACGACGCGGACTTTGAAGACCCGTCGCTGAACACCTTCGGCGGCGTGGCCATGACCTACTACGGTCGCTGGACCTACAAGTACGAAGAGGCGGCGCGTCAGGGCGCGGCAGGCGTTCTGATCGTCCATGAGACCAAGCCCGCCTCCTATGGCTGGACCACGGTGGCCAACTCCTGGTCCGTGCCCCAGTTCGACATCGTGCGTCAGAATCCTTCGGCCGAGCGGGTGCCGATGGAGGCCTGGATCCAGCGCGACGTGGCCGTCGAGATGTTCCGCCAGGCCGGGCTCGACTTCGAGCAGGAGAAGATCAAGGCTCGCAGCCGCGACTTCCAGCCGGTCGAACTGGCCGGCGCGACCATCGACGCCAGGTTCGACGTGAAGACCGACCGGATCGTCACCCACAACGTCGTGGCCAAGCTGGAAGGCTCGACCCATCCCGACGAGACCATCCTCTACACCGGCCACTGGGACCATATCGGCATGGGCGAGCCGGACGCCAGCGGCGACCGCATCTTCAACGGCGCCGTGGACAACGCCTCGGGCACGGCGGGCCTGCTGGAGCTGGCGCGTCAGTGGGCGGCGGGGCCGAAGCCCGAGCGCACCATCGTCATGATCAGCTTCACCGGCGAGGAAAGCGGCCTGCTGGGGTCGGAGTTCTACGCCGCCAATCCGCTCTATCCGCTGGAAACGACGGTGGCGGGCTTCAACCTGGACGCCTCCAGCGTGCTGGGCCGGATGAGCAAGCTGGGCGTCACCGGCTACGGCCAGTCCAACCTGGATGAGCGCGTCATCGCCCTGGCCGCCGCGCAAGGGCGGGGCTTCGAGGGCGACGCGGGCGCGGGCGCGGGCATCTATTTCCGTTCGGACCACTTCCCGCTGGCCAAGCGCGGCGTGCCGATGGGCTATCTGTCCTCGACCGGCGACTACGTCGACGAACCGATCGCCCCGCGTCAGGCGGCTGCCGCCGAATACCGCGCCAACCGTTATCACCAGGCCGCCGACGAGTGGGAGCCGAACTGGGACTATCGCGGCATGATTCAGGATCTGGAGGTCGTCTTCCAGGCCGGTCAGGCCCTGGCCAACAGCCGCGACTGGCCGCAGTGGAAATCCGGTTCGGAGTTTGGCCCGGCCCGCACGGTCAGCGACGCCCAGCGCAAGTAGGTCGCGGCCGATCCGCCTTCGCGGAATATGACAAAAAAGTAAGGGGCGACCTCGCAGGAGGTCGCCCTATTACTTTGCGCGAAGGCCCCGTGGGGAGGGCTCGGGAGTTTCCATGCATCGTCGGTTCATCAGCGGCGTCGCCGCAACCGCTCTTCTGCTCGTCGCCGGTGCGGCGGCGGCTCAGGACTTTTCGGCTCAGCGCCTGTCGGATGAAATCCGCACCATCAGCGCCGACGACTTCCAGGGCCGCTATCCCGGAACGGACGGCGAGAAGAAGACGCTGGACTGGCTGCAAGCCCAGTATGAGGCCATGGGCATGGCCCCCGGCGGCCCGAACGGCCAATGGCTGCAGGTCATCGACCTGAAGCGGTTCACGCCTGTCGCTGACGCCGCCAAGGCCAGTTGGACCGGCGCGGACGGTCAGGTCCACGCCCTGACGCCGGGAAGCGACATCACCCTGCGGGCGGTCAGCAACGACGGCAAGGCGGCCATCACCGGCGCCGGCCTGGTCTTCGCCGGCTACGGCATCCATGCGCCCGAACGCGGCTGGGACGACTACGGCGGCCTCGACGTGGCGGGCAAGGTCGTCCTCGTCGTCAGCGGAGAGCCCGACGGCGACCTGTTCAACGGCCCCTACACGACCAACTACCAGTCCGGCGCCTACAAGGCGGACGAGGCCAAGCGCCGGGGCGCGGTCGGCGTCATCACCGTCGTCAACGTCGCCGCCTCGGAGGCAGGCTGGACTCGCCAGACCCAGGGCGCAGGCCGCGTCCGCACCATGACGCCGGGTGCGGCTGACCTGGAGTTCTCGGGCGCGATCAACGCCGATACGGCCAAAGCCCTGGGGCTGGACATGGCCGCCCTGACGCCGCGCCTCGCGACGGGCGATTTCCGCGCCGTCGACCTGCCCGGCGTGACCCTGTCGGTCGAGACGGCCGAGACCATCGACACCCTGCGCACCCACAACCTGCTGGCCAAAATTCCGGGCGCCGAGCGTCCGAACGAGACCATCATCTATTCGGCCCACTGGGACCACGTCGGGGTCAACAACCATGCGGCCGGCGACGACAAGATTTTCAACGGCGCCTGGGACAACGCTTCGGGCACCATCGGCGTGCTGGAAATGGCGCGTCAACTGAAGGCCGCGCCTGCGCCGGACCGCACCATCGTCTTCGCCCACATGGCCGCCGAGGAAATGGGCCTGCTGGGCGCCTACGCCTATGCCGCCGATCCGGTCTATCCGCTGGAAACGACCGTGGCTGACATCAATATCGACATGCTGCCCCTCAGCGGCCCGACGCGCGACGTGCCGATCTTCGGCAAGGGCCAGAACACGCTGGAAGACGACCTGCAGGCCCTGGCGGCCAAGGAAGGCCGCTATGTCTCCGACGACGGCCAGCCGGAGCAGGGCTTCTACTACCGCTCCGACCACTTCCCCTTCGCCCGCGCGGGCGTGCCGGCCCTGATGCCCTGGCACGGCGTGGACTGGGTGGACGGCGGGCGTGAGGCCGGTCTGGCGGCGTGGAAAGCCAAGTTCGGCGCCGATTACCATAGGCCTAGCGACGAATGGTCCGCCGATTGGGACCTGCGCTCGGCGGTCGAGAACCTGACCCTGCTGTACCAACTGGGTCTGCAACTGGCGAACAGCGACGAATGGCCGAGCTGGAAACCGACGTCGGAATTCGGCCAGGTCCGCTCGGCTTCGGACAGTGCGCGCCGCTAGAAGGCGACGCGGCCGCTGAAGAACAAGGCCCTCCGTCCGTTTCCGGGCGGAGGGCCTTCTGCTGAACGCGCGGGAGGAGGGCGCGCGTCAGCGTTTCGTGGCGGCGTCGATCGTGGCGCGGGCCTGTGCGATGGCGGCTTCGGTCGTGATTTCGCCGTCCTGGATCTTCTGGGCCAGCTCCATCAGCGGCGGGCCGGTGACGACGCCGGTCTGGGCTTCTTCCTCGACATAGACGCCGTTGCCCTTGGCGATGGCGGCGTCCCAGGCGTCGCGGACGGCGGCCCAATAGGCCTGCGTTGCCGCCCAGTAGTCGTCGCCGGCCTTGGGCGAGTAGCTGGTGGAGCGGTCGTAGGTGTTGACCACGTCTTCCTGAACGATGGCGACGGGCTCGCCGCCGGCCCGGCCGTTCATCTTCATATTGTCCTGGATGTGGACCCAGCCGTTGGGCGTCAGGGCGTGGCGGTTGCTGCCCAGATAGCGGTCATAGACGGGGTTCAGCACCGCATCGCGACGCGCCAGCGGCCGCCAGGTCGGCTCGGAGGTCCAGACCTTCATGCCGTTGACGTAGGTCCAGCGTCCCACGCCGCCGTAACGGGGCGAGTCGTCCGTCTGCCACACCGTCTGGGACCAGGCGCCCGCGCGCTGATCGGCGGAAACCGGAACCAGCGTCCACTGGTTCGGACCGGTGTAGGTCAGGACCGATTCCGGCTGATAGACCCAGTCCTGACGCCAGTGCTTGATGACGATGGCCTTGCCGTCGTGCTCCATGACCAGGATGTGCTGCAGGCTGATCCGGTCGCCCTTGTCATAGACGACGCGCACGATCTCGCTGCCGCCCGACAGCTTGCCCTCCATCGGGTCGTAGTCGGCGTTGAAGCTGACGTTCTCGCGCATGTCGAAGTGGACGCGGAACTGGCCCGCCTGGGCCAGGATGGACTGGCGGTCACGCTCGAACGGGCTGGCGGGCGTGGCGGCGGCCAAGGCAGGTGTCTGAGCGGGCGTCTGGGCGGCGGCGATCGCGGCGGGGGCCGCGCCGGCCAGCAGGGCGGCGGCGAAAAGGATGGCGCGCATCGAGGTTTCCTTGGTGATGTTCGTTTTCATGTTCGGGCCGGGGTCTCAGTAGCGGAGGTTGACGGAGACGCCGAAGTTGCGGCCGGGTTGGGTGAATGCGGGCAGGGTGGCCGGATCGGTCGGCGCAGCGACCGTGCCGCCGCGCGACAGGCCGCGCACGTCGCTCCACCAGGCGTAGGTCTCGTCGAGGGCGTTGAAGACCCCGGCGCGCAGGGTGGCCTTTTCCGTCACGTTCCAGAAGGCGGTCAGGTCCAGGATGGCGAACTCTTCGCCCTGCCAGCAGTTGCCGCCGCCGCAGCCGGCGCGGTCCTTCTTGTCCGACCAGGTGACGGTGGCCGAACCACCCCAGACGCCCGACGGCGCGGCGTAGTTCAGGCCGCCGACGACCTTGACTGGATCAATGCTGGTCAGCTTGCCGCGCGCGCCGTCCGTCTCCTGATCGCCGTCGGCGAAGGAGGCGGCGACGATGGCCGAGACGCCGTTGTCCCAATGGATATCGCCGCGCGCTTCCAGACCCCAGATCTTCACTTCGGTCAGGTTGACGTATTGGTAGATCAGCGGGTCGACGCCCGGCACGCCGGTTCCGCGCACCACCACCTGATTGATGAAGTCGTCATAGTCGGTGTGGAAGGCCGTGGTCGACAGCGACAGGGCGCCGCCGAACGCCTTCAGATTGCGGAAGCGCACGCCCGCCTCGATGCTCTCGCTGGTTTCGGGCGTCAGGTCCGGGTTCGGGATGGACTCATAGCCGAACACCGGGTTGGCGAAGAAGTTGTTCACCTGCATCGGCGAGGGCGCCTTGAAGCCCTGTGCATAGTTGGCGAAGACGCCGAAGTGGTCGTCGGCCCAGAACATCACGCCGATCTTGGGCGACAGGTGGCTGTCGCTCTGGCCCGCCGAAGGGGCGGGGAACAGGGCGTCGGCCTTGGGTGTCAGCTCATACCAGTCGTAGCGCAGCGCCGGGATGATGCTGAGACGGCCGCCCAGCAGTTCGATCTCGTCCTGAATGAACAGGCCGGCCAGGTCGTATTCCGTCCTGGGGAAGGGGCGGGCGGGGAAGGGCTCGCCCATCGGCGGGACCGTGCCGTTGCGGATGCCTTCCTGGGTGGTGCGCGACCAGTCGCCGCCGACGGTGACGCGGTGCTGTATCGCCTCGCCGCCAAAGGTCTTCGATCCTTGCGCCGCCATGCCCCAGACCGTGTTGTCGAAGGTGACGTCGCGGGTGCGATCGACGGCGGGCGTGCGGTCCTCATAGGTGAACTGGCGCGTGGTCGCGTCCTGCCAGTAGGCGGCGACCGAGCCGTCATCCAGGCCGAAGACGTCGTCGAAGCGCCAGTCCAGGCTGACGCGGTCGCGCCGGGTCTCGTCGTGCGCCGTCAGGCCGATGACGGTGGCCGAATAGCTGCTCAGCGCCTCGCCATCCATCTCCTGATCGAAGTGGTCGTAGGTCAGGCGGACGGCGTGGTTGTCGTTGGCGTCCCAGACCAGCTTGCCCAGGATGGCGTTTGAGGCGATTTCCTGCGGGTTCGGCTGGGTCCGGGCCGAGCCCGTGCCGCCGACCTCGGCCATGTTCTCGGTCTCATGGGCGTCGCGGCGGGTGTAGGCCAGCAGCCCGGACAACGAGCCGGCGCGGCCCGCGAGCGCCAGACCCTCGGTCCAGCCGTCGTCGGCCGAGTTGTAGCCGACCCGGGCGCGGGCGCCGAAGCTGCGGCCGCTGTCGATGAAGTCGGCCGGGTCCTTGGAGGTGAAGCTGACCGCGCCGGCGATGCCGTCCGAGCCATAGAGGGCCGAGGCGGGGCCGCGCAGGATCTCGACCGACTTGACCAGATCCAGGTCGTTGTAGCCGCCGCGCCCCACGCTCTGGGCGCCGAAGGCGAAGCCGTCGGGCACCCGAACGCCGTCCTGGATGATCAGCACCCGGTTGCCGCCCATGCCGCGAATGGTGAAGCCCGAGTTGCCGTCGCGGCCCGCGCCCGACAGGGCGGCCGAGAAGCGGGCGGGGCTGGTGGGGACGCTGACGCCCGGCTCGAACCGGATCAGGTCCTTGATATCGGTGACCAGATTGTTCTCGATGGTCTCGGCGGTGATGACGCTGACGGTGGCGGGCACATCGTCCACGCGGCGCTGGGTGCGGGTGCCGACGACAGTGATCGGCGCGACCGGCACGGCCTTCTGCAGATCGACGACTTCCTCGGCCAAGGCAGGGAAGGCGGCGGCTGAAAGGGCGGTCAGCCCGGCGGAGAACATCAGAAACGAGCGCATGGTTACAGCCCCGGTTGGAGAGAGTTGCGCAATTACTGCGAACGATTATCAGAATCAACCGCAATTTCGACGTCATCTTGAAACCGGCGCCGGCTATGAGGCGCGCTGAAGTGCGACGCCGAGGGCGAGGGCTCGCAATGAGCGGGTGCGGATGACAGCCACGGCGCCGCAGCGATCGCCCGGTGCGGCTGCTGCGGCGCATGACCCCGAGGGACCGACGGTCAGAAACTCGTCCGGCGACAGCTGGCGGTGGGTGGTCGAGGCCGGGTGGCAGACCAGGGACCTGGCGTCGCCGATGTTGACAAGGCGGGTGAACAGCTTGACCGCGTCCTGGAAGCGCCCGCCAGCCTCGCGGCCTCCGTCCACGCCCCCATTAGGTCATGGCCCATAAAATAACAGGGTCACCCGACGGGCGACCCTGCAGAAAAAACTTATTCAACAATCAGCTAAGCTAAAGATTGCCGAGCGCGGTATGCAGATCAGGCAGGGTAGTAACCGATTAGAACGGGGCTGCTGCCGTCGCGATCGTAGGTAAACTCTAGGCTGACGCCTTCACCGCTTCGGATCAAGTTCAGTCTGTGTGACCAGAGCGGGATCGTGGCCGTGCCATTGTTAAATGGAGCGTTGATCTGAAGAACAACAACTTCTTCGCCGTCCTTGCTGGCCATCACCCGCACAATGGCCTCATTGGCATTGATGCGATGCAGTTGGAAATGAACATCGACTGGGGCCAGCATGGGCGTTTGCGAGACTTCAACATCGAAATCGATCGCTTCGGTACCGACTATTGCCGCGAAGCGGTCAGTGGTAGCCAGCCAAGCCGCACTGCCGTTTGGCCAGTTCGCTTCCAGCACTCCGGTTCGCATGCTCATGGCGAGGCATTTAATCGTGGGTTTACGCGTCCAGATCGTTCCCGAGCCTATCGCACCGCACCACACACGGTTGGACGTCAGTGTGCCAAGCTCGGTAGAGCGAATGATCTCCAGCTGATGCATGATCGTGCCAGCTTCAGCAGTTTCGTGGATCAGGGGTGCCGTCATCTGCAGTTGTTTGGTCAAACGGCCTGTTACCGCATAGGAGGCCTTCCCCGTCAGCATAGTGCCGCCACGGATAATGATGCCGTTCTGTGCCGTCATCTGGGTCGGATCAAAGCGCAGGGCGCCGATCACATAAGGTGTGGGCGCGATACCGGCGGCCTGTTCCGGCTGTTCTGTCTCTTCGCCGGTCATGTCGATGGGCTCTTCCTCGAAGAGCGACAGGTCCAGCGCAGGGGCGACACGCTCGGAGACGATGCCGAGGCTGGCGCCTTCAGCGGAAGGGCTGAGGGTTAAGCTTAAACCGTCGTAGGGCAGGCTGTAGCCGGTATCTGAGGCTGGCATGACGCGATCGTGGCTCAGGCCACGCGCGGTCTTGTCCGATTGAACAGCGGGACCGATAATCTGGCTGCGAATGGCCAGCCCATTATCACGCTGGCGTTGATAGCTGATGACCAGTTCGAACTCGGACGCCGTTTCGGCGGGTAGCACCTCGACGCGATCAACATGGTCCTCGCGGCGCGTAGTGTTCAGGCTGCTTACCGCCCACCATGACGCGGCGTAAAATGCAGGGGTCACAAGGGCGGCCTTGCCGTCTGCGGCTTCGACCATGCAAACGATCTGGGCCGACCATGAGAACATGGCCTTGACTTCGCCGGGACCACACCAGGCGCGGATCGGTTCGTATTGCTGGGCGCCAAACGGACGGAAGGACAGGAACGCGACAGGTGCGCCCTGTTTCATACGCACGGTCGAGGTCGCTATATCTGCTGCCAGACGGCCTTCGCGACGAAGACGGTAGGGAGCGGTCAGGATGGCTTCGCCACGCTGGGCGTTCTCGCTGACAACGGGTTCGCCGACAGGGATGAAGCCTCTGCTGGCGGCCCGCAAACGATCAATGCCGATTTGCTGGGGAAATGATCTGTGCGCTAGCGGGCTTTTCGTTAGCGTCTTGAGCAAAGGCGGGTCCACCGACCAGCAATGCTAAGATTACCAGCCGATGGACCTTGCGCATCAGTTGTTGAACAGGAAGTGCATCACGTCGCCGTCCTTGACGACATAGGCCTTGCCTTCGGCGCGCATCTTGCCGGCTTCCTTGGCGCCCGCTTCGCCCTTCAGCGCGACATAGTCGTCGAAGGCGATGGTCTCGCCGCGGATGAAGCCCTTTTCGAAGTCGGTGTGGATGACGCCGGCGGCTTGCGGGGCGGTGGCACCGACGGGGATGGTCCAGGCGCGGGCTTCCTTGGGACCGACGGTGAAGTAGGTCTGCAGGCCCAGCAACTTGTAGGCCTCGCGGATCAGGCGGTTCAGGCCGGGCTCTTCCAGACCCAGGGTCTCGAGGAACTCCTTCTGCTCCTCGTCGTCCAGGACGGCGATTTCCGACTCGATCTGGGCCGAGATGACCACCGAGTTGGCGTGGTCCTCGGCGGCGCGCTTGGCGACCAGGTCGGACAGCTCATTGCCCTTGTCGGCCGAGGCTTCTTCCACGTTGGCGACATAGAGGGCGGGCAGGGCGGTCAGCAGCTGCAGCATGTCCCAGGCCTTCTTGTCCTCCTTGGACACCTCGGCCAGACGTGCGGGCTTGCCGTCGCGCAGCTTCTCGAGCGCGGCGTCGATCAGCTTCAGCGTCAGCTGGGATTCCTTGTCGCCGCCCTTGGCGCGCTTCTCGACCTGAACGCGACGGCGCTCCAGGCTCTCGAGATCGGCCAGCATCAGTTCGGTCTCGATGATCTCGAGGTCCGAGATCGGGTCGATGCGGTTCTCGACGTGGGTGATGTCGTCATCGACGAAGCAGCGCGCGACGAAGGCCACGGCGTCGCAGTCGCGGATGTTGGCCAGGAACTGGTTGCCCAGACCCTCGCCCTTGGACGCGCCGCGCACCAGACCGGCCACGTCGACGAAGGTGATCCGCGCGGGGATGATTTCCTTCGACCCGGCGATCTCCGCCAGGGTGTTCAGGCGGGCTTCCGGCACGGCCACGTCGCCGGTGTTCGGCTCGATGGTGCAGAACGGATAGTTGGCGGCCTGAGCCGCCGCCGTCTTGGTCAGGGCGTTGAACAGGGTGGACTTGCCGACGTTGGGCAGGCCGACGATCGCGACTTTAAGGGCCATGGGATTCCTCGTGAGCGCGAGCCTTTAGCGGGTTCGAGCCTGTTTGTCAGGTGCGGGGACGAGCAACAGACCCTCTCCTTTTGGGAGAGGGCTTGAGCGCACGAGAGCGAAGCGATCGTTCTTGCGCGAAAGGGTGAGGGTTCCGCGCTGTAAATCGGCGTGAGCCGTGGCGCGGCGGCTTGCGCCGACGGAGGGCTGCGACCCTCACCCTTTCGCTTGGCGGATCGCCTTCGGCTCTCCGAAGCTCAAGCCCTCTCCCATCGGGAGAGGGAAGGCCGCTGCCTACTCCTCCGAATCCACCACCGGCGGCTGCTTCACCGCAGCGTGGACGCCGATGGCCGGGGCCTTCTCGAAGGTCAGGGTGAAGGAGGCGACGCCGCCGTCGACCAGAGGATCGCGCAGGCCCATCAGCATGAGGTGCGTGGAGCCCGGCTTCAGCTCGACCTTCTGACCGGCGGGCAGGGGCAGGCCGTCCTTCAGCTCGCCCATGCTCATGACGCCGTTCTCCATCTTCATCTCGTGGATCTGGGCGCTTTCGGCCAGGGCCGTCGAGACGCTGAGCAGGCGGTCGTCGGAACCGGCCGTCAGGGTGACGTAGCAGCCGCCGACCTTGGCGCCGTTGGGCGTCGGGCGGCACCAGGCGTCGGCGACCGTGACGGTTCCGGGCGCGGCGGCGGTCTCGGCCGTCTTTTCAGCGGGCTGGCCGCAGGCGGCGAGGCCGAGGAAGGCGGTGAGGGCGAGGATGCGTTTCATGGCGGGTCTTTCTCTTCAGGAAACGGCGGGCCGGCGCCGCATGAGGCGTCGCGCGGCGAAATCGAGCAGCAGAACGGTCACGAGGCTCAGTCCCGTCAGGGGATAAAGGATGCATAGCGGGATGACGATCCCCAGCACGGCCGCCCGCACGCGGGGACCGGGCGGGGCCGTCGGCGCGCCTAGGCTAACGCCGGGGCGGGCGCGAGACAGGCTGGGCGGGCGGCGTTTCCACCACATCATCAGGCCGCTGACGCCCAGCAGCCAGACGCCGAGGCAGCCGGCCAGCATGATCAGGCGATTGATCTGTCCGAACTGCGTGCCCTGGTGAGTGTAGATGCCCCACTCGATCGCCTTGGCGCCGGGGCCGAAACGCTCGAAGCCGATGTCGGCCAGAACAGCGCCCCTCGCGGGGTCGATGTAGAGGGTGCGGCTGTCCTGCACCCGACGGACCTGGGCGGTGACGGTATAGGCCGTGCCGGGCTGGGCCGGGATCGACACCGTATAGGGACGGGGCAGGTCATGGGCCGCCGCCGCCGCGACCACGCCTGTCAGGTCCAGTCGGCCATGAGACGGCGACGGCAGGACGACGCCCTCCATGGTCCAGCCGGCCCCGGCGGGATGATCGTGATGCTCGGCTTTTTGCCAGGCGCCGGCGACGGGCGCGGGCGGACGGCCCCAGCCGCTGGCCTTGACCACGCCCATGACCTGATCGCCCCAGACGGCGGACCAGGGCATCCCCGTCACGGCCAGGAACAGGACGACCCCGCCGACATAGAGGCCGACCAAGGCGTGCAGGTCGCGCCAGAAGGGGCGGCGGCGCGCATCGGTTTCCCGAGGGATCAGCACCGCGCCCTGACGCCGTCGCGGCCACCACAGGTGAAGCCCGGTGGCGCACAGGACGATGGTCCAGCCGGCGACGATCTCGATCAGGATGTTCAGGGTCGTGCCGGTCGTCCCGCCGAGCAGGCTGAGGGAGTGCAGCTTCTTGATGGTCTCGGTGACGCCGCCATCGTCGATGACGCCGGTCACGCGGGCCGTATGCGGATCGACGAAGACCATCTTCTGGGCGCCGTCGGGCCGGTCGACGCGCACCTTCACCGCCTGATCGGGGGCGGCGGGCAGCAGGAGGTTGGCCGCGCGTCCGCCGCCGGCCTTGGCCGCGCTGGCGATCCAGGCCTCGGGCGCGGCTCGGGCGGCGGAGGGCGCGATCTGGATCATGCGTCGGTGGGCGAGCTGATCGATCTCGTCCTTGAACAGATAGAGGCCGCCGGTCAGGGCCAGCAGCATCAGGAAGGGCATGACGATCACGCCGGCATAGAAATGCCAGCGCCAGACGGCGCGGTAGGCGCCGGACATCACGTCCGGCGCCTTTCCCTTGATTGCTGCAGGCATCAGTAGGCCAGCCGCAGGCCGACGAAGACGGAGCGTCCCTCGCCGGGGAAGAAGCTGGCGGTGGAAGCGGTGGCGATCGTCGCGGCCGAGAACTCCCCGACGTAGCGTTCGTTCGTCAGATTGCGCGCATCGACATAGACCGAGGTGTTCGTTCCGATGTTGAACCCGCCTGCCAGGCCCAGAACGGCATAGTCCGGGGCCTTCGTCGTGTTGGCGTAGTCGACGTAGGGGCTGCTGATCCGCCATTCGACCGAGGGGGTGACGAAGACGCCCGACGGATGGCGCCAGGTCAGCTCGGTCCGGTACTGATGCTCAGGCACGACCGGCAGGCGATTGTCGCCCCAGCGCGCGTCGCCGTCGAAGCGGAAGTCGCTCCAGTTGTAGGTCTGGCGCAGCATCAGCGAGCCGTCCGCCAACTCGATCGGCAGGGTCCAGTCCAGCCCGGCCTCGATGCCTTGGTGGATCGTCCAGTCGGCGTTGAAGGTCGCCGCCGGAATGTCCGGCCCGACGATGAAGTTGAGGATCTCGCCGTCGATCTGGCTGCGATAGGCCGTCAGGTCCCAGGCGAAGGGGCCATGCCGCCCGCGCGTGCCGATCTCGGCGGTCCAGGCGTCCTGAACCTGAACGGGGGTGAAGCCGGTCAGCGGCGCCTGCACCAGAGCGCCATAGGTCGGAGGTTCGACCGAGCGGGTGACGTTGGCGAAGACCTGAGCCCCGCTCTGGGCCTCCCACAGCAGGCCCAGACGCGGCGAGAACCAGTCGTAGTCGATGCTGTCGTCATTGGCCGGGTTCAGCCGGTCGGCATAGTCGCGCGTGGCCCGGCCCCATGACCCGCCCGCGACCAACGCCAGCCGGTCGGTGACGAACAACCGCCCCTCGGCGAAGACGTCGAGGCCCGAGGCCTGCTGTCGGGCGTCCGCCGTCCTGGCCCCCGGCAAGCCGCTCAGGTTGAGGTAGCGCAGGGCCTCGACCTCTCCGTCCCGCCACGAAAGGCCGTAGAAGGCGTCGGCGCGCAGGCCCGCGACCTGACCGGTCCAGTCAATGCGGCCAAAGGCGCCGCGCGTGGCGCTGTCCTGATCCATGACCTGAAAGATCGGGTGATAGAGGGACTTCTCCCAGCCCCAGACGGCGCCCTCGAACAGGGTGGCCTCGTTGAAGCGCCAGCGGGTCTGCAGCGTCAGCCGCTTCACCGTCAGGTCGCGGGCCTGATCGCCGGACAGAGCCGAGGCGGAGGCCATGCGTGGGGTCTCCAGCGCCTGTTTCAGCGTCAGCGAGCCGGGCAGGTCCTGCTTGATGTCCGCCGCCTGGGCGATCAGGCGCACCTCGCGATCCTGACCGAATGAGCGCCCGGCGTTGACGGTCAGGCGGCCCTGCGACTGCTGGCTATGATCGCGCCAACCGTCGCTCTGCATTCCCGTGACAGCGGCATAGACGTCCCAGTCGCCGTGGGTTCGCGCCACGGCGGCGTGGCCGCGCACGGAGCCGAAACTGCCCCCCTCCAGCTGCCACAGGTTCTCCTGCCGGGCCGTGCGGCCGGTCGGCGTCACCAGATTGATCGCCCCGCCCAGCTGGGCCTCGCCAAAGCGCAGGGTGTTCGACCCCTTCCACACTTCGATGTAGCGGGCGCTCAGGGCGTCCACGCCCTGAAAGTCGGAAAAGCCGTCGGCGTCGGCGAAGGGCACGCCGTCCTGAGCCAGCAGGACGCCGCGCTGGTGGAAGCCTTGGGCGATGCCCGAGCCGCGAATGGAGAGGCGGCTTTCCTCGCCGTAGCGCTTTTGGGCCAGAACGCCGGGGACGTTCCTCAGGGTGTCGGAAAAGCCCTGGGCGAAGCGGTCGGCATAGCTCTCGGCCGAGACGACGGCGACGGCGCCCGGGGTGCGGCTGAGACGGTCGCGCGCCTCGGCCACGACGGCGGGGTCCTCGGCGTTGCGGCGGCCGGTGACGATGATGCTGTCGACGACGGCGGTCGGGCCGTAAGCTTCGGAAGCAAGGGCGAAGGTCGGCGCCAGGCAGGCGCCGATGAGCAGCGCGCACGGCGCCGCGGTGGTCTTGAAAGACATGGAAAGCAGTCCTGAAAAACAGAGGTGCGGTCGCGGGCGTCGTCATTCGACGCGCGCGAGGGGGCAGAGGGGTCTGGTTTTCAGGCTTGAGGCGGGGCGGTGGACGGCGGGCGCGGCGGGGCGCGGGCCGGCGGCGGGGGGCTGACGCGGAAGGGCGTATAGGCGACCGGCGCGACCATGCGGACGGCCGGGGCGGGCGTCGGCGCGGGCGGTTCCGGCAGGGCGGCCAGCAGGGGCATGACGCAGGCCGCGCACCTGGCCCCGACGTGCGTGTTGACGGGGCCGTCGACGCCGCCGGACTGGATCGTCTGCGGCCCTTCGGCCGAGCAGATGACGATAGGCTGGCCGGGGACCGAGGCCGCCAGGGCCGCGAACGGCAGCAGGGTTCCGATCACGATGGCGAACGTCGCGGCCAGGAAGGCCAGCGAGCGCGTCATCGACCAGTTTTCACTTTGGGACCGGGTCACGGCCGCGCTTTAGCCGCTTCGGCCGGGCGTCGCCAGCGTGACCGTGCGCCGCAAGGCTCGACAGACGCCTGAATCCCGTGCGAGCGTCGCCGTAGGACAACCTCGGGGCAGACTCATGATCCGCGCACTCGGACCCTTCGCCGTCGCCATGCTGCTGGCCGCGCCCGTCTTGCCTTCACAAGCGATGGCGCAACAGGTGGAGGAGGGGCCGGGCGGTCCCGACCGCGTCTCCCTGACCGTCTATAATCAGAACATCGCCCTGGTGGAGGACGTGCGGAACCTGAACGTGCCCGCCGGTCGCTCGCGTCAGGAGTTTCCGGGCGTATCCGCCAGCATCCGGCCCGAGACGGTCGGCCTGTCGGGGCGCGGCCTGTCGGTGGTCGAGCAGAACTTCGACTACGACCTGCTGACGCCCGGCAAGCTGATGGAAAGCGCCGTGGGCGGCGACATCGGCATCGTTCGCACCAATCCCGGCTCGGGCGCCCAGACCACCGAGCGCGCCCGTGTCCTGGCGGCGAATCAGGGCGTGGTGCTGCAGATCGGAAACCGCATCGAGGTTCTGCGCGACGACGGCGTGCCGACCCGCGTCATCTTCGACCGGGTGCCCCAGAATCTGCGCCCGCGCCCGACGCTCAGCGTCACTCTGGACGCCCAGGGCGGCGGCCGCCGCGAGACGACGCTTTCCTATCTGACCACCGGCCTGGCGTGGAAAGCCGACTATGTCGCCCGCTTCGACGAGAAGGCGGGCAAGCTGGACCTGACCGGCTGGGTGACGATCACCAACGACTCGGGCGCGACCTTCTCCAACGCCCAGACGCGGGTGGTGGCGGGCGACATCAACCTGCTCAATCAGGGCTACAATTCCTACAGCCGCCCGACGCGCGGCAACGGCACCCAGACCGGCGGCGAGGGCGCCCTGGCCGACGTCTATGTCTATCCGCTGCCTGAGGCTGTCACCGTCGCCAACAACCAGACCAAGCAGGTCGGCTTGATCGACGCGGCGGGCGTGCCCGCAAGCAAGCGCTATCTGAACGTCTTCAACGGCTTCTCCACCGCCGAGGAACCGATCGCGGCCGAGGTGGGCGTCATCTTCGCCAACGGCTCGGGCAGCGCCGCCCGCGCCCTGCCGGCGGGCGTCATGCGCGTCTATGTGAAGGACGAGGCGGGGGAGCCGCGCTTCATCGGCGAGGATCAGGTCGATCACTCGCCCGCCGGGTCCGAGATCGTGGTCACGACCGGCGACGCCTTTGACGTGACGGTGCAGCCGCGTCTGGTCTCGTCCGAGCGGGTGTCGAAGCGACTCGTGGACTATTTCCGTACCCGCTATGCGATGGAATACACCGTCCGCAACGCCCGGCCCGAGCCGGTGACGGTCGAGGTGCGCCAACGCGGTCTGGGCCGGGACACCGAACTGAGCGAGCAGAGCATCGAGGGCGAGATGCGCGACGCCCGCACCGTCGTCTGGCGCGTGCCTGTGCCCGCCAACGGCGAGACCAAGCTGACCGCGACCATCACCACGGGCGGCTGATCCCATGCGCCGCCTGTTGGCGATCACCACGGCCCTCAGCCTCGTCGCGCCCACCGCCTGGGCGCAGTCCGAGAGCGTTTCCGCGCGCCCTAACACGGCGACCGTGGTCATCTATCGCGACCAGCCGGTCGATACCGTGCAACTGATGGAGCAGTCGCGTCAGTCGTGGAACCGGCTGGACCGCGAGGGTCTGGCCCTTATCGTCGAGACGCGCACGGTCGACCTGCCAGCGGGCGAGGGGATCATCCGCTTTCGCGGCCTGGCCACCGGCGTGGTGCCGCAGAGCGCGGTGCTGGAGGGCCTGCCCGCCCATGTGGTCGAGCGCAACGCCGACTTCGACCTGCTGTCGCCCGCCAGCCTGATGGAGAAGTCGGTGGGCGAGGTGGTGCGCGTCGTCCGCACCAACCCGGCGACCGGCGAACAGGTCGAGAAAGCCGCTGTCATCCGCGCGGGGGCGCGAGGCACGGTGCTGGAGATCGACGGCCGGTTCGAGGCTCTGGACTGCTCGGGCCAGACCGAGCGCGTCATCTTCGACCGCGTGCCCGAGGGGCTGGGCGATCAGCCGGTGCTGTCGGTCCGCACGCGGGCCGGGCGGGCCGGGCGCCACACCGTCACCCTGGCCTATCTGGCGACGGGGCTGCAGTGGTCGGCCGACTATGTGGCGCGGCTGGATCCGTCGGACGGGACGCTGGACCTGACCGGCTGGCTGACCCTGGCCAATTTCGGCGGCACGGGCTTCCCCGACGCTCCGGTTCAGGTGGTCGCGGGGACGCTGAGGAAGGAGGCGGGCACCGTGCCGGTCGAGCCGCTGGTCCGCTATCAGCAAAACGGCTGCTGGCCGCAGGGGACGACGACCTTCGGCTCCGAAGAGCATGAGACCTATGGAGGGCCGCCCCCACCGCCGCCTCCGCCTCCGCCTCCGCCGCCCGCCCCCATGGCCATGGCGCGCTCCGAGGTTCAGGACATTGTCGTCACCGGCAGCCGCATCGCCCGGCAGGGCGAGCTGGGCGACTACAAGATCTACACCCTGCCGGGACCGACGACGGTCGCCGCGCGTCAGACCAAGCAGGTGCGCTTCCTGGAGCGCGAGGGCGTGGCCTATGAGCGGGTCTATCGGGCGAACGTGCTCGATCAGGACGATGAGTCGCGGCCGACGGTGATCGTTCTCAAGCTGAAGAATGAGGAAGCCGCCGGTCTCGGCGTCGCCCTGCCGGGCGGTTCGGTGGCGGTGATGCAGCCGGACGGATCGGGCGGCGTCATGTTGGCCGGTCAGGACCGGTTTGTGGACAAGGGCGTCGGCCTGTCGGTGCGTCTCGGCTTTGGCGAATCGCCGGACGTTCGGGTGCAGACGCGGCTGGTGAAGTCGGGCCGCACGACGCGCGGCGCGGTGACGACGGAACGCACCGAGATCGAGACCACGGTCACCAACGCCCGGTCGGAGCCCGTGACGGTGGAACTGGGCGCCAGCGCCGCCATGCAGCGTGGCTTCCGCATCCGCAGCCAGTCGGCGCGCAGTCGCATCGACGACACGGGCTACCCGGTCTGGACCCTGACGGTCCCAGCGAACGGGGCGACGACCTTGAACGCGGTGTGGACGACGACGGATTGAAGCGGCTTCTTTCCTCCCCATTCCATGGGGAGGTGGCGCGGAGCCGAAGGCGACGTAAGGAGGGGGCGACTCGACGGCGGACGTTTGCGCTGCCCTCCACCGCTACGCGGTCCCCCTCCCCACAAGTGGTTAGGAAAGCAGGAGTTACTCCCCCCGCGCCGCCTGCCTGGGGCTGAATTTCGGCGCCGGGGCCAGGCGCATGACCTCGCCCTGATAGCGTTCGTCGTCGCCGGAAACCGCGAAGGGCAGGGCGTCGGCGCAGGCCTGCAGCATGGCGTCCAGCCAGGGCTTGTCGGCCTTGTGGAAATCGCCCAGGACGTGGGCGTGGACCAACTGCGGCTCGCCAGGGTGGCCGATGCCCATACGGGCGCGGCGGAAGTCGGCGCCGATATGGCTGATCAGGCTGCGGACGCCGTTCTGGCCCGCGGCGCCGCCGCCGGTCTTCATGCGGAAACGACCGGGGGCCAGGTCGATCTCGTCGTGGAACACGATGATCTCGCTGGGTTTGATCTTGTAGAAGCGCGCCGCCTCGCCGACGGCTCGACCGCTGTCGTTCATATAGGTCTGGGGCTTCATCAGCAGGACCTTGGTCCCCTCGACCTCGCCTTCGCTGACGACGGACTGGAACTTGGCCCGCGCGGGGCCGAAGCGCCAGCGGCTGGCGATCTCGTCTACGGCCATGAAACCGATGTTGTGGCGGTTCTTTTCGTATTTGGCGCCCGGATTGCCGAGCCCTGCGATGATGATCATGCGGCTCTCATGCCCTGTGCCTCGGGCAAAGAAAAGCCCCGCGCCGGCGAACCGGGCGGGGCTGAAATCTTGGCGTCTTCCCTCAAGTAGCTTCGCGCCGAGCGCGAAGCGATAGGGAAAGAATGCCTCTTAGGCTTCGGCTTCAGCGGTGGTGTCACCGGCGTCCGACTGCGAGGCAGCCGAGTTCTTGATCGTGGCGATCACGAAGTCGCGGTCGGTGATGGTCGCCGAGGCGCCCTTCGGCAGGGCGATGTCCGACATGCGGATGGTTTCGCCGATTTCGCGGCCCTTCAGGTCCACGACCAGCTCTTCGGGGATCTGGTCGGCGGCGACCAGGATCTCGACCGAGTGACGGACGACTTCCAGCATGCCGCCGGCGCGCGTGAAGGGGGCTTCGTCAGCGTTCTTGAAGTGAACGGCGATCTCGATCTTGATCGGAGCCTTGGCGTCGACGCGCATCAGGTCGAAGTGCAGCGGACGGTCCGAAACCGGGTCGAACTGAACGGTCTTGGCGATGACCGGCTGGGTCTCTTCGCCGTACTTCAGGGTCACCAGGTGGCCCAGCAGCTTGCCGGTGTAGAGGGACTTGCGGAAGTCCTTCTCGTTCACCGAGATCGCGACGGGGGCCTTGTCGCCGCCGTACAGGATGCCAGGCACGGCGCCCGAGCGACGAACAGCACGTGCGCTGCCGGTGCCCACGCCTTCACGGACGTCAACGTTCAGAATGATCTCGGCCATCGGGCTCGCCTCAATAACAACAGTAACGCCGCGCCAACCAGGGCCCGCGCAGCGGGGTCATGAACCCTCGAATTCAAGAGCGCGGGCTATTACACGGATCAGGGGGAGGACGCAACCGCCCCGGTCGTTTCAGCCCGCCTCGGCGTCAGTTCATGCCGCTTCCCGGAGTGGGATTGGTCTCGGCGATGGCCACGACCGGCGTCGCCGGGGGCGCTATGGGCCCGGTGTACTGGGCCGTGCAGGTCGCCAGATCGCGCACGATGTGACGGCCGGCGCAGAACATGTCCTCATAGCTGGGACGCGACGCCGCCAGGCACTGGAACAGCATCAGCCTGGACATATTGGTGCAGAACTCGTTGTTCGATTCGGTCGACAGGGCGTCGGTGTTCGTCTTGGCGTCCTCGCCAGCGGCGCCCAGGGCGGCCAGGGCCGCGATGGCCAACGAGTTGACGACGGCGGGGGTGAAGGGCGCGCCGCGCTGCGCCGGCGTCAGATTCAGTCCCGAGCCGCTGTGGGCGGCGGCGAACAGGCGGGCGCTTTCCTCGGCCGAGGGCAGTTGCGCCACCGACCGGGTCTTGGCCCCTTCCAGTCGACCTGCGCGGTCGGCCACGGGCTGGACGGCCCAGCGGCGACGCGGGTCGCGGCGTTCCTGAATCGTATAGGCGTCGCCTTCCACCGCCTCGGCGATGGCGGTCAGGGCCTCGATGTCCTTGCCCATGGTCGAGACGATCAGTCCGGCCGCGGCCTCGGCGCCGGGCAGGGTGGCGGCGTAGGCCGGGTCGGCGATGATGCTGGCGATCATGCGCTGACGCTGGGCCGGGTCCGCGCCGAACTGGCGCACGCCGGCGACATACTCGGGCGATTGCAGGGCCAGGATCGAGCCGTAGGCGATCATGCCCCGCGACAGCTGCGCCGCATCGGAAGCGGACCCGGTCCGCAGGGCCGCCTGGATCGATTCCGCGTCGGGGAAGCCGGCCTTGATGGAGCCGACCTGGCGCACATAGGCCACATAGACCGACGCCGCATGGGCCACGCTTTCGTTCAGGCTGACCGCCGGGGGCGGCGAGACGACCGGGGGCGGCGCGGGCGGCGCCGGTTCCGGCGTCGAACAGCCGGCCAGAACGGCGGCGGCGGCGATGGCGGTGACGGACAGGCCGCGGCGCATTGAGGCCAGGGACATCGGCGAGCTTCCCTCGTATCGGACGCGGGACGCACTGAAGCGCGTCCCTGGAACTGAAGCGACTTATATCGCCGAGGGAATGGTTATTCGAAGATTAATCGAACAGCTTCGAGACCGATTCCTCATTGGCGATGCGGCGGATAGCTTCGCCGATCAGAGGGGCCACGGAAACCGCGCGGATCTTCCCGCACTTCAAAACTTCGTCAGGCTGCTCGATGGAATCGGTGATGACCAGTTCCTTCAGCGGGCCGTTGGCGACGCGCTGGACCGCCGGACCCGACAGGACGCCGTGGCTGATATAGGCCGAGACCTCGGTGGCACCGCGGTCGATCAGGGCCTGGGCGGCGTTCACCAGGGTGCCGCCCGAATCGACGATGTCGTCGAACAGGATGCAGCGGCGCCCTTCAACGTCGCCGATGATGTTCATGACCTCGCTCTCGCCCGCCTTGGGGCGGCGCTTGTCGACGATGGCCAGGTCCGCATCCAGCCGCTTGGCCAGCGAACGGGCGCGCACCACGCCGCCGACGTCGGGCGAGACGATCATCAGGTCGTCGCCGCGCGGATAGTGGTCCTTGATGTCCTGGGCCAGGACCGGCGTGGCCACCAGATTGTCGGTGGGAATGTCGAAGAAGCCCTGAATCTGGCCGGCGTGCAGGTCCATGGTCAGGACCCGGTCGGCGCCCGCGCGGGTGATCAGGTTGGCGACCAGCTTGGCCGAGATGGGGGTGCGGCCGCCGGTCTTCCGGTCCTGACGGGCGTAGCCGAAGTAGGGCATGACGGCCGTGATCCGCTTGGCCGAGGCGCGCACCAGCGCATCGGTCATGATCAGTAGCTCCATCAGGTTGTCGTTGGCCGGATAGGAGGTCGACTGGATGATGAAGACGTCCTCGCCGCGGACGTTCTCCTCGATGACGGCGAAAACCTCGTTGTCGGCGAATCGTTTCACCTGGGCCTTGGTCAGCGGCATGTCGAGGTGGGTGGCGATGGCCTGGGACAGAGTCCGGTTCGAATTGCCAGAGAGCAGCTTCATTACCGGTCATCCTTTTGCCGTCATCGCTGCGCCAATGAGCGCAGTCGTTTCTGGACGCGCTCTTTAGCAGCGGATCGCCTCGCATCAACCCGTCATGACGGATTTCGCTGCATTGGCATGGTCGCCGTCGCTGCTATAGAGATCGCAACACGACAGCGGCGCACCGGGGGTGCGCTGTGACCAAGGCATCTTGAGAGGTCGCCCTTGCCCGCTTCGAAGTCCCGTTCCGGCCTGATCCTGATGACGGTCGCCGTCGCCGCCCTGACGGTTTCCGCCTGCTCGGGGACCAAGCCGCGTCAGCGACTGGCCTATGAGGAACGCCCGGTCGAGCTGCTCTACAACACGGGCTATCAGCGCCTGCAGTCCAAGCGCTGGACCGACGCCGTCGACTATTTCCAGGAAGTGGAGCGTCAGCACCCCTATTCGGAATGGTCGCGTCGCGCGATCCTGATGCAGGTCTACGCCTACTATCAGAACAATAACTATCAGGACGCCATCGCGGCGGCCGACCGCTTCATCGCCCTGTTCCCCGGCAATCCGTCGGCGGCCTACGCCTTCTACATGCGCGCCATCTGCAACTTCGAGCAGATCGTCGATGTGGGCCGGGACCAGGCCTTTGCCGAGGCCGCCCTGGTCGGCCTGCGCGACGTGGCGCGTCGCTATCCCAATACGCCTTACGCCACCGACGCCCGCGTCAAGATCGACATGGTCAACGACCAGCTGGCCGGCAAGGAAATGGCCGTGGGCCGCTTCTATCAGCGCGCCAACCAGCCGCTGGCCGCGATCAACCGCTACAAGGCCGTGATCAACAACGAAGCCTTCCAGCGCAGCTCGCACACGCCTGAGGCCCTCTATCGTCTGGTCGAGGTCAACGTGTCGCTGGGTCTGAACGAGGAGGCGACGCGCAACGCCGCCGTCCTGGGCCACAACTATCCGGGCAGCCCCTGGTACGCCGAGGCCTACGCCCTGCTGACCGAGCGCGGCCAGCGCCCGGACGTCCAGCCGGAAGCCAAGCGCGAAAGCTGGCTGCAGCGTATCATCCCCGGCGGGGCCTGATCTGAGGGGGAACTGCGGAAAGACGCTGCGTTCCCTTTCTGTTTCCGGCTACAGTGGGCTGTAAAGTCGAATCAAGCTGGCCCATGCTGACCACACTCTCGATCCGTGACGTCGTTCTCGTCGACGCCCTCGACCTGGAGGTCGGCGAAGGCCTGACCGTGCTGACCGGCGAGACCGGGGCCGGCAAGTCCATCATTCTCGACGCCTTGGGCCTGGCCCTCGGCGCGCGCAGCGATGCGGGGCTGGTGCGTTCCGGCGCCAAACAGGCGATCGCCACCGCCGTCTTCACCGCCCCCGACGACGCCGCTGTCATCGACCTGCTGACCGAGCGCGGTTTCGAGGTCGCGCCGGGCGAAGAGCTGATCCTGCGCCGCGTCGTCTCGGCTGACGGCCGCAGCCGGGCCTACGTCAACGACCAGCCGGCGGGCGTCACCGCCCTGCGCGAGATCGGCGCCTTGCTGGTCGAGGTGCACGGCCAGCACGAGACCGTCGGCCTGCTGGACTGGAAGACCCACCGCGCCCTGCTGGACAACTACGGCGGCCTGCAACCCCAGCTGTCGGGCGTCGCCGCCGCCGCCGACCGGCTGAAGGCCGCGCAGGGACGTCTGGACGAGCTCGAGGCCTCCGCCGCCGAAGCCGCCGCCAAGGCCGAGGAGATCGCGCTCAATCTGGCCGACCTCGACGCCCTGGACCCGCAGCCGGACGAAGAGACCGAACTGGCGGGCGAGCGCGCTATCCTGGGGGCCTCGGAAAAGGCCGTGGCCGATCTGGCCGACGCCCGCAACCTGCTGGGCGGCGACAAGCTGAGCCAGCGTCTGGCCTCGGCCTTGCGCGCCGTCGAACACGCGCGCCAGCGCGCGGTTCAGGCGGGGGCCGAGGGCGACAACCTCATCATCGTCAAGCTGGGCCTGGCCGCCGAAGCCGTGGACCGCGCCCTGGTCGAGGCGACCGAGGCCGTCGCCGCCGTCGACGCCGCCGCCGACGCCTTCGACTTCGAACCGGGCCGCCTGGACAAGGCCGAGGAGCGTCTGTTCGCCCTGCGCGCCGCCGCCCGCAAGCTGAACACCACGGTCGACGCCCTGCCGGCGCTGCGGGTGCGTCTGCGCGAGCAACTGCGCCTGATCGAGGACGGGGCCGAGGCCCTGACCAACGCCCGCCGTGACGTGGCCGTGGCGATCGAGGCCTATGACGTGGCCGCCATGCTGCTGAGCTCGGCGCGTGAAGCGGCGGGGGATCGTCTGGTCGCCGCCGTCATGGCCGAGCTGGGCCCGCTCAAGCTGGAGCGCGCCCGTTTCCGCGTCACCCTGGATCCCGTCGAGAACCGCCGCGGGCCTCTGGGCGTCGAGACGGTGCGCTTCGAGGTCGCCACCAACGCCGGCACGCCCTTCGGCCCGCTGGACACCGTGGCCTCGGGCGGCGAACTGGCCCGCTTTGCGCTGGCCATGAAGGCGGCCCTGGCCAGCCGCGAGGACCAGCGTCAGCCGGTCATGATCTTCGACGAGGTCGATCAGGGCGTCGGCGGCGCCGTGGCCGAGGCCGTCGGCGGTCGCCTGCAACGCCTGTCCAAGGGCGCCCAGGTCCTGGTCGTCACCCACAGCCCCCAGGTCGCCTCGCGCGGCCACGCCCACTGGAAGGTCCGCAAGGCCGACCACGACGGCCACACCCGCACCTCCATCGACGTGCTGGACCCGCATCCCCGCCAGGAAGAAATCGCCCGGATGCTGTCCGGCGCCGAGATCACCGACGAGGCGCGGGCGGCGGCGCGGGTGCTGATCGGGTAGGCGCGCGATGCGCGACGACGGCACGGAAGGGTTCTGGGGCTGTATCGTCGCCAACCGCCGCAATGGCGTCATCTACACTGGCCACACGGACAACCTCGGGCGACGCGTCCATGAGCATGCCCAGGGCCTGATGCCCCGCTTCACTCGTGCTCACGGCTGCAAGACCCTTGTCTGGGCCGAATGGCATGAAACCCGCGAAAGCGCCTTCCGTCGCGAGCGGGCCATCAAGGAGTGGCGACGCTCTTGGAAGCTGCGGCTGATCGAGGAACGCAATCCGACGTGGCACGACATGCTGGCGGACTATGTGACGTAGCCCGTTCCCTTACTCGCTCATCCCGGCGAAGGCCAGGATCCAGATTGTAAGGCTCGCCGCCTGGTTCAGAAGGCGCACCTCAGTCCTCAATGCTGACCAACCCGCCATATGATCTGGATCCCGGCCTTCGCCGGGATGAGCGGGGAGGGGGAGTGACGGCTGGGGAGGTGTTACACCCCCAGGATCCAGCCTTCTTCGCCCTCGATCTGGCCGATCAGGGCTTCGTCCGCGGTCTTCGGCGGCGCAAACGCCTTTTGCAACGTGCCCGCGTCGTCCATCTGGGCGAAGGCTTCGGCGGCGGTGCGGACCTGGGCCTGGGTCTTGTATTCCTTGACGCCCTCGGCGTTGACCTGACGCTTGGCGTCGAACAGGGCGGGCCAGACTTCGACCACGACGGCCGACAGGGGCTCGACGTCGGCTTCGGTCAGTTCACGCCAGCCGGTGTTGAAGGGCCAGACGGCGGCCGAGGCGCCCAGCTTGTCCAGCAGACGGCGCAGCATGGGCACGCCGACCAGGGTCAGGCCGCCGACGGCGCCCGCGCCGTGCATCTGCCAGACGCTCTTGGGCGGCAGCTTGTCCTTGCGCGCAGCCAGTTCGGTGGCGCGGAACTCGGGGATGTCGGCGCCGGCGCCTTCGGGCGGCTTGGTCGTGGTCAGCCAGCGCTGGGCCTGGCTGGCGGGCGCGCCCCAGAAGGGCCAGGCCTGGTCCGTCATCAGCCGGTTCATCTTGGCCGCGACCTGATAGCGGTTGTTGGTGTTGTCGGCCTTGTCGACGATGTTGACGGCCAGGAACTTGCCCATGGCCTCCCACGGACGACCCTCGAGCTTGAGCCGCTCAGCCGTCCCGGCGGGGAAGCCGAAATCGAAGTCGAAACCGACCAGAACGCGGTCGCCGCGCTTGCGGTGCTCAGCCAGCAGGTCGGCGATCAGGGCCTCGCCCTCGGCGCGCGTGGCGACGTTGTGGGTCTCGGTATAGAGGCGGAAACGCACGTCGCGCTTGGCCACGCCGACCCACAGGGTCTGCTCGCCCAGCTTCTTGCCTTCGGCGGCGGTCCAGTCGGCGATGATGTAGGCGTCGAAGAGACGGGCCACGGCGGGCTCCTGAAAACGCGGTAAACAGTAGAGGCGGGGGTTCTAGCCTTCCGCGGCGAGGCCGGGAAGGGGGCGGGAAGGGCGATCAGCGCTTCATCAGGGCTTCGACGTGCGACAACCAGCGGCGCCCCAGCCGCAGCGCCTCGGACGGCGAACCGGTGGAGGCCGGAAGGTCGGCGTTCCACAGGGCCAGTTCGAACTCGGGACTGCGGGTGTCGCTGAACATCAGGCGCAGCACGACCTGCTCGGCCTCGGGCACGACGACGTCCAGATCCTTGCGCAGAGCGCCGCGCCGGGCGCGGGCCACGACGTGGCCGTCGACGATGATCTCGCCGCCCTCGACCTCGTCAAAGGCGTAGACCAGGCCCTGGGACCCGCGTTTCCACAGGACCACCACCTGGCCGCCGTCGAAATCCAGCCCGGCGGCGCGGCCCTCGGCGGGGGACAGGGCCTCAGTGTCGGCCTTGACCCCCAGCGTCTTCATCAGCGCCCGCTTCAGGCGCCGCTCGGGCTCCATCCACCAGGACAGCATCAGGGCGCCCGTCGTCAGGAAGGCGGCGGTCAGGGCGATCAGCAGGATGACCCTGAACGCCTCGCTCATGCGTCAGGCCTCCAGATCGAGGTCGACCACCACGGGAACGTGGTCGCTGGGCTTGTCCATGTCGCGAGCCTCGCGGTGGGTCTCGATGCCGCGGAAACGGTCGGCGGCCTGGGGGGACAGCAGGGCGTAGTCGATGCGGATGCCGTTGTTCCTCTGCCAGGCGCCGGCCTGATAGTCCCAGAAGGTGTAGGTTCCCTTGCGCTCGCCGCCCAGGTCGTGGGCGTCCGCCAGGCCCAGCCACTTCATGGCGTTCAGCGCCGCGCGCGTTTCCGGCTGGAACAGGGCGTCGTTGATCCAGTCGTCGGGCTTGGCCGCGTCGTCGGGCGTCAGGATGCAGTTGTAGTCGCCGCACAGGGCCAGCGGCTCTTCAAAGGCCAGCAGGGCCTTGGCGTGGTCGTGCAGGCGCTGGAACCAGGCCAGCTTGTACGGAAACTTCTCAGTCCCGAGCGGATTGCCGTTCGGCAGATAGATCGACGCCACGCGCACCGGAACCGGGGCCTCGATCAGGGCCTCCATGTAGCGGGCCTGTTCGTCGCTGTCGTCGCCGGGCAGGCCGCGCCGGATGTCGGACAGGGGAAACTTCGACAGGATGGCGACGCCGTTATAGGTTTTCTGACCGTGGGTCTCGACGTTGTAGCCCAGGCTCTCGAAGGCCTCGCGCGGGAATTTCTCATCCACGCATTTGATTTCCTGGAAGCAGACGACGTCGGGATTGGCGGATTCCAGCCAGGCCAGCACGGTGGGCAGGCGGGCGTTGACCGAGTTCACGTTCCAGGTGGCGATGCGCATGACGGCAAGGCTAAGGCGCGTCGCGTTCGGCGAAAAGAGGTCGCCTAAACTAAAGCGGAAAACAAAGACGCCGCCGGATCGCTCCGGCGGCGTCTCAGTCGATCAATGATCAGATGTCGATCAGGCTTGCGGCGTCGCGGCCGGAGGCGTGGTCGTCAGCTTGCAGCCGCCGCCGATCTGCTGGGCCGTGGCGCAGGGATAGACCTGCTGGACAGCGCGTTCAGCGTTCAGGCGGATGATGGCGCCGTCCGCGCCGGCGCAGGTCATTTCGACAAAGCGGCCGTTGGCGTTCTGGCCCATCAGGCGGACCTGCTGGACATCGCAAGCAGCGGCGTCCGAGCCGGCCAGCCAGGACTTGACCGTGGCGGCCTGTTCAGCCGGGGTGGTGAACTGGCAGGTGGCGTTCTGGCTGAGGATCTGCAGGCACTCGGTCTTCTCCCAGCCCGAGGCGTTCTTCTGAATCCAGTAGCCGTCCGCGCCGGCGCAGCCGATCTCGTAGACGACGACGCCGCCGCTCGACTGACCGCGAACCTTGGCTTCATCCACCGTGCAGGCGACGCCGGCCTGGGTCGCGTAGGCCTTCAGGAAGCCCATGGTGTCCTGATTGCCCGGCAGAGCGCAGGTCTGGCTGGGCGGCGCTTCGGGATTGGCTGCGCGGGCGTTGGCGGCCTGACTGGCCAGAACCAGGCAGTCCGCGAACTGCGGCGGGGTGGAGGCGACGACGATATAGCCGGGCGCGCCGGCGCAGGCGGCCTCGTAGATCTTCACCTGTTCGGCGCTGACGCCGAGCAGCCTGGCGTCCGTCACCTGACAGGGGGTCGTGCCGGCGGCGAAGACCGCTTCCACTTCCGCCTTGATCACCGCCGGATCGACCGGGGCGGGGGCTTGCTGGCGCTGGCGCTGGCGCTGCTGACGACGGTCGCGGCGGTCGCCATTGGCGCGGTCGGGCGCGGCGCGCTCGTTACCGGCGCGTTCGTTGCCCTGTTGGGCCGGCGCACCGTACTCCTGGGCCGTGGCGAGCGTCGGGCTCAAGGACATGAGGGTCAGGCCGACGGCGATGCCCAAGGCGCGGCTGAAACGTTTGATGGTCACTGGAAGGGCTCCCTCGGCCTCTACTGGATGCGCGAAGCCTTGGCGGGGTCTTTCAGTCTGGTCAAGCACGGCCGCGCGAGTCGGGTCTGGACCCGAACCGTTCAATCGGCTTAAACCGGCGAGGGTTGCGATTGGAGACGGACTTGGCGGACGGCGCGATAAGCGATGAGGCGGCGACGACCGCGCGCGGCCTGACCTATCCGTCGGGGGCGCCGCCCGAGCCGGGTCAGGCGGTCGAGGTCGCGCCGGGCGTGCTGTGGCTGCGTCTGCCGCTGCCGATGAGTCTGAACCATATCAACGTCTACGCCCTGGCGGACGGCGACGGCTGGACCCTGGTGGACACGGGGCTGAAGACCGAAGCGTCCAAGGCGGGCTGGGAGGCGGCGCTGGCGGGGCCGCTGGGCGGCAAGCCGGTCAAGCGCGTCATCTGCACCCATATGCACCCGGACCATATCGGCCTGGCCGGCTGGCTGTGCGCGCGGTTCGACGCGCCGTTGCTGATGTCGCGGCTGGAATATGTGACGGCCCGGATGCTGATCGCCGACGAGGGGCAGCCAGCGCCGGATTCGGGCGAGATCTTCTATCGCGCGGCGGGTTGGAACGACGAGCAGATCGCGCGCTGGCGAACCGGCTACGGCGGGTTCGGCAAGGCGGTGTCGGCCATGCCAGCGGCCTATCTGCGGCTGTCAGAGGACGACGTGGTGCGGATCGGCGACGGCGACTGGCGCGTGGTGATCGGCGAAGGCCATTGCCCCGAACACGTCTGTCTGTGGCGCGAGAGCGACGGCATCATGCTGTCCGGCGATCAGATCCTGCCGCGCATTTCCTCGAACGTCTCCGTCTGGCCGACCGAGCCCGAGGGCGATCCTCTGGGCGAATGGCTTCGGTCGCTGGAGGCGCTGAAGGCGCGACTGCCGGGCGACCTGTTCGTCCTGCCGTCGCACGGCGAGCCCTTCTACGGCGTCACCACCCGGCTGGAGGCCCTGATCCGGGGCCACGAAGTCGCGTTGAAGCGGCTGGAGCGGACGCTGAAGGCGCCGTCACGCGCTGTTGATGTCTTTGCGGCCCTGTTCGCGCGCCCGGTGGGCGACGAGGTGCTGAGCATGGCGACCGGCGAGGCGATCGCGCATCTGAACTATCTGGCCCGCGAGGGGCGGGCCCGACGCGACCGCGATGAGGCGGGCGTCGATTGGTGGACACTGACGGAGGCAGGACAACAATGAGCGAACACATCAAGGTCGATCTGGACGGCGGCGTCCTGACGGTCGTTTTCGACCGGACGGACAAGAAGAACGCCATCACCCAGGCCATGTACACGGCCTTGGCCGAGGCGACCGAGCGAGCCAAGGTCGACGACGCCGTGCGCGTGGTTCTGTTCCGCAGCGAGGGGGACTCGTTTTCGGCCGGCAACGACATCGCCGACTTCATCGCCATCGGCCAGACGACCGGCGACATGGTCGAGATGGGCGTGTTCCGCTTCCTCAAGGCTCTGGCGGACCTCGACAAGCCGGCGGTTGCGGCGGTGCGCGGGCGCGCCGTGGGCATCGGCCTGACTCTGTTGCTGCACTGCGACATGGTGGTGGTGGCCGAGGATGCCCTGCTGTCGGCGCCCTTCATCAACCTGGCCCTGGCGCCCGAGGCGGCCTCGACCCTGTTGCTGCCGGCGGTGATCGGCCACCAACGCGCGTTCGAGATCTTCGCCCTGGGCGAGGCCATCGACGGCAAGACGGCCCTGGCCTGGGGCATCGCCAATCGCGCGGTTCCGGCCGATCAGGTCGACGCCACGGCGCGCCAACTGGCCGACAAGCTGGCCCAGCGGGCGCCGAACTCGATCCGCAAGACCAAGGCCCTGATGCGCGACGCCGAGGCCTTGTGGAACCTGATGCAGCGCGAGGCCCATGTCTTCGGCTCGCAGATGCGCAGCCCCGAAGCGATGGAGGCCTTCATGGCCTTCAGCCAGAAACGGGTGCCGGATTTCTCGAAAGCCGGCTGATTTCTCGCAAACGCGATTGATTCGAGGGGGCAGGGGGTCTAGGCGCCGCGCATGAACGCCGTCGCCACCCCCGCCAATGTCGCCAACGTCGCTGTCCCCGTTCGCATCGTCCGCGAGACGGCGAGCGACGCGACCGCCATCGACGCTCTGGTGCTGGCCGCCTTTGGTCCCGGCCGCTTCGCCAAGACGGCGGAACGTCTGCGCGAGGCGGCGGAGCTTGCCGTGGGCTTCTGCGCGTTTGAGGGCGAGCGGCTGATCGGTTCGGTGCGGCTGTGGTCGATCACCGTGGGCGAGACGCGCTCCGTCTTTCTGGGACCGATCGCCGTGGACGCCGCCAGCCGTCGTGGCGGGTTGGGCGCGGAACTGGTGCGGGCCTGTCTCGATGAGGCGAAGGCGATGACGCTGGACGGGGTGCTGCTGATCGGCGATCCGCCCTATTTTTCGCGCTTCGGTTTCGTGGCGGCGCCGCAAGCCGTGTTCGCCGGGCCGGTGGATCCGCGCCGGGTGATGTGGCTGCCGATCAGCGCGGCCGAGCCGGTCGGCGCGGTGCGGCCGGTCAAGGGACGCGTCGCCTAGTTTGCGCCCGATAGAGGCGCGGCGGCCCTTTTCCCCGCGCCCGACCCGGCCCATAGTTTCGCCATGACGCGCGAACCGACGACTTCACCTTCCGGCCTGTCCGGCGTCGCCGAGGCCGCCCGCCAGGCGCCGGGGCGCGGCCTGCCGCCGGTGCATCTGTGGCATCCCGAACATTGCGGCGACATCGACATCCTGATCCGCGCCGATGGCGTGTGGATGCATGAAGGCTCGCCCATCGGCCGGGCCGAACTGGTGCGGTTGTTCTCGACGGTGCTGCGAAAGGACCCGGACGGCTATCACCTGGTCACGCCCGCGGAAAAGCTGAAGATCAGGGTCGAAGACCTGCCGTTCCGCGCCGTGACCGTTCGGGCGGCGGATGGCGTGCTGACCTTTACGACCGACGTCGGCGATGATGTCGAAGCGGGCGCCAACCATCCCATAATCGTAGAGACGGACGCCGCGACCGGAGAACCGGCGCCGCGCGTCCATGTGCGGGCCGACCTGTGGGCGCGGATCGCGCGGCCGGTCTTCTATGAGTTGGTCGAGCGGGCCGAGACGGTGGATGGGCGCCTGGTGGTGCGGTCCAGCAGCGAAGTCTTCTCCTTGGGAAGCGTGGAATGAGTTGCAGCAGTCTGAGGCAAAGGCTCGAGGCTCATCTGGACCCGGTGAGCGACTGGACGCCCGAGCGGACGGCCATTCGGTCGGACTATGATCTGAACCCCGGCACGGAGCGGCCGGCGCACGAACTGCGTCCCGCCGCCGTCCTGGTGCCGATCATCGCCCACGCCGAGGGGCCGACCGTGCTGATGACGCGGCGCTCGGACAGCTTGGCCAGCCACACCGGCCAGATCGCCTTTCCCGGCGGGCGGCTGGACCCTGGCGAGACGGCGGGGCAGGCGGCGCTGCGCGAAGCCTTCGAGGAGGTGGCGCTGGACCCCGGCGTGGTCGAGCTGCTGGGGCTGGGCGATCCCTATGAGACGGTGACGGGGTTTCTGGTCACGCCGGTGGTGGGCTGGCTGACCGCGCCGCCGCTGGTCACGCCGTCGCCGGCTGAAGTGGCCGAAGTGTTCGAGGCGCCGTGGGATTTCCTGATGGATCCGGCCAATCACCGTCGCGACTTCTATGACCCGGAAAGCGGCCCGCGCCGCTGGTTCTGGGCCATGCCCTATCGCGAGCGCTACATCTGGGGCGCGACGGCGGGCATTCTGAAGGGCCTGTTCGGGCGTCTGTATGGCGACGAGCCGGAACCGCTGGCCGCCGCCGCCGAGGACGCGGCGTGACGCACCGGCTGGAAGGGCAGGACTGGCTGACGGCCTCGGCCACGCGGGCGGTGACGGCGGCGCTGGCGGCGGCGGGCGGGCCGGACTGCGCGCGCTTCGTTGGCGGCTGCGTGCGCAACGCCTTGATCGGCGCGCCCATCGACGACATCGACATCGCCACGACCCTGACGCCGGATGCCGTGGTCGCGGCGCTGAAGGCGGCCCGGCTGCGGTCGGTCCCGACCGGCATCGAGCACGGCACGGTGACGGCGATCTCGGAGCATCAGCCGTTCGAGATCACCACCCTGCGCCGCGACGTCTCGACCGATGGGCGGCGCGCCACGGTGGCTTTCACCACCGACTGGGCCGAGGATGCGGGACGACGCGACTTTCGCCTGAACGCCCTCTACGCCGACGCGGACGGCGTTATTCTGGACCCGACGGGGCAGGGGTTCGACGACGCCATGGCGGGGCGGATCGTCTTTGTCGGCGAGCCCGAGGGCCGCATCCGCGAGGACTATCTGCGCATCCTGCGCTTCTATCGATTCCATGCCTGGTACGGACGGGGCGCGCCGGATGCTGCGGCGGTGGCGGCCTGCGCCGCGATGGCCGAGGGCGTCGAGCGGCTGTCGGCCGAGCGGGTGTCCAAGGAGTTGCTGAAGCTGCTGGCCGCGCCCGATCCGCGCCCGGCGGTGCGGCTGATGGATAGAGCAGGCGTGCTGGGGCGGGTCGTGCCGGAGCCGACCGGCCTGGCGCTGTTCGAGGCGATGACGGATTTGAGCGGCGATCCGGTGCAGCGGCTGTCGACCCTGCTGCCCGTTGATCCGGTGCAGGCGGCCGAGGTCGCGCGGCGGCTGCGCCTGTCCAACGCCCAGTGCGACCGTCTGGTCGAGGCGGTGAGCGGCGAGGCGACGATGGCGCTGACGGAGCCGCAGGCGCGGGCGGCCATATACCGCGACGGGCGACAGGCCTTCGAGGACCGGGTTCTGCGGGCCTGGGCGGCGGGCGGCGATGCGGACGGCGCGCGGCGACTGCTGGCTTTGGCGCAGGATTGGTCGCGGCCGTCCCTGCCGGTCGGCGGGCGCGATCTGGCGAAGCTGGGGCTGGCGCCGGGGCCGGAGACGGGGCGGGTGCTGAAGGCCTTCGAGGCAGACTGGATCGCGGACGACTTCCCCGATCACGGCCACGAGGAGCGGCTCAGGGCGCTTCTGCCGCCAGGGTGAAGCGGGTGATGACGGGGCGGTGGTCCGAACCGGTCTTGCGGCCCAGTCTGCGCTCCAGCAGGGCCAGATCGGGCGAGCGCCAGACCTGATCAATGGTCATGCCGACCGCTGACGGCGCGGCCGCGGGCCAGGTGCCGGGCCAGCCGGGGGCGGGGATCAGGCCGGCCTCGGTCTGAATCTGACGGCCGATGCGGGCGCTGGACACGCTGTTGAAGTCGCCGGCGGCGATGACTGGGCCGGTCATGTCGCGGCGGATGGCGGCCAGGGCCGTCGCCTGATTGATCTGCCCCCATTGATACTGGAAGGGCCAGGGCCGGGTCAGGTGGGCGCCGATGACGTTGACGGGGCCGAGCGGCGTCCGGGCCGTGGCGGCGACCGAGACCAGGCCGTCGGCCCGGTCGGCGATGGCGGTCAGCGGATAACGCGAGGCGATGGCCGCGCGCGCCGCGCCGCTGGGCCGATCCACGCGGGCGGTCAGCACGCGGTGCGGATAACCCGCCAGAACGCGATCCAGCTGGGCCGTCGGCGCGTCGCCCAGTTCGACCAGGACCACGATGTCGGCGTTCGCCTCGTCGATGGAGCGGGCGATGGCGTCCACGTCCTCGTTCCAGGCCCACAGATTGGCCGAATAGACGCTCAACGTCGCCGCGCCCTCGCGCGGCAGGGCGCCGCCGCGCGGGAACCACTGGGGCCAGAAGGCGAGGACCAGAAGGACGGTGACGCCCAGCCCCGCGATCACGGCGGGCCGCAGGCGCAGCACGGCGTAAAGCAGGGTCAGCGCCAGCGTCGCGGCCAGAGCCGGAGCCGGGAACTGGGCCAGGATGTCGGTCCAGCGGTGGCCTATGCGGCTCAGCGCCGCCAGAGCGACCGCGGCGGGCGCGGCCAGAAGGCCGAGCGCCGCCAAGTGGATCGCGGCCTTCAACGGTGAGATCAAGCGAACGTCCTCGCGAAACAACGCGGCGGACCGCTCCCTTGGCGATATCCGACAGGGGCGTCGCGTGTCGAGAGCCGCGCGCCGGACGCGGAACCTCGCGCGCAACCGAGCAGGCCAATCCCGTTGATTTCCCGGCTTTGCCGTGCGCCGCCGCTGTTCAACGCGCCGTGGTTGCGGGCCTGAGCAGACTGATCCTCCAACCTTTGGAGATCAATCGATGAGCGACAACGCCAGCGCGCGGCTGGGCCTGCCCTATCTGGCGGCCGGACAACTGCAGAAACACGTGACCCTGAACGAGGCGCTGACGCGTCTGGACGCCCTGGCCCAGACGGCGGTGGTCAGCCGCACGACCGCCGCCGAACCGGCCGCGCCCGCCGATGGCGCCCTCTATATATTGCCGACCGGGGCGACCGGGGCGTTCTGGGCCGGGCGGCCGGCGGGCAGTCTGCTGCGGGCCGAGGCCGGGGGCTGGAGCCTCGTGACGGCGCCCGACGGCCTGCTGGCCGTGGTGCTGGACAGCGAAGAGGTTCTGGTTCGTCGAGCCGGCGCCTGGGCGCCGCTGTCGGGGGCGGTCGAGCCGGTCACGGTCTTGCAGAACCTGACCCGCCTGGGCGTGAACACCGAGGCGGACGCCACGAACGCCTTCGCCGCCCGGCTGAACAAGGCGCTGTGGACAGCGCTGGAGAGCGGAAGCGGCGGCGACGGCGACCTGCGCTTCACCTTCAACAAACAGGGGGCCGGCGACGTCCTGTCCCTGCTGCTCCAGAGCGGATGGGGTGGCCGGGCCGAGCTGGGGCTGATCGGCGACGACGACTTGCGGCTCAAGGTCAGCGCCGACGGCGGAACCTGGCGCGACGCCTTCTCGGTGGATCGCGCGACGGGGCGGCTGTGGTTCGCGCAAGGGGCGGCGCGCAGCGAGACGACGGTGCTGACGACCAGCGGGAGCTGGATGCCGCCCGCCTGGGCGCGCTGGGTCGAGGCGGTCTGCGTCGGCG
>NZ_JBOHLI010000008.1:0-63664 GCF_050729455.1 Brevundimonas sp.
GCAACAGGCCGACCCGCTGCGCAGGATGAAAGCTGCGCGGCCCGGCCTGTTGCTCACCCCACGCTGCGAGGCGTAACTAACCCAAGGACTCTGGTCGCCGCTGGATGAAACCTCAGAGGCACGTCAGGGGAGATGATGGTTCGCTCTGCGATCGTGCGACCCTATGTCGACACCAACTGGCTTCACCATTTCGAGGCGACTCATGATGTCGTGTTCAACGACAGGGCGTTGATCGTCGAGGATAGCGCCGACCTTCTAAAGGTCGGGGCCGGTTTCAACGCTCAGCTGACGCCGACGCTCAGTTCATACTTGGCCGTGGAATGGGGGACCGACCTGGATGGCGAAAGATACCGAAGCCTCGGGGGGACGTTCGGCGTCCGCATCCTCTGGTGAGGAGACGGTGTCGGGCGAACTGACGGCCTTCGTCCTGGAAGGCTATGAGATGCGCATTCGCCCGGCGCCGCTGGAGCGGCCGTGGATGGACGACAGCGCCCAGCGCTTCGCCTATCGCTGCCTGCCGCTGAATATCGCCAACGCCCACGGGTGGGAGCTGCTGTGTCCCACGGGCTTTTCGGCGATCTGGGACGGGAGTCCGCATCGCGAGGGGGTGGAGGTCAGGGCGGATCCCGGCACGATCGCGCCGGCGGTCAGCCATTTCGGCGAGGGCGTCCTGACCTTCCATCTGCCTTGCCTGTTCCGCACCGAGCCCGAGCACGACCTGTTCGTGACCGGGCCGCTCAACCGTCCCAAGGACGGCATCGGCGCCCTGACCGGCATCGTCGAGACGGACTGGTCGCCGTACACCTTCACCATGAACTGGCGCTTCACCCGGCCCGACTACCGGCTTCGCTTCGAGGCGGACGAGCCCTTCTGCCACATCTTCCCGGTGCGGCGCGGGGCGCTGGAGCGGCTCCAGCCGGTGGCGCGCCACCTTTCCAGCGATCCCGAGCTGGAGCGAGAGCACAAGCTGTGGTCCGCCAGCCGCAACAGCTTCAACAGCGAACTGGAACGCGCCGAGCCGGAATCAGCGCGTCAGGGTTGGCAGAAGTCCTATTTCCGCGGCGTCACGCCGTCCGGCGAGAAGGGCGTGGAAGACCACCGCAGCCGTCTTCGGCTGCGGCCTTTCCAGCCCAAGGAGTGACGCCTAGGAGCGTCAGGCACGGCCTCACGGCCGGCCGGTCATCGGCTCCGCCAGGCGGGGTCGAGATCGTTCAATAGCGCGCCCGGCCAGGCGCCGACGTAGGTGTAGCCCAGGCGTCGTTCCCGCTCGATGCTCGCCAGGTTGGCATGGGGAACGGAATCCCGTCCCATGAAGACGGGCGCATTGGTCTTCAGGTCGTAGAAACGAGCCCAGAGGGGATCGGCGCCGGGCGCGGGCGCCAATCGCTTGTCGGGGCGCCCTTCGGCGTCGGTAAAGGCTTCCAGGCGGGTGTCGCGGATCGCCGAGGCCTGGAACCAGGCTACGGCGGCCTCGATGGCGGCGACGACTTCCGGCGAGGGGCGGTCGATCTCCATCAGGAAGCGGACGATGCCGACGCTTTCGCTGCCGGACAGGGAAGGGGGCTCGAACCGCCGCGCCCAGGCGGGTTCGAGCGTGGCGGCGTCATGCTGGGCGCACCAGACGGTCAGCCGGCCGTCCTGACGTACCTGGGCCCTGAGGATCAGGTCGACGCCGCGCTGCACAGCGTCGGCGGCGCGCGCCCTCTGCGCCGTCCCGACAAAGCCGTAGGGTTCGCGACCGGTCGAGACGTCCCGCAGCAGGCGCATGACTCGGATCATGGCGTCGTCGTTGAAGGTCACGTGGTCGTGGTAGTCGCCTCGAAGCGGGTAATACTGCGGCCAGCCGCCGTTCGGATACTGGGCGGCCAGGGTGTAGTCGAGGCCGCGCTGGAAGGCGGCGGCGTAGGCCGGGTCGCCGGTCGCCGTCGCCATCCGGGCGAGAAAGGCCAGGGGCAGGGTCGTGGCCTGATTATCGAACGTGTTGGCGAGGCCGGGGTCGGCGTCCGCGCGGGGCGGATCGCCCAATGGCGTATTCTTGGGCCAGCCTCCCTCGGGGGATTGATGGCGGATGACGTTGTCCGCGATGCGACGCGCAGCAGGGGTCGCATACCAGTCCGCCGCCCGGTTCAGGATGGCGGCCTCCCAGGCGACGGGCGCCTCGGCCGCCAGCGCGGGCGGGGCCGAGATCGACGACAGGAGCAGAGCCGCTGCGGCGGCGCCCAGCCATTGGCGAGACATCATGGCGATCGCTCCTTGCTGTCAGGGGCCGATGCGTCGGTCGGCGGCCTCAGGTTGCGGGCAAAAGGAAGCGCCGTGTTTCCACGGCGCTTCAAGTGCGACAGTTCTCCTGGGAGGAGGCGCTGTCGATCCGAAATCAGAAGGTGAACCGGGCGCCGACGAAATACTGGCGGCCGGTGCTGGCGTAGTTCTGGACGACCGGGTCGTTCTGATAGGCCCAGCGGCTGTCCGTCTGATTGGTCAGGTTCAGCGCCTCGACTGTGATGGTGACGTGGTCGGTCAGCTTGTAGGTGGCCGAGGCGTCGACGTTCAGCGTCTCGTCGCTGCCGATGAAGTCGTTGATCAGCGGCGAGTCGCACACGCCCGGATCGCAACCGCCCGAGGCCAGGGGATAGGTCGTCTGATAGGCGGCGCGGTAGGCGGTCGAGACGCGGGCGCTGAACTTCTCGTCCTCGTAGAAGACGGTGGCGTTGAACGACTCCGGCGAGGCCCCGAGGAAGGGCGCGGTCCCGGTCAGGCCGCGGGCCGGATCCAGGATGTATTCCAGTTCGGAGTTGATCCTGGTGTAGTTCAGCTGGACGCCGGTGTTTTCAAGCAGGCCCGGCAGGAAGGTGAAGTTCTGCTGATAGGCGATCTCGAACCCGTCCAGGGTGCCGCCCGGCGCGTCGTTGTACTGGCGGATCTGGAAGGGCCGGTCGGTGTCGAGGTAGGCGCGGCGGCTTTCGGAGGCCTCGTCGACCAGACCGTCCCAGGTGGCGCGCAGATTGGCGATCGCTTCGGCCTCGAAGATCTCGCTCAGCTTGGCCTCGCGCAGGACGACCTGCGGGAAGCTGTCGATCTCCTTCCAGAAATAGGCGACCGACAGGATGGCGTCGCGAGCGAAATACCATTCGGCGTTGAAGTCGAGGTTGGTGGCGCGGAACGGCTTCAGGCGGGTGTTGCCCAGGGTGATGGCGGCGTTGCTGCCGTCGAATTCCGCCGGCGCCGTGCCGATGCCGGTCGGTACGTTGAAGGCGGTGACACCCGGATGCAGGGCCATCATCTGCGGGCGAGCCATGACCTTGGCCGCCGCGAAGCGCAGGATCAGCTTCTCGGTCGGTTCCCACGCCAGGTTCAGCGACGGCAGGAAGTCGTCGTATTCGTTCGAGTTTTCGACGGGACGACCGCTGGGCGAGCGACCGCGCGCGTCGACCTCGGTGTGGGCGTAACGCAGGCCGGCGTTGCCGCGCAGCGTCCCGAGATAGAGGGGGATGTTGAAATCGACCTGGCCGTAGAGCCCGTTGGACTTCTCATCCACCCAGAAGGTGTTGACGCCGCCATTGCGCAGGTCCGACAGGCGCCAGTCGCCCCATTCGTTGATGCAGTTGCAGTCGAAACCGAAGCGGTTCTGGAAGGCTTGCAGATTGGGCGCAAAGAACTGGGTCGGCATCCCGTCGGGCACGTTCAGTCCCTTGCCCCAGCTGACCGTCTGGCCCATCTGGCCGACGGTGGTGGCCGGCGCCAGACCCGAACGCACGCCTTCGAGCAGGCTGGGGTTCATGGTGTCGCCGATCAGGCGCTCAAAACGCGTGTAGTAGAAGTCGAACTCGCGCATGGTCCCGCCGAAGCGGAAGGTGATGTCGTCGTTATAGTCCCAGGCGAAGTCGACCTTGGCCGTGCGATAACCATTGTCGGTGATGGTCTTGAAGTGGCGCAGGGCCGAATAGCCCTTCACGAAATCCCATTTGGTCGGATCGGCCACGTCGAAGCCGAAATCCATGAAGGGCATATCGCCGCCATTGCGGGCGTCGAAGACGAAGTAGTCGTTGCCCGGCACGCCCTGACCTGAGTCCAGGCGGATGAAGTCCGCGAGAAGCCCGGTGTTCTCGTTGGTGGATCTGGAATCGCCGATCAGCGCCGTCATGCGGAAGCTGTCGCTGAACTCATGTGCGAGATTGATCGAGTTCTGGCGGAACTCGGTCGTGTAGCCGCCCTGGTCGACGCCCGAGCGCATATCGACATTGGCCAGCTTCAGATAGTCGGCGTTCTCGCCGTTGGCGCTGAGGGCGGCGTCTAGGACCCGCACCGAGGGACGGCCGATGAAGGCGCCGCGCATCGCCAGATAGTTGGGGTGGGCCACATAGCCGACCGAACCCGGCTGGTTGTAGTAGTCGTAAACTTCGAGGTTGTTCGGGTTGAAGCTGCCGGTGCCGGCCAGCAGGTTGTTGACGTTGGCGCCCGGCGCCGTCGTGAAGACCGGCGTGTTGCCGTACATGCTCTGGCCGCAGTCGATCGCGTCGCGGAACGCATTGGCTTCCTGGGTGGTGCAGGTGGCGTAGATGCCGCGCCGATTGCGGTAGCTGTTATTGGCCGCGCTGGTTGTCGGATAGGTCTGGTAGCTGAAGGCCGAGGTCGTGCGGTTGCCGTTGGTGTTGTTCCGGTTCAGCCCGACCGCGCCGATCTGATAGTTGGTCGAGATCTGGGTCATCTCGGAATAGAGGTTGTCGAAGCTGATCGTCGTCCGTTCCGACGGCCGCCACTGGCCCGACAGGGTCACACCCACCCGTTCCTGTTCGACCTCGCGGTGGTTCAGGCTGGCCAGCGACGGAATCTTGACCAGCGAGCCCTTGGTGCCGGCGCCGTTCAGCAGGGCGTAGGCCTGGGGGTTGGAGCCGATCAGATAGGCCAGGGCTTCGGGGTTGGTCACGCGCGGCAGGGCCGTGGCCGGGTTGGTCCCGATCGGCAGGGCGAAGCCCTGATGGTCGCCGGCCGCATTGGTTCCGACGTTGTTGAAGGTGGCGCCGCGATACAGATATTCGTTCGAACCGACGCCGCGTGAATAGCTGTCGATCGACTGATCGCGCTTGTTGTAGGCGACCGAACCCAGCAGGCCGAACTCGCCGATCTTGCTGTCCCACCGATCGGAGGCGAGCAGGGCGACCCTCGGATTATGGGTGCCGCCATTTTCGTAATAGGCGTCCTGCAGCGTCAGGGCGAAACGGCTGTCGCTGAAGTTGAACGGCTGACCCGAGATCAGGTCGACGGTGGCGCCCAGCGAACCTTCGTCCGTCATGGCGTCGGCCGACTTCTGCACCTTCAGCGAGTTGAACAGTTCGGAGGCGAAGGTGTTGAAGGCGAAGCCGCGGTCGCGGCGCAGGGCGCCGTCGGCGTTGCTGGCGCCCGAGGTCGACAGGGTCTCCAGGCCGTTCAGGCGCACGCGGGTGAAGTCGCCGCCCAGGCCGCGCACCGAGATGCTGTTGCCCTCGCCGTTCTCGCGGTCGATCGACACGCCGGGGATGCGCTGTAGGGATTCCGCCAGGTTGGCGTCGGGGAAGTCGGCGATGTCTTCGGCGTTGATGACGTCGACGATGGTGTTCGAGCGGCGCTTCTCGTTCAGGGCGCTGGCCAGCGAAGCGCGCAGGCCGGTGACGACGATCTCGTCCACGGTGGTGGGCTGATCGTTCGACTGTTCCTGGGCGACGGCGGGCGCCGCGGCCAGCATGGCCGCCAGGCAAAGCGCGATGGGCGACGCGGCCGCGCGCAACTGTAGCGTTGAGTGGTTCGTCATGGGGTCCCTCCTCCTCGATCCCAGCGCCTCTGACGGGCCCCGTCGATCATCCTGCGGCCAGGCGACCGCCCGGCTTCTCCAGAAAAGTATTATAATATTTTTACGCCGCCAAGCGATTTCTGATACCGGTGTCATCCTATTGATGATCATGTGTGAATCGGATGCGCAAGGGGGAGGGGCGTGGTTATGCACAATCGTCGAACAATGTTCGCATGGGCGGGCGTGGCGACGGCGGCCCTGCTTGCGCCGCGGGCCCTTGCTCAGTCGGCGGATGATTCCGGGCGGCTGATCCCTGCGCCCGAACCCAATCCCCATCCCTACAAGGGAACGAGCGGGGCAGGCGCGCCTGCAACCCCTGCCGACGCGCGCGGCGGCTGGATGTCGGGGCTGGTCGGCGTTCGCTATCGGGGCGGGCGGCCGATGGCCTATCCCACCTTGCCGTGGGGCGAGGCCGCGACGGGTTCGGCGGTGGACAAGGGGCTGCTGCCGTCGATCCATCCGTTGATGGAGCTGCACCTGCGCGACACCCAGATCTGTGTCGGCGGCGACGGCGCCTACTACATGACCGGCTCGACCGGCGACAATATCTGGGCCTTCAACGACGGGATCGAGCTGTGGCGCTCGACCGATCTGGTCGACTGGACCTATCTGGGTCTGGTCTGGAGCCTGGACCGCGAAGGCGGCTGGGCCAGGGAATGGCGGATGCGCCGGGGCGTGCCCTTCCGCGCCATCTGGGCGCCCGAGGTCCACTATGTCGCCGGGAACTACTTCCTCTGCTTCAGCGTCAGCCGCGCCGGTCTCGGCATCCTGCGCAGCACGACGGGCCGGCCGGAGGGGCCGTACGAATACGCCTTCTCGTCCGACGCCCATCTGCGCCGAGGCATCGACGCCACCCTGTTTCAGGACGACGACGGCGCCGTCTATCTGACCTACGGCTCGGGCGACGAGATCGTGCGGTTGAAGGACGACTTGTCCGGCTATGCCGAGGACTGGAAGCGGATCAGCTTCGCCGACACCCTATGCCTGGTCGCGCGCGATCGCGCCCGCTGCCTAAAGGGCGAGAACACCCTGGGCTATGAGGGCGCGACCTTCTTCAAGAAGGACGGGCTCTATTACCTGGGCGCGGTGGGCAATGTGGAGGGGCGCTATTCCTTCGTCTTCGCCGTGTCGGAAAACCTGCACGGCCCCTATCGGATGAAGCATGAGGCCGCGCCCTGCGCAGGGGGCGGCAATGTCTTCAAGGACCGCCAGGGCCGCTGGTGGTCCACCTTCTTCGGCAACGACGAGCAGAGCCATTTCCGCGAGAAGCCGGGCCTGATCCGCGTGGATTTCGACGCCGAGGGCCGCATCGTTGTCGCCGCCGACCAACCCTTCGCCAGACCCCTGCCGCCGCTGGAGCCGCTGACATGATCGATCGTCGCCGTCTGATACTGGCCGCGTCTGCGACCGCCGCCTTGCCCTTGCGGGCCCTCGCTGGCGGCGAGGTCTCGGCCTTTCCCGGCGCGATGGGCTGGGCGGCTTCGACGCCAGGCGGGCGGGGCGGGCGGATCGTCCGCGTCACCACCCTGGCGGGCGAGGGGCCGGGCTCGCTGCGCGCCGCGCTGGAGGCCGAGGGGCCGCGCATCGTGGTGTTCGAAGTCGGCGGCGTCATCGACCTGAAGCGCCGGGACATCCGCGTGGCGAACCCCTTCCTGACCATCGCCGGTCAGACCGCGCCCGAGCCGGGGATCACCCTGATCCGCGGCGGGATCAGCCTGCGCACCCACGACGTCATCGTGCGCCACATCCGCATTCGACCCGGCGCGGATGGGGCGGCGCCCAAGAGCGGCTGGGAAGTCGACGGCCTGACCACCTCGGGCGCGCATGACGTGATCGTGGACCAGTGCTCCTTCAGCTGGGCGACGGACGAGAACCTGTCGGCCTCTGGCCCGCGCTTCGACGGCGGCGACACGGCGGAGCAGTGGCGACAGCACACCTCGCGCCGCATCACCTTCAGCCGCAACATCGTGGCGGAGGGCCTGTCGAACGCCAGCCACGCCAAGGGCGAGCATTCCAAGGGCACGCTGATCCACGACAACGCGACCCAGGTGCTGATCGTCGGCAATCTCTACGCCCACGACCATGAGCGGAACCAGTTGTTCAAGGGCGGGGTCCACGCGGTGACGGCCAACAACCTGATCTACAACCCCGGCAATCGCTGCATGCACTATGCGCTGAACGCCTCGGAATGGGGCGATCATCCCTGGGAGGTCGGCCAGTTGTCCATCGTCGGCAACGTCGTGCGCGGCGGCCCCTCGACCCGCGCCGATCTGCCCTTCCTTATCGTGGAGGGGCAGGGGGATCTGGACATCTACGTCCTCGACAATCCGGCGCGGCACGCCGACGGGCGGGTGATGCAGGAGGTGGGGATCATCTCCGACCGCGAGCCGAAGATCACGCGGCTGGCGGCCCCGCCGCACTGGCCGATGGGTTTCCAGGCGCGGCCATCGGATCAGGTCGAGGCCTGGGTCATGGCCGAGGCGGGGGCGCGGCCCTGGGCGCGCGACGCCGTGGATCGGCGGATTCTGGAAGAGGTGCGGAGCGGAACGGGCCGCATCATCGACGACGAGCGCGAGGTCGGCGGCTATCCGGTCATGGGCGAGACGCATCGCCCCTTCGTCGAGGCGGATTGGGACCTGGCGAGCCTGACGCGCAAGGACGGCTCGCCGAGCTAGAAATGGGGGCGGAGCGCCGCGGCTCCGCCCCTTCATCGCCTTACAGAGCGCGGAACTTGAAGTTCTTGAACCGCGCCTCGCCCTCGCCGGCGGCGTAGAGGCCGGGGCGCAGCATCATGAAGCCGCCGCGGACGTTCTGGTTGTAGCCGGACACCTCCATGCCCCGGTCAAAGCGCTTCCAGTTCACCCCGTCGGCCGAGGTGTCGAAGTAGACGTTCTGATAGGCGTTGGTCAGGCGCATGAACATGCGACGGCCGTGCGGATTGGCGGGCCGCCCGCGCTCGATCCCGTACTGATGGGTGACGTAGCGCGTCGCGTCGAAACCCAGCCCGGCGTAGAGAGCGCGGTCGTAGAAGAGGATCAGGCCGGCCACGGCGCCGGGGTCGATCTCGATCTCGCATTCGATCTGATAGGCCTGTTCGCCCTGGACGAAGGTCAGCGGCGAGCAGTCGACCGGCGCCTTGCCCTTGGCCTTCATGTGCAGGACGCCGTTCTCGCGACGGAGGCGGTCCTTCTCGTTCGGCTGCGGGTCGTAGAAGCTCCACTGGGTTCCGAACTTGTCGGTGGTGAAGTCGTCCGACAGGGCCATGCCGTGGGGCACGGCCTGACCGCCGCGCGGCATGGCGATGGGCTTGGACAGGTCGCCGCCCTTGGCGCGGAACCAGCCGTCGTCGGTCCACTCGATCGGGTCGAGCAGGGTCTGGCGGCCCAGGCTCCAGTAGGCGTTTTCATAGCCGTGATAGACCATCCACCAATCGCCGTCAGTGGGGCCCTCGACCAGAGTGGCGTGACCGCGCGACCACCATTTCTCCGCGCCGCTACGGGTGCGCACGATGGGGTTGTGCGGGCATTCCTCCCACGGACCGTGGATCGACTTGGACCGCGCGGCGATGACCATGTGGCCGGTCGGCGGACCCGCCGTGCCGCCGATGGCGGTGATCATGTAGAAGTACTCGCCGCGCTTCAGCAGCTTCGGCCCCTCCTGGGCGTGGCCCTCGACGATCCAGTCCTCGGGATAGCGCCAGGCGTCATAGACCTGCTCCAGCGGACCGTCGGTGGCCAGGCCGTCGTCGGTCAGCCGCACCCGGTCGCCGCCGTTCAGGAACAGATAGCGCTTGCCGTCCTCGCCCACGATGTGGCCGGGGTCGATGTTGGCCGGGATCTTCAGGTCGATGGGCTCGCTCCACGGCCCTTCGATCTTGTCCGCCCAGATGACGTAGTTGGAGCGGTAGTTCGGGAAGCGGGCCGGGATGTAGCAGTAGAAGCGGCCCTCGTGCTTGATCAGCTCGGGCGCCCAGACCGAGCCGATGTTGGTGGTCAGGGCCGCCGTGATCGGCCGCCAGTTCACCAGATCGCGCGAGTGCCAGATGTGGATGCCCGGCACCGATTCGAACGACGAGAAGGTCATGTAGTAGTCGTCGCTGTCCTTGAGGATCGACGGGTCCGGATGGTCGCCCGACATGATGGGGTTCAGGAAGGTGCCGTCGCCCAGGTCGGCCATGCGCTGGCCCTCGATGCCGCGACGCCACTTCATCCCGGCCCATTCACGGCCCAGCGGCGCCGCCTCTTCATTGGTCTGGGCGAAGACCGCGCCGACCGGCAGGGCCGAGGCGGCGACGCCGCCGAGCAGGCCGCTCAGGGCGGTGCGACGGTTGATGGGGCTCATGGCGTTTCCTCTTTTCTTTTATGCGTTACGCGAACTGAACCGGGGTCAAGGCGCGGGGATGAAGGGATCGATGGTGGCGATCGCGCCGTCGGCATCGTGGTGCAGATCGACGACCTTGGCGCTGCGCAGGTGGGTGCGGTTTGACAACTGGGTGTCGTGGTAGAAGAGCCGCCATTGGCCCTCGACCTCGGCGATGGAGCGGTGCGTGGTCCAGCCCTGAACCGGCAGCAGGATCCGGCCCCGATAGGTGAAGGGGCCATAGGGCGTGGTCGCCGTCGCATAGGTGATGAAGTGGGTCTCGCCGGTCGACCAGCTGAGGTAATAGAGCCCCTCGCGCTTGTGCAGCCAGGCGGCCTCGAAGAAGCGCCGGTCCAGGTGGCCGCCCTTCAGCGGCTGGCCGTTCTCATCCAGGATCACCGCGTCGCGGACGGGTTCGGCCAGGGTCAGCATGTCGTCGCTGAGACGGGCGACCTTGGGCATGAGCGACGCCGCATCGGGCTGGTTCAGGTCGGTGTCGCCCGCCGCCGGGTCGTACTGGCCGCCGGCCCAGCGCTGCAGTTGTCCGCCGTGGATGCCGCCGAAATAGAGATAGGCTGCGCCGTCCGTGTCCACGAAGACGCTGGGGTCGATGCTGTAGGCGCCGGGGATGGGCGTTGGCTCGGGCGTGAAGGGGCCTTCGGGCCGGTCGCCGGTCGCCACGCCGATGCGAAAGACGCCGTCGCGGTCCTTGGCCGGGAAGTAGAGGTAGTAGCGTCCGTCCTTGTAGGCCGCGTCGGGCGCCCAGAGCTGGCGATCCGCCCAGGGCGCGTCGGCCAGGGCGAAGGCGACCGGATGGACGGTGACCGGCCCGCCGATGCGGTCCATCGACAGGACCACATAGTCCTTCATCACGAAGCCCTTGCCGGGCTGGTCGTCGGCGGGCGGTCCCTGAATGTCGTGCGAGCCATAGACATAGACCCGACCGTCGAAGACGTGGGCCGAGGGGTCGGCGAAATAGAGCTCGGTCGTCAGCGGCTGGGCCAGATAGGCGCGGCCGTCGGGCGCGCGGTCCTGGGCCGCGGCGCCGCTGGTTGCGAGCGCGGCGGCGAGAGCGGCGAGGGAGATCAGGCGTCGGTTCATGTCGATTTCGCCTCGCGCACCTGGGCGATCAGCCGGGCCATGTTGTTGATATAGGCCCCGGTCGAAATCCCCATCGGCCCGCTGGCCTCGGTGAAGGGCGAGGTGTCCCAGGCGTCGCCGACCTGGCCGCGATCGACGAAGCCGGGCGGCGGTTCGGCCGGACCGTCGCCGCGATAGGGATGGCTGGTCGTCCGCAGTTCCATCGGCCAATACCCCTCTGCATTCAGCCTCTCGATCATCAATGTAACCGGTGTCATTTCCGGACGCGAGACCGTGACGTTGAGGTCGGAACCTCCCTGGGGCCGCGTGATGACATAGTCGGGCAGCAGGCTGGGGCCGCGCCCCATCAGGGCGGATTGGCGCACGGCCTCTTCCGGCGCTAGGGCGGCGACCAGTTCGACGCGGCGGCGCAGGCGGGGCAGATCGATATGCTTTTCGCCGCGCTGACCGGTCATGTCGTAGTCGACATAGTATTCGCCGTTCTGGGCGTTCGACCCGCGCCGATGCACGGCGATGAAGCGGTTGGTTCCCGGCTCGACAAAGCGGAAATGGTTGCGGCCCTCGTGATGGGCGGTGGCGGGGGCCTCGACCTGCACGAGCCAGTCCAGGGCCTCGTCCAGACGGGCCAGGAAGCTGCGATCGCCGGTCAGGCGGTAGAAGTCCAGCATCCGCTCCACGGCGACGGCGGTGACGTGCGGCGAGACGGCGGCGGGTTCATAGGTCCGGCCCCAGGCGGGCTTGAAGTCGGGCGTGTATTGCAGCGCCCAGCCCGGCGTCGGCGCGGGCTGCTGCAGGTCGCGATAGCAGGCCATGGCGCGGCGGATCGCGGGCTCGACATCCGGGCGGCGCCACTGCTGCAGGACCAGCAGCAGGAAGTCGATGTTCTCGTCCATCACCTCGTCGTTGAGAGTGATCAGCCCGGTGTAGTCGGGGCGGCCGTGGTTCCTGAACTCGTCCGCGCGCGGCCAACGCTGGGGCTAGCCGCCGCTGGGCAGCTGGCTGTCCAGGAGGAAGGCGATGGTCCGGTCCACGGCGGCCAGGACGTGCGGCAGGTCGGTCGCCAGGGCCAGCCGCAGCAGGAAGCGTCCGCACTCGACCGTGGCGTGATCGTCGAAGGTGGCGTTGCCGTAGTAGTGCTGGAATTCCTCCAGCCGCCAGCCGTTCTTGCCGATGGTTTCGTACCAGCGGCGCAGCGAATCCTCGCCCGCGAAGTCGATGACATAGTTCCAGCCGCCGCTCGGGTGCTGCCCCTGGATCAGGGCGTCGCCCGCCGCGACGGCGGCCTCCAGATACTGGGCCTCGCCGGTGGCGCGCCAGGCGTCGAGGAAGATCTGGCCCATTTCCGGGGTGCCGGGCGCCTGGGTCCAGATCATGTTCGGCAGGGCCTCCATCTCGCCCCAGCGGCGAGAGAAGTCGGGCAGGTAGGACCAGACATAGCCGCCGTTGGTCGCCGCCCGTTCGGTCATGAAGCGGGTGGCCCGGCGCATGGCGTCCCGCGCCGCCTCGACCTCCGGCGCCGGCGCGACGGAGCGGGCGGCGGCCAGAAGCGGCGTCGCGGCGGCGACCGCCAGACAGGCGCGTCGGGTCAGCATCCCTGAAAACTCTCCTTCCCCTCGGTCCTGCCGTTCTGACGACGGCGCGGATCGCTCCGCGACCGCTGGACTCGTCAACTAATATAATAATACTTTTTAGTTCGTGCCTAGGGGGAGGAAGACTTGGTCCACTTCAGGATCGCAGGGCTGATGGCCGCAGCGTCCATCGCAAGCGGGGCGCAGGCCCAGACGGCGCCGGACTTCGTCGCCCTGACGCCGCCCATCGACTTCTCGCACGCGGGCTATCGCGGCGGGGGCGTGGCGGCGCCGATCCTGCCGGCTCTCATTCGCGTCGAGCCCGGCGAGGGCGACGACACCGACCGCATCGCGGCGGCGCTGGACCGGGCGGCGAAGGCAGCCCCCGATGCCGAGGGGCGTCGCGGCGCGGTGCTGCTGGGCGCGGGAGAATTTCAGGTCGAGGGACAGATCCGGCTCGACGCCGGCGGCGTGGTCCTGCGCGGCGAGGGTGAGCAGGCGACGGTCATCGTGGCCACTGGCGTGGACCGGCGCGCCCTGATCGCGGTCGGCGCGCGGGTCGCTGCGCCTGACGCCCCGGTCGCCGCCGACGTTCGGATCGTGGGCGAGGCGCCGGTCGGCGCGTCGCGTCTGGCCCTGGAAACAACCCAGGGGCTCGCGCCCGTCGACACGGTGGTCGTCCGCCGTCCCAGCACGGCGGAATGGATGGCCGCCCTGGGCATGGACGCCTTCGTCGGCTGGCGGCCGGAGAGTCGACTGAACTGGAAGCCGGGATCGCGCGACGTGGTCTGGGAGCGCCGCGTCGTCGCCGTGGAAGGGCGGACCATCGTTCTGGGCGCGCCCCTGACCATGGCGCTGGCGGCGGGCGACGGCGTGACCGTGCGGCGGGGGGCTTCGGCGTCGCGCATCCGCGAGGTCGGCGTCGAGAACCTGCGTCTCGTCTCTCGCCACGATCCCGCACGTCCCGCCGACGAGGACCATAGCTGGACAGGGATCGCCGTCGATCGGGCCGAGGACGTCTGGGTCCGCAACGTCGCGTTCGAGGGCTTCGTCGGATCGGCCGTCGATCTGGGGCCGGACAGCCGGCGGGTCACGGCGCGGGACGTGGGCTCTCGCCGCCCGGTGTCGGAGATCGGCGGCTTGCGCCGTCGCACCTTCTACACGGCGGGCCAGCAGACCCTGTTCCAGCGCTGCGCCAGCAACGACGGCATCCATGATTTTTCGGTCGGCCACGCCGCCGCTGGGCCCAACGTCTTTCTCGACTGCACGGCGACGGATTCGCGCGGCGATAGCGGCACGCAGGAAAGCTGGGCCACCGGAGCCCTGTTCGACGGGGTCAAGGTGCGGGGCGGCGGCCTGACCCTGACGAACCGGGGCCGGGACGGACAGGGCGTCGGCTGGTCGGCCGCCAACTCGGTCCTATGGAACTGCGAGGCGACCGTCGTCGTGGTCCGCAGCCCGCCGGGCGCGGCCAATGTCGCCGTCGGCTGTCGGGGCGAGCGTTCCGGCGACGGGGTGCTGGAGGACGCCCGCGCCATGCCGGGCCGCGACTTCCACCGCGCCCAGCCGCAGGAGCCAGCCAGCCTCTATCGGATGCAGTTGGAGAGGCGGCTTGGCGCAGCTGGTCTGGCGGGGCTGGACCCGGTCGCGCTTCCCGTCGAGGCGAGCGTTCCGCGTCTGACCGAGGCCGAGGTCGCGGCCTGGAGGACGGCGACGGCGCAGCCTGTCGTCAGTCATCCGCTGACAGTCGTGGACGGCCGCTTCGTCATCGACGGCCAGCCCGCCTGGCGACGCCGCATCGGCTTCGCCTTCTTCCAGGCCCAGATGATCCCGGCGCTGGCCGAGGCGTCCGGCCCCTTCCTCACGCGCTTTGCGCCGGGGCTGGAGGGGCGTGGGCTGACCGACGACCTGGACGCCTTCGCCGCCGGGCTGAAGACCGGCGACGTGGTCCATCATAACTACGGCCTCTGGTATGACCGTCGGCGGGTGGACCACGACTTCTACGGCTCGCCGGATCAGCGCGACGGCGAGGTCTGGGGGCCGTTCATGGAACTGCCCTGGGCGCGCAGCGGGCAGGGGCGGGCCTGGGACGGGCTGAGCAAGTTCGACCTGGAACGGTTCAATCCCTGGTTCTTCGACCGCATCGCCCGCTTCGCCGACCTGGCCGAGCAGCGGGGCGTGGTCCTGTATCACAAGCTCTATCTGCAGCACTGGCTGCTGGAGAGCCGATCCCACTACGTCGACTTCCCGTGGCGGCCGGTCAACGCGCTGCAGGCGACAGGAATGCCTCACGAGGTCCCGGCGGCCGAGGTCTTCTGGGATGTATCCGACCCCGTGCGGCGCGACCTGCATCGACGCTATATCCGCCATACGTTGGAGACGCTGAAGGGCCGGTCCAACGTCGTGATCGGCCTCGACCCCGAATACACGGGGCCGCTGTCTTTCGTGCGCTTCTGGCTGGACGAGATCGCGGCCTGGGAAGCCGAGACCGGCGCCGATGTCCGGGTTGCGCTGGAGGCGCCCAAGGATCAGATGGACGCCGTTCTGAACGACCCGACGCGGGCGCGGATCGTCGACGCGGTCGGCTTTCACCACTGGGTCTATCGCCCGGACGGGACGCTGTTCGCGGTGCGGGGCGGGCTGGACAAGGCGCCGCGCGAACAGGTCGACGCCATCGCCCGACCGCAGGACCTGCCCGAAGGCGCGGACGCGGGCGAGGTGCGGCGGGCTCTGTGGCGCTCGATCCCGGCCATGCGCTACCGGGCCTACCGCGAGTATCGCGACCGACGCGCCGATCTGGTGGTTCTGGACGCCGACGACGCCTTTCCCGACCTGAGCCGCGCCGTCGAGGCGGCGGTCGAGGCGAGTGCGCGGGCGTCGCTGCGTTCGGACCTGGACCTGATGGCGCCGACCCGTGCGGCCTGGGCGACTGCAGGGCCGGACGGGGCGGCCCTGATCTACAGTATCGACGGCGCGCCGATCGAGCTGGCGCGACCGCTGGTCGGCGCGCGGGGCGTGACATGGATCGCCGAGGGCTCCCTCGTCGAGGACCAGTCGTCCGAAGGACAGACGCAGTTGACGCCGCCGACGGCGCTGGCGGGGCGGCCGCTGGCGCTGTGGATCGCACCCGCGCCTTGACGCCGGCCCCGCTTGCCGCGACCAGTGCGGGGCCGATCGCCACCCCTTCCAGGACGACATGACCGCAGACGAGCGCAATCCGACGATCGGCGACATCGCCCGCATGGCGGGGGTCTCTCCCATGACGGTGTCGCGCGTCATCAACGGCGGCGCTCGGGTCAGCGCGGCGACGCGCGAGCGGGTTCAGGCGGTGATCGACGCGGCAGGCTATGTCCCCGATCCGGCGGCGCGGATTTTGGCGCGCGCGGGGGCGGGGCGGATCGGTCTGCTCTACGCCAACCCCAGCAACGCCTATCTGGCCGAGGTTCTGTCGGGCGCCCTGGCGGGGGCGCGGGCGGCGGGGCTGCTGTTGATGATCGAGCCGTCGCAGGCGGGCGATCCGGCGCAGGAGGCTGACGCCGTGCGACGGTTGGCGGCCGGCGGGGCGCAAGGCCTGATCGTGCCGCCGCCGCTGGGCGAGTCGCCCGCGACCCTCGACGCGGTGGCCCAAACCCTGAGCGCCCACCAATATCCTGACGGTTTCGCCCTCTACCTCGGCACCATGTTCGCGCCGGTCGAGGATCGTGACGAGGCCGACAAGGGCTTTACGCACAAGGTCGGGGACCGGGTGCGGGTGTCGTCGGAGAAGCTAGGCGTGCTCGAGAACATCGTGACGACCTGCGATCAGGCGCCGCCGTGGACCATGGGTGTCAGCGCCCTGATGCGAAATCTGGCCGGACGCGGCCTGCTGGGAGGCGCGGCATGAGCGGCGCCGTCTATCCCTCGCTGAAGGGGCGTCTGGTCGTCGTCACGGGCGGCGGCTCGGGCATCGGCGCGGGCGTGGTCGAGGCCTTCGCCCGGCAAGGCGCGCGCGTCGTCTTCTTCGATGTGGCTGAGGTCGAGTCCAGGGCGCTTGAGGCGTCTCTGGCTCACCTGGAACTGGCGCCGGTCTTTTACGGCTGCGACCTGACGCGGGTCGAGGCGCTGCAAGCCTGTCTGAGCGATGTGGCCGCCCGTTTCGGTCCGGTGGACGTCCTGATCAACAACGCCGCCAGCGACGATCGTCACGCCCTGGACGAGGTCACGCCCGCCTATTGGGATGACCGGATCGCGGTGAACCTGCGTCATCTCTATTTCGCGGCCCAGTCGGTCGCGCCGGCCATGCGCGACCAGGGGCGCGGCGTGATCCTCAATCTGGGCTCGATCAGCTGGCATCTGGGGCTGCCGGACCTGTCTATCTACGAGACCGCCAAGGCGGGCATCGAGGGCATGACGCGGGCGCTGGCGCGCGAGCTGGGCGCCGACGGGGTGCGGGTCGCCTGCATCGTGCCGGACAATGTCAAAACCCCGCGTCAGATGAAATGGTACACGCCCGAAGGCGAGGCCGAGATCGTCGCCGCCCAGTGCCTGAAGGGCCGCATCGAGCCGCGCGACGTGGCGGCCCTGGCCCTGTTCCTGGCTTCCGACGACGCCCGTTTCATCACCGGGCATGAGTATTTCGTGGACGCGGGCTGGCGCTGACGCAAACTGATCAACGACCGCCCGCGATCAACGACGGGTGGTAAACAAGAGACCTGGGGAGGGTCGAAAATGGCGGGACCAACGGGGGGCTCAGGCCCGGATATCGCGGGGGACGATCGGGTCAACATGGCGTTCATCGCCCTGATCGTGGCGGTGGCCACCATCGGCGGCTTCATGTTCGGCTATGATTCCGGCGTCATCAACGGCACGCAGGACGGGCTGGAGGCGGCCTTCAACCTGTCGGCCCTCGGTACGGGCTTCAACGTCGGCGCCATCCTGCTGGGCTGCGCCTTCGGGGCCTTCGCGGCGGGGCGTCTGGCGGACGCCGTCGGTCGCCGCACGGTGATGCAGATCGCCGCCGTCATGTTCATCATCTCGGCCGTCTGGGCCGGGGCGGCGGACACCTCGGCCCACTTCATCATGGCTCGCTTCATCGGCGGTCTGGGCGTCGGCGCGGCCTCGGTCCTGTCGCCGGCCTATATTTCCGAAGTCACCCCCGCCTCGATCCGGGGCCGGCTGTCGTCGGTCCAGCAGATCATGATCATCACGGGTCTGACCGGCGCCTTCGTCGCCAACTACGTCCTGGCCAAGACGGCGGGCGGCTCGACCGCTGAGTTCTGGCTGGGCTATCCGGCCTGGCGCTGGATGTTCTGGCTGCAGGTTGTGCCCGCCGGGATCTATTTCCTGGCCCTGCTGGCCATCCCGGAAAGCCCGCGCTTCCTGGTGGTCAAGAAGAAGGACGTCCAGGCCGAGGCCGTGCTGTCCAAGCTGTTCGGCCACGGCGCCGGGGCTCGCAAGGTTCAGGAAATCCGCGCCTCCCTGGCCGTGGACCACAAGCCCCGCTTCGCCGACCTGCTGGACCCCGCGACGCGCAAGGTGCGCCCCATCGTCTGGGCCGGCCTGATCCTGGCCGTGTTCCAGCAGCTGGTCGGCATCAACATCGTCTTCTACTACGGCGCGGTGCTGTGGCAGTCGGTCGGCTTCTCCGAGAACGACGCCCTGCAGATCAACATCCTGTCCGGCGTGCTGTCGATCGCGGCCTGCCTGGGCGCGGTGGCGGTGATCGACAAGATCGGGCGCAAGCCCTTGCTGCTGATCGGCTCGGCCGGGATGTTCGTGACCCTGGCCGTCGTGGCCTGGTGCTTCTCCAAGGCCGTCATGGTCAACGGCTCGCTGCATCTGGACGACCAGACGGGCCTGACCGCCCTGATCGCCGCCAACGCCTATGTGGTCTTCTTCAACCTCAGCTGGGGCCCGGTCATGTGGGTCATGCTGGGCGAGATGTTCCCCAACCAGATGCGCGGTTCGGCCCTGGCCGTCGCCGGCTTCGCCCAGTGGATCGCCAACTTCGCCATCTCGGTCAGCTTCCCATGGATGGCGGCGACGCTGGGGCTGGTCGTGACCTACGGCTTCTATGCGGTCAGCGCCTTGATCTCCTTCTTCCTCGTCCAGGCCTGGGTGAAGGAGACCCGTGGTCGCGAACTGGAAGACATGGGCTGAGGCCCGTCTGCTCTGCTACTGATCTCCCCGAAGACGGGCGGCGCTCCCCCGTCGCCCGTCGCCCTCTGAAAGGACTACCCCATGACCGACACCCTCGAACTTTCGCACTGGATCGGCGGCGAGAAGGTCGGCGGGGCCCTGGCGGGCGAGAGCCTGAATCCGTCGGACACGCGCGACGTGGTCGCCCGCACGCCCAAGGGCGGGGCGGCTGAGGTCGATCAGGCGGTGCAGGCCGCGCGGGCCGCCTTCCCGGGCTGGGCCGACGCCTCGCCGGAGGTGCGCTTCGACGTGCTGGACCGGGCGGGTTCGCTGCTGATGGAGCGCCGCGAGATCATCGGCCGGCTGCTGTCGCGCGAAGAGGGCAAGACCCTGCCCGAGGGCATCGGCGAGACCCTGCGCGCCGCCCGCATCCTGAAGTATTTCGCGGGCGAGGCCCTGCGCGTCCACGGCCAGAACCTGACCTCGACCCGTCCGGGCGTGGAGATCCAGACCTATCGCCAGCCGGTCGGCGTCTTCGGTCTGATCACGCCGTGGAACTTCCCCATCGCCATCCCGGCGTGGAAGATCGCGCCCGCCATCGCCTTCGGCAACACCGTCGTCATCAAGCCCGCCGGCCCGACGCCCGCCACCGCCGAGGCCCTGATCGCCATCCTGCATGAGGCGGGCCTGCCCAAGGGCGTGGTCAACATGGTCATCGGCGACGGCGACGTGGGCCGCGCCATCGTCGCCCATCCGGGCGTGGACGGGATCAGCTTCACGGGCTCGCAAGGCGTAGGCGCCGGCGTGGCCGAGGGCGCGATGAAGCGTCAGGCGCGGGTGCAGCTGGAGATGGGCGGCAAGAACCCGCTGATCGTGCTGGACGACGCTGATCTGGAGCGGGCGGTGGCTATCGCCCTGGACGGCAGCTTCTTCGCCACCGGCCAGCGCTGCACCGCCTCCAGCCGCCTGATCGTGCAGGACGGCATCCACGACCGCTTTGTGAAGGCTCTGGCCGAGAAGGTCGCGGCCCTGCGCGTCGGCGATGCACTGGATCCCAACACCCAGATGGGCCCGGCGGTGACCGAGGCCCAGCGCGACGTCTCCTACAGCTACATCGACATCGCCAGGGACGGCGGCGGCCGCATCGTCACCGGCGGCGAGCGCCTCAGCCTGGACAAGCCCGGCTGGTACGTCCAGCCGACCCTGATCGCCGACACCCTGCCGGACGCGCGCATCAACACCGAGGAGGTCTTCGGCCCCGTCGCCTCGACCATCCGCGTCGCCAGCTATGAAGAGGCCCTGGCCGTGGCCAACGGCGTCGAGTTCGGCCTGTCGGCGGGCATCGTCACCCAGTCGCTGAAACACGCTCGCGACTTCCAGCGTAACGCCAAGGCCGGCATGACCATGGTCAACCTGGCCACCGCCGGGGTCGACTATCACGTGCCGTTCGGCGGCACGAAGAAGTCGTCCTACGGTCCGCGCGAGCAGGGCTTCGCGGCGGTCGAGTTCTACACCCAGATCAAGACCAGCTACTCGGCGGGCTGACGGGTATGGGCACGCCGACCCTCGTCTGGGACGTTCAGGCCGAACTGGGCGAGGGGCCGGTGTGGGACGCGGGCCGCGACTGCCTGTGGTTCGTCGACATCAAGGGGCGACGGCTGCATCGCTACACGCCCGCGACGGGGGGCAAGGCGTCGTGGGATGCGCCGGACCAGATCGGCTTCGCGCTTCCGGCCGAGGACGGGTCGTTGATCTGCGGCGTTCGAGGCGGCCTCCATCGCTTCGACGTGGAGCACGGCGATTTCACGCTGATCCAGCCGGTAGAAGCCGATCGCCCGCAGAACCGCCTGAACGACGGCTTTGTCGCGCCGGATGGATCCTTGTGGTTCGGGTCCATGGACGACAGCGAGGAACAGAAGACGGGCGCCCTCTATCGCTGGTTCCGTGGCGAGCTGACGCGGCACGACGACGGTTATGGTGTGACCAACGGGCCGTGCTTGAGCCCCGACGGTCGGACCCTCTATCACCACGACACGCTGGCGAAGACGGTGCTGGCCTTCGATCACGACGCGGGCGTGCTGACGAATCGGCGCGTCTTCGCCGTGACCGAAGACGGCTATGCCGACGGGCCGAGCATGGACGCCGACGGCGTGCTGCACGTCGGCCTGTTCAACGGCTGGGGCGTGGCGCGGTTCTCGCCATCGGGCGAGCGGATCGGCACGATCCGTTTCCCGGTCCAGACGGTGACCAAGGCGGCCTTCGGCGGCGCGGACGGGCGCGACCTTTATTGCACCACGGCCTGGCTCGGGAACGCCGACAAGCGCGAAACGCAGCCGACGCTCGGGGGCCTCTATCATGTGCGGGTCGAGACGCCGGGCCTGCCGCAGCATCGGATCGCGCTGTGAAGATCGAACGCGGCGACTGGGCGCTGAGCCTGCGGCCCGACCTGGGGGTCTCGATCACGGCTCTGACCTGGCGAGGGCGCGACGTGCTGCGCCCGGCGCCGGCGGATGTGGACAGCCCGCTGGCCGCGTCCAGCTTTCCTCTGGCGCCCTACGCCAACCGCATCGACGGCGGTGGCTTCGCGTTTGAGGGCAGGGCGGTGCGTCTGCCCGCGACGCCGGGGTTCGCGCCGCACGCCCTGCACGGCGTCGGCTGGCGGTCGCGGTGGAGCGTGCTGCGCGCCCACGGCGGGACGGTCGATCTGGCTCTGGCGGCCGAGGCCGGACCGGAATGGCCCTGGGCCTGGACGGCCTCGCATCGGCTGACCCTGAGCGAGACGGGGCTGGAGATGAGCCTGGCGATCACCAACGAGGACCGCGCGCCCATGCCTGCGGGTCTGGGCCTGCATCCCTATTTCGCGGTCGAGGCCACGACCCGGCTGCGGCTTCCGGCGCCCAAGGTCTGGCTGACCGACGCGCGTGAAATCCCGGATCGGCTGGCCGCGTCGGGTGAACTGATCGACTGGAGCGACGGCGTCGCCGTGGCCGGGGCGCCCTTCGTCGATCACGCCTACGCCGACTGGAATGGTCAGGCCGAACTGATCCACGACTGCTGGCGCGTCGATCTGACGGCCTCGCCCAACGCCCGCTGGGCTCAGGTCTATGCGCCGCGTGGCGAGGGTTTCGTCTGCGTCGAGCCGGTGACCCATCGCCCGGACGCCCATAACGCTCCGGCGGGCGAGGACAGCGGCCTGACCGTGCTGCAACCCGGCGGCGCCCTGTCGATGACCGCCCGCATCACCGCCTCGGAGACCTGAGATGATCGCCGCCCTGACCGCCGCCCTGACCTTGGCCGCAGCCCAGACGCCTGCATCGACCGAAGCGCCCGCCGTTCAGCCGATCCGCGCGTCCAAGATCATTCTGGTGGGGGATTCCACCACGGCGGTGGTCGGTGGCTGGGGGCCGAGCTTCTGCGCCTATCACGTCACCTCCTTCGCGGCCTGCGTGAACCTGGCGCGGGGCGGGCGCAGTTCGGGCAGCTACATCGCCGAGGGCTCGTGGGATCTGGCCCTGTCCGAGATGTCCACGCCGGGCTTCGCCGCCACCTATGTGCTGATCCAGTTCGGTCACAACGACCAGCCGGGCAAGCCGGGACGGTCGACCGATCTGGCCACCGAGTTTCCCGCCAATCTGAAACGCTATGTGGCCGAGACCCAGGCGCGCGGCGCGACGCCGATCCTGCTAACGCCGCTGGTCCGGCGCCAGTTCGTCGACGGGCGGCTGCAGAACGATCTGGAGCCCTGGGCCGAGGCGGTGCGGACCGTGGCGCGTGAGACCAATACGCCGGTGGTGGATCTGAACCGGGCCAGCGCTGAGACGGTGCAGGCGCTGGGACCCGTAAAGTCGGCGCGCTTCGCCCAGGCGGCGCCGTCGCCCGAGGTCGCCGCCGCCCTGCTGACCGGCACGACTATCGCTTCCAGCACCGGCGTTCCCGCCGCACCCGGCGCGCCGACCCCGGCCACTCAGAACAATGCGACGGTCGAGCCCCTGGGTCAGGCGCGGGTTTCATTCGACTACACCCACGTCGGACGCGAGGGCGCGGACTTCTTTTCGGCCCTGGTCACCCGCGATCTGATCGAGGCGGCGCCGCCAATGCGACGGCTGCTGATCCCCTGACCTGACTGGCGCCCCGCTTCAGTGGTTGTCGCGGGGCAGGCCGAGGGTGTCGACGATGCGGTGATATTTGACGGCGGGCTCCAGCACGGCGCCGGTCTCCAGCTCGCCGATCATGGAGCGCTGGAACTCTTGCCACGGGGTCTGCGACGCCGGGTACTGGTAGCCGCCGGCGGCCTCGAAGGCGGCGCGGCGCGCGGCCATCTCGGCCGCGTCGATCAGCACGTCCACCCGGCGGGTGTTGAGGTCGATCCGCATCCGGTCGCCGGTCTTGAGCAGGGCGATGTTTCCGCCGGTCGCCGCCTCGGGCGAGGCGTTCAGGATCGACGGGGAGCCCGAGGTGCCGGACTGGCGCCCGTCGCCGACGCAGGGCAGGGCGTGGACCCCCTGTTTGATCAGATAGGCGGGCGGCCGCATGTTCACGACCTCGGCCGCGCCGGGGTGGCCGACGGGTCCGGCGCCGCGCATCACCAGGATGCTGTCGGGGGTGATGCCTTCCGCCGGATCGTCGATGCGATGGTGGTAGTCCTCGGGCCCGTCGAAGACCACGACGTCGCCGGTGAAGGCGTCGGGGCCGGCCGGATCGGACAGGTAGCGGTCGCGGAACTCGGGGCTGATGACGCTGGTCTTCATGATGGCGCTGTCGAAGACATTGCCCGACAGGACCAGGAAGCCCGCGTCGTTCACCAGGGCCGTGTCGAAGTCGCGGATGACGTCGGGCAGGACCACGGTTGCGTCGCGGCAGTTGTCGCCGATGGTCCGGCCGTTGACCGTCAGGGCGCCCTCGTGGATCTGGCCGCGCCGCATCAGCTCGGCGACCACGACGGGCACGCCGCCGGCCTGATGGAAGTCCTCGCCGAGATATTTTCCAGCGGGCTGCAGGTTCACCAGCAGGGGCGTCCTGTGGCCGACCTCCTCCCAGGCCTGCAGCGGCAGGTCGACGCCCGCGTGGCGCGCCAGGGCGGTCAGGTGGATGGGGGCGTTGGTCGAGCCGCCGATGGCGGAGTTGACGACGATGGCGTTCTCGAACGCCTCGCGCGTCAGGATCCTCGACGGTTTCAGGTCCTCGCGCACCATGTCGACGATGCGCTTGCCGGTCAGGTAGGCGACCTGGGGCCGCTCGCGATAGGGGGCGGGAATCGCCGCCGAGCCAGGCAGGGACATGCCCAGGGCCTCGGCCAGGCTGTTCATCGTCGTCGCCGTGCCCATGGTGTTGCAGTAACCGACCGAGGGCGCCGAGGTGGCGACCAGGTCGATGAACTCATCGTAGCCGATCTCGCCCGCCGCCATCATCTCGCGGGCCTTCCAGATGATGGTGCCCGAGCCGACGCGCTCGCCCCTGTGCCAGCCGTTCAGCATGGGGCCGACCGACAGGGCGATGGCGGGGATGTCCACGGTGGCCGCCGCCATCAGGCAGGCGGGCGTGGTCTTGTCGCAGCCGATGGTCAGGACCACGCCGTCCAGCGGATAGCCGTACAGCAGCTCGACCAGACCCATGTAGGCCAGGTTGCGGTCCAGCCCGGCGGTCGGCCGCTTGCCGGTCTCCTGAATCGGATGGACCGGAAACTCCAGGGCGACGCCGCCCGCCTCACGGATGCCCTCGCGCACCCGCTTGGCCAGTTCGATATGGTGGCGGTTGCAGGGGCTGAGGTCCGAACCCGTCTGGGCGATGCCGATGATCGGCTTGCCCGAACGCAGCTCCTCCAGCGTCAGGCCATAGTTCAGATACCGCTCCAGATAGAGGGCGGTCATGTCGGGGTTCGACGGATTGTCGAACCAGGCCCGGCTGCGTAGGCGCTTGGGCGAAGTCTGGGTCATGGGGCGCGGCAGGCTGAGCATCGCCGACAGTGGCGACTTTTTGTGAATATCATAATACTAATGATTGGCCAGCGCCTTTGCGCCGGTGCGGTCGGGCCGCTAGAGGATTTGACCATGGATATGTCTTCGCCCAATCCCTCGTCAGTCGGCTCGAAAGCGAACGGCCATGTGGTCTCGGCCCATGATCAGATCGTCCGCGCCCTGGCGCAGGACATCCTCACCGGCGCGCTGGCGCCCGGCGACAAGCTGCCGGCGGAGGCCGACCTGCTGGAGCGGTTCGGCGTGTCGCGCACCGCTCTGCGCGAAGCCCTCAAGACCCTGTCCGCCAAGGGGTTTCTGAGCGTGAAGACCCGAGTCGGCACGCGGGTCACCGACAGCGTCCACTGGAACTTTTTCGACAAGGAGGTTCTGGCCTGGCGGGTCGCGATCGGCATGGACGCCCAGTTCCGACGCCATCTGGCCGAGGTCCGGCGCAGCCTGGAACCCACCGCCGCGGCGCTGGCGGCCAAGCATCGCACCGAGGCGGACCTGCAAACCATGCGGGCGGCGCTGGAGTGGATGCGGCGAGAGAGTGCGTCGGCCCATGAATTCGCGCGCGCTGACCTTGCGCTGCACCTGGCAATCGGCGCGGCTTCGCAAAATCCGATGATCCGTTCCGTGGCCGGGGTCATTGAGACGGCCCTGCTGGAGGCCTTTGTCCTGAGCCCGCCCACGCAAGCGCCGGACCTGCATCTGGAGACGGTCGAGGCGCACGCCCGGATCGTCGATCGAATCGCCGCGCGCGACGAAATCGGCGCCGCACAGGCCATGCTCGCGGTGATCGACGCCGGCTATCAGCGGGTCGAGACGGAGCAGTCGCCCTCCGCGACGTGACTTAGTCGGGGCGGCGCGTCTCGAGAACCGCTCTCCGGATGAAAAAAGGCGCCGGCGATCAGATCGCCGGCGCCGAGTGCACCGCTCAGGAGTGCGGTGGAAACGTGGTCAGAACTTGTAGCGGAAGCCGGCGAAGACCTGACGGCCCGTGTGGTGGTGCACCGAGACCAGGTTGAAGTCGCCGACGTACTGGGTCGGGACTTCGTCGGTCAGGTTGATGCCCTCCAGCGTTAGGGTGAAGCTGTCGTTGACCTGCCACGAGGCCGAGGCGTCGACGTTGAAGGTGTCGACCACGCCCTCGATCGCATTGCCGTTGCGGCCCGGAACCTGGGTCAGGTAGCCGTCGCGATAGGTGCCCGAGACGCGGGCGCTGAAGCGCTCGTCCTCATAGTAGAGGGTGCCGTTGTAGGCGTTCTTGGACAGTTCGGTCAGGGTGTTGGTGATGCCGCCGGGATACTCGATCTCCGAGTCCACGAAGGTGTAGTTGGCCATCACGCCGAAGTTGGACCACAGGCCCGGCAGGAAGCTGAAGGGCTGCTGGTAAGACACCTCGAAGCCGGTCAGATCGCCGCCCTCGGTGTTGACCGGCTGGTTGAACACCCAGTCCGCCGAGGGCGAGCAACCGGCCACCGAGCCGCAGGCCGCGATGGCGACGCTGTCGGGAATGCCGAAGGCGTTGCCGGTGAAGGGGGCCGTGACGGCGTTGGTGGCGACGAAGCTGTCGATCTTCTTGTGGAAGACGCCCAGCGACAGGATGGATTCGGGGGCGAAATACCATTCGACCGCCGCGTCGTAGGTCGTGGCCCGCGTCGGGTCGAGCAGGGGGTTGCCCGAGTTGACGGTGCGGTTGTTGCCGGACACCGAGACGCTGCCGCCCGGCGTCAGGCTGCCCAGGCCCGGACGGGCCATGACCTTGGCGGCGGCGAGGCGGACCAGCAGGTTCTCGCGCGGCTCGATGACGATGTTGGCCGAGGGCAGCCAGTCGTCGTAGCTGCGGGTCGAGCGGACCTGGATCGGCGTGCCGGCGGCGATCTGATAGCCCCTGGAAAACTGGTCGGTGTTGATGTAGCGCACGCCGACGTTGCCGCGGATCGGCAGGGCGGTGTCCAGATCGAAATCGACCTGGGCATAGGCGCCCGTGGTCTTTTCCTCGACCGAACGGTTGTTGCCGCTCGCCGGCATCCAGCTCAGGGCGTAGTTGTCGAAGCCGAACAGGTCGGCCGCCTTCTGATAGTCGGGGATCAGCCAGTTCAGGGCCGTGCCCGACGGGATGTCCCAGCCGTCCGAGAAGCCGACAGTGCGGCTGTAGCTGCCGATGGCGGCGGCGGCCACGGCGGCGGGAATGCAGGCTTCGGCGTTCGCCGTCGCCGCCAGCGGCGGGGTGCACGACGCAGGATCGCGGCGCTGCTCGGTGGTGGCGAAGGTGTAGTCCTTGAAGAAGTAGCCGGTCTTCAGCTGGACCTGGTCGTTGATGTCGAAGACCGTGTTCACCTGGATCGTGTCATAGGTGTTGTCGGCCGTCTGGGGACGCATCCGGATCTGCGACAGGCGCCATTGGGCGGGGTCGTTGACGTCGAAGCCGTAGGTGATCAGCGGCAGGTTCGCGTTTTGGCGATAATCGTAGACGTAGTTCTGCGAGTCCGTCTTGTCGAACAGCAGGGTCGTCTGGATCGGGTTGTCGTGTTCCGACTTACTCGAGCCGACCAGGGCATCCATGCGGAAGCGGTCGTTGAAGTCGTGTTTGAAGTTCAGGGTGACCTGGGTGAACTCGGTCGACAGTTCGTCGTAACGGGACTCGGAACGCACATCGACGTTGTCGAAGCGGCCGTAGAGCATGTTGCCGTTGGCGTCGACGAAGGAGTCGCGGACGATGATGCCGTTGCGGCCGGCGGCGCCGCTGGCGCTGAAGTCCGGCGCCTGCAGGAAGTGTTCGAAGCGGGTGGCGCTGAAGTCAGCGTAGAGGACGTCCAGGCTGACTTCGGTCGCATCGCTGGGGCGCCATTGCAGGGCGGCGGTGACGCCCAGACGATCCTGATCGTGCTCAAGAATGCCGTAACGCGGCAGGCGCGGGGTGAAGGCGTTGATCACGCCCTGGCCCTGACCGGCGCGGCCGATGTTTCCGCCCTGCCAGCGCACGGTGCTGTGGCCTTCTTCCAGGGCTTCGCGCGTGGAGTAGGCGACCGACAACAAGGCGCCGAACTTGCCGTCGGCCCAGGTGTTGGAGATCAGGAAGGCCCCGCGCGGATCGGCGTTCTGAGCCAGGTCGTTGTAGCCCATCTGGCCCGAGACAGCGATCGTCAGCCCGTCCTTGTAGTCGAACGGACGCGCGGCGCGCAGATCGACCGTGGCGCCGAGCGAGCCTTCCTCGGTTTCGCCCGAGGCGGTCTTGCGCACCGTGATGCTGTTGAACAGGTCCGAGGCGAAGACGTTGAAGTCGAAGCCGCGTCCGCGGTTGGTGCCGCCCGAGCTGTCGGTGCCGCCGGTGGTGCCCAGGGCCTCCATGCCGTTGATGCGGATGCGGGTGAAGTCGGGGCCGAGGCCGCGCACCGAGATGTTGCGGCCCTCGCCGGCGTCGCGGGTGATGGCGACGCCCGGAATGCGCTGGATGGCTTCGGCCAGGTTCTGGTCGGGGAAGTCGGCGATGTCTTCGGCGACGATGACGTCCACTGCGCCGGCTTCGCGTTTCTTGACGTTCAGCGCCTGGGCCAGGCTGCCCCGGAAGCCGGTGACGACGATTTCGTCGACGGTCGTCGCTTCCTGGTCCGGGGCGGAACCGGCGTCCTGGGCCTGGGCGGCGCCGGCGAGCGCAAGGGTCAGGGCGCCGAGCGAGGCGCCGAGGGTCAGCGCATAACGCGCACGGGTAGCGTGGTGGGTCATCTATGTCCTCCTCCCAGTTGGGCCTTTCGGGGATCGTGCGTCCCCGTTCCAGCCTCCGCGATCGCGGGAACCGGTGTCATTTGGCGTTTGTCAGTCACTGCCACCGGTGTCATATAAAGCTACGCACAGTTTCCGACGTGTGGCAAGACGATGGTGAACGCTGATCGCATCCAAGCCACGGGACGGTTCTGCGCCTGACGAAAGAACCACACGACCACCCCCGTCAGAGGGGCGGCGAGGGGAGGCGACCCTGTCGGCGTCGGATCAACCGGGTCCGCGCCGAAACGCGATTCGCCGCGCCTTGACCGTCTCTCCGGCCGTCCGAATTCCAGTCTCGAGTTGTCGCATGACCCAGCCGCTTCGCCTGAACCCCGACCGCCTGTTTCCGGCCGACGTCGATACGCGCGCTGTGGCGCGTCGTCTCTACGCCGAGGTGAAGGGGCTGCCGATCATCAGTCCGCATGGCCACACCGACCCCGCCTGGTTCGCGGGCGACGAGAATTTCGCCAATCCGGCCGAACTGCTGATCACGCCGGACCACTACGTCTTCCGTATGCTGCACTCGCAGGGGATGGCGATGGAGGATCTGGGCGTGCCGCGCGCCGACGGCGGGTCGGTCGAGACAGACCCGCGCAAGATCTGGCGCCGCTTCGCCGAGAACTATCACCTGTTCCGGGGCACGCCGTCGCGGATGTGGCACGACTGGGTCTATGCCGAGGCCTTTGGCATCGACGTGCGCCTGTCGGCCGAAACGGCGGACCACTATTACGATGTCATCGACGCCGCGCTGAAGACCGACGCCTTCAGGCCGCGCGCCCTGTTCGACCGCTACAACATCGAGGTCCTGACCACGACGGAGAGCCCGCTCGAGACGCTGGAGCACCATAAGACGATCAAGGCCTCGGGCTGGAAGGGCAGGGTGCTGACCGCCTATCGTCCCGACCCGGTGCTGGACCCGGACTACGAGGGCTTCCGCGACAATCTGGCGGGTCTGGCCGAGCAGACCGGCCGGGATACGATGTCGTGGGAGGGCTACCTGCAGGCCCTGCGCGACCGCCGTGCCTTTTTCATCGAGATGGGCGCCACCTCGACCGACCACGGCCACCCGACCGCCTTCACCGCTGATCTGTCGAAGGCCGAGGCCGAGGCCCTGTTCAAACGGGTCTCGACCGGTCCGGCCAGCGCCGCCGACGCCGAGCTGTTCCGCGGCCAGATGCTGACCGAGATGGCGGCCATGTCGGTCGAGGATGGTCTGGTGATGCAGCTGCACCCCGGCAGCTTCCGTAACCACTCGGCCACCGTCTTCAACCGCTTCGGCCGCGACAAGGGCTGCGATATTCCGACCCGCACCGACTATGTCCGGGCGTTGAAGCCGCTGCTGGACCGGTTCGGTTCGGACACGCGTCTGACCCTGATCCTGTTCACCCTGGACGAGACCTCCTACAGCCGCGAACTGGCGCCGCTGGCCGGCCACTATCCGGCGCTGAAGCTGGGGCCGAGCTGGTGGTTCCACGACAGCCCCGAGGGGATGCGGCGCTTCCGCGAACAGGTCACCGAGACGGCGGGCTTCTACAACACCGTCGGCTTCAATGACGACACCCGCGCCTTCCTGTCGATTCCGGCGCGGCATGACGTGGCGCGGCGCATGGACTGCGGCTTCCTGGCCAAGCTGGTGGTCGAGCACCGTATGGAAGAGGACGAGGCCCACGAACTGGCCCAAGCCCTGACCTATGGCCTGGTCAAGGCGGCCTACAAACTGTGACCCGCTTGAACCAAGCAGGCCTGTCGGGCCTGCCCGCCGACGTCGCTCGGCCTGCATACGATCGCGCGCAGGTGAAGACCGGCGTGGTGCATCTGGGCATCGGCGCCTTCCATCGCGCCCATCAGGCGGTGGTGTTCGACGACGCCCTGGCCAGCGGCGACCTGCGCTGGGGCGTGCTGGGGGCCTCGCTGAGGTCGCCCGGCGTGAGGGACCAACTGAACCCGCAGGACGGTCTCTATACCCTGGTCGTGCGCGACGGGGCCGAGGAGCATCTGCGGGTCATCGGCGCCGGTCGCGGCGTTTTGGTGGGGCCGGAAGACCCCGCCGCCCTGGTGGCGGCCATGGCCGGGGCCGAGGTCCACATCGTCACCCTGACGGTGACCGAGAAGGGCTATCGCCTCGATCCGGCGACCGGCGACCTGCTGATCGACGACCCGGACGTGGCCGCCGATCTGGCCGATATTTCCGCGCCCTGCACGGCGCCGGGTTTCATCGTCGCGGCCTTGGCCGCCCGGAAGGCGGCGGGGCTGAAGCCCTTTACGGTCATCTCTTGCGACAACCTTCCGTACAATGGCCAGCGTATCCGGGCCGGGGTCATCGCCATGGCCCGGCGGATTGACCCGGCCCTGGCGGAGTGGATCGAGGCCGAGGGGGCCTTTCCCCAGACCATGATCGACCGGATCGTGCCGGCCACCATTCCCGACGACGTGGCCCGCCTGAGCGCCCGTCTCGGCGTCGAGGATCAGGGGATGGTCAAGGCCGAGCCCTTCACCCAGTGGGTGATCGAGGACTGGTTCGCGGGCGAGCGGCCCGACTTCGCGGCTTTCGGCGTCCAGCTGACCGACGCGGTCGAGCCGTGGGAGGACGCCAAGCTGCGCCTGCTGAACGGGGCCCATTCGGCGGTGGCCTATCTGGGGGCTCTGTCCGGCTTTGAGCATGTGCACGAGGCCGTGGCGGTCCCGGCCTTCCGCGCCTTCATCGAGGCCCTGTGGGACGAGGCGCAGACGACGCTGAACCCGCCGCCGGGGCTGGATGTGGCGGCCTATCGCGAGGAGTTGATGGCCCGCTTTTCCAACTCGGCCCTGATGCACCGGACGCGCCAGATCGCCATGGACGGCTCGCAGAAGCTGCCTCAGCGGCTGCTGGCCGGGGCCGCCGATCGGTTGGCGGTCGGGCAGGGGATTGAGGCCATGGCCCTGGGCGTCGCCGCCTGGATGCGATGGCAGGAGGGCGTGACCGAGAGCGGAGAGGCCGTGGTGGTCGACGACCCGCTGGCGTCCCGCACCTCCGAACTGATCGCAGCCTCGGAGAACGACGAGGCCGAAGTCCGCGCCCTGCTGAGCCTGTCGGCGGTCTTCCCGGCGGCCCTGGCGAACGACCGGCGCTTTGTCGAGGCGGTGACGGGCGCCTTCCTGTCGTTGAGAGAGCATGGCGCGGTTGAGGCCGCGCGCCGCGTGACGGAGTAGAGCATGAGCCGCGTCCTGATCCTGAACCCCGCCGATGATGTGGCCATCGCCCTGGACGACATCGCCGTGGGCGACACGCCCGAGGGGCTGGACGCGCCCGCGCGCGCCGCTGTCGCCACCGGGCACAAGATCGCCCGTCGTGCGGTGGAGGCGGGCGGACTGGTCCGTCGCTATGGTCAGGTCATCGGCCGAGCCAGGGCGGCCATCGCGGTAGGCGACCATGTTCATGTGCACAACCTGGCCATGGCCATGGCCGAGGACGGGCGCGAGGCCGAGGTCGGCGTGGACGTGAAGCCGCTCGAAGCCCTGTCTGGGGCGACCTTCAACGGCATCGTCCGCGCGGACGATCGGGTGGGGACGCGGAACTACATCGGCGTCCTGACCAGCGTGAACTGCTCGGCCACGGTGGCGCGGCGCATCGCCGACGCCTTCCCCGATTCCGCCTTGCCCCAGGGCGTCGACGGGGTGGTGGCCTTCACCCATCAGGGCGGTTGCGGCGGGTCTTCGTTGTCGAGCGACACGACCCTGCTGCAACGGACGCTGGCGGGGTACGCGCGGCATCCGAACTTCCATTCGATCCTGATCGTGGGTCTGGGCTGCGAGGCCAATCAGATCCCGGCCTGGCTGGCCAATGAGGGTCTGGAGGCGGGGCCTTCCTTGCGCGCCCTGACCATTCAGGAAGCCGGCGGCACGGCCCGCGCCATCGAGGCGGGGATCGAGGTCGTGCGTGAACTGGTGAGCGAGGCCGCCAAGGTCCAACGCCAGCCGGTGTCGGCGGCGCACCTGACGGTCGGCCTGCAATGCGGCGGGTCGGACGGCTGGTCCGGCGTCACGGCCAATCCGGCGTTGGGGGCCGCAGTCGACCTGCTGGTCGCCCACGGTGGTTCGGCCATGCTGTCGGAAACGCCGGAGATCTGGGGGGCGGAGCATCTGCTGCTGCGCCGCGCGGCCTCGCAGGCGGTGGCGGATCGGCTGAACGCGCGTCTGGAATGGTGGCGGGCCTATGCCGACAAGCACGGCATGGAGCTGAACAACAATCCGTCGCCCGGCAACCTGAAGGGCGGCCTGACCACCATTCTGGAGAAGTCGCTGGGCGCGGTGGCCAAGTCGGGCTCGACGCCGCTGAACGACGTGATCGGCTATGCCGAGCCGCTGACCGCCCGGGGGCTGAGCTTCATGGACAGCCCCGGCTATGACCCTTGCTCGGCGACGGGGCAGATCGCCTCGGGCGCCAATCTGATCGTCTTCACCACGGGGCGGGGTTCGGTCTTCGGCGCCAAGCCCGCGCCGTCGATCAAGGTCGCCTCCAACGCCAAGCTGGCCAGTTGGATGGACGAGGACATGGACATCGACGCCTCGCCGGTGCTGACCGGCGCGCCGATGGAGGACGTGGGGCGGGCCATCTTCGAGCGGATGCTGGCCGTGGCCTCGGGCGAGCCGTCCAAGTCGGAGGCCCTGGGCATCGGCGACAACGAGTTCGTGCCCTGGCAGGTCGGCGCCTATCTCTAGACTCGGAGGCAGGGCTTGGGTCAGCCCTCCAGCGTCTCGATCAGTTCGCCCATGTTGCGGATGAAGACCTGGGTGGAGATGCATTCCACCGGATAATCGGTGTTGTAGGGCGAGGTGTCCCACAGGTCGCCGACGCGGGTGGTCTGATACTCGCCGCCCGTCACGGCCGCCGGGGCTTCGCCGATATAGGGGTTGGAGGTCGTGGTCAGCGGCGAGGGCCAGTAGCCGCGCGCATTCAGGCCCGCGACCAGTTCGGCGGCGCGGCCGGAGGCGGGGCGGGCGAGGCGGCGCGCGTCCGACGACATGTCCCAGACGTCGACGTCCTGAAGCGTGAAGTATTTCGGCAGCTTCAGCGAGCCTGCGCGGGCCTTCAGCGGCGAGTTGCGGCTGGCTTCCTCGGGCGACTTGGCGGCCAGGCCCTCGTACTCGCGGCGCAGGGCGGCGGTGTCGACGCTGCGGAACGAGCCGTAGTGGACGATCAGATTGTTCGGGTTGGTGTCGGCGTAATACTGGCCGTTGGTGACGTTCGACCCGCGCCGGTGGATATAGACCGGGGTGTTCGTGCCCTCGAGGATGAAGGTCGGGTGGGTGCGGCCCGGCGCGATCAGCGACTGCGGCGTCTTCACCTGATCCAGCCAGTCCAGGGCCTCGGGCAGGCGGGCCAGGTATTTGCGGTCGCCGGTCAGGCGATAGAAGCCCAGCATCGACCTGATGTTCGTGCCGGTGGCGTGGGTGGCGAAGGCCTGGGGCTCGATGGTGCGGGCGCCGGCGGGCTTCAGGGTGTCAGGGAAGTGCTGCAGGCCCCAGGCCGGCTGCGGCTGCGGCTGCTGGGTCTTCACGAAGATGTCCATGCCGCGATGGATGGCGTCCAGCACGCGCGCGTCGCCGCGACCGTTCGTCGCCAGGCCATGCCAGGCGTAGAGTAGGAACTCCAGGTTCTCGCCCGCCACGTCGTCGTTGAAAGTGATGTAGGGGGTGTAGTCGGCGTGGCCGTGAACGCCGCCGCCCTGCACGAAGGGATAGCGCTGCGGCCAGCCGCCGTTCGGATATTGGGCGTCGAGGACGAACTGGATCGCCTTGTCCAGCGGGGCGCGATACTGGCGCTCGCGCTTCTCCAGATAGACCCGCAGCAGCAGCTGCGAGGCCTCGGCCGTGCCGGCGTCGTCGAAGGTGGCGTTGCCGTAGTAGCGGTGGAATTCCTCCATCCGCCAGGCGTTCTTGCCGTAGGTGGCGTACCAGCGCTTCAGCGCTTCCTCGCCCGCCGTGTCGATGACGTAGTTCCAGCCGCCGGCCGGGTGCTGGCCCCGGATCAGGGCGTCGGTCGCGGACTTGGCGGCCTCATAGAACTGCTCGTCGCCAGTGGCGTGATAGGCGTCGAGATAGAGGTGGCCCATCGTCGCTGTGCCCGGAGGCTGGACCCAGATCATGGTCGGCGAGGCTTCCAGTTCGCCCCAGCGGCGCGAGAAGTCGGGCAGGACGTTCCAGACATAGCCGCCCTCGACGGCGGCCTCGTCGGTCATGAAGCGCGTGGCGCGCTTCATCGCGGCCAGGACGGCGGCGCGGTCGGGCGCGGCCTGCATGACGGTTCTAGCCAGGGCAGGAGCGGAGGCGGCCGTGAAGGTCGCGGCGGCGCCGGCGGCCAGCAGGGCGCGGCGGTTCATGCTTGTCATGGTGTCTTCCTCGGATGCGTCGCCTCGCAGCTCTGGCGGCTGCTTGAGTCAGCGGAGCTAATCATGATTGACACCGGTTTCCTAGTGCCGGAGCGCGGCTGAAAACGCGCCGGGTTTCACGATGCCGTCAGCGGCGGATGTCGAAGCCGCCGTCGCCCATGGCCGCGCGCACCTCGGCGGCGGTGAACAGGTTGAAGTCGCCCGGCACCGAGTGTTTCAGACCCGCCGCCGCCAGACCGAAGTCCAGGGCTTCTTGATCAGTCCAGCCGCTCCACAGGCCGAACAGCACGCCCGAGGCGAAGGCGTCGCCGCCGCCCACTCGGTCCACGACGCCGGTCATGTGAATGGCTTCGGCGCAGGTCTCGACCACACTGTCGTCAGCACCGCGCGTCAGCATGACCGCCGACAGGGCCTGATCGGCGACGCTTTCCTGCACGCGCAGGGTGCAGGCGATGCGTTGCAGGCGGGGGAAGGCGGCGAAGGCGGCGGCGGCGGCCAGGCGGCGGCGCGCATGGGGATCGGCGTCCTCGAACTTCGTCTTCAGCACCAGGGCGAAGTCGCGGTCGTCAGCGAAGGCGATCTCGGCCCAGGCCAGCATCCTGCCGAGGGTCCCGGGCGGATCGCCGGCCCATTGCTCCCACAGCTTGCCGCGGAAATTGCCATCGTAGCTGACGCGGACGCCCTTGCGCACGGCGGCTTCGACCAGTTCGACCGCCGCGCGCGAGCCGTTGGGGCCGGTGGCGGGGGTCACGCCGGAGACGTGCAGCCATTCATAGCCGTCCAGCAGGGCGTCCCAGTCGAAGGCGTCGGCGACGCGCTCGACAAAGGCTGAACCGGCGCGATCGTAGAGGACTTCCGATGGACGGCGAACGGCGCCGGGCGTCAGGAAATAGAGGCCCATGCGGCCGGGGGCGAAGACGATGGGTGTCGTATCCACGCCGTAGCGCCGCACCTCGTCGCGGGCGGCCTGGCCCAGGGCGTTGTCGGGCAGGACGGTCGCCATCGCCGCCGGCGCGCCGAAGCGGGCCAGGGCGACGGCGACATTGGCCTCGGCCCCGCCCGGACGCGCGGTCAGGGCAGGGGACTGCAGCAGCAGCTCGTTCTGGTTCGGACTGAACCGCAGCAGCATCTCGCCGAAGCAGAGGATGCCTTTGTCTTTGGGGCCTATGCTCGCGACGCGGTCGCTCGCGGCTTGAGGCCTGTTCGCTGCTGACGGGTCTTGGGTCATGCTTGGGACGCTAACGCGGGATCAACGCGCCTGCCAGCCGCCGTCGACCGGCAGGATGGCGCCCTGGACATAGTCCGAGGCCCGGCTGGCCAGGAAGACGGCGGCGCCGCCCAGGTCCGAAGGCTCGCCCCAACGTCCGGCCGGAATGCGGCCCAGGATCTCGGCCGAACGCACCGGGTCCTCGCGAAGGGCCTGGGTGTTGGCCGTGGCGAAATAGCCGGGGGCGATGGCGTTGGCGGTGATGCGGTGCGGCGCCCACTCGTTGGCCATCAGCTTGGTCAGGCCCGCGACGCCCGACTTGGACGCCGTGTAGGACGGAACCCGGATGCCGCCCTGGAAGGACAGCATGGAGGCGATGTTGATAATCTTGCCCCCGTCGCCCTGTTTGATGAAGTGGCGGGCGACCGCCTGGCTCATGAAGAAGACCGTCTTCAGGTTGATGTTCATCACCAAGTCCCAGTCGGCTTCGGTGAAGTCGACGGCGTCGGCGCGACGGATCAGGCCGGCGTTGTTCACCAGGATGTCGATCCGGCCCATGGCGGCCAGGGCTTCCTGAACCACCCGCTCGACCGGCTCGATCGAGGTCAGATCGGCGCTGACCGCCGCGGCGCGACGGCCCATGGCCTGGACCTTGGCGACCGTTTCGTCGGAATCCGACAGGGCGACCGAGACGATGTCGGCGCCGGCTTCGGCCAGCGCCAGGGCGATGCCCTGGCCCAGGCCCGTGTTGCCACCGGTGACCAGGGCCACCTTGCCGGTCAGGTCGAACGGGTTGCTCATGACGTTTCTCCCCCAGTTTCTGGATTATTTCAGCTGACAGATGTCGAGCTTGTTCATGTCCGTGTAGTCGAGGTTCTCGCCGCCCATGCCCCAGATGAAGGTGTAGTTCGACGTGCCTGCGCCCATGTGGATCGACCACGGCGGGCTGATGACGGCTTCACCGTCGGCCATGATGATGTGACGCGCCTTGTCGGGCTCGCCCATGAAGTGGAAGACGCGGTCGTTCTCGCCCAGACCGAAGTAGAGGTAGGCCTCCGAGCGGCGGTCGTGCAGATGCGGCGGCATGGTGTTCCACACCGAACCGGGCTTCAGGACGGTCACGCCCAGCAGCAGTTGGCAGGACTTCACCTTGGCCGGAACGATGTACTGGTAGATCGTGCGCTCGTTGGAGGTCTCCAGCGAACCCATTTCCAGCGGCACGGCGTCGGCGATGTTGATCTTGGCCAGGTCGTAGCGCGTGTGGGCCGGGGTCGAGATCAGATAGAACTTGGCCGGGTTGGCGGCGTCCTTCGAGGCGAAGACGACATCGGCCGCGCCCATCGGCACATAGAGACCGTCGCGGAAGTCCAGATCGATGGCTTCGCCGTCAACGGTCACGGAGCCTGCGCCGCCGATGTTCACGACGCCCAGCTCGCGGGCGACCAGGAAGGGCTGGCCGGCCAGCGACGGCGGTTCGGAGTGGGTCGGCAGGCTGAGCGGGGCGTCGGTCGGCGTGGCGCCGCCGATGATCATCCGCTCGTTGTGCGAATAGTTGAGGCTGATCCGGCCCGCCTGGAACAGGCCGCCGACCAGGTAGCGGTCGCGCAGCTGGTCGTTGGAGGCGCCCTCCATCATGTCGGGATGGGTCGCGTGATAAACCTTGTCGTACACCTTGGATCCTCCTGGATTCCGCGAGCGGAAATCGGTTGCAGCGGGTTCGGCCGCCGTCTTCTGACCGGTTAGGTAACCGGTGTCAGAGTCGAGAGCAAGGGGCGACTTGTCGCGAGGGGCTTCGCGTCAGACGGCGGAAATGGAGGAGTGGCGCACCACCAGGGCCGGGCGCACCTCAGGCTGCTGCAGCTTGGCGGGATCGACGCCGCGCATGGGCGCCAGCAGCTTCTCGGCGGCCATCCGGCCCATGTCGCGGATGGGCAGTCGCACCGATGTCAGATTGGGCCAGACCCGCGCCGCCATCGGCAGGTCGTCGAAGCCGACGACCGACAGGTCGCGCGGCAGCTCCATGCCCCGCTCGCGCGCCGCCTGCATGACGCCCAGGGCCATGTCGTCGTTCAGGGTGAAGATGGCGGTCGGCGGCTGGGGGAGGGACAGCAGGGCATGGCCCGTCTCGACGCCGGATTCATAGGTATAGGCGCCCTGCAGGTCGTATTCCGGCGGCAGGGAGATGCCGCGCTCGGCCAGGGCGTCGATGAAGCCCTGACCGCGCACGGCGGACGAGCGGAACGAGGCCAGACCGCGCACCAGGGCGATTCGTCGGTGGCCCAGGTCAGCCAGATGCCGCGCGGCTTCGGCAGCGCCGATCCAGTCGTTGGTCACGACCATGTTCTGCGGCTCGTCCAGCGTCAGCGAGGCGATGCGGACATAAGGGCAGTCCAGTTCCCGCAGCAGCTCGATCACTGAATCGTCTTCGGACACCGAGGGCGGCATGATGACGCCGAACAACCTCTGCCGCTCGACGAAGCCGCGGATGTCCTTGAGCAGGGTGGGGGAGTTGCGGCTGCAGGGATGGACGACCAGTTCGAGGCCCGATCCCTTTAGCGCGTCCAGAATGCCCTGCTGCATATTGACGACGTAGGTGGGGCTCGGCTGATCGTAGATCATGCCGATCAGGAAGGACCGCCGGAACGCAAGGCCGCGCGCCTGCGGATCGGGAATGAAGCCCAGTTCGTCGATCGCCGCCTGGACGCGCTCGCGCGTGTCCTCGCGCACGAAGGGCGACTGGTTGATGACGCGCGAAACCGTCTTCTTCGAGACCTCGGCCACGCGGGCGACATCATTGATGGTAGCGCGTTTGCCCGCCTTGGTCGGCCGCGAATCGTCTTGCGACAACAGCGTTCCCCCTCGTGTTCTTTTTCTGACCATAAGGCATAGCCCCGCTCGGCGTCGTGCGCCATGGGCTGTTTTTAAGGCGGATTGACACCGGTTTCCTAAGCCGCCCATTATCCGGCGTTTTCCAATGGGGCGTCATTTGACCGACCAGATCATTCATTCGGAGCGCTGCGTATGACGGCGGCTCCCGTTCAGACGCCGATCACGGATCAGGCCGTCGCCGAGACCTTCGTCAGCGCGCGCCTCGCCGCGCGCGCCGTGCCGGGCTATCCGGGCGACGCGCCCGAACAGATGGCCCGCTCCTACGCTATTCAGGACGCGGCCATCGCCCTCTACCCGGACCGGGTCGTCGGCTGGAAAGTGGGCGGCGTGCCCCCGGCGCAGCAGCCGGCCCTGGGCATCCACCGTCTGGCCGGCGCCATCTTCGCCGGCAATGTCTGGACCGCGGGCGAAGCGCCGACGCCTCTGCCCGCCATCGACGGCGGCTTCGCGGCGGTCGAGGCCGAGTTCATCGCCCGCATCGGCGCCGACGCCGATCCCGCCAAGACCGACTGGACCATCGAGGAAGCCGCCGATCAGATCGACGCCGTCTTCATCGGCGTGGAACTGGCGGGCAGTCCGCTGTCGGCCATCAACGACCTGGGCTCGGCCGTGGTCGCGTCGGATTTCGGCAACAACGGCGGTCTGGTGATCGGCCCGGAACTGAACGACTGGCGCGACCGGCTGGACGCGATCAAGGTCGAGACCGTCATCGACGGCGTCAGCGTCGGCAAGGGCGGCTCGCCCTCGCTGGCCGGCGGCGCTCTGGAATCGGTGCGTTTCCTGCTGGAGCACTGCGCCCGCTGGGGCCGTCCGCTGACGGCGGGAACGCTGGTCTCGACCGGCGCCGTGACGGGGGTGCACCGCATCTACGCCGGCAGCGAATCCACGTGCGTGTTCGACGGCGTGGGAGAAGTTCGCTGCACGGTCGTGAAGGCCGCGCCGCATCCGACGCAGGACTAGTATCAACACAGCGCGAACCCGTCCGCCGTTCAGGGCGGTCAAGAAGACGGGACGCGCCGAGGAAACCAAGGGAATGGGTCTCGTACCATGAGTGACGCTTCGAAAGCCGCACCCGCCGGGGAGGGGCCGATCCGCGTGACGGCGCCGCCGGCGGGCAAGTACCGCTGGATCGTGATGTGGCTGCTGTTCGCGGCCATGGTCATCAACTACGTCGATCGTCAGATGATCGGCTTCCTCAAGCCGACGCTGTCGGCCGAGTTCGGTTGGTCCGAGACGGACTATGCGGACATCGTCTTCTGGTTCCAGGCCTCCTACGCCGTCTTCTACCTGATCTTCGGGCGGGTGATGGACAAGATCGGCGCGCGCTGGGGCCTGGGGGTCGCCTTCCTGATCTGGCAGATCGGCCACATGATGCACGGCGCCGCGCGCGACCTGTCGCACTTCATCATGGCCCGGATGCTGCTGGGCGTCGGCGAGGCCGGCGGCTTCCCTGGCGGGATCAAGGCCGTGGCCGAGTGGTTCCCCAAGAAGGAACGCGCCTTCGCCACCGGCCTGTTCAACGCCGGCACCAACATCGGCGCCATCGTCACGCCTCTGGTCGTGCCGGTCCTGGTGCTCAGCTTCGGCTGGCAGATGGCCTTTGTCGTCACCGGCCTGCTGGGCCTGATCTGGCTGCCGATCTGGCTGCTGGTCTATCGCCGTCCGCGTGAAGTGAAGAAGCTGTCCACGGCCGAGCTGGAATGGATCGAGCAGGACCCGGCCGACGCCGTCGAGAAGATCGGCTGGAAGAAGCTGCTGACGGTCAAGGAGACCTGGGCCTATGCCGCGGGCAAGTTCCTGATCGACCCGATCTGGTGGATGTTCCTGTTCTGGCTGCCCGACTTCCTGGGCAAGAGCTACGGCCTGGACCTGAAGACCTTCGGCCCGCCGATCGTGGCCATCTATCTGCTGTCCGACGTCGGTTCGGTCGGCGGCGGCTGGCTGTCGTCGAAGTTCCTTCACAAGGGCATGAGCCTGAACAAGGCGCGCAAGCTGACCATGTTGCTCTGCGCCCTGTGCGCCGTGCCGGTCGCCTTCGCCGCCTTCGCCTCGAACCTGTGGGTGGCGGTGCTGATCATCGGTCTGGCCACGGCGGCCCACCAGGGTTTCTCGGCCAACCTCTACGCCTTCCCTGGCGACGTCTTCCCGCGCGGCGCCGTGGGCTCGGTCGTCGGCATCGGGGGGATGTTGGGCGGCATCGGCGGCATGATCATGGCCAAGTACGCCGGCTTCGTTCTGGACAAGATCGGCACCTACACCCCGATCTTCGTGGTGGCGGGCTCGGCCTATCTGGTGGCCCTGCTGGTGGTCCACCTGATCTCGCCGCGATACGAACCGGCCAAGGTCTGATGACCTGACGCCGACAGGGGGCGCTCGTCTGAGGGGGCGAGCGCCCCTTTTCAATTCGGGACAGGAGGCGGGCATGGATCTGCATAGACGCAGTCTGCTGATCATGGGGGCGGCGGCCCCGGCCTTGATGCCGGCCGGGCCGACCACGGCGACGGCGCAGACCTCGGCGCTGGCACCCGCCGACCCGACCGAGGTGATCCGCCTCTGGCCCCAGGGCGCGCCGGGCGGGGAGGGGGTGACGGTGGTCCCCGTCGTCCCCGAGCGCTCGACCGATCCGGCCTATCGCGACCGTTACGCCCAATACACCACCGACCCGATCATGACGGTGATGCGGCCCGAGAAGCCCAACGGCTCGGCCCTGCTGCTGATCCCCGGCGGCGGCTATCGCTGGTCGGTGCTGGACAAGGAAGGGTTCGACGTCGCCCGCGTCTTCGCCGCCAGCGGCACGACCTGCTTCGTCCTGCGCTATCGCCTGCCGGCCGACGGCTGGGCGGCGGGAGCGGATGCGCCGCTGCAGGACGCGCAGCGGGCCATCCGCCTGATCCGCAGCCGGGCCGCCGAGTTCGGCGTTCGCCCCGACCGGATCGCAGTGCTGGGCGCCTCGGCGGGCGGGCATCTGGCCGGGCTGGCCAGCGCGCGGACAGACGCCGCCTATGCGCCGGTCGATGCGGCGGACGAGGCGTCCCTGCGGCCCGACCTGACGGTGCTGATGTATCCGGTCGCGACCATGGCGGACCCCCATGTTCATGCGGGATCGCGGACGCACCTGCTGGGCGAGGCGCCGAGCGAGGCGCGGATCGCCGCCTATTCGCTGGAGCGGATGAACTGGGCGGGCGCGGCGCCGGTCTTCCTGCTGCACGCGATGGACGACGCCTCGGTGGCGGTCGAGAACAGCCTGATGCTGCTGGCCACGCTGAAGGCGGCTTCCGTGCAGGCCGAGGCCCACCTGTTCCAGGAGGGCGGCCACGGCTTCGGCGTGCGCCTGATCCAGGGGCGGCCGGCTCAGGTCTGGCCCGAACTGGCGCGCGCCTGGGCTGCGCGGCTGGACTTTTCTCTCTAGGTCCCGGGCTGGACGTAGGGAATGGTCGAGAAGAAGGCGCGCTCGTCGCCGCGCGGGTCGTTCGCCATCCGGGTCTCCACGTCGAACAGCAGGGTCTGGCGCGTCGGCAGCTCATAGCGGTCCCAACGCGGCAGGCCCGCGTGGTTGGGATCACCGGCGCGCGCCAGGGCGATGAAGGCGTCGCTCATCCGGTCGGCCACGGCTTGCGAACCCGGTCCGTTCGTGCGCGATCCCGGCGCGTCCACGTTGTCGAACGCCAGAGGGATGTCGGCGGTGTGAAAGGCGCCCTTGCGGCCCGACGCCGTCTCGCCCGGGAAATCCAGTTGATAGACCCAGGCGGGCGCGCCCGCCCTGGCGCGTTCCTCGGCCTCGATCACCGCGCCGCGCCATGACCGTCCGGCGGTGGTGGCGGCGATCAGCACCTGATCCGGCGACCAGTCGGGATGCATCCGGCGATAGCCCTCGATCACGGCCTCGGGCGTGATGTCGATGCGCATGACGCCGGGCGACATCCGCGCGGCCAGCGTCTCCCAGGTCAGGCCGAGGTTCTTCGGATCATTGCCCATGAAGCCGAGGGTCTCCTCGCGCGTATTGCCGATGATCATGGGGATGCCGAGGCCCTGCGGCGCGGCGTCGGGATAGAAGGGGTGGCGCGGCAGGTTGCGGAAATCCAGCACCGGCCCGAAGTAGAGCCCGCCGTAGCCGAGGATAGGGTCCTCGACGCTTTGGGCCTCCAGCAGCCGTTCGAGCGACATGGTCGCAGCCTCATGGGCGCGGTCGGGCGTCAGGCCCAGGGCCTTGAGCCAGGCGGTCGCTCGGGTCGTGGCGTTGAGGGGGCCCGACGCCGTGACCTGCTGGCCGCTCATGGTCGCGGCGCGATGGAACAGGCCCTTGGCGGCGGGCGTGGCCATCAGGGTCGCGATCTTGGCCCCGCCGCCCGACTGGCCGAAGACCATGACGCGCTCGGGATCGCCGCCGAAGGCCGCGATGTTGTCGCGCACCCAGCGCAGGGCCAGGATCAGGTCCATCTGGCCGACATTGCCCGAGTCCTCGAACCCTGGTGTCAGCCGCGCCAGATAGGCGTAGCCCAGAGCGTTCAGCCGGTGGTTCAGCGTCACCACCACCACGTCGCCGCGCGCCGCCAGCCGCGTCCCGTCATAGAGCGGGTCCGACCCCGAGCCGCTCGAATAGGCGCCGCCGTGGATATAGACCATGACCGGTCGGCGGCCCGCGTCGGTCCCGGGCGTCCAGACGTTGAGGAACAGGCAGTCCTCGCTCTGGTTCGGTTCATCGCCCCGCTGCGGGCTGGCGGCGCCGTAGGCGAAGGCGGGCGCCGGATCGCGCCACGGCGCCGGCGGTTCCGGCGGCTGGAACCGACGCGTCGGCGCGCCGTAGCGCAGGCCCTTGAAGACAGCGAGTCCGTCCTGTCGTCGGCCGATCACCGGCCCATGGCGCGTGGCTGCGCGGGGCGCGCCCCTGTCGGCCCATGCGACCGATGGAGCGGCGGCGGCGGTCAGACCGGCGAAGACGGCGGATCGGCGGGTCAGCATCAGGGCTTCCTTGGCGATGCGGAATGTGAAGAAACCGGTGTCACTACTTCAGCAGCGAAAAGGCCGAGGGCGCCAGAGCCCGGCGCGAAAAGGCGGCGGCCCGCACGGCGCCGTTGAAATGGTTGACGCGGTTGAAGCGGCATCCCACCGAGGTCGCGCCCGCGCCCTGCGGGCGGAAGGCCAGGGGCGCCTCGCCCTGCAGCACTCCGTTGACGAAGCTGCGATAGGTCGCGCCGTCGTAGGTCTGGGCGACATGGGCCCATTCGCCGACGGGGTGCAGCTTGTCCGGGAAGATCAGCACCTGATTATAGCCGGGACCCTTGGTGAAGGCGTCCAGGCACCACTGGCGATCATAGACCCGGATCTCGAACAGGAAGCGCGTGCCTGGCCATTGCTCGGCGCCCGTCGCCGGAGGCGTTTCCTGCAGGTGGAACCAGCGCTGCTCGTGCGCCCCGCCATCGGGACGGAACAGGGCCTCGAAGGTGAAGTGCTCGGCCCCGGCCAGGGGGTGATTGTCGATGAACAGGGCGTCGTCGACCCCATCGAACCGGACGGCGCGGCCGAACGGCGAGTCCGTCAGCTGGGGTTGGCCTTCCACCGTCACGGCATGGCCGCCGATGGCCGCCAGGCGGTCGAAGGTCCAGACCTCCGGCTGTGCCGAGCCTGCCCTTGCAAGAGACCGAGAGGCGCTGCCGCTGGTCGCCAGCGCCAAGCCGCCGACGAGGACGGAACGACGCGCCATGGTTTTTTCGCTGAAGGCGACGGGCAAGGTTCCAACTCCATGGACACAGGCGGAGAGAATAGTTGCCGCTGATTCTGCATCCTCAACGAATGTTAGGCCATTCCAGCTCCTCGGACGGCCGTGTTTGGGTGCTTCGTGAAAATAGCGGTTGAACACCCCCGCCGCCGTCATGCAGTAGTCGCGCATGGGGGTTTCTGACGAACGGGCGCTGTGGCTTGCCACATATGTCATGCCGCACGAGCCGGCCGTGCGCGGCTGGCTGCGCCGGAGTCGTCAGCCTGATTTCGACGTCGACGACATCATTCAGGAAGCCTACGCCAAGCTGGTGACGGTCGCCGACGTGTCGGAGATCCGCAACGTCCGGGCCTATTTCTTCCGCACCGCCTATTCGGTGGTGGTCAGCCGGGTCAGGCGCAAGAGCGTGGTGTCGATCCGTTCCCTGGCCGAGGTCGAGAGCCTGCAGCTGGCGGTGGACGAGCTGACGCCGGAGGACACGGCCATGGCCCGGAACGAGCTTCAGGTGCTGGCCGAGATGATTTCTCGCCTGCCGGAAAAAACGCGAAAGATATTCCTTTTGAGCCGGGTCTCGGGGCTTTCGCAGAAGGAAGTTTCGCGACGGACCGGGATTGCGGAAAGCACGGTCGAAAAACACATAGCCAAGGGGCTGGGTCTGCTGATGGCGGCCTATGCCGATGGCGGATTCGGCGCGGTGGTCGCGTCTAGGACTGACAAGCAACAACGCGGACGAGTTCATGGTCAGGCAGTCAAGCCAGGAGGTTGAGCGGGCCGCTTGCCTCTGGGCGGCCAGGCTTGACGACGGACCGCTGTCACCGGCGGATCAGGCGGAACTGGACGCCTGGCTGGAAGGCGACGTGCGCCGTCTGGGCGCCTTTGCCCGGGCGCGGGCCGTTGCGGTTCACAGTCGCCGGGCGGCGGCCCTGGCGGGCGGGGCCATCCCGTTCACGCGCGCGGCGCCCAAACCTGTTCTGAGCCGGCGCGGTCTGATCGCGGCCTCGGTTTCCCTGCTCGCGGTCGGCGGGGCAGGGGCGCTGGGCGCTTTCTGGAAACGCGCGCAGCCGTTCGAGACGCGGATGGGCGAGACCCGTGTCGTGCCACTGGACGACGGGTCAGTGATGACGCTGAACACCCTGTCGGAAGGCGACGTCCGCTACAATCGCAAGGCCCGCGAGATCGTGCTGAACACGGGCGAGGCCCTGTTCAACGTGGTCGCCGACGTCGGCCGCCCCTTCGTCGTTCGCTCGGGCGAGGCGGCCGTGATCGCCAACGGCGCCAGTTTCCTGGTGCGAAAACTGGGCGAGGCTCCGTTGCAGGTCGTCTCGTTCGGGGGGCTGGTCGAACTGAACGGCGCGAGCGGCGAGGGCCTGAAGCTGGCGGCCAACACCCGCGCCCTCCTGGCCGACGGCGCCCAACCGGTCCGTACCGGCGAGGTCGACGCTGATCGCGAACTGGCCTGGCGGCACGGCCGGATTCAGCTGGAAGACGAGACCCTGTCCCGCGCGGTTCGGGAGTTCGCCCGCTATAACGCCACGCGGATCGTGCCGGCCGATCCGGCGGTCGCGAACCTCAGGATCACCGGCCTGTTCGTGGCCAACGACCCGGTCTCCTTCGCCCGTGCGGCTGCCGGCAGTCTGAATCTGGACGTGGCCGTGAACGCCGAAGAGATCCGCCTGAGCCGCCGTCTGGCCTGAATTCCGACCACGAATTGCTTTTTTTGGAGGATTCGGGCGCGCCCCGCGTCTTGGAGGAGATCCGTCGCAAAGGCGGGCGTCCAAAGAGAACAAGGGTCGGGGTATGAAAGCGTCTTGGAAACAGTGCCTGGCGGGAAGCGCCGCGGGATTGGCGCTGCTGTTTGCGGCAAACGGCGGTCAGGCCCAGGATCGGACGTTCAACGTTCCGGCCCAGCCGATCAGCCAGGCCATCACGGAGCTGGCGCGTCAGGCCGGCGTGCAGATTTCGGCCCCGACGGCGCATCTGGCCGGCGTCCGCACCCGGGCTATCAGCGGCGTGATGGATGTCGAGGCGGCGGTGAACCTGCTGATCGAAGGCACCGACCTGGAGATCGTCAGCCACGAGGGGACGACCTTTGTCCTGCGCCAGCGCCCAAAGGCGGCGGACGCCACCCAGGTCGACGAGGTCGTGGTGGTCGGCAGCCGCATCAAGGGCACCCGGATCAATGAAGCCCTGCCGGTTACGGTGCTGGGGGCTCAGGACATCGACGCCATCGGCGCCGTCGACGGCGACGACCTGTATCGCGCCATCTCGCAGGCCGGCGACGTGAATTTCAACGACGCCGACACCGACAACGGCGGCATCAACAATGCGCGCGGCGACGTCGCATCGATCGACCTGCGCGCGCTGGGCACCGGAAACACCCTGGCGCTGCTGAACGGCCGCCGTCTGGTGGCCCACCCCGGCACCCAGGTCGAGAATTTCGTGCCGGTCACGACCGTCAACACCAACTCGATCCCGGTCATGGGCGTGCAGCGCGTCGAGGTTCTGGCGGACGGCGCGGCGGCCCTGTTCGGCACCGACGCCGTCGCCGGCGTGGTCAACACCGTCCTGCGCGGCAATTTCGAAGGCCTGACCGTTCAGTCGGGCATGGGCCGCGACGACGGTGGGATGGAGGAGTATTCCTTCAACTTCCAGGCGGGCAAGGACTTCAACGACGGCCGCACCAACATCTCGCTGATGGGCGACTATCTGACCCGCGATCCGCTTTTCATCTGGGAGCGGAACTATGCGACGGTCGCCGGCCGGATCAAGCGCTTCGGCGACAAGGCCACGGGCCTGGATTACGTCTCCTACAGCTCCATCACCGCCTGGGCCGAGGGCTATCGTCTGCAACCCGGCACCTATGCGCCGGGCAGGGCGGCCACCACGGTCAACGGCCAGAGCCTGACCAGCACCGCCGGCTCCTTCCATATCCAGCCGGGCACGAATCCGGGCTGTCTGGCGGCAGGCTTCGTGGCCGGCACCTGTTTCGACAACTCGACCCTGACGCTGACGTCGGCGACCAGCGAAGACGACAACCTGCGCTATGATCTGGACACGATGCGGACGATCAGTTCCGCCGTCGACCGCGCCAACCTGTTCACCTTCATCAACCACGAGTTCGAGAACGGCGTCGAGGCGTTCGGCGAGGTCGGCTACTACTGGGCCTCGACCTGGTCGCAGCGTCAGCAGGACACGCCGCTGGACTATCAACGCGTGCTGATGTCGCCGACGGCCTATTGGAACCCGCTGGGCGCCGTGGGCGTCACGGCCCGTTTGCCGGGCCTGGCGACCTCGGGCGCGGGGGCCGTGCCTCTGTCGGGTGCGCCGGTCGAGATCCGCGACTTCCGCTTCGCCGACCTGGGCTACCGCAGCATCGACGTCGATAACGTCACCACCCGTTTCGTCGGCGGCCTGCGTGGTCAGTTCCGGGGTTTCGATTGGGAAACGGCGCTGCTCTATTCCAAGGCGCGCACTGAAGACGAGATGGACGGCGTCAGCATGACCGGCCTGCAGGCCGCGCTGAACATGACCACCCGCGACGCCTACAACCCGTTCGCGGGGGGCAGTCTGAGCGATCCGCGCAACGCTGCGTTCGGCGTGAACAATCAGACCACCATCGACAGCTTCATGGTTCGGGTCGGCCGCACGGCGGAAACCGAACTGATGCAGTGGGACCTCCACGTCTCGCGCCCCGATCTGTTTACGCTTCCGGCCGGCGATGTCGGCCTGGCGGCGGGCGTCGAGGCGCGTCGCGAAACCTTCGCCGAGGATCGCGACGATCGCCTGGACGGGACCATCACCTTCACCGACCTGGCCGGCGCGACGACGCAGACCGATGTGATGGGCGTCACCTACACGCCGGACAGCTCGGGCGCGCGCAACGTCTATTCGGCCTTCGCCGAACTGGCGATCCCGGTCGTTTCGCCGGAAATGAACATCCCCTTCGTCAAGTCGGTCGATGTTCAGGTGGCGGGCCGCCTCGAGGACTATTCGCTGTTCGGCCTGGTGGGGGCGCCCAAGGTGGCGGTCGCCTATCGTCCCAATGACTGGCTGATGTTCCGCACGGCCTGGTCCAAGGGCTTCCGCGCGCCCAACCTGACCCAGTTGCACCAGCCGGACTTCCAGCGTTCGAACGCGCGCCGGGACTTCGCCTCCTGTGCGGTTCAGCTGAAGATCGGCGCGATCCCGACCCTGACGTCCAACAACGACTACTGCGCTTCGGAATCCCGGGTCGAGAACCGCGCCGGAAACCCTGATCTGAAGCCCGAGCATTCGGAAAACCTCAGCGCGGGTCTCGTGTTCGAGCCCAGGCTGTGGCCGCGTGAATACGGCGATCTGACCTTCGCCGTCGACTATTGGAAGATCAACCAGACCGACCTGGTGGGCATCTTCGGCGGCACGAACCAGCTGATCATGGACTACTACCTGCGTCAGAAGGGCAGCTTCAACGCAAACGTCGTGCGCGCCGCGCCCGACGCCCAGCAGATCGCCGACGGTCTGGCCGCCGGCCTGGCCCCGGTCGGCGACATCCTGTCGATCAAGGACGACTATCTGAACCTGCAGCCGCGCGAATCCGAAGGCGTGGACTACCGGATGCACTACAGCCTGCGCGACACGCCGGCCGGCTCCTTCACCTGGACGATCAACGTCAGCCAGTGGCTGAAGCTGTTCCAGCAGGCCAATGAAGACCACCAGATGCTGCTGGACGGTCTCGAGGACGGGGTGATCTCGGGCGTCACCGTGTCGGGCGTCGAGGAACAGGTTCGCCGCAACGGCCGGCCCCAGTGGAAGGCGTCGTCCAGCCTGACCTGGGACAACGGCCCGTGGAGCACCGGTCTCTACACCAGCTACGTCAGCGACTATTACGACACCTCGGCGACGATCACGGGGACCACCGACTTCTGGGTGGTCGAGGATTGGCTGACCCACAACCTGTATGTCCAGTACGAGTTCGAGGACGGTCGGATGGCCGGCACGCGCCTTCGCGTCGGCGCGCGCAACCTCACCAATGAAGAGCCGCCGCTGGCCAACGACCGCTTTGGCTACGACGGCGCCGTCCACTCCAACCGTGGTCGCTGGTGGTATGCGACCGTCCGAAAGGAATTCTGATCTAGGCGCGAGGGCCGATTGGCTTTAGCAACGGTATGAACGAGACGGGGCAGTGGACATTTCGAGCGTCTGCTGCCCCGCTTTGTATGAAACGGATGGGGCTCGTGCGGTCGGGGGGAAGTGTTCCGACGGGGTGAGCCGAGTGCAGTTGGAACATTGAATATGAACCGAATATTCGCCTTTCTCATCATCGGCGCCATGATCCTGGGCGTGCTGGTCGGCTGGGGCGTCAACCAGTACCTCGACGCCGACCAGGCCAAGGCCGCGGCCGAGAATCTCAGCCTGATCACCGACGTTTTCCTGCGCCTGATCAAGATGATCATTGCGCCGCTGGTCTTCACGACCCTGGTGGCGGGCATCGCCCACATGGAAGACGCGGCCTCGGTCGGGCGCATCGGCGTCAAGACCATGACCTGGTTCATCGGCGCCTCGGTGGTGTCGCTGCTGCTGGGCCTGGTCATGGTGCAACTGCTGCAGCCGGGCGCGGGAATGCACCTGCCGCAGGCGGCGCTGGCGACGGCTCCGGCCGCCTCGACCGACGCCTTCTCGCTGCACGGCTTCATCACCCACCTGGTGCCGACGTCGATCTTCGACGCCATGGCCAAGAACGAGATCCTGCAGATCGTGGTCTTCTCGCTGTTCGTCGGTACGGCGGTCGCCGCCCTGGACGACAAGGCGCCGGCGGTGCTGAACCTGGTCGAACAGGCCGCCTCGATCATGCTGAAGGTGACCGAGTTCGTGATGAAGCTGGCGCCGCTCGCCATCTTCGCCGCCCTGGCCTCGACCATCGCCACCCAAGGTCTGGAGATGCTGGTTGTCTACGCCAAGTTCGTGCTGGGCTTCTACGGCTCGATGGGCATCCTGTGGGGCCTGCTGTTCCTGGCCGGCGCCCTGGTGCTGGGCCGTCGCGTCCTGCCGCTGTTCAAGGTGATCCGGACCCCGGCCCTGCTGGCCTTCTCGACCGCCAGCTCGGAAGCCGCCTATCCGCGCATCCTGGACGCCCTGCCGACGGTCGGCGTGCGTCGCCGCATTGTCAGCTTCGTCCTGCCGCTGGGCTATTCGTTCAACCTCGACGGCTCGATGCTCTACTGCACCTTCGCCACCATGTTCATCATGCAGGCGCACGGCGTGCACCTCAGCGTCTCGCAGCAGGTCTTCATGCTGCTGCTGCTGATGGTGACGTCCAAGGGCATTGCGGGCATTCCGCGGGCCTCGCTGGTGGTCATCATGGCGACCCTGACCTACTTCGGTCTGCCGGAAGCCTGGATCGCCATCGTGCTCGGCGTCGACCACCTGCTCGACATGGGCCGCTCGGCCACCAACGTGGTCGGCAACTCCGTCGCCGCCGCCGTGGTCGCCAAGTGGGAAGGCGAACTGGACGACATCCCCGAAGGGGACGCGCCCAAGCCCGCCGCCGCCTGAGGCGTCAGGCGCACTTAATGAAAAGGCCGCCCCAGCGATGGGGCGGCCTTTTTGCTGCGCGGTGACAAGGGAAGAGGGCAGCAGCCCGAAGGCCGCCGCCGCGTCCTAGTCCTCGGCGCTGACCGCCGGCCCGTAGAAGAGGGCGTTGAACAGCAGGCGGACCGACGAGCGGGCCTGGGCGCGGTTGACCACGTCGGGGCCGAGCACGATCACCCGGCCCTCGCCGTGCGGCAGGTCCAGAACCGCGTCCGAACCCGACAGCTTCTGCGGGCCGATGGCCCAGCCGCTCGAGACTGCGACCTGTTCGGGGTAGCGGACGATGGAGCCCGCCTCGCCCGCGCGGCGGAAGCCGGTGTTGCGGTTGAAGAAGACGTCCATCTGCGCCGGGGCGCCGAAGGCCAGAGGCTGGCGGTTGTCCACCTCGGTGCGCAGGATGGCGCCGGGGATGAAGAAGTCGGTCGAGGCCGGGGCCTTGCCGTCCGCGCCGCGCAGCACGTCCTGCACCGGGGCGCCGAGGGCCGTGGCCAGGCGGTGCGAAGAGCCGATGGTGACGACGCTGCCGCCGCCGCGCACGAAGGCGTCGATCTGCGGCACGGTCTTCTCGGCCGTGATATTGCCCAGCCAGCCGCGATACTCGGCGGGGATGGCCTCTGGGGCGGGCTGGCGGTCGTCGGCGTCCTGGGCGGCGGCCGACAGGTCGGACGGGATCATGTCCGAGGCGAAGACCAGGACGTCGAAGTCCTTGGCCAGATCGCCCGCGTCCAGACGCTGCGGATAGACCACCTCGAACGGATACTCGAACTGCTCCAGCATCCAGCGCGTCCAGCCCGAGGCCATCGAGCCGCCGTAGCGGTCGACCAGGCCGACACGCACCGGCTTCAGCGCGATCCTGTCGCCGCCGGGGGCGCGGGCGGCGGCATGGGCGTTGAGGCCCAGGTCGCGCACGGCGGCCTCGACGATGGGACGCGCCGCATCGCTGGCCGGGATCCACAGGGCGCCGGGGGCCAGGGTGGCGCGACCCGCGCGGGTCTCGCCTTCCTGCCAATAGACAGCCACGCCCGCCTTCAGAAGACGGTTGGACAGGATGTAGCCGTTGACCGGGGCGTGATCGATCAGCCAGCCGGCGCGGCCCGTGCCCTCGATCTTGCCGGGCGGCGGGGCCATGACGTCGGCGACGCGCTCGGTCGGGGCTTCGAAGCCGTCGAGGATGCGGTCGAACTTCACCCCCATCTGGAGGGCCAGAGTATAGCCGGTGGCGTCATAGGGCAGGGCGGGCGGGCCGCCCGGATACTGCAGGTCGTGGGGGTGGTCCTGAGGCTCGAACATGTCCAGCACGTGCGGGCGATAGGCCTGGGCCGTCTTCACCACATAGGAACCGGCCGGATAGGTCTTGCCCCCCACGGTGAAGGCGCGCGTGGCGCGGTCCACGTCGACGCCGGTCTTGATCAGGCTGTTGAGGAAGGCGACGGCGTTGGGCAGGTCGGCCTGATCCGCCGGGATGACATAGCCGCGCGGATCGCGACGGGCCGGATCGCGCAGCACCTTTTCATACAGGGTCGGATCGACGCCGCGACGGCCGTTGGCGTTCTCGCCCGCCGCCTCGACCAGGGCCTCGACCCCGGTCGGTGTTATGCGCCAGGTGTCGGTGTTGCCCTTGTCGATGGCGTTCTGGCCCATGCGCCAGATGTTGAACAGCAGCCGGTCCTTGTTGCGCGAGGCGTAGTTCAGCACGGCGCGGTTGATCGACTGCGAGTACTCGATCGACTGGGCAAAATGCCAGGTCTGGGGCGCGACCGGCATGGGCAGGTCGTTGCGGGCCAGCTGGTTCTGCGGGATCAGGCTGATCTGGCTCGGCGTGGGGTGGCCGGTGATCTCGGTCAGCAGGCCGACCGCATTGTGGAAGTAGGTGATGGAGCGTTCCATCCCGTTGTTCCAGGTCGAGTAGCTGGCGCCGCTGCGCATGGTCGAGCCGGGCTTGCCCTCTTCGATCAGACGGCTGTGCATGGCCGCGCCGACTTCCGACAGCGTCCCCATGACCAGGGGGTCGTAGTTGTAGTTAAACGGATCGCGGAAGGGCGGCATGAAGACCACCGTCCCTGCGGGCGCCGTCTGGTGGTGGTTGTAGATGATCTGCGGGAACCACTCGCGGAAGAACTGGCGGTTGACGTTGGTCGTCTCGGCCATCGCCGACAGGTAGTAGTCGCGGTTGTTATCGTGGCCGACGTACTTTTGATAAAGCACGGGGATCGAGGCGAACTCGCGCTTCAGCGGGTCCTCGTTGCGCATGTACCAGTTGGAGACCAGCTCCATCCCGTCCGGGTTCAGCGGCGCGAACAGGATGATGGTGTCGTTCAGCACGCGCAGGGCCTCGGGGTCCTCGGCCGTCAGCCATTCGTGCACGGCGGCGATCAGGGCCTGGGGCGGGACGGTCTCGGTCGAGTGCAGACCGCCGTCGATCCAGACCACGGCCTTGCCCTCGGCGGACATGGCGCGGGCCTGTTCTTCGCTGACGCCCTCGGCCTTGGCCAGACGACGCGCGATCTCCTGATAGCGGTCCAGGTTGGCCAGGTTCTCGGGCGTCGAGACGATGGCGATGTATTGGGTGCGGCCCTCGGAGGACTGGCCGATCTCGACCAGCTTCATCCGGTCCGACTGGCCGGCCAGGGTCTTCAGATAGGCTTCCCACTGGGTGTAGTTGACCAGGTGATAGTCGGCCCCGACCTCATGACCGAACGCCTCGCTCGGCGAGGTGATGCGCGAAGCCTGCGCCGAAACCGCAACCGGCTGCTCGGCCAGCACGGCCTCATAGGCCAGGGCGCTGGCGCCGTTCAGGGCCAGGGCCGTGAAACCGACCGTAAAGGCCAGGGCTCGAAGAGGCCGGCGACGCGAGTGCAGGGTCCGCTGAACGGCGGCGGGGGACGGTCTGATCATGGCGTTCCTGTTACAGGTTTACTGGGCGCTCGATACATGACGCTGCGGCAGCGCTGAATCCTCCACGACGCCGCGCCATCTGCGGATGTCCTATTTTGTGCGGCGTCAACGCGTCGCGGTCGCTGGCGCCGGCGCGCCGTTCTTGTAGCGGTCGAACCAGGTCAGGATGGCGCTGATCCGGGCGGCGTTCTGGGACGGGCGGACGGCCAGGCTGTGGCCGACGCCGGGGATCTTGACCAGGGCGGTGGGGACGCCGCGCAGTTGCAGGGCGCTGTAATACTGCTCGGACTCGCTGACCGGGGTGCGGTAGTCCTCGTCGCCGACAACGACCAGGGTGGGCGTCTTCACATTGCCGACCAGCGACAGCGGCGAGCGGCGCCAGTAGGCGTCGGGGTTTTCCCACGGATATTCGCCGAACCAGTAGCGGGCGAAGAAGGCCGGGTTGTCGGCGGTCAGGACGAAGCTGGCCCAGTCGATGACCGGCTTCTGGCTGGCGGCGGCCTTGAAGCGGTCGGTCTTGCCGACGATCCAGGCGGTCAGCACGCCCCCGCCCGAGCCGCCGGTGACGAACAGGCGGTCGGGATCGGCCACGCCGCTGGCGATGACGGCGTCGACGCTGCTGATCAGGTCGTCGTAGTCGTGGCTGGGGTAGTCGTGGTGGATCAGGTTGGCGAACTCCTCGCCATAGGAGGTCGAGCCGCGCGGATTGACCGACAGGACGGCGTAGCCCGCCGCGGCGAACAGCTGGTTGTCGGTGGCGAAGTGCGGACCGTAGGCGGCGAAGGGGCCGCCGTGGATTTCCAGGATCAGCGGATACTTGCGACCCTCGACGTAGCCGGCGGGCAGGGTCAGCCAGGATTCCACCGCCCGCCCGTCATGCGAGGAAGCGACCTCCAGCCGCTGGACGGCGCCCAGGGTCTTGCCGGCCAGATAGTCGGCGTTCAGGCGAGTCAGCTGGGTTTGGCGGTCCTGACGCAGCACATGGATGTCGGCGGGGCGCAAGGCGTCGCCGCGCGTGAAGGCGACCGCGCCGTCGTCGGCCACCGAGAAGTCGCCGCCGGTGTAGGGGCGGCCGATGTCATCGCCGCTGAGGCCCTGAACCACGGTCGAGACGGCGCCGTCCAGCGACACGCGCGCAACCGTGGTCGAGCCGTGATCGTCATAGGCGATCAGGACGGAGCGCCCGTCATGGCTCCACACCGGCGACTGGACCGAGCGGTCCAGACCGGCGGTCAGGACGCGTTGGTTGGAGCCGTCGCGGTCCATCACATAGAGACGGGTGTTGTGATAGCCCATCCGCCGGTCGTCATAGCCGACGTAGGCGACGCGGCGGCCGTCGGGCGAGGTGACCGGCGACTGATCCGGTCCGCGGCGGTCGGTCAGGGCGGTCAGGACGCCCGAGCGGACGTCCAGGGCGTAGACCTCGCTGTCGCCCGCCTCGCGCTGCCAGTCGGCGCGCCGGTTGGCGCTGAGATAGAGGGTGGCGGAATCGGGCGACCAGGACAGGTCGCCGCCGTGGTTGAAATCGCCCCGAGTCAGTTGGCGCGCGCCGCCGCCGTCAGCGGGGGCGACGAAGACCTGGCGATAGCCGGGCTTCAGATAGCCCTGGCCGTCGGCGCGATAGGTGACGGTGTCGATGACTTCCAGCGGCGGGGCCCACTGGGCGCCTTCCGGCTTGGTGAGGGCGGCGCCGAGCGTCGGCGCCTGGCCGGCGACCAGAACCGAATAGGCCAGCCTGGTCCCGTCCGGCGACCAACTGATCCCGGTCGGCGTGTTCGGCAGACTGGTGACGCGCACCGACTGGCCCGAGCCGATCCAGCGCACGAACAACTGGGCGCCGCCGCCCTCGGCGGTCGAGATATAGGCGACGCGGGTTCCGTCCGGCGACCAGCGCGGCTGGCTGTGTGATCCGGCGCCGGCGACCAGCGGCGTCTGCTGGCCTGTGCGGACGTCGATCAGCCATATGGTCGGCCGCATCCGGTCGGTCATGATGTCGGCGGTCTGGCGCACATAGGCGATGCGCGAACCGTCCGGGCTGATCTGCGGATCCGAGGCGACCTCGAGGCCGAACAGGTCCTGAGGCTGGAATCGTGCGGCCTCGGACGACAGCGGCGCCGGCTGCGCCATCGCGGGCGTGGCCATCAGGATCAGGGCGCAACAGGCCCAGACGGACTTCGACATCGGATGCTTCCCCCTCGGAACTGGCGTCGATCATAGGTCGGCGAAGCGAGGCGGCAAGCGTCTCCTTATGCGCGCCTTATGCGCGGCTCCGCTTTCCGCATGGCTTGCTTACGCCCCGAAGGCGTCTTTTCCGCCCCTAACTGAGCTGGAGGCTTCGGCATGGCCGATGTGATCTTTCTGGCGATCGGCGGCGGGGCCTTCCTGGCCTTCGCCGCCCTCGCTGCTGCGTTGAAGAGGTTGTGACGATGTTGCTGAACGTCCTGTGGGGCGCCGGGGCCCTCGTCATCGCCGGTTACATGGTCGCAGCCTTGCTGCGCCCCGAGCGGTTCTGAGCGGAGCCGCCTCAAGATGAACATTCAAGGTTGGGCGGAAATCGCCCTGACTATCGGCCTCGCCGTCGTGCTCGGCTGGCCGATCGGTATCTATATGTCGCGCGTCTGGAACGGCGAGCGGACTTGGCTGGACCCGGTGCTGAAGCCGGTCGAAGGCCTCTTCTATCGCGCCGCCGGGGTGGACCCGACGCGCAGCCAGGGCTGGCTCGGCTACGCCGGCGCCCTGCTGGCCTTCAACCTGGCGGGCTTTATCCTGTTGTACGCCATGCTGCGTCTGCAGAGCGTCCTGCCGATGAACCCGCAGGGGTTTGACGGCCTCAGCCCGCATCTGGCCTTCAACACCGCCGTCAGCTTCGTCACCAACACCAACTGGCAGAGCTATGGCGGCGAGACCACCGTCTCGACCTTCAGCCAGATGGTCGGCCTGACGGTGCAGAACTTCGTCTCGGCGGCCACCGGCGCGACCATCGCCGCCGCCCTGGCTCGCGCCTTCATCGCCAATCGCGGCGATGGCCTCGGCAACTTCTGGGCCGACCTGACGCGCACCAGCCTCTATGTCCTGCTGCCCATCGCCTTCATCGTCGCAGTGGTTCTGGCCGGGCTCGGCGTGGCCCAGTCGCTGGCGGCCTCGACCGATGCGACGACGCTGGAAGGCGGATCGCAGACGATCAGCCTGTTCCCGACCGCCAGCCAGTTGGCCATCAAGCAGCTGGGCATCAACGGCGGCGGCGTGTTCAACGCCAACTCGGCCCACCCGCTGGAAAACCCCACGCCGCTGACCAATCTGATCACGGCGATCAGCATCAACGTCCTGGGCTGGGCGGCCTTCTTCGCCTTTGGCCGCAGCGTACTGGCCAAGCGGGACGTTCGCGCCCTGGCCATCGCCGCCGTCATCCTGCTCGGCGCGGCGGGTTCGGCCCTCTACGCCATCGAAATGCAGCCGGCCCCGGCCGCCGTCGCTGCCGGCGTCGACACTTCGGTCGGCAATATGGAGGGCAAGGAGGTCCGCTTCGGCGTGCCGTCGTCCGTCGCCTGGGCGGCCCAGACGACCGGGGCCTCGAACGGCTCGGTCAACTCCATGCACGCCAGCTACATGCCGCTGGGCGGGGCCGTGACGATGTTCCTGATGCAGCTGGGCGAGATCCTGCCCGGCGGGATCGGTTCGGGCATCGCCGTCATGGTGCTGATGGCCATGCTGGCGGTCTTCGTGGCGGGCCTGATGGTCGGCCGCACGCCCGAATACCTGGGCAAGAAGATCGAGGCGCGCGAGATCCAGTTCGCCATGCTGGCGGTCCTAGTGGTGCCTCTGTCGGTGCTGGGCTTCTCGGCGGTCGCCGCCGTCCTGCCCGAGGCGCTCGCTGGACTGCTGAACAAGGGGCCGCACGGCTTGTCCGAGGTCCTCTATGCCTACACCTCGGCGACGGGGAACAACGGCTCGGCCTTCGCGGGTCTGACCGCCAACGCCCCCTGGTGGAACACGACCCTGGGTCTGGCCATGCTGCTGGGCCGGTTCGTTCCCGCCGTCGCGGTTCTGGCGGTCGCCGGCGCCCTGGTCGTCAAGCCCAAGCTGGCGCCCTCGACCGGGACCCTGCCGACCCATGGCCCGCTGTTCATCGGCCTGCTGATCGGGGTGATCCTGATCCTCGGCGGCCTGCAGTTCTTCCCCGCCCTCTCGCTGGGTCCGATCGTGGAGCATTTCGACATGCTCCAGGTCGTGGCCCGGTTCTGATCGGATAATCTCATGACTCAAGTCACGCTCGATTCATCGAGCTCCCGGCCTTCTCCGTCCATCGCGGGCGGGCTGTCCGGGGCCATGCTCGGCCGGGCGCTCGGCGACGCTGTCGTCAAGCTGAACCCGACCAAACTGCTCAAGAACCCGGTGATCTTCGCCACCTGGATCGTCGCCCTGCTGGCGACCGCTTCGGCGGTCGTGGCGGTGGCGAGCGGCCAGGCGGCGGGCTTCGCCATCCAGCTGGCGCTGTGGCTGTGGGCCACGGTCCTGTTCGCCAACGTCGCCGAAAGCATCGCCGAAGGCCGCGGCAAGGCGGCGGCGGACTCCTTGCGCGCCACCCGCGTCACCACCAAGGCCAAGCTGATCGTCGATCCGAAGACCGGCATGGTGGTGCCGACCCCGGCGGGGGAGCTTGAGATCGGCTCCATCGTCCTGGTCGAGGCCGGCGACGTCATCCCGTCGGACGGCGAGATCATCGAAGGCGTCGCCTCGGTCAACGAGGCCGCCATCACCGGCGAAAGCGCGCCCGTCATCCGTGAGAGCGGCGGCGACCGCTCGGCCGTCACCGGCGGCACCACGGTGGTGTCGGACTGGATCAAGGTGCGCATCACCTCGGCCCCCGGCGCGACCTTCCTGGACCGCATGATCGCCATGGTCGAGGGCGCGGACCGTCGCAAGACGCCGAACGAACTGGCCCTGTCGGTGCTGCTGGCCGGGCTGACCCTGGTCTTCCTGATCGCCGTCGCCAGCCTGCTGGGCCTGGGCGCCTATTCGGGCATCAAGCTGGATCCCATCGTCCTGGGCGCCCTGTTCATCACCCTGATCCCGACCACGATCGGGGGACTACTGTCCGCCGTCGGCATCGCCGGCATGGACCGGTTGCTGAAGGTGAACGTCCTGGCCACCTCGGGCCGTGCAGTGGAGGCGGCAGGCGACGTCGACACCCTGCTGCTCGACAAGACCGGCACCATCACCTTCGGCAACCGCATGGCCACCGAAGTCATCCGCATCCCCGGCATCCGTCATGACGTGGCGATGCGGGCGGCGGTCATGGCCTCGCTGGCTGACGAGACGCCGGAAGGCCGGTCCATCGTCGAACTGGGCCGCAATGCCGGGGTGACGGGCGACATGCCTGCCGGCGCCAAGCCGATCCCGTTCAGCGCCATGACCCGCCAGTCGGGTCTGGAGGCGGACGGCCATTCGTGGCGCAAGGGCGCGGTCGACGCCGTGCTGAGATCGCTGGGCATGGCTGAAAGCGCCGCGCCCGCCGAGTTCCGCGCCGCCGTGGACCGGATCGCTCGCTCTGGCGGCACGCCTCTGGCCGTGACCGAGAACGACGTCCTGGTCGGCGTCATCCACCTGAAGGACGTGGTCAAGCCGGGCGTCAAGGCGCGCTTCGCCGACCTGCGCCGCATGGGCCTGCGCACCGTCATGATCACCGGCGACAACCCGGTGACGGCGGCGGCCATCGCCTCTGAGGCCGGGGTCGACGACTTCCTGGCCGAGGCCACGCCCGAGGACAAGATGCGCCTGATCAAGGCGGAACAGGCCAAGGGCCGTCTGGTCGCCATGTGCGGCGACGGGGCCAACGACGCCCCGGCTCTGGCTCAAGCCGACGTCGGCGTGGCCATGCAGACCGGCGCCCAGGCCGCCCGCGAGGCCGGCAACATGGTCGATCTGGACAGCGACCCGACCAAGGTCATCGAGATCGTCGAGGTCGGCAAGCAACTGCTGATCACGCGCGGCGCCCTGACCACCTTCTCGATCGCCAACGACGTGGCCAAGTATTTCGCCATCATCCCGGCGATGTTCGTGGTCGGCCTGCCGTCGCTGGCGGCGCTGAACGTGATGAAGCTGTCCAGCCCGGAGAGCGCCATCCTGTCGGCGGTCATCTTCAACGCCCTGGTCATCATCGCCCTGATTCCGCTGGCGCTGCGCGGGGTGAAATACCGCGCCGTGGGGGCCGGAAAACTGCTGGGCCGCAATCTGCTGATCTACGGCCTGGGCGGCCTGATCGCCCCCTTCGTCGGCATCAAACTCATCGACATCGTCATCTCCGCCCTCGGCCTGGCCTGAAGCCCGCCCTGAGCGACCAAGGAAACTCTCATGCGTAAACGTAACAACACCAAAGCTTCGGGTTCCAACGACGCCCTGTTCGGCGGCGCCTGCCTGGCGGCCATCATCGCGCTCGGCCTGTGCAGCACTCCGGCCAAGGCCCAGGACGCGGCGGAGGAAAAGTCTGGCCCTGACATCGCCTTCAACGCCGCCGTAGCCACCGACTATGTCTTCCGCGGCGTCAGCCAGACCGAGAGCGATCCGGCCATCTCGGCCGGGGTCGATGTGACGCAAGGCCTGTTCTACGCCGGGGCCTGGGCCGGAAACGTCGCCTTCGCCGGCGACGGCGACACGGACGCGGAGATCGACCTCTACGCCGGCGTCCGGCCCGAGTTCGGCGGCTTCAACTGGGACTTCGGCGTGGTCAGCTATTTCTACACCAGCCAGCCGGACGGCGCCGACTATGACTATGTCGAGCTGAAGGCCGCGACCTCGCGCGCTGTCGGCCCGGCGACCCTGGGCGCGGCGGTCTACTGGTCGCCCGACTTCTTCGGCGCGTCCGAGGACGAGGCGACCTACGCCGAGATCAACGGCGCGATCAGCCCGGCCGACAAATGGACGATCTCGGCCGCCCTGGGCCGTCAGTGGGTGTCGTCCGACTTCGACTACACCACCTGGAACCTGGGCGCGGCCTATCAGCTGACCGACCACCTGGCGCTGGACGTCCGCTACTTCGACACCGACGAACATGACTTCGGCGCCGTCTATGACAGCCGCGCCGTGGCCAGCTTGAAGGCGACCTTCTGATGCTGAACCACATCCGTCCGGCGATCGTGATGATCGTCCTGTTCACCGGCGTTCTGGGCGTCGCCTATCCGTTCGCGGTGACGGGCGCGGCTCAGGTCGCCTTCCCGGAGCAGGCCGGCGGCAGCCTGGTCCGGGACAAGGCCGGCAAGGTCGTCGGCTCGGCCCTGGTCGGCCAGGGCTTCGCCGAGCCGGTCTATCTGCATCCGCGCCCCTCGGCGGCCGGCGACGGCTATGACGCTTCGGCTTCGTCAGGGTCGAACCTCGGCCCGCTGAACCCGGACCTGATCGCCCGGGTCAAGACGGACGCGGATGCGCTGCGGGCCGCGGCCGGCACGACGACCGTTCCCGCCGACGCCGTGACGACCTCGGCTTCGGGGCTCGACCCGCATATCTCCCCGGCTTACGCTAAGCTTCAGGCCGCCCGCATCGCCAAGGCGCGGGGCGTGGCGGTGGAAGAGGTGAGCAAGGTGATCGAACAGCACGTCGAAGGCCGAACGTTCGGCGTGCTGGGCCAGCCGCGCGTCAATGTGCTGCTGACCAATATGGCGCTGGACGCCCGCTTCGCGCGCCCCGCCGCGGAGGGTTGATGGCGCCGCCTGTCCTTCCAACGGACAAGACCCCGGCCGCCCCGCGAAAGCGTGGGCGGCTGAAGGTTTTTGTGGGCATGTCGCCTGGGGTCGGCAAGACCTACGAGATGTTGCGCGCCGCCCGTCGGCGTAAGGCCGAGGGTGATGACGTCGTCGTCGGCGTGGTCGAGACCCACGGCCGCAAGGAGACCATGAGCCTGCTGCGCGGGCTGGAGGTCATGGCCCGCAACCCCATCGCCTATCGCGACCGGACCCTGCTGGAGTTCGACCTCGACGGCGCCGTGGCGCGCCGCCCTGGCCTGCTGCTGGTCGACGAATACGCCCATTCCAACGCCCCCGGCTCGCGCCATCCCAAGCGATGGCAGGACGTGGAGGAGATCCTGGCCGCCGGGATCGACGTCTGGACCACTCTGAACGTCCAGCATCTGGAGAGTCTGTCGGACGTGGTGCTGCGCATCACCGGGGTGCGCCAGCGCGAGAGCGTGCCCGACAGCGCCCTGTCGCGCGCCGACGACATCGAGGTGGTGGACATCACCCCCGAGGAGCTGCGCAAGCGTCTGGCCGAGGGCAAGGTCTATGTGCCCGAGACGGCGCGGCTGGCCTCGGACAACTTCTTCAAGATCGAGAACCTGACGGCTCTGCGCGAACTGGCCCTGCGCCGCGCGGCCCAGACGGTGGACGACCAACTGCTTGCCGCCTTGCGCGAGCGGGGCGTGCAGGGGCCGTGGGCGGCGGGCGAGCGGATCCTGGTGCTGGTCGCGGGCGACGCCCTGGCGGGGCCCCTGGTCCGCGCCGGGCGGCGGCTGTCCGACATGATGATGGACGCGCCCTGGACCGTGGCCCACGTCGACCGCCCCTCGGGGGCGCGGCACGGCGTCGGCTCGGCGGGCAAGCTGTCGGACGCGCTGAAACTGGCGGAACAGTTGGGCGGCCGAACGGTGGTCCTCAGCGGCGACGACGTGGTGCGCGCCGTCATGGATCACGCCCATCAGAACAACGTCACCCAGATCGTCCTGGCCAAGGGCCGCGACAGCCGCCTGTCGGAATGGCTGGGCCGGTCGCTGGCGGCGGAACTGCTGCGTCAGGCGCGCGGGGTGGCTGTCCACGTCATCACCGACGGCGCCGATCTGGAGGCCAAGACGCTGCGCGAGCCACGCGTGACGCTGACCGGGGGCTGGCGCGGCTATGCCGTCGGCGCCGCCTTCGTGGTCGCCGCCACGGGCCTGGCCCTGCTGCTGGACCGGACCTTCGAGCGGGTCGATCTGGGCGTCATCTATCTGTCGGCGGTGCTGGCGGCGGGGGTGCTTTATGGGTTGCGGCCGGCGTTGGCGGCGGCGACGGTCGCCTTCCTGACCTACAACTTCCTGTTCCTGCAGCCGCGCTACAGCTTCGCCATCGGCTCGCCGACCGACGTCCTGACCCTGATCGTCTTCTGGGCCGTGGCGTTGACGACGGGCTTCCTGGCGGGACGAGTGCGCGAGCAGGCGCGGGCGGCGCAGCGCCGCGCCTCGGCGGTGTCGGCCCTGCTGGCCGCCAGCCAGAGGCTGACCGGCGTGGGCGACCGCGCGACCGCCGCGCGAATCCTGGCGGAACAGACCGCCGCCGCCGCCGGGGCAGGGGCCGTGGTGCTTCTGCCC
>NZ_JBOHLI010000009.1:0-62971 GCF_050729455.1 Brevundimonas sp.
CGACTGTCCGGGTGCTGGCGCAGGCCTCGGCGTGGGCGCCACCGTCGGCCGAACGGGCGCCGCCGCCGTCGGCGCGGGGGTCGGCGTAGGCGTGGTCGCAGGGGCCGGGCGCGTCGCCGCCGGCGGCCCGCCGTTCAGCCGCCGCGTCAGATCCTCGGCGCTCGAAGATTGGGCATGAGCCGCCATCGGCGCGGCGCTCAACAGGACGGTAGCGAGAAGCACGGTTTTCATCCCCGAACCTTGGCGCGCGCCTTGGTCAATGGTCAAGCCGCCGGCAGTTCGACCCAGAAGGTCGCGCCCTCGCCCGACACCGAGATCACGCCGATCTCTCCGCCCTGAAGCTCGGTCAGACGTTTGGCCAGGGCCAGACCGATGCCGTGCCCCTCGATGGCCGAGCGTTCTAGGCCCAGCCGGTTGAACGGCTCGAACAACTGCGCCTGTTTCTCGACCGACAGACCGGGGCCGCGGTCGATGACCTCGATCCGCACCCGGTCGTCGGCCCAGGCTGCGCGCAGCCGCACCATTCCGCCCGCAGCGCCGTATTTGACGGCGTTCCCGGCCAGGTTGCCGATGACCTGGGCCAGACGCTGCGAATCCGCCTGGGCGATCAAGGCGTCGCCCTCGACCACCACTTCGACCGACAGCCCCCTGGCCTCGGGCTTCAGGATCAGGGCGCGCCGCACGTCCTCCAGCAGACCCGGCACGTCCGTGGGGCGCAGCTCAACCTTGACCGCCCCGGACTCGGCGCGCGCCACGTCCAGCAGGTCATGGGCCAGGGTCTCGACCTGACGCGCCGTCTTGACCAGCATCTGCGCCATTTCAACCTGGGTCGCCGAGACCCCGCCCAGCTGGCCGCCGGCCCACAGTTCGCCGATGCCGATGATGCCGCCGACGGGGCTCTTGATCTCATGCGCCACGTTGGCCAGCAGACGCGACTTGGCCGCGGAGGCTCGCTCGGCCCGTTCACGCCCGGCCCGCGCCCGCTCGGCCAGCCGGTCGCGTTCCTCCAAAAGGGCCGCCACCATCAGGATCGGCATATAGCCCAGCAGCACCAGAAGCTGAGCCAGCAGGGCCCGGTTCGCGGGTGTAAATGAATGATAGGGACCGTGCCCCGCCATCGTCCCGGCGATCGCCACGACCGAGACCACCACCAGGGCGGCGGCGATCCCGACGACCCGGAACCGCACCGCCATCATCAGCAGCAACGGCATCAGCAGGAAGCCGTAAGGCAGGCTCAGATGCGAGAAGATGGCGTAGCAGGCGCCGCCGATCAGCCCCAGCAGGGCCGCGCTCTCGGCCAGGCGGGCGGGCTGACGCACGATCAACAGATGCCGACGCTGCAAGGCCAGCCCAAAGGCGCCGACCACCACGAATCCCAACGCATGGCCAAACCACCAGATGCGCAGGTTGTTGACGATGTCCGATCCGTTCAACGCATTCAGCGCCAGGGCGCTCAGGATGGCCGCCGGCAGAGGCGCGGCGGCGCAGACGGCCAGGAAACGCGTCAGCCCCTCAACCGAATTGACGCTCAGCCCTGAAACGAAACGGCGCGTCAGAACCACCGCCAGAACGATCTCCAGCAGGTTCATCGCAGTGAACATGACCGACAGGAGCGGCCCGTTTCCGACTAGGAACTCGCCCGCCAGAACCCCGGTGGTCAACAGGACGCCGAAACCCAGGTCATAGGTCAGGCCGCGCCCGCCTCGCAGCCAGACCGCCAGCGCCAGACCGCCCGCGCCCCACAGGGCGGCGATCAGGCCGTTGGTCCGGGCGAAACTGATCGCCAGGACAACCAGCACGGTCACGCCGACAGCCGTCAGGATCGGCGCAAGCGGTTGGCGGAAGAAGGCGGCGCTGGGCGCAGTTGCGATCGCGCCCTTGCCGTCTGCGGAGGCAATGTCGAGAATGGGCTCAGGCCTGTCGAGCGCGGGGCTCATTGTCATGATCGGGTCCGATGTACGCGACTAACACCCCATCCTGCCCAAGCTTCCTAAACATCCTCTGAAGTCAGAAGGCGTTCGCGAGGACCGCGTTGAACGCCCGCACGGCCTCCGCCGGCCCCTTCGGATGTTTCCAGACCCCGGCGCTGACGGCCACGAAATCGGCCCCCGCCGCAGCCAGTCCGGCTGCGTTCTCGACGGTGATCCCACCGATGGCGACGCAGGGGGTCTCCATCGTTTCCTGCCAGATGGTCAGATCGGCCAGCTCGGGCCGATGCGTGGTTTCCTTGGTGTCGGTCGGGAAGAAGGCGCCGAAGGCGACATAGTCCGCGCCCGCCTCGGCCGCCTCCATCGCCAGATGGCGGCTGTCATGGCAGGTGGCGCCGATCATGGCGTCCGGGCCCATGATGCGCCGCGCCTCGGCCACCGGCGTATCCTCCTGCCCGACATGAACCCCGTCGCAGCCCGTGGCCTTGGCCAGGTCCGGGCGGTCGTTCAGGATCACCGCCACGCCGTGCGCCTGGGCGACCGGCGCCAGCCGCGCCGCGGCGGCGCGAATCTGATCGTCCGAGGCGTCCTTGAGGCGAATCTGGAGGGCCGCGACGGGTCCCGCCGACAGGGCCTGGTCCAGCAGGCCGGCAAAGGCCTCCAGGTCGACGATGACCGGGGGCGTGATCAGATACAGCTGACAGGGCGGGCGGGGCGGAAGAGCGGGTTGACGAGCCATGTCCCCGCCCTGCCCGTCCCCGCGCCGGGCGTCAATGTCGCAACCCCATGCGAACGATTTGCACTCGCCTTAATAAATGCTATAGCGAGCCATTCTCAGTAACTGCCTCGGGGCGCGTCGCCTTGTACGTCTGCAACTGTAACGGTCTTCGCCAGCGTGACGTCGCCCAGGCCATCGAAGCCGGCGCCACTCGCCCGCGTGAGATTTTCGCGTCCAATCAATGCACTGCCCAGTGCGCCAAATGCGTCTGCGAAATGCGCCAGATGATTCAGGACACCCAGGCCGCCTTCGCCCTCGCCGCCGAGTAATCTGGCGCGTCGAAAGACGAAATTCACTCGCACTATCAATGCAGTGATAAATACTCGCAAATAAATTTCGCCGCCTTTGCCGTGGTAAAAGCTCTCGCGACAGGCCGTGGATCGAGTCTGGACGCCGTTCGGGCGTCCGTTCCGCCGCCGACGACGAAAGGCGACGACCATGAAGGGCGACCCGGCGATCATCCGCACCCTCAACGCGGTTCTGACCAACGAACTGACGGCGGTTAATCAGTACTTCCTGCACGCCCGCATGTTCGAGAGCTGGGGCCTCAGCCACCTCGGCGAGGTGATCTATCAGGAATCGATTGGCGAGATGAAGCACGCCGACATGCTGATCAAGCGCATCCTCTTCCTGGACGGCCTGCCCAACCTGCAAGACCTGCACAAGCTCAAGGTCGGCGAGGAGCCGATCGAATGCCTGGGTGCCGACCTGAAGCTGGAGATCGACAGCCGCGCCACGACGCGCGACGCCGTCACCCAGTGCGAGGAAGCCCGCGACTACGTCAGCCGCGACCTGCTGATGAAGATCCTGGCCGACACCGAGGAACACGTCGACTTCCTGGAAAACCAGCACAAGCTGATCGAACTGCTGGGCGCCCAGAACTACCTCCAGTCCGCCATGAGCGAGATCAAGACCGACGGCGCCGCCACCGGCGGCTGATCGCTCACTGAACGTCCGCAAGATGAAGGGGCGGCCGGTCTTCGGCCGCCCCTTTTCGTTGGCTAGAGCACTTCGCGTCGCGCCAGATGCGCCACGGCCAGGATCAGAACGACCAGACCCAGCCCCCGCCCAGCCCCAGGGCCGCCTGCATTCGCCACGCCTCGCCGGCCAGGATGTTGACCGGCATCTGCCAGGGCATGAAGACGCCCTGCTTGGCCGAGGTCGCCACCACCGCGAAGAAGGCGCCGCCTATGCCCACGATCAGGGCGGGGACAAAGCTGGCGAAACGCATGGCCACCCAGAACTGGATGGCGATCATCAGCGTGCCCGCGACAAGCATCAGCCCCAGAGCCCGTGCGTAGCTCGCCAGATCGAACGCCCCCGTCGGCGCGACAGCGGGTTTGATCAGGGCCGCCAGCGACACCGAGGCCGTCGACAGCGCCAGCACGCCGGCGCTCATCAGCACCACCAGACCGACCACGCAGGCCGCCTTGGCGGCGTACAGACTCCACCTCGGGATCGGCAGGGCGCGCAGGTGATCCCAGGACTTCGGCCCGTGCTCCATATGCGCCACCAGGGCGGTCAGAGCCGTCACGCTCATCGGCATCATGAAATAGGCCCAGATGGCCGAGCCCGTCCCGATCCACATATCCCAGGGCGAGGGTTGCTTGGCGCGCAGCATCATGAAGAAGGCGAAGACGGCGATCAGGCTGGGCGCGGCCACCGCCAGCAACAGGGCCAGCGACCGGTTCAGCTTGCGAACCTCGACGGACAAAACGGACAGCATCACGCGGCCTCCGGCAGGGGTTGCACGGTTTCCGTGACCTGGCGGTACAAGGCCTCCAGCGAATGCTCGCGCGCGCCGACGGCGAAGACGGCGACGCCCTGCTCGACCAGGGCCCGGTTCAGGCGCGCCGTCACGGCGTCGTGGTCCTGCCCCGCGCGCAGCCGCGCCGTCAGGCCTTCGGCGCTCTTCGTCACGGTCAGGTCGTGTCCGGCCAGCACCGCCGCCGCTCGCTCATGGTCGTCCACGCGTAGATGGATTTCCGGCGCCTCGGCCGCCTTCAACGCCGCCAGTTCGCCCTCCAGCACCAGCCGCCCCTGATGGATGACGCCGACATGGGTGGCGATCTGCTCGATCTCGCCCAGCAGGTGGCTGGACAGCAGGACCGTCGCTCCGGTCCGGGCCGGCAGGTCGCGCAGAAAGCGGCGCATCTCGGCGATGCCGTCGGGGTCCAGACCGTTGGTCGGCTCGTCCAGCACCAGAACCTGCGGCGCGCCCAGCATGGCGCGCGCCAGACCCAGCCTCTGCCGCATCCCCAGGGAATAGCCCGCGACCCGGCGGCCGCCATCGGCCCGCATCTCGACCACGCCAAGCACACGGTCGATCTCTGTCGTCGGCCGGCCCAGCAAGCGGCGGCTGATGTCCAGGTTCTCGCGCCCGGTCAGGTTGCCGTAGAAACCGTGCGTCTCCAGCAAGGCGCCGACCTTGCGCGCCGCCGCGATCCGGTCCCGCGCCACATCGACGCCGCCGATCCGCGCCGTCCCGGCGGTCGGCCGGATCAGGCCCAGCAGCATCTTCAGCGTCGTCGTCTTGCCCGCACCGTTGCGGCCCAGGAAGCCATAGACCGCCTGATCCGGCACGGTCATCGACACCGCATCCACCGCCGTCCGCGCGCCGAAGCGCCGCGTCAGCTCCTCCGTCTCCACCATTCCGGCCATCGCCGCCTCCATTTAACTCTTAGATAAAGTTGCGAAGCAGTGATCTTTAAGTCAAGATTAAAGAAACGTCAGAATCGGAGACCCTCGTGACCCGAGACCTCGACCGCTTTCGCCGCCTCTGCGGCCAGTACCGCTGGCTGGCGATCTTCATGGTGGCCAGCGTGGGCGGCCTGCTGGCGCTGATGCACGTCGTCGCGCCGGCAGCGCATTGGCTCCGCAACCCGTCGCCCGACTTTCCATGGCGGTTCGGAGGTGACCTGATCTGGGCCTCCCCTGCCGTCTGTTACCTGCTCGGCGTCTGGTTCATCGGGCGGGCGATGGGGCAGCTGGCGCGCGGACGGCTGATCCAGCCGACCCTGGCCTCGGCCCTGCGCCGTGTCGGCCTGTCGCTCGGCTTCGGCGGGGTGATCAGCGTCTTCGTCGTCACCAACCTGCTTCGCCTGCTCGGGCACACCAGCGGCGGCTACCTGCATTTCGACGTGGCGGGCATGACGCTCGGCATGATCGGCGGCGCCCTGTTCCTGCTGGGTCGAGTGGTCGATCAGGCCGGGGCCGTCCAGGCCGAACTGGACGAGATGATCTGATGGCCGTCCGCGTCACCCTCGACGCACTGATCGTCGCCAAGGGGATCAAGGCCCGCGATCTCGCCGCCCAGGTCGGGCTCAGCGAGACCCAACTTTCATTGTTCCGTTCGGGCAAGGTGAAGGGCATCCGCTTTCGCACCCTGGCCCGACTGTGCGCGGCCCTGGGCTGCCGGCCCGGCGACCTGCTGGACTATGACCTCGATCCCGCCGATCTGGAGCCGCCCGGCGGGGAAGAGGCGGACTGACGAGGCCGGTTCAATCGACCGCCGATCGGCGCCCCATTGCCCTTTTTCCGCTGTTCCTCTACGGCTCGCCGCGATTTCGCGCGCCCGCCTTTGATGCGGCCGGGCCGCCCCCAGCCCTCAGATCCAGCGGTTTCTATGAAAATCAACGGCAACAACATCAAGCCCGGCATGGTCCTGCAGCACAACGGCGGCCTCTGGGTCGTCACCAAGGCCAGCCACGTCAAGCCCGGCAAGGGCGGCGCCTTCGCCAACGTCGAGGCCAAGAACCTCGAAACCGGCAACAAGCTGTCCGAGCGCTTCCGGTCGGAAGACAAGGTCGAGCGCGTCACCCTGGAACAGAAGGACTTCTCCTACCTGTTCGACAACGGCGACAGCCTGGTCTTCATGGACGACGCCACCTACGAGCAGATCGAACTGCAAAAGGGCTGGGTCGGCGACGAGCGCATCCCCTACCTGCAAGAGGGCATGAAGGTCATCATCGAGATGCACGAAGAGCGTCCGATCGGCCTCGAGCTGCCGGAACAGGTCACGCTGGAAGTGGTCGAGACCGAGCCCACCGTGAAGGGCCAGACGGCCTCGTCGTCCTACAAGCCGGCCAAGGCCAACAACGGCGTCCGCATCATGATCCCGCCCTACATGGGCGTGGGCGAGCGCATCGTCGTCGACACCTCAACCGGCGAATACGTCCGCCGCGCGGACTAACAAACACCGTCTTTCCCGGCCAAGGTCGGGCGCTGTAAGACGTATCTACAGGGGCGCGGATGGTCCGCGCCCCTTTTGCTTCTCCGTCTCTCCGGGCCGACAGGGCCTTCAAGGATAGCCGGACCAGGAGAACCCCATGGCCCTCGCCTCTGCTCTCGTTCAGGTCATCATCAGCGCGGTCCGCAAGACGGCCCGCCCCATGCTCCGCGATTTCGGCGAAGTCGCCCAGCTTCAGGTTTCGCGCAAAGGGCCCGGCGATTTCGTCACGGCCGCCGACCTGAAGGCCGAAGACACCCTCTACGAACTGCTGATGAAGGCCCGCCCCGGCTACGGCTTCCTCGGCGAGGAACGCGGCCTAGTCGAAGGCACCGACAAGTCGCACACCTGGATCGTCGATCCGATCGACGGCACCACCAACTTCATGCACGCCATGCCCCACTTCGCCATCACGGTGGGCCTGGAGCGCAAGCACCCCGACGGCTCGTCCGAGATCGTCGCCGGCGTCACCTACAACCCGGTGATGAACGAGCTGTTCTGGGCCGAAAAGGGCAAGGGCTGCTATCTGAACGACCAGCGCATCCGCGTCTCGGGCCGTCGCGACCTGTCGGAAAGCCTGATCTCGACCGGCCTGCCCTTCATCGGCAAGTCGGGCCACGCCCAGTCGATCAAGGACATCCACGCGGTCGGCCAGCGCGTCGCCGGCATCCGCCGTCTGGGCGCCGCCTCGCTGGACTTCGCCTGGGTCGCCGCGGGCCGCTACGACGCCTTCTTCGAGCGTAACCTGCAGCCGTGGGACGTGGCGGCGGGCATCCTGTTCGTCACCGAAGCCGGCGGCGTGGTCACCACCATCGACATCGACGGCGACCCCAAGAACGGCAAGCAGATCGTCGCCGCCAACCCGGAACTGCACCCGCAGCTGCGCAAGCTCCTGCAAGCGGCCTAAGACCCGGCGTCCATCGACATCGGCAAGAGGCGGCGCGGCGAAAGCCCCGCCGCCTTTTCCTTGCGCCCTTCACAGCCACGTCGTGCGCGCCCCCTACCCTCGGCGCATGATCCGTCTCATCCTGAGCGCCGCTCTCGTTCTCAGCGGAACCCCTGCCATGTCTGCGCCCCATCCACAGGTCATCGCCCATCGCGGCGCGTCCGGCGAACGGCCCGAGCATACGGCCTTGGCCTATCAGCTCGCCGTCGAACAGGGGGCGGATTTCATCGAGCCGGATCTGGTCATGACCCGCGACGGACAGTTCGTGGTCCGCCACGAAAACGAGATCGGTGGCACGACCGATGTAGCCGAGCGGCCCGAGTTCGCGGATCGCAAGACGACCAAGACCATCGACGGCGTCGACACCACCGGCTGGTTCACCGAAGACTTCACCCTGGCCGAGTTGAAGACCTTGCGCGCCCGCGAGCGCCTGCCGCTGCTCCGCCCCGCCAACACCGCCTGGGACGGTCAGGAGCTCATCCTGACCTTCGACGAGGTCGTCGCCATCGCCCGCGAGGAAACCGCCCGCACGGGGCGCGTCATCGGCGTCGCGCCGGAGCTGAAGCACCCCTCCTATTTCGCCGGCATCGGCTTGCCGATGGAGGACGCCTTTGTCGTCGCGCTTGAGCGTCACGGCCTGACCGAAGCAGACGCCCCGATCCTGGTCCAGTGCTTCGAGGTCGGACCGCTGCAACGGCTGAAGGCCCGCATCGACGCGCCCCTGCTACAACTGATGAGCGTCTCTGGCGGCCCCGCCGACCGTCCCGACCTGACCTACGCCGCCATGAGCACGCCGGACGGCCTGGGCGCCGTCGCCGCCTATGCTGATGCGGTCGGGGTCGAGACCGGGATGATCCTGCCGCGCGACGACATGGCCCGCAGCCGACCCGCCACTTCGCTGGTCGCCGACGCCCATGCGGCGGGGCTGAAGGTCGTGGTCTGGACCTTCCGCGCCGAGAACGCCTTCCTGCCGCTAGACCGCCGCCACGGCGACGCACCCGCCGACCACGGCGACCTGAGCGGCTATCTGCAGGCCTTCTACGCCCTCGGCGTCGACGCCGTGTTCAGCGACTTGCCGGGCGCGGCGGTCGGAGCGCGCTAGGCCTTACGTCCCCTGGAACTGCAGGGCCGCCAGACGCGCATACAGGCCGCCGCGCGCCGTCAGCTCGGCGTGGGTGCCTTCTTCGACCACCTTGCCGCCGTCCATGACGACGATGCGGTCGGCCCGCAGAACCGTCGCCAGACGGTGGGCGATGACCAGGGTGGTGCGCGCCTCCATGGCCTGATCCAGCGCCGCCTGCACCAGACGCTCGTTCTCGGCGTCGAGCGCGCTGGTGGCCTCGTCCAGCAGCAGGATGGGGGCTTCACGCACCAGGGCGCGAGCGATGGCCAGGCGCTGGCGCTGGCCGCCCGACAGGCTCTTGCCGCGCTCGCCCAGCGGCGTGTCGAAGCCCTGCGGCAGGGCCTCGATGAAGCCCAGAGCCTGGGCCTCGTCGGCCACGGCGCGGGCTTCGGCCAGGCTTGCGACTTCACGGCCGAAGCGGATGTTCTCCAACGCCGAGCCCGAGAACAGGGGCGCCTCTTGCGACACCCAGGCGAAGCGCTCGCGCACTTCGATCGGATCGGCGGCGCGCACGTCCACGCCGTCCACCGACACCAGACCCGATTGCGGATCATAGAAGCGCAGCAGCAGACGGAAGACCGTCGACTTGCCCGCCCCCGACGGCCCGACCAAGGCCACGGTCTCGCCCGGACGCACGGTCAGGCTGAAGCCCTTCAGCGCCGGCAGGTCGGGACGGCCCGGATAGGCGAAGTCCACCGCCGACATCGACACCTCGCCCAGCGGCGGCTGCGGCAGGGCGACCGGCGTCGCGGGCGGGGCGATGGCGGGGACGGCCCGCATCAGTTCGTCGATCCGCTCCATGGCCCCGGCGGCCTTCTGCACGTCGCCCCAGCTTTCGCCTAGCGCGCCGACAGCCCCCGCCGCGAAGACCGACAGCAGGACGAACTGCAGCAGCGCCCCCGGCGTCATGCTTCCGGCGATCACGTCCTGCGCGCCCAGCCATAGCACCAGGGTCACGCCGCCGAACATGACGACGATGATCAGGGCGGTCATCACCGCCCGCGCCCGCATCCGGATCAGGGAGACGCCGAAGGCCTCCTCCACCGCCGCGCCAAAGCGGCCGATGGCGCTCTTTTCACGGCCAAAGGCCTGGACCGTCTCGATGGCGTCCACGCTCTCGCCGGCGAAGCCGACAGCATTGGCGAAGGTGTCCTGCGACTTGACCGTCAACTTGCGCACCTGACGGCCGAAGACGAACAGCGGCACGATCAGCACCGGCACGATCAGCAGCACGAAGCCGGTCAGCTTGGGGCTGACGAAGAACAGCAGGATCACCCCGCCGATTAGGGTGAAGAAGTTGCGCAGGGCATAGCTGACCGAGGTGGTCAGCAGGGTGTCGACCAGTTGGATGTCCGTGGTCAGGCGCGACAGCACCTCGCCGGTCCGCATATGGGCGAAGAAGACCGGATCCAGCGTCAGGATGCGCTTGAACAGGGCGGTGCGCAGGTCGGCGATGACCCGCTCGCCGGTCTTGGTGACGTAGAAATAGCGGAAGGCCGTCGCCAGCCCGAGAATCAGGGCATTGGCGCCCAGAATCAGGAACCACAGATTGATGTCGCGGCCGCCGTTATCGAAGCCGTTGTCGATGGCCCCCCGCGCCGTCGCGGTCAGCGCCAGCGACGCCGCGGTCGAGCCGATCAGCCAAAGGCCGGCGATCCCCGCGTCCAGCCGATGGCGCATCATGAAGGGCAGCAGACGCCCCAGGGGCTTGATGTTGCGGGTCTTGGCGCGCTTGCCGCCCGCCTCGTCCATCTGCTCGACCAGAAGGGCGCCGGCGCCGGGGCGGCCCCGAGCCGCTGAGCTGGCTTCTTGAGGAGCGGAAGGTGAGGAAACCTGGGTCATACCCGCGCTCTTGCCCCGGAACGCCCCCCGGTGTAAACGCCGCCCCTCATTCCCGCCGCAGCCTCGGCGGGTTTCTCTATTTACGCGCACTGACGGTCGGCATCGTCGCCGCGCAGAGACGGATCAGACCTATGAAAGCGGACACGCACCCCGACTACCACTTCATCACGGTTGTGAAGCCGGATGGCAGCACCTTCCAGACCCGTTCGACCTACGGCAAGGAAGGCGCCTCGCTGGCCCTCGACATCGATCCGTCGACCCACCCCGCCTGGACCGGCGGCAACGCCCAGATGCTGGACCGCGGTGGCCGCGTGTCGCGCTTCAACAACAAGTTCGGCGGCTTCATCAAGAAGTAAGCCTTACAGCCTGCGACATAGTCGCCACAGAAGCGCCGGTCCGATGGGCCGGCGCTTTTTGTTTGCCCGGAACGTCGATAACATGGCTGCGTTCGATCCTTCGGGGCGCAGGCGACGGGTCTGGCGCCGGACCGGACTTAAGAGCTTTTGCATATGAACCGACGGGAATTGGGCTTTGGCGTCGCCACGACGACCCTGACCCTTGGCGCGGCCTCCTCCGCACTGGCGCAGAACCGACCGGTCGATCCCCAGGCCTTTATCGCCGGCTTCGACGCCCAGGCCAGCCGCCTGCCCGAGGCCGTGCAGGCTGACGTCCGCGCCGTCTATCAGCTGACCGGCGGCAAGCCGATCTGGACCGCCGATCGCCTGCGCGTGCTTCAGGAAGTCGCCGCCGGCGCCGAGCGTCACGCCCTGCCCGCCGGGGACTTCTTCGACTTCGTCGGCCTGGCCGCCGATCCCGCCTCGGCCGAGATCCGCACCACCGCCGCCGCCGTGACCTACGCCCGCGTTCTGGCCGAGGGCCGCGTCCGTCCCGAGACGGTCGAGGACCTGTGGGAGATGAACAAGAACAGCGTCGACATTCCCGCCGGCCTGACCCAGGCGATCAGCGCCAACCGCCTGAGCCAGTGGTTCGACGGCCTGGCCCCGACCGACATCGGCTACACCAATCTGTCGGCCGGCTATGCCCGCTATCGTCGCATCACGCGCGCGGGCGGCTGGCCCGCCTTCCGGTCCGGTCCCACCATCGAACCGGGCGCCAGCGACAACCGCATCCCCGCCCTGATCGCCCGCCTGGTCGCCGAAGGCGACCTGAGCGCCGCCGCCGGCGAACGGCTCAAGGGCAATCTGGCCTATGGCGCTGAACTGCAACAGGCCGTGCGCGGCTTCCAGACCCGTCACGGCCTGGGCGCCGACGGCCGGGTCGGCCCCGGCACCCAGCGCTCGCTCGGCGCCTCGGCCGAAGACCGCGCCCGCCAGATCGCTCTCAATCTGGAACGCCGCCGCTGGCTGAAGCGCGAACTGAATCCCGAGCGGATCGAGGTCAACACCGCCGCCGCCATCATGGTCTACTGGAAGGACGGCAAGCCGGTTCACTCCAACCGCGTCGTCGTCGGCACGGCCGAGAACCAGACCCCCAGCCTGGAGAAGCCCTTCGCCTCGGTCGTGGCCAATCCGCCGTGGACCGTGCCCATGGGCATCGCCCGCCGCGAGATCCTGCCCAAGGGTCCCGGCTATCTGGCCGCCCACGACATGTACATCAACGCCGACGGCTGGGTGGTGCAGCGCGCCGGTCCGCAATCCTCGCTGGGCTATGTGAAGTTCGAGCTGCGCGACAGCTACGCCATCTTCCTGCACGACACCCCGGGCAAGGCCGCCTTCAACCTGACGGTGCGCCAGCGCAGCCACGGCTGCGTGCGGGTGCAGAACGCGGTCGAATTCGCTCGCCTGCTACTGTCGCCCGATCCGACCAAACTGGCTGAGTTCGACGTCGCCCAGGAAAGCCGTCAGACCACACGCGTCACCACCGGCCGCGAGATCGCCGTCCGTCTGCTCTACTGGACCGCCTTTGTGGACGGACAGGGGCGGGTCGCCTTCCGCGAAGACGTTTATCAGCGGGACGCCAAACTGGCCGACGCCCTCGGCATCGCCGTCAACCTGCCGCGCGTGATCGCCGACGGACCGAGCGACGCCAACGACGTCGGGCCGTAGAACTAAAGTTTCGGGGGCTCAGCCCCCGAACGCCGCCTGCAAGCGATCCAGCTGGCTCTGCACCGGATTGACGGGCTGCTCCTCGCTGCCTTCCACATACATCCGCTGGTCCAGATGCAGGACGCGGTCGTACAGCTTCTCGGCGCGCACGGCGTATTCGATCAGGGCGATGGGCAGCTCGCGGTGGCTGGGTTCGCTCTCGATCTTGCGGTCGGCCAGCCGATAGCGCGGCTCGCAGGCCGCAGCGGCGCTCATGTCGTCCTCGCGCACGGCCCGCTGCACCAGCAGCCAGGACGCGATCTGCATCAGCCGCGTGGTCAGCTTCATGCTCTCGCCAGCGTAGGCCAGGGCCGCGGCGCGCGACAGCAGACGCGAATCCTGGCGTCCGTCGCCGTCCAGATAGGCGGCGGTCTCCTCGACCAGCTCCATCCCCTCGCGGAAGGTGCGCTCGAACAGTTCCGAGCGCGCGAAATCCAGCACCTCAGCGCTGCGCGAACGCAATCCGACCATGTCAGCGTCGATGGCAGTCAACTCGATTCTACCCATGAAACGTCACGCGCGTCCGTCAAAAACTCGCGGGTCGAAAGGACGCCGCACGGACCGGAACTGCAATCGTCATGCCACGGATTACGAAATCGCGGGAGAGGCTTCTCAGCGGAAATTGAACAGGGCGTCGGCGGCGCTGCGCTTGGAGGACTTGCCGTCGATGGCGGCTTTCGACCGAGCGATCTCGGCTTCCAGCGCGGCGATCCGCTCATGCAGTTCGTCCACGGCGTAGAGGTCCAGGTCCTCGCGCCCCAGCGCCCTCAGCGCCTCGCCGCCTTGGGGTCTGGGCTCCAGATCTTCGAACGTCATCACCGCCTCCGTGGCCAGAAACCACACGAACCCGTATGAAAACGCCCCAATGACGACGATTGCAAGCGGCGGAGGCATCATGCGGGTCATCGAGATCGAAGGCGGCAAGGGCCCGGCCGAGGCCCTACGGCTCGCCGAACGGCCCATGCCGACGCCCGCGCCAGGCGAAATCCGCATCCGCCTGCGCGCCGCCGGGGTCAATCGGCCCGACATCGTTCAGCGCCTGGGCCTCTATCCGGCCCCGCCCGGCGCCTCCGACATTCTGGGGCTGGAGGTCGCCGGCGAGGTAGACGCGCTGGGCGACGGCGTGACCCGCTGGAATCTGGGCGACCGGGTCTGCGCCCTGCTAGGCGGCGGCGGCTATGCCGACTACGCTGTGGTGGACGCTCGGCACGCCCTGCCCGTCCCCGCCGGCCTCGACTTCGTTCAGGCCGCGGCCCTGCCCGAGACCGCCTTTACCGTCTTCGCCAACGTCTTCGAGGGCGGCGGGCTGAAGGCGGGCGAGACCCTGCTGATCCACGGCGCCACCAGCGGCATCGGCGTCATGGCCATCCAGATGGCCAAGGCGGCGGGCGCCCGCGTCATCGCCACCTCGCGCGGCGCGGCCAAGGCCAAGGCGGCCTACGAGCTCGGCGCCGATGTCAGCCTGGACGCCGTGACCACGGACCTGGCCGTCGCCATCAAGGCCGAGGGCGGCGCCGACGTGGTGCTGGACATGGTGGGCGCGGCCTATGCCGAGCTGAATCTGAACGCGCTTAAACCCGGCGGCCGCTGGGTGGTCATCGCCACATTGACCGGCGCCCTGGCCCAGATCGACCTGATGCGGATCATGCTGAAACGGATCGTGCTGACCGGCTCGACCCTGCGCAGCCGCTCAGGTGACGAGAAGGCGCGTCTGGCCGCCGCCGTCGAACAAACCGTTTGGCCCTGGGTCGCCGACGGCGCCGTGCGTGCGCGGGTCGAGGCGACCTTTTCCCTGGACCAGGCCGCCGCCGCGCATCAGCGGCTTGAGGCTGGCGACCACGTCGGCAAGATCGTCCTGACGCTCTGAGCGCCCCAAAGAAAAACGGGAGGCCGAAGCCTCCCGTTTCATACGCTTACCAGTTGCCGCCGCGGCGGGCCGGCCGCAACGAAGAAATCCGGTCGTTCAGGCCATTGGAACGCAGGTCGCGGACATCGCCACTGATGATCTGGCAGTTGCCGCGGAAATAGGCGTCGGTGCAGACTTCCCAGTCGCCGCGGCCCAGACGCAGGGAGCTGATGACGTCGTTCAGACCGCTGTTGCGCAGGTTCGAGACCTCCTGACGGAAGGTCATCGACTGGCCGCGATAGTTGGCGTCGCGATAGACGGTGATGGAGGCGTTGCCCCAGCCGCCGCCGCCGCCGCCGCCGCCGCCGCCGGGGCGTCCGTCCTCATAGTCGCCGCGATGGCTGCCGCAGACCAGAAGGCCGTTGTCGTTGCCGATGTCGCTGCTGGAGCAGCGAGCCAGTTCGATCGACGTCTCGCGCACCTGATTCCGCGTGTTGCGGCAATCGGCATACAGGCGCCCCTGGTTGACGTAGGAACCTGTGCAGGACTGGGCGTAGCTGCCGCGCGGCGCGCCGCGCACCTGGGCCTGAGCTTCGGCCGGCCCCGAGGGGACGGCGACGAAGCCTGCGGCGGCCACGACGGCTCCTGCCGCCATACTCACGAACTGTCTCATGAACTGTCCTCCTGTGAATCTCCTGGCGCACAACGCACCACAAGCGAGACTGTTCAACATTCTGCATGAACCTTTGCTGTACGCCACATTCGGACAGCGTTTTCTTTTGTCGCGAATGCGCCTATACAGAAGGCCTCAGCGCCCGGCCGAAAGGTCGGGCGCCGTCGATTCAAACGCCCGATTTTCGGGCCGCAAACGCCGGGACGCACGCCCCATGACCGACATCCTGATGCCCAAGGCCACCGCGGTCTGGCTGGTGGACAACACCTCGCTCTCGTTCGAGCAGATCGCCGCCTTCTGCGGCCTGCACCCGCTGGAAGTGCGCGGCATCGCCGACGGCGACGTGGCCCGCGACATCCGCGGCGTGGACCCGGTCACCGGCGGCCAACTGACCCGCGAAGAGCTGGAAAAGGCCCAGGACAACCCCGACTACCGCATGAAGGCCGTGGTCAGCCGCCACGCCGAACTGCTGAAGCCGACCAAGACCGGACCGAAGTACACGCCCGTTTCGCGGCGCCAGGACCGCCCGGACGCCATCGCCTGGTTCGTGCGCAACCACCCGGAAGTGACCGACGCCCAGATCGCCAAGCTGCTGGGCACGACCAAGTCCACCATCGAAAGCGTGCGCAACCGCACCCACTGGAACTCGGCCAACATCAAGCCGGTCGATCCCGTGACCCTGGGCCTGGTCGGCCAGCTGCAGCTTGACGAAATCGTCAAGAAGGCCGCCGACAAGAAGGCCAAGGACGACATCAAGACCGGCGGCGCCGCCCTGCAATCCATCGAAGCCGAACCGGAAGAGCCGGAGTTCGTCCCGGAAGAGCGGGTGCGCCCCGGCGCCGAGCCGACCGCCGAGTCGGTCTTCGGCAAGAACGACTGATCGTTCTGCTCTGAAACAGGAAACGGCCCCGAAGATCGCTCTTCGGGGCCGTTCTCGTTTTGGGAGGGGCGTTTTCGGGAGGTCCGCCCTATTGGGCTCCGGCCTCCAGACTAGTGATTTCTTCCTTGAGCCTGAGCTTTCTCTGCTTGAGTTCCCTGAGGTGTGTCGGGTCCGCGGTGGGGCGGCGCGCCTCCTGCTGGATCGTCTCATCCAGCGACCGGTGCCGATTTCCCAGTTCGCGAATACGAGCCTCGATGGTCATGGCTTGCGCCTCCATGTCTAAGGGACCACTACACTGAGCGCCCGGAACGACGGCCTGTGGAATCACATTGCAGTGACCCTCCGTCGCTCCGAACACGGAGACTGTGGAAGTCAAAATGGCCGATGATGTGAACTCGACCATACGGAACCCGAAGCCGTCGCGGTTGGTCGTTGGAATCTCTGGCGCTTCCGGCGCGATCTATGGCGCGCGGGTGCTGGACGCCCTGCGCGAACTGGGCGTGGAGAGCCATCTGGTGGTCACGAAAGCCGCCCTGCTCACATTGTCGCAGGAGACGGAACTGAGCCCCGACGATCTGATGTCGAAGGCGGACGTGACCTACAAACTGGCCGACGTCGGCGCCGCTATCGCCTCGGGCTCGTTCCGCACGCTCGGCATGATCGTCGCCCCTTGCTCGGTGCGGACCATGAGCGAGATCGCCACCGGCGTGACCTCGACCCTGCTGACCCGCGCCGCCGACGTGGTGCTGAAGGAGCGCCGCCCGCTGGTGCTGATGGTGCGCGAGACGCCGCTGCATCTCGGCCATCTGCGCACCATGACGGCGCTGGCCGAGATGGGCGCGACCATCGCCCCGCCCCTGCCCGCCTTCTACGCCAAACCGACCAGCATCAACGAGATGGTGGACCAGTCGGTCGGCCGGGCCCTGGACCTGTTCGGCCTGGACTGGTCCGCCGTGCGCCGCTGGGAAGGCCTGAACGCCGGCCCCCAGGCATGAGCGATCTGTGGACCTGGGCCGTCACGGCCTATGAGGCCCCAGGCGTGGCCGAGGCCTGCCTGAGCCTGCAGGATCACAACGAGCAGAACGTGCCCCTGCTGCTCTGGGCCGCCTGGGTCGCCGTCACCGGCCGCCGCCCGGACGAGGAAACCCTGGAAGCCGCCTGCGATGCGGCCCGCGCCTATGATACCGTGATCGTGGCCCAGTTACGCGCCGTCCGCCGCACCCTGAAGGCGCCCATCCCCGACATCGACGACGACCACCGCGAAGCCCTGCGCCAGCAGGTCAAGGCGCTGGAACTGGACGCCGAGCGCCGCCTGATGCTGGAGCTTGAAGAACTGGCGCCGGCCCCGTCGGGCGCCCCGCGCCGCGCCATCGACGGCCTGGCCGAGACGGCGAAGCTGTGGGCTCGCGTCGTGCCGCGCCCGGCGCTGACCACACTGGCCGAACGCCTTCCCGCCTGACCGCCGGTCGGCTATAAGCAGGGACGTCCGGGGCGAGCCATGAACGACGACCAACCTTTCCTGTCCGATGAAGACCAGCAGCTTCGGGCCGAGCTGAAATCGCTTCAGCAGGAACACGCCGACCTGGACGCCTCGATCGAGGCGCTGAACCTCATGCCAGCCAAGGATCAACTGCTGATCGCACGCCTCAAGCGCAAGAAACTGGCCCTGCGCGATGACATCGTGAAGGTCGAAGACCGCATCCTGCCCGACATCATCGCCTAGCTGTCGACTGGCGCCTGCAGGGTCCAGCTTGAAAGCAGGTCCGGGTCGCGAACGATCTCGCCGGTAGATCTCAACCGATATTCGCCGGGCCGAGCCGCCTCGAAGGCGCCGAGTTCAGGCGGAAGCCAGTAGCTTTCGCCCATCCGATTGCCCGACAGGTCGAGCTCGATGCCGTTCACGGGATCAACGGACACGATCAGGCCATGCACCTGCTCCTGGCGAAGGAACTCTCCGCCCGCGTCTACATAGGTCAGCCCCACGACAACCACGGCCCCGATCCATTCGCGTTCAGCCGTCGCCCAATCCATCAGCGCGCCTTCTTCCTCAGCCACATGGCGGCGTCGGCTTCCGACAGCCAGGCCTCGGGATCGGTCTGGCCCGCATAGGCGCGAACGCCGAACGAGCCGCCCAGCGCCACGGTCGAGCCCTCCCAGACGAAGCCCTCGGTTTCCAGCGACGCAGCCAGGCGCCTGGCCTTTTCACGCCCCTCGTCCGCGCCCGCGTTCATCAGCAACAGGGCGAACTCGTCGCCGCCCAGGCGCCCGACCGCATCGGATCCGCGCACATTGGCCAGCAACAGGTCCGCGACGGCCATCAGGGCGGCGTCGCCCGCGGCATGCCCCAGACCGTCGTTGACGCCCTTGAACCCGTCCATGTCCAGATAGAGCAGCGCCGCCTCGACCTCGTGACGGCGGCAATAGGCCATGCTGCGGTTCAGCACTGTCATGAAGCCGCGCCGGTTCAGCGCCGGCGTCAGAACGTCATGGTCCGCCAAGGCCTCGGCCGTCTCGGCGCGGATGGTCAGGGCGGCGACTTCGGCGCGCAGCCGTTCGATCTCGGCGTGCAGATCGGTCTCTGCAGTCGGTTCGGCCACGTCGGTCAAGTCAGGCTCCGGTGTCGCGAATCGCGGACGACTCAGGCCCTCGCGACGCAGATGATTCTAACGACCTTGGTTGCGGGCGCAACGCGCGTGCTGTAACGGGCCGCTTTCCGTGTGGGGAGCCTTTGCGCATGACCGCCTCGACGCCACCTGTCGCCATCATCATGGGCAGCCGTTCCGACTGGCCGACCATGAAGCTGGCCGCCGAACGCCTGGATCAACTGGGCGTCGCCTGGGAAGCCAAGGTCGTCAGCGCCCACCGCACGCCGCAACGCCTCTATGACTTCGCCACGACCGCCAAGGCCAAGGGCCACAAGGTCATCATCGCCGGCGCCGGCGGCGCGGCCCACCTGCCCGGCATGGCCGCCTCGATGACCGACCTGCCCGTTCTGGGCGTGCCGGTCCAGTCCAAGGCCTTGAAGGGCATGGACAGCCTGCTCTCCATCGTCCAGATGCCCGGCGGCGTGCCGGTCGCTACCCTGGCCATCGGCGAGGCGGGCGCCGCCAACGCCGGCATCCTGGCCGCGCAGATCCTGGCCCTGTCGGACCCCGCCCTGGCCGAACGCCTCAGCGCCTTCCGCGCCGCCCAGACCGATTCCGTCGCCGAAACCGTCGAGGACTGACTTGCCCAACCTGCCCCTGCCCCCCGGATCGACCCTCGGCATTCTCGGCGGGGGCCAGTTGGGCCGGATGCTGAGCCAGGCCGCCTCGCGCCTGGGCTTCGACGTGGTGATCCTCGATCCCCAGCCGGACTGCCCGGCCGCCCGGGTTTCGCGCGCCCAGATCACCGCCCCTTACAACGATCCCGACGCGCTTCAGGCGCTGGGCCGGCTGTGCAACGTCGTCACCTTCGAGTTCGAGAACGTCCCGGCCTCTTCGGTCGAGACTCTGGCCGAGGCCGGCGCCCTGGTTGCGCCGGGCCCGACGGCGCTTGCCGTCGCCCAGGACCGGGTGGACGAGAAGACCTATCTAAACGCCGTCGGCGCGGTAACCGCCGACTTCGCGCCCGTCACGACCCTGGACGACCTGACCAACGCCATTGGCAAGCTTGGCCTGCCCGCCGTGCTGAAAACCCGCCGCGAAGGCTATGACGGCAAGGGCCAGGTCTGGATCCGCGACGCCGCCGACGCCGAGGCCGCCTTCGACGCCATCGGCCGCCGCCCCGCCGTTCTGGAAGCCGCCGCTGTCTTTAAGCGCGAACTGTCGGTGATCGCCGCGCGCGGCCGCGACGGCGCCGTCGCCGTCTATCCTCTGGGCGAGAACATCCACGCCAACGGCGTGCTGAAGACCACCCTGGCCCCCGCCGCCGTCGATGCGAAGACGCAAGGACGCGCCCATGAGATCGCCGCCGCCGTCCTCGACGGCCTCGACTACGTCGGGGTCATGGGCATCGAACTGTTCGACATGGGCGACGGAGTCCTGCTGGTGAACGAGGTCGCCCCGCGCGTCCACAACACCGGCCACTGGACCCAGGACGGCTGCGTCTGCGACCAGTTCGAGCAGCACATCCGCGCCATCGTCGGCTGGCCTCTGGGCCCCACCGAAGCCCACGCGCGCATCGAAATGACCAATCTGCTGGGCGACGAGGTCGATCAGTGGCGCGCCCTGGCCGCCGAGCCCAACGCCCGCCTGCACCTCTACGGCAAGCACGAGGCCCGCGCCGGTCGCAAGATGGCGCACGTGAACCGCATCCTCTGAACTCCCTCCCCGACATCCCTCTCCCGATGGGAGAGGGCTTGAGCCTCCGAGAGCGAAGCGATTGGCAAGGCGAAAGGGTGAGGGGCGGCGCTCAGCCGTGAAGACGCCGCGCGTGCATCCTTACGGCTTCGAGTAACCGCTCTGGCGCTTCATAGACCTGGTCATTGGTCACGCGGATCACAGTCCAACCCAACGCCTCAAGCGCCTGCTGCCGCTCAAGGTCGCGCGCCGCGACCTCATCCAGCCGATGCACGCCGCCATCAACCTCGATGATCAGGCGTAGTGGATCGCAGGCGAAGTCCGCAAAATACGGTCCCACAGGATGCTGACGGCGGAACTTGTACCCGTCGATCCTTCCCCCGCGCACGGCCGACCAGACACATTCCTCGGCGCGTCCGGAAGCTTGGCGCAACACACGCGCACGGTGGGCTCGTGGGGATGTCATGGTTCGAGTGTGCGGGCCACGAGACACAACGGCAAGCCGCGAACCCTCACCCTTTCGCGCAAGAACGATCGCTTCGCTCTCGTGCGCTCAAGCCCTCTCCCATCGGGAGAGGGAACTACGTTTCCTTCGCCCCATAGCGCAGCCGCCCCAAGGCGTCCGTGACGGCCTTCATCGGCGCGTCGAAGTCCTTTCCCGCCTTCCACTTCTCGAAGGCCATGACGTTCTCGATGCGGCGGGCGACGAAGGCCTCGGCGGCTTCGCGTCCCTCGAACCAGCGCATGGTCAGGGCGGGGATCAGGATGCCGCCCAGGATGGCGCGCTTGGAATAGTGGTTCTGGTCCGTCGCCGTGTCTCCGGCCCAGCGCCACAGATGGTCGGCGCTCTCCCAGGCCAGCTTGAAGCCCAGGTCCACATTGGTCGGCAGGGTCAGGAATCCGGCGCAGCGTTTGGCCGCCTCGATGTCCTGCGCCCCCGCCTCCATCCGCGCTGAGACGGCGGCGGCGATTCGTTCGCGAATCTTCATCGTAGCGGCGGGCGTGGCCTCCAGCGCCTTCAAGGCCCGCGAATCGTGACGCCGCGACAGCAAGACGGCCAGGTCGCGCGCCCCATTCGGCAACAGCAGCTCCTCGTCGCCCAGAGACAGGCCGTTCGCCTCGCAGGCCGCGCGGACCAGTCGGCTGTTCCAGCCCAGCGCTGGCGCGCGCTCTATGGCGGCGTCCAGCACGGCCTGCTCCATACGAGAGGCCCAGTCGTCCTTGGGGGCGGATTTGGGAGCGGCGTCGGCGGTATCGGTCATATCCCCAGAATAGTCCGCTCCTCCGGGCTTTTCGACCCATCACGATTGCCTGTGTCGATCTGGACAGGCCCCCGCGCGTCGTGTATCAGCGCGCCTTCATCCGAGAGCCCAGTCTTTCGGGAGAGGTTTTTATTTTGTCTGCCCGTCTCCCTTCGAAAGGACGCGGCGGGCGGCCAAAGGAGAGATAACCCTGGTTCAGATTTTCGTCCGCGACAACAATGTCGATCAGGCGCTCAAGGCCCTGAAGAAGAAGATGCAACGCGAAGGCAGCTTCCGTGAAATGAAGCGCCACGTGCACTTCGAAAAGCCGTCGGAAAAGCGCGCCCGTCAAAAGGCTGAAGCTGTCCGCCGCGCCCGCAAGCTGGCTCGCAAGCGCGCCCAGCGCGAAGGCCTGCTGCCGGCTCCGAAGCCCCGCACGCCGGGCGGCCGTTAATACGGCCCCAGCTTCGGCTGAAAGATCAAGGCCCGCCCCGGGAAACCGGAGCGGGCCTTTTCTTTGTCTGATCGGCCAAGCGTGCGGCCTAGAAAACGCCGACGGCGGCGTCGGCCCAGATGATCAGAACGGCAAGCAGCAGAACAGCCCCGATGGCCAGTCGCCATGCCAGGCTCCGCGTCGCTCTGGCGGCCAGCTCAAACAGAATCCCTGCTCCAACCAGCAGGACGCCCGCAAAGGCGAAGTCAGCGCCGTCCCAGGCGACCTCGCGGGTGAACTGCATGGCGATGAGCGGCGTCAGCAGAAGCACCGCAATAAGGCTCCACAGACCCAGCCGCCAGAACCGGCTTAGGCGCTCGCCCCCCTTCTTCGTCGTACTCGTCATCCTCCGCCTCCATGCATGAAAGACGGCCTCAGTATGACTGAAGACCGGGCGCTCTCGTGTGGAGGTTTCAAGGATTTTCGGCGCGCTCCCGAGGACCGCAACGGGGCCAGGAGCGCCGAGGTATCGGGACCTACGCCCGCACAGCCCGGCTGGCGTCAACGCCCAGGGCGGTCAGAGCCGTCGCCGCGATGTGGTCGGCGTCGAGGCCGGCCTGGGCGTACATGATCTCGGGCTTGTCCTGGTCCTGGAAGACGTCGGGCAGGGTCAGGGTGCGGATCTTGAGGCCGCCGTCCAGCGCGCCCTTCTCGGCCAGAAGCTGCAGCACGAAGGCGCCAAAGCCGCCCATGGCGCCCTCTTCCACCGTGATCAGGCATTCATGCTCGCGCGCCAGACGCAGGATCATGTCGGCGTCCAGCGGCTTGGCGAAGCGGGCGTCGGCGACGGTGGCCGAGACGCCGCGCGCGGCCAGCATGTCGGCGGCCTTGAGCGATTCCTGCAGGCGGGTGCCCAGCGACAGGATGGCGACGGACGTGCCTTCGCGGACGATGCGGCCCTTGCCGATCTCCAGCGGGGCGGCCAGTTCGGGGATTTCCACGCCGACGCCGTCGCCGCGCGGATAGCGGAAGGCGCTGGGGCGGTCGTCGATGGCCAGCGAGGTCGAGATCATGGCGGCCAGTTCGGCCTCGTCGGCGGCGGCCATAAGCACCATGCCGGGCAGAGCCCCCATGAAGCCGATGTCGAAGCTGCCCGCGTGGGTCGCGCCGTCGGCGCCGACCAGCCCGGCGCGGTCCATGGCGAAGCGCACCGGCAGGGACTGGATGGCCACGTCGTGGACAACTTGGTCATAGCCGCGCTGCAGGAAGGTCGAGTAGATGGCGCAGACCGGCTTGATGCCGTCCGCCGCCAGACCGGCCGCGAAGGTGACGGCGTGCTGCTCGGCGATGCCGACGTCGAAGGTGCGGTCGGGGAAGGCCTGACCGAACAGGTCCAGACCCGTGCCAGTCGGCATGGCGGCGGTGATGGCCACGATCGAGGGGTCGATGCGGGCGTGCTTGATCAGCTCGGTGCCGAAGACCTTGGTGTAGCTGGGGGCGTTGGAAACGGCCTTGGCCTGCTTGCCCGAGACCACGTCGAACTTGACCACGCCGTGATACTTGTCGGCGCTGTCCTCGGCCGGAGCGTAGCCCTTGCCCTTTTGCGTCACGACGTGGACCAGCACCGGTCGGTCGGTGATGGCGGCCGCGTTCTTAAGAATCGGGACCAGGTTCTCCATGTCGTGACCGTCGATCGGACCGATGTAGTAGAAGCCCAGCTCCTCGAAGAAGGTGCCGCCCACGATCATGCCGCGGGCGTATTCCTCAGCCTTGCGCGCCGCGTCGCGGAAGGGGCGCGGCATGTGGTCGACGAACTTCTTCCCGACCTTGCGGATGTTCTGATAGGCGCCGCCCGAGACCTGCTTGGCCAGATAGGCGCTCATGCCGCCGACGGGCGGGGCGATCGACATGTCGTTGTCGTTCAGCACCACCATCAGCTGGCCGTGGGTGGCCTCGGCGGCGTTGTTCATCGCCTCATAGGCCATGCCCGCCGACATGGAGCCGTCGCCGATGACGGCCACGACGCGGTTCTTCTCGCCCTTGGCGTCGCGGGCGGCGGCGAAGCCGAGCGCGGCGCTGATCGAGGTCGAGGCGTGGGCCGCGCCGAAGGGGTCGTATTCGCTCTCCGAGCGCTTGGTGAAGCCCGACAGACCGCCGCCCTGACGCAGGGTGCGGATGCGGTCGCGCCGCCCGGTCAGGATCTTGTGCGGGTAGCACTGATGGCCGACGTCCCAGATCAGGATGTCCTTGGGCGTCTCGAACACATGGTGCAGGGCGACGGTCAGCTCGACCACGCCGAGCGCCGAGCCCAGGTGGCCGCCGGTGACGGAGACAGCGTCGATGGTCTCGGTCCGCACGTCGTCGGCCAACTGCTTCAGCCGCGCGATGTCGAACCCGCGCATGTCGGCGGGAACGGTGACGGTGTCGAGAATGGGGGTGTCGGGCATGGAGATCGGGGGCCTTTGACGCAGGACGTCATTCAGTAACCCGCGGGAGGCGGGCGCGTTTCCTATCAGGACCGGCGTTTGAGCACAAAGTCCACGCTGGCCTTGAGGATTTCGCCCTCATGGCCGAACAGGTCAAGGTGCGAGCGGGCCTGATCGGCCAGGTGCGCGACCCTCTGTCGCGCCGCCTCGACGCCCAGCAGGGTGACGAAATTGGTCTTGCCGAGGGCGGCGTCCTTGCCGCCGGCGGCCTTGCCCATCTCCTCGGCCGAGCCTTCCGCGTCCAGAACATCGTCGATGATCTGATAGGCCAGACCCACGTCGTGGGCGAAGCTGGTCAGGGCGTGCCAGGCGGCGTCGTCGGCGCGCGAGATGATCAGCGGGATCTCGAAGGCGTAGGCGAACAGGGCGCCGGTCTTCAGGCGCTGCATCCGGGCCACTCCGCCCAGGTCGTCGCGGACGCCCAGCAGGTCGATCATCTGGCCGCCGGCCATGCCGCGCGCGCCGGACGCAAAGGACAGGCGCCGGGCCAGCTCGCAGCGGATCGCCGCGTCGTCGTGGGTGTCCTCGTCCAGAATGATGTCGAAGGCGGCGGTCTGCAGCGCGTCACCCGCCAGAATCGCGGTCGCCTCATCGTAGGCGATGTGCAGGGTCGGCCGGCCGCGCCGCACGTCGTCGTCGTCCATCGCCGGCAGGTCGTCATGCACCAGCGAATAGGCGTGGACGCATTCCAGGGCGCAGGCGGCGCGCAGGACGGCGCGCTCGTCGACCTCCAGCATCCGGCCCGCTTCGATGGCGAAGAAGGGGCGCAGGCGCTTGCCCGGGCCGAGCGCGGCATAGCGCATGGCCTCGGTCAGTCGGGATTCCGGGCCGTCGGCGCGGGGCAGCAGCTCGTCGAGCGCAACGGTGACCAGATCAGCGATCTCGGCCACCCGGTCGATGACGGCCTGTTCCGGGGAATTGGCGGCGAGCATGGTCAGGCCGTCAGCCGAACTCGGCGGGTTCGACGCCCTTGGCCTGGCCATCGGCGCCAACGACGATCTTCTCGACGCGCAGCTGGGCAGCCTTCAGTCGGGCCTCGCAGTGGGCCTTGAGGCGCGCGCCCTCTTCGTACAGGGCGATGGATTCTTCCAGCGGGGCCTGCCCCGACTCCAGTCGCGAGACGATGCCCTCCAGACGCGACAGGGCGTCCTCGAAGCTGAGATCGGCGGAAACGGCGGGGGCAGCGGAGGCGTCGGTCATGATGCGGGCAACCTAGAGACGCCCGCGCGGCGCATCAACGACGAAAGGCGTCAGCGCTTCTCGTAGCGACGTTGTGACCAGTATTTGAAGCCCTGGTTTTCGGCCAGACGCCAGCCGTGGAGCTTCAGCTTCTGGCCGACCATGTGGTTGAAATAGCCGTGCGCCAGAACCAGGACGTCGCGGCCTTCGCCGGCGCGGGCGATCAGGATGCGGGCGGCCTGATCGGCGCGGACCTCAGCCTCGCGGCGGGTTTCCTGGCCTTCGTGGTGATTGAAGGCGTGCCACCAGATGCGCGAGACTACGCCCCAGTAGCGCGGCGACAGCTTGAGCCAAGCGGGGAATCGCGGCGGCGGCAGGGGCGCCTCGATGAACAGGGCGTCGACCAGGACCTCGCGGTCGCGGGCCACGGCGCGGGCCGTTTCCTGAGCGCGCGGACGGGTCGAAGCGTAGATGGCGCCCGCGCCCTCGGCGGCGGCCAGCAGGGTCTGCGGCGGCGTCTGGCCGGCGCGCAGGCCGCCGACCTCGTAACGGCCCCACCAGTCGCGATACTGATCCGAGGTGATCATGCATTTGCGCGACAGCGCCGGCTCGCCGTGCCGCGCCAGGATGATGGCGCCGACAGCCGGCGTCGCCTTATGGACGTTCGTCGCCTCGGACGGCGTGGGTGCAGCGGATTCGGAATGAGTCATGAGCGCAGGAGAGGTCATAGCACGGGGAGCGGCCTGTCAAATCAAGGCGTTGGCGTCCCTCAATCCTCCCCGGAGCCGGTAAGACGAACGGCCGTGAAACACGCCGTCCAGAGCAGGTGGTAGCCCCCCTCACGCGGCGACACAACCACGAACGGATGACACCCTCGCGAGCGGCTCTCGACCACCGCACCGCGCGGCGCTAAGGCCGACCCATGAGCGACATCGTGATCCGCCCCGCCCGCCTCGAAGACGCCGCCGCCCTGAGCGTGCTGGGGCGCCAGACCTTCGTGGACACCTTTGTCGAGGGTTTCGACATTCCCTACCCCGCCGCCGACCTGACCGCCTTCCTCGACAAGAGCTTCAGCGTTGAAACCATCCAGACCAAGCTGGCAGAGCCCGGCGCCGCCTGGTGGGTGGCCGACCGCGACGGCGAGATTCTGGGCTTCGCCAACACCGGGCCCAACACCCTGCCCCATCCCGACGCGCAGCCCAGCCACGCCGAACTGCGCCGCCTCTACATCGGCCGCGACGCGCAAGGGTTGGGTCTGGGCACCCAACTGCTGAAGATCGCCCTGGAATGGATGGAGGCCCACACCGACGGCCCCCTGTGGGTCGGCGTCTGGAGCGGCAACGACAAGGCCCAGAAACTCTACGCCGCCTACGGCTTCGAGAAGGCCGGCGAGTACGACTACCCGGTCGGCGCCTGGAACGACCACGAGTTCATCTTGCGGCGCGGCTGATCCCGGCCCAGTCTGATCCCATGCTCCTGCCCTTCTTCACCGCCCTGCGCGAAGCCCGTGTTCCGGTTTCGCTGAAGGAATGGCTCCATCTGATGGAGGCCATGGACAAGGACGTGGCGGGCCGGGATGTCGAGGCCTTCTACCACCTGTCGCGGGCGGTGCTGGTCAAGGACGAGAAGCACTATGACCGCTTCGATCAGGTCTTCGCCAAGGTGTTCAAGGGGCTGGAGACGGTCGGCGCGGGCGAGGACCTGACCACCGATATTCCCGAGGAATGGCTGCGGCTGCTGACCGAGAAGTTCCTGACCGACGAGGAGAAGGCCCAGATCGAGGCCCTGGGGGGCTTCGACAAGCTGATGGAGACGCTGAAGCAGCGTCTGGAGGAGCAGAAGGAGCGCCACGCGGGCGGCAATCGCTGGATCGGCACCGGCGGGACCAGTCCCTTTGGCCACGGCGGCTACAACCCCGAGGGCGTGCGCATCGGCGGGCCGGGCAAGCATGGCCGCGCGGTCAAGGTCTGGGAAAAGCGCGAATACAAGAACTTGGACGACACGGTCGAGCTGGGCACCCGCAACATCAAGGTCGCCCTGCGCCGCCTGCGCCGCTTTGCGCGCGAGGGCGCGGCCGAGGAACTGGATCTGGACGGCACCATCGACGGCACGGCGCGTCAGGGCTGGCTGGACATCCAGATGCGGCCCGAGCGACGCAACACCATCAAGGTCCTGCTGTTCCTCGACATCGGCGGCTCGATGGATGGCCATATCAAGCTGTGCGAGGAGCTGTTCTCGGCGGCCAAGACCGAGTTCAAGAACCTGGAGTTCTTCTACTTCCACAACTGCCTCTACGAAGGGGTGTGGAAAGACAACCGGCGGCGGCACACCGAGAAGATTCCGACCTGGGACGTGCTGAACAAATACCCCGGCGACTGGCGGGCCATCTTCGTCGGCGACGCCACGATGAGCCCCTATGAGATCACGATGCCGGGCGGCTCGGTCGAGCACTGGAACGAGGAAGCCGGCGCCGTCTGGCTGAAGCGCGCCCGCCAGCAGTGGGACAAGTCGGTCTGGCTGAACCCCGTGACCGAACGCTACTGGAGCTACACCCAGTCGGTCGGCCTGATCCGCGAGGTCATGGACCAGCGCATGTTCCCCCTGACGCTGGACGGGCTGGACAAGGCCATGCGGGCGCTGACGCGCTGAGGGCTGCGCCCCATTGCGGACGCTTGCCTTTTGGTGGCACGGTCGAGCTATGAATAGCGGGACCCTATCTGCTGTCGCGTTGTTCGCGGCGACGCTGTCCGGATGCGCTTCCCTGCCCCGACCAATGCAGGCCGTCGAACGGATTTCTTTTCAACCTCAGCCAGCCCCTTTCTGTGGCCGCTGCGAAGTTACGAATTTAGAGGTCACGGCCGACGGCCTTGTCATCGAGGCCGGGCACTGGGGTGGCAACTATCGCAACTGGAAGCAGAGGCGCAGCGTCAGGCCAATCACGCTAGCGCAGTTCGCGGATTTCAAACGGCGACTGGAGCCCTACAGGCCCGCCGAGGATGTCTTGCGAGGCGATGCAGCCTGCGTGAACTACGTCACCGACCAAGACGGCGTCCTCGTCGAATGGACCAACGGTGAAGAACGTCGAACTCGCGTTTTTGACTTCGGATGTCTGGATGACCGAGCAATGAACGAGGCCGTTCGCACAGCGCCGAGGGCTTTGGGACTGTAAGCCCCCGCAGCGCCTTTATGAACTGGCGCCCAACTTCGCCCTGAGGCTGAGCGTCGTGGACGGCAAGCTGATGACCCAGGCGACCGGACAGCAGCCGCTGGAGCTGTCGGCCGAAGCCGCAGACGCCTTCTTCCTCAGCGTCATGGACGCCCACCTTCACCCGCGACGCGGCGGGCGCCATCGACGGTCTGGTCCTGCATCAAGGCGGGCGCGAGATGCCGGCGAAGAAGACGTAGGGGCTGCGTTCAGGCGGGCTCTCAAGCCTGAAAACCCGCCGTCCGCGCGCGGTCCCTAGACCCGCGCGCGCAGCCATTTGGCCACGGCCCAGGCGTGGGCTTCGTGGCGCAGGCGGGAGATGGCCTCCAGCGGGTCCAGCCAGACCAGTTCGTGATCGGCCTCGCATTGCGTCGAGGCGTCGAAGCCGGTGACGCGCACGGTCCAGAAACCACCGGCGTTGTTGACCGGCGAGCCGTCGGTGCGGCGGAAGTACTGGGCGGCCTCGGCCAGACGGTCTTCGGGCTCGACGATCAGGCCGGTTTCCTCGGCGAACTCCCGCACCAGGGCCTGCTGTTCGCTTTCCTCGCCGTCGACGGCGCCGCCGGGCAGATCGAAATAGCCGCCGCCGCGCTCCACGCGCACGCAGGCCAGCTTGCCGTCCTGTTCGACCAGACCGAAGGTCGCGGGACGGTGAACGTAGTCGAGGCCCGGGCGGGCCGTTCCAAACTGAAGCTTCATCGGAGCAGACTAACGCGCGCCGAAGCCGAAGCGAAAGGGCCTAAAAATCAAAGGTCCTAAAGATCAAAGACCAGGCGCGCGCGCACGCCGGGGTGGTCGGGATCGAACTCGACCGCCGAACGCAGGCCGCCGGCCATGGCCGAAATGATCTTGGCGCCCAGGCCGGTGCCCTTGGGGGTTCCATCGCCCAGGCCGGGGCCGTCGTCCTCGACGGTCAGCATGGCTCGCCCTTCGGCGGCGGTTTCCAGCACCACGCGGATTTCGCCACCCTCGCCCGGCTCATAGGCGTATTTGACGGCGTTGGTGACCAGTTCGGTGACGATGACGCCCAGCGACACCGCCTGATCCGTCGTCACCCGCATGGGCTCGGCGCGCAGGGTCAGGCGGGGCGAGGTCTCGTCCGGACCGACCGACTTGCCCAGTTCCTCGACCAGGCCGGTCAGGTATTCGTCCATCGCCACGGTGGCGAGGTCCGAGGAGGTGTAGAGGCGGCGGTGGACGTGGGCGACGGCCTCGATCCGCACCTGGGCCTCGCGCAGGGCCGAGCGCGCGCCCTCGTCGGCCAGCTGGCGCAGTTGCAGGGAGATGAAGCTGGACACCAGTTGCAGCGAGTTGCCGACGCGGTGATTGACCTCGCGCAGCATGGCCTCGGCGCGGTCTCGAGCCAGGCGGATCTGCTCCTGGACCTCCTCGTTCTCGCGCTCCAGACGGCGGCGCAGCAGGGCGTCCTCGATGGCCGAGCGCAGCAGGGCGGTGAAGTCCTCGGACACGTCCTTGATGACGTAGTCGGCGGCCCCGGCGCGCAGGGCGGCCACCGCGATCCGCCCGTCCTGGGCTCCGGTGACATAGACCACCGGCGGCGGGGTCGGCAGGGCCAGGATGTCGGGCAGGACGTCCAACCCCTCGCGGCCCGGCATGTAGTGATCCAGGGCGCAGACATCGAACGTCCCGGCGCGCAAGGCCTCCAGCCCCGCCTCGCCTTCGGGCGCGCAGGTCACGTCATAACCGTGACGGGCGAGCTCCTTCTGGACCAGCCGCGACAGGCCGCGGTCGTCGTCGATGTAGAGCAGGCGGATAGGCTCCCCCATGTCGTTCAGGTCGCTCAAATCTCGGGCGCCTGCATGACGGACAGGAAGAGGCCCAGTTGCTGGATCGCTCCAGCGAAGGCTTCATAGTCCACCGGCTTGGTGATGTAGACGTTGCAGCCCAGGTCGTAGCAGCGCTGGATCTCGACCTTGTCGTCGGTCGTGGTCAGGATGACGACGGGGGCGCGGCGCAGGCGCTCGTCCGACTTGACCTTCTCCAGGATGTCGGTGCCCGACATATCCGGCAGGTTAAGATCCAGCAGGATCAGCAGCGGCCCGTGGGCGCGCACCTCGTCGCTGAACAGATAGTCCAGAGCCGCCCCGCCCTCGGCGAAGTGGACGATGTCGTTGGCGATATTGGCGCGACGGATGTTCTTTTCGATGAGCTTGGCGTGCCCGTGGTCGTCCTCGACCATGACGATCTTCACGGAGTGGCTCATAGGCGGTCTCCTGCGTCCCCCGGCACGATCAATCGTGTGGGGAATTTCAGATGGAATGTCGAGCCTTGCCCCAGCTCGGACTCCAGGGTGATGGTTCCGCCCAGGCGGCGCACGCTGTTGCGCACGAAGGCCAGGCCGAGGCCCTCGCCGGGCAGGTCCTGCTTCCCGGCGCGGCGGAACAGTTCGAAGATGCGCTCGTGGTCGCGATCGGACACGCCACGACCGTTGTCGACGATGCGGTAATGGACGCGGCCGTCGTCGTCCGCCTCGCCCTCGACCACGATGCGGATCGGTCGGCCCGGCTGCTGATACTTGACGGCGTTGTCGAGCAGGTTGCCGAAGATCTGCTCGATCGACAGCCGGTCGCTTTCCAGCACCGGCAGGGCGCGCACGACGATCTCGCCGCCGGTCTCGATGGCCTGATGGTGGACGCTGTCGGCGATGGACTGGACCACGGCGGTCATGTCCAGGGTCTCGGGGACCAGCCGACGACGGCCGTCGCGCGACAGTTTCAGGATGGCGTTGATCAGACGATCCATCTTGGCGGTCGAGGCGCGGATGAAGCCGACGGCCTCGGGCACATCCTCGCGCACGGCGCGGATCGCTTCGGGCTCGATGGCGTCAGGGTGGGTCTGGGCCAGGGTGGTCAGCTGATGATCGAAGATCTTGCCGACCTGCTCCAGCTCGGAGGTGTAGCCCATGACGTTGACCAGGGGCGCGCGCAGGTCGTGGCTGACGATATAGGCGAAGCGCTGAATCTCCTCGTTGGCGCGGGTCAGTTCGGCGGTGCGGTCGCGGACCTGGTTCTCCAGCCCGGCGTTGACCCGGTCCAGCTCAAGATGCGCGTCCTCGATCTCCTCGACATAGCGCCGCACCAGCCAGGTGCTGATCCCGGCCAGGATCAGGATCAGCACCGCCGCCAGGGCGTTGACCGAGACCGTCACCGCCGAGGCGCGTTCGGACTGACGGGTGCGGTCGGCCAGACGTCGGGCCTCGACCGCGTCGATGGCGGTCAGTTCGATCCGCATCTGATCCATCAAGGTCTTGCCCTGACCGCTGCGGATCACCGACACCGCCTCGCCGATCCGGCCCGTTCGGGTCATCTCGATCGTGCTTTCCAGCAGGTTCAGGCGTTCCTGATAGAGCGAGCGGACGCGAGCCAGGCGCGGCGTCAGTTCGTCATCGGTTCCGATCAGGCTGTCGAGACGAGTGAACACTGCAGGAAGCGCGGCGATCGCCCGGTCATGCACCGCCAGATACTCCGGCCGCGCCGTCAGCATGAAACCGCGCTGCCCCGTCTCGGCGTCGGCCAGCAGGGTCAGGACGTCCTTGGCCGCCAGCCGCACCTGCTGACTGTGATCGACCGTGTCGTTGTAGGCCGAGGTCCGCCGGATCATGACGAAGGTGGCGGCGTTCACCGCCAGCAGGAGCAGGATGGCCAGGGCCAGCAAGGCGATGATGGAGCGGCTGAGCGTCGGCGTGCGCAGGAAGGCGCCAAAGGTCCGCAGGGCCGGCCGAATGCGTTTCATGATTCGAGCATCCGCGACCCAACCCCTTGAGTCCAGTCGTTAACCTCGTTGCCGGTCAGACGGTGCCGATGGTTCGCAGACGGGCCTTGGGGTGGACCTCGTTCTGGCTCATCACCACGGTCTGGCCGCGGAAACGCTCGATGATCGAACGGACATAGGGGCGGACCTGCGGCCCGGTCAGCAAGACGGCGTTCTCGCCTGCCATGGCCGCGCGCTCGAAGGTGTCGCGGACGGCGCGGATGAAGTCCTGCAGGCGGCTGGGGGCCATGGCCAGTTGCTTGTCCTCTCCGGGACCGATCAGGGCCTCGGCAAAGGCCTGCTCCCACTCCTGGGACAGGGTGACGATGGGCAGGGCGCCGTCGTCGCCCCGGTTGGCCCAGCACAGCTGACGCGCCAGACGGGTGCGGACGTGCTCGACCAGGGTGGTGACGCTGGTGGTGTGGGGCGCCGCCTCGGCCAGACCTTCGAGGATGGCCGGCAGGTCGCGGATCGAGACCTTTTCGCGCAACAGGGTCTGCAGCACGCGCTGCAGGGTGGTGACGGTGACGACCGTGGGGATCAGTTCGTCGACCAGCTTCTTCTCCTCGCCCTGCAGTTCCTTCAGCAGCTTCTGCACCTCGGCATAGGACAGCAGCTCGGCCATGTTCTCCTTGAGGATCTCGGTCAGGTGCGTGGTCAGCACCGTCGAGGGGTCCACCAGGGTGTAGCCGCGGAAGGTGGCCTCTTCGCGCAGGCTCTCGTCGATCCAGGTGGCGGGCAGGCCGAAGGCGGGCTCGCGCGTGTGTTCGCCCGGCAGTTCGACCTGGCGGCCCGCCGGGTCCATGGCCATCAGTTGGGCCAGACGCACCTCGCCCGCCCCGGCCTCCATCTCCTTGATGCGGATGGCGTAGCCCTGGTTGGGCAGGCGCATATTGTCGAGGATGCGGACGCTGGGCATGACGAAGCCGTATTCCTGGGCCAGCGAGCGGCGCAGGGCGCGGATCTGATCGGTCAGGCGGCGGCCCTCCAGATCATTGATCAGCGACAGCAGGGCGTAGCCCAGCTCGATCTTGACCTCGTCGATGGTCAGGGCCGTGGCGATCGGCTCCTCGACGTCCTCCTTGGGCTTGCCCAGGTCCACGGTCTCGACCTGGGCGGGCTTGAGACGATCACGCCCCAGTTTCCACGCCATGAAGCCCGAGCCGATGGCCAGGGCCGCGAACGGGATCAGCGGCATCCCCGGGATCAGGCCGATCAGGCCCGCCGCGCCGGACACCACGCCCAGGCTGACGGGGTTGCTCGCCAACTGGCTGACCAGGGCCTTGTCGGCGGAGCCCTCGACGCCGGCCTTCGACACCAGGAAGCCGGCGGCGACCGAGACGATGATGGCCGGGATCTGGGTCACCAGACCGTCGCCGACGGTCAGCTGGACATAGGTGTTGGCGGCCTCGCCTACCGGCATGCCGTGCTGCAGCACCCCGATCAGCAGGCCGCCGATGGCGTTGATGAAGGTGATGATCAGACCGGCCACGGCGTCGCCGCGCACGAATTTGGAGGCGCCGTCCATGGCCCCGAAGAAGGTGGATTCCTGCTCCAGTTCCTTGCGGCGCAGCTTGGCCTGGTCCTCGGTGATCAGGCCCGACGACAGGTCGGCGTCGATGGCCATCTGCTTGCCCGGCATGGAGTCCAGGGTGAAGCGGGCCGAGACCTCGGCGATGCGGGTCGAGCCCTTGGTGATGACGACGAAGTTCACCACCAGGATGATGGCGAAGATGATCACCCCGATGATGAAGTTGCCGCCCATCATCAGTTCGCCGAAGGCGTTGATGACCTGACCGGCGCTGTCGTGGCCTTCCTGGCCGTGGGTCAGGATCAGGCGCGTCGAGGCCAGGTTGAGGCCCAGACGGAACAGGGTCGAGACCAGCAGGACCGTCGGGAAGATGGCGAAGTCCAGCGGCCGCTTCATCATCACGGCCGTCATCAGGATCAGCACGCTGGACACCAGCGAGATCGCCAGCAGCAGATCCAGAAGCATCTTCGGGATCGGCAGGATCAGCAGCATGATGACCGCGATCACGCCGACCGCCAGCCCCACGTCGCCGCGCAGCAGCCAGCCGAGCGCGTCGCGCCCGGTGGGGCGCGCATAGCCGTCCTTCATCAGGATCGGCGCATCAACCATGGCGGCGGACGAAGTTCATCCGGCCAGATGACAGGATTCGCGGATTCTCAGCCATGCCCCAGCGCCTTGAGCGCCAGACGGGTCGCCTCGGCGATGACCGCTTCGCGCTGGGCGTCGGTCTGGTCAGCGGTTCCTGCGTAATAGACGGCGATGCGGATTGGTTCGCCGGATGGGGGATAGATAACGCCAATGTCGTTGGCCAAGCCGTCACCGCTGGTGCCGGTCTTGTGCGCCACGCGCCAGCCGGCGGGGACGCCCGCCTTGATCCGCCCCAAGCCGGTCGGGCTATCGAACAGCCATTGCTCCAGCATGGTGCGATGATCGTCGTTCAGCAGGCCAGGACGTTTGGTCAGAACGGTCCAGAGGTTGGCGACTGTCTGCGCCGGCGTTGTGGTGTCGCGCTCGTCGCCGGTCTGATTCAGTTGAGGTTCCAGCCGGTCCACCCGCGTAACCGCATCACCAATGGACGGATACCAGGCTTTCCATGCCTCCAGCCCGCCCATTTCGCGAATCAGAATGTTGGCGGCGGGGTTGTCACTGACCTCGACCGTCGCCTTGCATAGATCCCGGATCGTCAACGTTCTCCCGACAGCGGGTTCCGTGACCGGGGCGTGGGAGATCATGTCGGCGAAGGTGATCGGGATGGCGCGATCCAGACGCTCCTCGCCATTCTGCGCCCGCTCCAGGGTGGCGGCCGCGAGGAAGAGTTTGAAGGTCGAGCAGTAGGTGAACCGCTCGTCGGCACGCCATGAAACCATGTCGTCGCCCATCGCGTGAAGACCAATGCGACCGCCATGCTGGACTTCGAGTTGCCGTAGGTCGACTTCCCATGCGCCGGGATCGGACCTGATCTCCAAAGCTTCCCCGCAGGCCGCCAACGTCAGCGCGCCCGCGCCCAGCAGAACCGTCCGGCGGTCGGCGCGCATAATCAGCCCGCCGCGCCGTAGGCGGCGGCGACGCCCGACTGCGGGGCCGGGATGGCCGTGCCTTCGTCGGCGTATTCGTTCAGCTTGTTGCGCAGGGTGCGGATCGAGATGCCCAGGATGGTCGCCGCGTGGGTGCGGTTGCCCAGGCAGTGGTTCAGGGTGTCGAGGATCAAGGTTTTTTCCATCTCGGCCACGGTCTGACCGACGAAGCTGCGGGTCATGGCGTCGGCCATCTGGGCCGCATGACCGGCGACGCCGGCGTCGTAGGTCGAGGCGATCGGCGACGGCGCGGTTGCAGCACCTTCCAGCAGCGGCCGTCCGTCCGGCAAGCGGATGGCGTCGACGTCGATCTCGGCCCCCGTCGCCAGCAGGACGGCGCGGTGCATGGCGTTTTCCAGCTCGCGCACGTTGCCCGGCCAGCGGTGGCCGACCAGGGCGCGGCGGGCGTCAGACGAAATGGGGCGCGGCGGCACGCCGTTGGCGGCGGCGTATTTGCGGATGAAGTGGTCGCACAGGACGGCGATGTCGCCCGGACGTTCGCGCAAGCTGGGCAGGCGCAGGTTCACCACGTTCAGGCGGTAGAGCAGGTCCTCGCGGAAGCTGCCCTCGGCCACGGCCTTGGCCAGATCGCGGTTCGAGGTGGCGATGATGCGGATGTTGACCGGCACCGGCTTGGAGCCGCCGACACGGTCGATGACGCGTTCCTGAATGGCGCGCAGCAGCTTGGCCTGCAGGCGGGCGTCCATCTCGCTGATTTCGTCCAGCAGCAAGGTGCCGCCGTCGGCTTCTTCGAACTTGCCGATGCGGCGGGCCACGGCACCGGTGAAGGCCCCCTTCTCGTGGCCGAACAGCTCGGATTCCAACAGGTTGTCGGGAATGGCGGCGCAGTTGACGCTGATGAAGGGCTTGTCGGCGCGCTTGGACCCGGTGTGCAGGTGACGGGCCATCACCTCCTTACCCACGCCGCTTTCGCCGGTGATCAGGATCGAGGCTTCCGAGCGCGCCACCTGGTCGGCTAGGCTGATGACCGCCTTCATGGCCGGGTCGGCCGAGATCATCGGGCGCTCGTCGTCGGCCACGGCCGACAGGACAGCGGCGATCAGGTCCGCCTCGGGCGGCAGGGGAATGAACTCCTTGGCCCCGGCGCGGATGGCGTCGGCGGCCTCGCGGGCGTCGGCGTCGACGCCGCAGGCCACGACCGGGACGTGGATGCGCTCGGCGTCGTTGGCGGCGATCAGGGCAGCGATGTCGATGCGGTAGTCGACCATCATCAGGTCGGCCCCCTGCCCGCGCCGCAGTTGCTCGGTCGCCTGATCGGCGCGTTCGACGTGCTGGACCTTGGCGCCGTGCGCCATCGCCATCTTCACCGCCGTCGCCAGCTGTCCGCTGAGCCTGCCAACCACCAGAAGCCGCATGGGTCTTCTCCTCTAGATCTCTACTGCGAAAACGCGGTCGCCGATCAGGCGCCCGAGTCCTCGGTCTTGATGATTTCCGTCATGGTCACGCCCAGGCGGTCTTCGACGACGACGACCTCCCCGCGCGCCACCAGGCGGTTGTTGACGAAGATGTCGATAGCCTCGCCGACCTTGCGGTCCAGCTCCAGCACCGAGCCGCGGTTCAGCTTCAGCAGCTGAGCCACCGACATATGGGCCTTGCCCAGCACAGCCGAGATATTGACCGGCACGTCGAAGACCGTGGCCAGATCGGCGGCGGACTTGTCGCCGCCCTCGTCGGCGACAGTCAGGGCGGTGGAGTCGCCGAACTCTTCCAGCGAGAGATCGTCGGTAGCCATCAGAAGGCGCTCCTGTCGAGGGATTCAGCATGGCCGGCTTCGGCCGCGAGCGCGGCCTCCAGCGCGGCGGAAACGCGGGCGGCGACGCCCTGGGGATCGAACTCGGCGCGGCCGTCGGCCCATTCCAGGGCGAAGGCGGCGGCGGGGGCGCCGACATCCTCGCGGAAGGCGATCAGGCCGGTGAAGCCGGCGTCGGCGCACAGGGCCTCCACGTGGGCGCGGGCCGTCTCGTCCAGACCGGCGGCGCGGACCAGCAGGCGCGGCGAGGCGTCGATTTCCTGGCCCAGTTGCTCGATGGCGGCCTCCAGCGGGCGACGCGGGAAGCGGTCGAAGGCGGCAGAGGCCAGGACGCGGGCGGCGGCGACCGACAGCTCGGCCGACTGGCGACGATGCGCCTCAGCCACCGCGCTCAGGGTCGTGGCCGAATGGGCGACCGCCTGGGCCAAGGCCGACAGGGCGTCGGCGCGCAGGGCCTCGACCTCGGCCAGGGCCTGCTGGCGCGCTTCCAGCCTCGCCTGGGCGATCAGGGCGTCGACCTCGGCGGGGGCGAAGGACCGCTTCACCGGCTGCCAGGCCGAGGGACGCACGACATCGCCCGACGCGTCGAACTCGGTGTCGAAGATGAAGGGACGGGCGGTGGAGGGCATGGCGGTCATGTCAGTAAATCAACTCGTCGTCGGAACCCTGGCCGGCCAGCATGATGTCGCCGCGCGCGGCCAGATCCTTGGCCACCTGGACCATGGTCATCTGGGCGGCGTCGACGTCCTTGAGACGGACCGGGCCCATCGACTCCATGTCCTCGCGCATGATCTTCGAGGCGCGCTCGGACATATTGGAGAAGAACATTTCGCGCAGCGCGTCCGAGGCGCCCTTCAGCGCCAGACCCAGCTGATCCTTCTCGACCGCACGCAACAGGGTCTGGACGCCGCCCGGATCCAGCTTCGACAAATCCTCGAACACGAACATCAGCGAGCGGATGCGCTCGGCGGAGTCGCGGCTGCGCTCTTCCAGGGCGCCGATGAAGCGGGCCTCGGTCTGGCGGTCGAAGCTGTTGAAGATGTCGGCCATCAGCTCATGGCTGTCGCGCTTGGACGTGCGCGCCAGGTTGGACATGAACTCGGTGCGCAGGGTCTGCTCGATCTTGTCGAGGATGTCGCGCTGCACCGGCTCCATCCGCAGCATCCGCTGGACGCATTCCAGGGCGAAGTCTTCCGGCAGGGCCGTCAGCACGCGCGAGGCGTGGTCGGGCTTGACCTTGGACAGGACCACCGCGACCGTCTGCGGGTATTCGTTCTTCAGATAGTTGGCGAGGACGGCCTCGTTCACATTGCCGAGCTTGTCCCACATGGTCCGCCCGGCCGGGCCTCGGATTTCCTCCATCAGGGCGTCGACGCGATCGCCGGACATGAAGGAGGCCAGCAGGCGCTGGGTCTGTTCGTAGCTGCCCATCAGCGAGCCGGAGCCGCCGATGCCGGAGACGAATTCGACCAGGACTTCTTCCACCACGCCAGCGGTCACGGCGCCCAGAGCAGCCATGGCCTGAGAGACTTCCTTGATCTCCTCCTCGTCCAGCTGCTGCCACAGGATGGTGTGCTCCTCGCCCAACGACAGCAGGACGACGGCGGCTTTCTCGGGGCCCGTTAGCTTGCGGGCGTCATCGACTACGGCTTTCTTGCTCACGAGGCGGGTCATTAGCTCTCATGCACCCACGACCGGAGGATCGCGGTCGATTCCTCCGGGTGGGAGTCCACGAAGTCGGCCACCTTCTTGATCGAGGAGGCCTTCACCTGCCCCTCGATGCGAGCGATGTCGAGCCGCTGGTCCATGTCGCTGGGACCGGCCAGCATCTGGGGCGCGCCCTGCAGAACGCCGCCGACGATATGGGTGTCCAGCGCCGTCACCGGCATCCCGTTCGCGCCAACCAGGGCGGGCGCGCCGCCGCCGCCCGAGGCGGTCTTCAACAGCGGCCGTACGACGAAGAAGATCAGCAGCAGGCCCGTGACCAGCAGGACCAGCAGTTCGACGCCGCGCATGATGTCATTCTTGTCGAAGTTGAACATCGACGAGCCCTCGTCCGCGCCCGGCGCCGCGGAGGGCTCGCGGTTGAAGCGGACGTTGACGACCTCGATCTTGTCGCCGCGCGTCTCGTCGATGCCGACGGCGGCCGCGACCAGGGTCTTGATCTGCTGCACTTCCTCGGCCGTGCGCGGGGCGTAGGTCGGTTCGCCCTTGCCGCCGGCGGCCGGGGTGTATTTGCCGTCCACCGCGACCGAGACCGACAGCTTCTTGACCTCGCCCGGCTCCTTGACCGTCGTGGTGGTGGTGTTGGAGATCTCGTAGTTGGTGGTCTCGGTGTTTTCCGAGTTGGTCGAGCCGATCGGCGTGGTGTTCGGGGCCTGACCGCCGGGGATGTTGTTGGTGGCCGTCGCGCCGCCGTCGGCCTGACCGGTCGTGTCCTGCGACTGCGAGCCGTTGGTCGAGGTCGAGCGGACGACCTGGCCGTCGGGATCGAACTTCTGTTCCTGGGTGGTCGAGCGGCTGTGGTCGATGTCGGCGGTGACAGAGACGCGGGCCGCCCCGGCGCCGACGACGCCCTCGACGATGTCCTGGATCCGGGTCTGCAGTTGGGCCTCGGTCGTGGCCTTGGCGGCCTCGGCGTTGGCCGAGGTGAAGCCGGTGTCTTCCGAGCCCGCGGCCAGGGTGCGGTTGGACTGATCCGTCACCGTGACCTTGTCCGGCTTCAGGTTCGGCACCGAGGAGGCGACGACGTTGCGGATGGCGCGCACCTGATCGGCGCTGAGGTCGCGACCGCCCAGGCCCACAACCACGGCCGCAGTCGGATCGACGGCGGCGGCCTGGAACATTTCCCGGCGCGGCATGGTGATATGGACGCGGGCCGAGGTGATGCCGCGCATCGACATGATGGTGCGCGACAGTTCACCTTGCAGGGCGCGCTGCTCGTTCAGGTTCTGCTGAAACTCGGTCTGGCCCAGCACCGACTGGTTGTCGAAGATCTCGTAGCCGACGCTGCCCGAGGTCACGAGCCCCTTGCCCGCCAGCATCAGACGCGCCGTGCCGACTTCGTCGCGGCTGACGAAGATGGTCGAGCCGTCGCCCTTGGACGAATACTTGATGCCCGCCTGATCCAGGGCGGCGCTGATCTCGGAAGCTTCGCGCAGGTCGAGGTTGGAATAGAGCAGAGCGTCGGGCGCCTGGCCCACCCGCAGCATGACGGCGACCAGCACCGCGGCCACGCCGGCGGCGACGCCGAGCACCGCGGCCAAGCGGCCGATACCGAACTTCTGCAACGCCGCCGTGAAGCCGCCCACGCGTCCCCGCCTCATACTGGCGGGAGGACCACACCGCCCCGCTAGGCAGAAAGTGCCGCGTGGATGGTAAACGGGGCGTTAAGATGCGTTAAAGATTGAGGGAATCTCCCCTCCCTTCTCCCCTTGCGGGAGAAGGTGGCTCGCGCAGCGAGACGGATGAGGGGTGTCGACGCGACCGGCTACCGTCAGGCGAACAACAGACACGAAAAAGGTGCGGCCCTGCCGGCAGCGGCAGCGCTCACACCCCTCATCCGAGCGCCTGCGGCGCCCACCTTCTCCCTCAAAGGGAGAAGGACGCATATTTGCGTCTAGGCCGCCTTCAGCAGCTCCGCCTTCTTTTCCGCCGCCGCGTTGATGCGGGCTTCGGCGATGGCGTCGGCGATCAGGTGGGTCGGCTTGTTCTCGACGGCCGAACGCTCGAGGATCTCCTCGAAGGTCTCCATCAGACGCGACAGCTTGCCTTCGACCCACGAGGCGTCATAGGCGCCGCTCGACTGACGGGCGTTCATTTCCGAAGCGACGTTGATGATGCCGCCGCCGTTGACGACGTAGTCGGGGGCGTAGAGCACGCCGCGACGGAACAGCTCGTCGCCGATGTCGGCGGTGGCCAGCTGGTTGTTGGCGGCGCCGCAGACGGCCTTGACCTTCAGGCGGTCCAGGGTCTGCAGGTTCAGCGTCGCGCCCAGGGCGCAAGGCGCATAGATGTCGGCGGCGACGTCATAGATGGCGTCGGGGGCGACGATCTCGGCGCCGGTCGCGGCGGCGACGGCTTCCAGGTTGGCCTGGTTGACGTCGGTGATGATCAGCTTGGCGCCGGCCTTGTGCAGCTTCTCGGCCAGATAGGCGCCCACGTGGCCCACGCCCTGGATTGCGACGGTCAGACCAGTCATGTCGTCCTGCTTGAACAGGCGGCGGGCGACGACCAGGTTCGAGCGGAACACGCCCTCGGCGGTGACGGGGCTGGGGTCGCCCGAGGCTTCCGGGCCGTCCTTCAGGCCCAGGACGTATTCGGTGACCTTGCGGGCTTCGGCGATGTCCTCGACCGAGGTGCCGACGTCTTCGGCGGCGTAGTAGTTACCGCCCAGGCCGTTCAGGGCGCGACCGAAGGCGCGGAACAGTTCGGGCGACTTCTGGGTGCGGCTGTCGCCGATGATGACCGACTTGCCGCCGCCCATTTCCAGATCAGCCACCGCGTTCTTGTAGCTCATGCCCTTGGACAGGCGCAGCACGTCTTCCAGGGCTTCGGCGGCCGAGCCGTAGTTCCACATACGGGTGCCGCCGACGGCGGGGCCGCGCGCGGTGGAGTGAACCGCGACGATGGCCTTCAGGCCGGTTTTCTCGTCGTGGAAGGCGTGGACGCCTTCATGGTTCGCGAAAGAGGGGGAATCAAACAGCGTCTTGCCCATGACAGGCCTTTCCTGGGGTATTTTTTATGCGCGTGGAGATACGCCGCGCCCGCGTACAGAGCAAGCGTGTCAGGAAAAGGATCGCTCGGGCCCGATCAGCGGCCTTTGGGATCGGTCCGCAAGGCCGGCAGGATCGGCCCCGCCCCGGACGGCAGGGGCGCGGCTACGTCGCGCAGCCAGGCCTCGACATCGCGATAGACGACCTCGCCCTGCAGGTCGCGGTTCAGGATATGCCAGCCGTTCGGATAATAGGCCGTCCTCAGGTTGGGCCGCTCACCCGCCCGTTCCAGCGCCAGCCGCATCGGCCGCTTCTGAATGATCTGATCATGCCCGCCGTACAGTAGCAGGGTCGGCTTCTCGACCGCGCCGAGACGCACCGTCGCCGTCTCCATCAGGTCGACCAGGCCATGCATGGAATCGAAGCGGGTGGAGAGAATGCTCTGCGGATCGCGACCGTTGCGGATCAGCTCCTGCGTATTGTCCGAGGCGCGGATGCGGCGCACGGCGAAGGCGGGCGGCTCGACCGTCCTGGCGCCCATCAGCCGGGCGGCGGCCCAGAGCCCTGCGCGGTTGAACGGGCTCTGGCTGGACCAGCCCCAGACGCCGGGGGCCAGCAGGACGACCCGGTCGGCGTCGGGCGGGGCCTCGCCTCCGAAGGCGGCGATGGTCGAGGCCCCACCCATGCTCTCTCCCGCCACCACGATCAGGGCGTTCGGGCGTTCTGCGCGAACCAGGGCGACGATGGTGCGCAGGTCGGCGCTGGTCAGGCTTTCCGACGCGAACTCGCCGCGATGGGGCGCCAGGCCGAAGCCGCGCTGGTCATAGGCCCAGGTCTCGATGCCCCGCGTCGCCCACCACGGCCCTGCCAGCCGAAAGGAGGCGTAGTGGTCGTTGAACCCATGCAGGGCGACGATGACAGCCCAGGGCTCCTGCCCCTCCGGGGTCCAGCGCAGATAGGGCAGCCGGGCTCCGTCCTGCACGACGAAGGCCCCGCGCCCTTCAGTTCCCGCCTCGATGCGCGGCCCGTTGAAGCCGACCGGCGGGGTCAGGGGCGACTGCAGATGCGGCGTGGCGCAGGCGGACAGGGCGAGAGAAAGGGCCACAAGGCCCGCCGTCAATCCGCTCCGCCCGATGCTCACGCCAAAATCTCCACAGTCCGCTCGCGAAGATAAGGCAGAACCTCGCGCTCGAACCACGGGTTTTTCTTCAGCCAGGCCGTGTTGCGCCATGAGGGATGCGGCAGGGGCAGGACGGCAGGGGCGTAGTCGCGCCACGCCCGCACCGTCTCGGTCATGTTGGATTTGGCCCGGTCGCCCAGCGCCCAGTCCTGCGCATAGCCACCGACCAGCAGGGTCAGCTCGACGTTCGGCAGTTCGGCCAGCAACCGGGGCCGCCACAGCTCGGCGCAGCGGCGCGGCGGCGGATAGTCCCCGCCCTTGGGGTTGGTCCCCGGAAAACAGAAGGCCTGGGCCGCGACGCCGAGGCGCGGATCGCCGTAGAAGGTCGCCGCGTCCACGCCCAGCCAGTCGCGCAGGCGGTCGCCGGACGGATCGGTGAAGGGCAGACCGCTTTCATGCACCCGTCGCCCCGGCGCCTGACCGCAGATCAGCAGACGCGTCTCAGGCGCGACCATGACCACCGGGCGCGGCGTATGAGGCAACTGTCCCAGACACGCCCGGCAGGCGCGGATCTCGGCCAGGAGATTCTCCAGGCCGATTTCCGGTTCAGTCGAAATCGTCATCCGAAGCTTCGACCGGCGGCAGGGCCGCCAGCGCCGCGGCCGTCTCGGCCTCGGTCGGCAGGCGCAGACGGATCACGCCCTTGAAGGCGTTGGGGTCGACCGCCTTACCCTTCTTGGTGATGGTCAGCTTGCCCTGACGCATCAGGCCCAGGGCCGCGGCGCGGACCTTGGGCAGCATCCGCTGCCATTGCTCGGGCTGCAGCGCCTTGGCCACTTCAGCCGGTTCGATGCTCTTGCCGCCGACGTTCTTGGGGTCGGCCTTGGCCAGTTTTTCAAAAATGGCCGCTTCGATTGGATCGCTCATTGCGCCTATATGCTGCACTGCAAGACCGGAAAGAAGGCGAAACCGACATGGTTGCGAAAATCACCGTCACGGAAGGCGAGTTCACCGGTTGGCAGACCTATGACCTGCACGACACCTTCGACGTGGTGGTAGGGCCCTTCTACGGCAAGCTGGACCCCGACGGCCATATGCGTTGCGCCTTCCGCGCCGAACGAAAGCATATGAACGCCGGCGGCCGGATGCACGGCGGCTGCCTGATGACCTTCGCCGACATCGCCATGTTCCAGATCGCCTATCAGGAGATGGAGGGCGCGTCCGGCGTGACGGTGCAGCTGGATTCCACCTTCATCGACGGCGCCTATGTCGGCGAACTGATCGAGGCGACCGGCCAGGTCACCAAGGCGGGCAAGAGCCTGATCTTCGTGCGCGGTCAGATCAATACGGGCGAGCGGCTGTTGATGACCTTCTCGGGCGTGATCCGCAAGTTCACGCCGCGGGACTGAAAGCCCAGGCCGGGGTCGTCACTTCGACGGCGGCGCGTAGACCACCCGGCATTCGCCATCGACCGTGGTGTACCGGTTGTTCGCGGCGTCCACGAAGGCGATCCGGCCGCTGTCGCTGTATTCGACCTTGCCGGTCGATCGGCCCTTGAAGGTCTCGACGCCGTAGGTCCAGCAGGTGATGTCGGCGGGGCGGTCGCTCCAGGTGGCGTCGTTGCGCGCGCGCCGGCTGTCCGTGCAGGCAGCGGCGGACGCGGCGAGCCCCAGGGCGAGCATGATCGTGAGAGCTTTGTTCATGCCGTCCAGCTTGGCATGACGGACGAGGCCCGAAAAGATGTCTTGCTACCTTAGACCCCGGCCTTCGCCGCTGGACGGGCGTGGCAGGCCTCGAGCCAGCGGGCCAGGTGGATCAATTCCTCGGGCGGGCGGTATTTGACCAGGCGGGCGAAGTCGAGGCCCACCGCCGCGACGATGTCAGCGATGGTGAACCGGTCGGCGGCGATGAATTCGTGCTCGGCCAGTTGGCGGTCCAGCAGGCGCATGAACTTCTCGGCGCCGACGCGGCTGTATTCCGCCACCTGCGGCTGGGGCGCCTCCAGCGCTGCCAGGGCCGGGTGGCTGAAGCGCACGTTCAGCATCATCGGATTGGCCAGATAGATCTCGCAGCGGCGGGTCCACATCTCGATGATCGCCTGCTCCCTCGGGTCGCGGCCGAACAGGTTCGGCTCCGGGTGCAGCGCCTCCAGATAGCGGCAGATGGCGATGGATTCCGAGATGCAGGTCCCGTCGTCCAGTTCCAGCGCCGGGACGTGCGGGACACCGACCCTGGCCCGATACTCCGCCGTGCGATGCTGGCCGGCCAGCAGGTCGATCTCGACCAGTTCGACATCGGTCACGCCCTTTTCCGCCATGACCCAGCGGACCCGGCGCGGATTGGGGGCGCGGCGGCTTTCGTAGAGTTTCATGGAACGGCCCCTCCGGTTGTCGTCAGAAAGGCTACTGTCCGAAGACGGATGCGGGCAAGGCCCCGACGACGCAGGCGGTCATCAGGGTGGCGAGGAAGCCGGCGAACAGGGCCTTCCACACCAGACCCAGAACCTCTTCGCGGCGCTCGGGCATCAGCACCGACAGGCCGGTGACGGTGATGCCCACCGAGCCGATGTTGGCGAAGCCGCACAGGGCATAGGTCATCAACATCCGCGTGCGCTCCGTCATGTCGCCGGCCGGCACCTCGCCCAGCTTCATGAAGGCGACGAACTCGGTCAGGGTCAGCTTGACGCCCAGCAGCCAGCCGGCGGTGTAGGCGTCGGCCCATTCCACCCCGGTCAACCAGGCGACGGGGGCGAAGACCACGCCCAGGATGCGCTCGACCGTCAGTTGTTCGCCACCGACGACGAAGCCGCCCAGGATGACGTTGACCAGGGCCACCAGGGCCACGAAGACGATCAGCACGGCCGAGATGTTCAGCACCACCATCAGGCCGTCCGAGGTGCCCTTGACGATGGCGTCGATGGAGCTGTCGTATTTCAGCGCCGAGTTGTAGTCGGCGACCGCCCCGCCCTCGCCCGGCTTTTCGGGGATGATGACCTGGGCCAGCAGGACGCCGGCCGGAGCCGAGACGATGGAGGCGACCAGCACATGGCCCGCCGCGTTCGACAGCACCGGCGACAGGATGGTGGCGTAGGCCACCATGGTCGAGCCGGCGACGGTGGCCAGGCCGACCACCATCATCAGGAACAGTTCCGACCGGGTCAGCTTGTCCAGATAGGCGCGGATGACGATGGGGCTTTCGATCATGCCGAGGAAGACGTTGGCCGCGACCGCAAGGGCCGAGGCGCCGCCCAGACCCATGGTCCGCTGGAACAGGAAGCCGAAGCCGAGCGTGATCCACTTCAGGATGCGCCAGTGCCACAGCAGGGCCGACAAGGCCGAGATCACCAGGATCAGCGGCAGCACCTTGAAGGCGAAGGTGAACAGAGCGCCTTCGTTGGCCACGGCATAGGGCTGATCCCCGCCCGCCAGATAGCCGAAGACGAACTTGGTCCCCTCCTCGGTGGCCAGCTCCAGCCCCTTCACGGCGTTGTTGATGCCGTCCAGCACCACCTGCGAACCGGGAATGGCGAAGGTCGCCAGCACCAGGGCCGCCTGCACCGCCACCGCGCCCAGCGCCAGCCGCCACGGGAAGACCTTCCGGTTCTCGGACAGGGCCCAGCAGAGGGCGACGATGACGACCAGGCCGAACAGGCTCTGAAGGTTCAGAAGGCTGAACATGGGAAAAGGCGGCTCCGCGACCGGCGCTACGGGAGCCGGTTTCTCATCTGCGCTTGAACGACAGCCGCGCGCGGCTGGCAAGAGGCGCAAGAAAAAGGCGGAGGATGAATCCTCCGCCCCTGGTTCGGCGTCAGACGGCGATCAGAGCTGGCCGCGGACCAGCTTGCCGTAGTCATCCATCAGGCTCAGCGACAGTTCGCCGGGCGTGAAGCGATAGTCGCCGATCTCGCTGACCGGGGTGACCTCTGCGGCCGAGCCGGTCAGGAAGCACTCCGAGAAGTCCGCCAGCTCTTCCGGCAGGATGTCGCGGATCACCACCTCGACGCCCTTGGCCTGGGCCATCTCGATCACGGTCTGGCGCGTGATGCCGTCCAGGATGTGGTCGACGCGCGGGGTGTGCAGGGCGCCGTTCTGGACGAAGAAGACGTTGGCGCCGGTGGCCTCGGCGATGTAGCCGCGCCAGTCCAGCATCATGGCGTCGGCGAAGCCGCGCTTCTCGGCCGCCGTCTTGGACATGGTGCAGATCATGTAGAGGCCGCCGGCCTTGGCTGTCGACGGGGCGGTGGCCGGGTCGGGGCGGCGCCACTTGGCCCACTCCAGACGGATGCCCTTCTTCTTGACCTCGGGGTCGAAGTAGCTGGGCCACTCCCAGGCGGCGATGGCCAGGTGGACCTTGCTGTTCAGCGACGAGACGCTGAGCTGTTCGGCGCCCAGATAGGCCACCGGACGGATGTAGCAGTCGATCAGGCCGTTCTTTTCGCAGGTTTCCTTGCAGGCGGCGTCGATCTCGGCCACGCTGTAGGGAATGTCGAAGTCCAGCAGCTCGGCCGAGCGCTTCAGCCGTTGGCTGTGCGCCGTCAGCTTGAAGATTTCGCCGCCATACATACGCTCACCCTCGAACACCGACGAGCCGTAGTGAAGGCCATGGGTCAGAACGTGCGTTTTCGCGTCCCGCCAGGGCACGAACGCGCCGTCAAACCAGATCCAGCCGTCACGATCGTCGAAAGGAACGAAGGCCATTGAATAACGTCTCCCGCGGATATGATCGGGTTACACTCCTCTCTCCCGCCGCCGTCAACGCCTTGCGTTCGGCAGGATCGCCCAAAGCATGACCGATACGCGTTCCAACGGCCGTTCAGGCCCCGTCGCCGCACCCGGCACAGGCCGCCATCTGCTGATTGTCGATGACGACGACAGAATCCGCGAACTGCTGAAAGAGTTCCTGGCGCGCGAGGGCTATCGCGTCACCGGCGCCGCCCACGCGGGCGCGGCGCGGCGGCTGGTCGAACTGATCGAGTTCGACCTGATCGTGCTGGACGTCATGATGCCGGGCGAGAGCGGCTTCGACCTGACCAGCTGGATTCGCAGCCAGGCCTCCCTGTCCAGGACGCCGGTTCTGCTGCTGACGGCCAAGGGCGATCCCGACGACCGGATCGAGGGCCTGTCGCGCGGCGCCGACGACTATATGTCCAAGCCCTTCGACCCGCGCGAACTGGCGCTGCGGATCGAGGCCATCCTGCGCCGCACCGGCGGCAAGCCGTTGACGCCGCGTGAAATCCACATGGGGCCGGCGGTGTTCGACATGGAGCGGCTGGAGCTGACCCGCGACGGGACGCTGCAGCGGCTGACCGAGGCCGAAGCGCAACTGCTGAAGACCCTGGCCATCCACGCCCATTCGCCGGTCGAGCGGATGAACCTGTCGCCCGACACCGCCGACATCACCGGCCGCGCCGTGGACGTCCAGGTGACGCGCCTGCGCCGCAAGCTGGAGGCCGACCCCAAGAACCCGCGCTATCTCCAGACCGTGCGCGGCGTCGGTTATATGCTGGCGCCGGACTGATCCGACGATGAGGCTGCTGCCCTTCACCCTCTGGGCGCGGATGATCAAGCGCCGCCTGCCGACCTCGCTGTGGGGCCGGTCGCTGCTGATCATCGTCCTGCCGGTGCTGATCATGCAGGGGGCCGTGACCTGGGCCTTCTTCGACGCCCACTGGCAGGCCGTGACCGCGCGCCTGTCCGAAGGCCTGGCCGGGGACGTGGCCTGGGCGGCCGAAAGCTATCGCGATCAGCCGACGCCGCAGAACCTGACCGTCATCGCCGACCGGGCCGAGCGGTCGATGCAGTTGTCCATCGCCTTCCAGGAAGGCGCTGTTCTGCCCAAGGAACAGCGACGCGGCGCTCTGGGCGTGGTCGACCGCACGCTGGAGAAGGCCCTGGCCTCGCGGCTGGACCAGCCCTTCTGGTACGACACGACCCGCTATCCTGCCTATGTCGACATCCGGGTGCAGGAGCCGGGCGGCGTGCTGCGCGTCATCGCCCCGCGTGAACGGGCCGTGGCGACCCAGGCTCATATCTTCGTCCTGTGGCTGACGGTCGCGACAGTGCTGCTGCTGGGCGTGGCGGTCCTGTTCATCCGCAATCAGGTGCGCGCCATCGAACGCCTGGCCGACGCGGCCGAGGCCTTCGGCCGGGGCGAGACCGTGCCCCGCTTCAAACCGCACGGCGCGCGCGAGGTGCGGGCCGCCGCCAGCGCCTTTCTGGATATGCGCGGCCGCATCCAGCGCCATATCGACCAGCGCACAGCCCTTCTGGCCTCGGTTAGCCACGACCTGCGCACGCCTCTGACCCGTCTGCGCCTCGAACTGGCGCTGGCCCCGCCCTTCAAGCGCGCCGAGGCGATGAAGGGTGATCTGGACGAGATGGAGCACATGATCGACGAATACCTGGCCTTCGCGCGCGGCGAGGCGGGCGAAGCGATCCAGGCCGTCTCGGTCCCCGAAATGCTGCGCCGTGCAGCCGACGACGCCCGGCGCGTCGGGGCCGAGGTGACGGTCGAGACGCCGGACGAACTGGACGCCCTGGTGCGGCCGCTGGCCTTCCGCCGCGCGCTGAACAACCTGGCCGGCAACGCCGCCGCCCACGGCGAGCACGTCCGGCTGTCGGCCCGCCCCCTGCCCTCTGGCGGGATCGAGATCGCGATCGAGGACGACGGGCCGGGCATCCCCGAGGATATGCACGAGGAGGCCTTCCGGCCCTTCTCGCGGCTGGACGCCTCACGCAATCAGAACAGCAAGGGCGTCGGCCTGGGCCTGGCCATCGCCCGCGACGTGGCGCGCGGCCACGGCGGCGACATCACCCTGAGCCGCAGCGACCTGGGCGGACTGAAGGCCTCGATCCGCCTGCCGGGATAAATCGCCGCACGCCTCTGGCGTCACTGTAAAATCATCGCCATCTTGGTCCCGTTCCAGGGGGGCCTGGATCAGGAGTCCCATGATGCGTCGTTTCGCATTTCTCGCACCGCTCACCGCCGCGCTGGCCCTCGCCGGCGCCGCAGCGGCCCAACCCTCCGCCGTCGTCGTCACCGTCAGCCCCGACTTCGCCAAGACCGCCGAAGAACTCGGCCAGCGCGACGTCCAGCAACAGGTCGACGACCTGACCCGCACCGTCGAACGCGTCCTGACCGAGCGTCATGCGCTGGACGGGGCCCGTATCGAGCTGACGATCACCGATCTGAAGCCGAACCGACCGACCATGCAGCAAACGATCGACAAGCCGGGTCTGGATTCGATGCGCAGCATCTCGATCGGCGGCGCCGCCATCGAGGGCACGGTCACGACCGCCTCGGGCGAGGTGCATCCGGTCAAGTACGACTACTATTCCTCGAACTTGGCCGACGTGCGCGGCTTCAGCACCTGGCAGGACGCCCGCACGGCCTACGATCGGCTGGCGCGCAATCTGGCAGAGGGGCGCTACGTCAAACGTTAAAGGCGCTGCTGGTCAGCCGCTGAGTTCGGTCGACTTGGCCACAGCCGCCTGAACGGCGCTCTCGACCGCCCGGTCGAGGGCGCCGTTTGCGTTCAGGGCCACAAGACCGGCCTGGGTGACGCCGCCGGGCGACGCCACGCGGTCGATCAGGGCGTCCAGCGCCTCGCTCCCCTCGACGCCCGCCGCAGCGGACCGCAGGGTAGCGCGCGCCAACCGCACGGCGGCTTCGGGCGACAGGCCTTCCTCGACCCCGGCCTGGGCCAGGGCGCGGGTGAAGGCGAAGAAATAGGCGGGACCGCAGCCGGACACGGCGGTCGCGGCGTGCATGGTCGGTTCGTCGTCCAGATGGACGGTCTCGGCGATGGGCGCGAACAGGGCCTCGCCCACCGCGCGGGCGGCGGCGTCGGCGGCCCAGATGGTGGCCACGCCCTGGGCCTGGGCCACGCCGGTCGTCGGCATGACGCGAACGACGGAGCGGCCGTCAAAACCCTGGGAAATCGTCTCGCCCCTCACCCCCGCCATGACCGAGACGATGACGGCGTCGGCGGCCAGATGCGGCAGGATCGGGCGCGAGGCCTCGAACCACTTGGCCGGCTTGACCCCGATGACGAAGGCGCGGGCTTCGGCCAGGGCCTCCAGCGGCGGATTGATCCGCGCGCCTTTCGCCCGCGCCGCCTCGGCGGCGGGCTTTTCCGACGGGGTCAGGATGATCAGGTCGGCCGGATCGACCGCGCCGGTCTTGAGCCACCCCTCCAGGATGGCCGAGCCCAGCCGCCCCACGCCTTGCAGGACAACTGGGCGGCTCATCAGGCGGTGCCCACGGTTTCGAACAGGCAGGCGTCGATGGCTTCCTGCGCCTTCTTGGAGCCGCGCACCATGAAGTCGAAGGCGGGGTAGTAGCGGTCGGCGGCCTCGATGGCGGCGTCGATCATGGACGCGGCCTGGGCCAGGGTCGGACGCTCACTGTGCGGCAGGGCCAGCGAATGGCGGAAGACGATCTCGCCCTCGTCCGGCCAGACCTCGAAATGGCCCAACCAGGTGCGCTGGTTGATCATCGACACCAGCTCATAGGCGGCGGCGCGGCGCGTCTTCATGACCCGAAGGTCCAGGGCGCAGCACAGCTGAAGGCAGTCGCCCTCGGGCCGCCAGGCGAACCACAGCTCATAGTCCTTCCAGTCGCCGGCAAGGGCGAAGGCCAGGTCGCCGTCGTCCGTGCGGTCGAACGGCAGGTTCTCCGCGTTGAGGACGTGCTCCACGACATCCAGAGGATCGTAGGGAACGTCGACCTCTTCGGGCCGGGCTGCATCCATCAGGGGTTCACAATCTTAACTCGAGGGGTCGCGACTCACGACCTGCAAACGAACGGTAAACGTGTTCGGAGATTCGGCTCAACCGGCGGTTTCGGCGTCAGGCTTCGCGCCTGTGGACGTTCCGGCAGACGCCTTTTTTCCGGGCGTTTTCTGCGCCTTAATCTCAGCGAGCTCGGCGCGCAGGGCCGCGATTTCGTCCTTCAGCACGTCGAACTCGTCGCGACGGACCAGATCCATCTCGGCCACGAAACGATCGGTCTGGGCGCGCCAGGCGGCCTTGGCCTCTTCGCCCGCAGCCTGGGCCAGGCCCATGGCGCCGGTGGTCAGCTTGGCGAACTCGTCGAGGATGGGATTGCGCGTCTGCATGGTGAAATCTCGTGTCTCGGCCGGACCAGATTATGGTTAATGATGACGTAAATTAGGTGAACGAAACCTTTCCGTCCGAACCGGCTATAAACTGCTTCGCTGGAAAAGCGCGCGACGAATGCAGTCTCGCTTGCTAGACGACGAAGGGTTCAAAACGGCGCTGACGGAGGCCCTGTGCCCTTCCCCGAATTCGACCCTGTCCTGATCCATCTCGGCCCCCTGCCCATCCGCTGGTACGCCCTGGCCTATGTCGCCGGGATCGTGCTGGGCTGGTGGTACGCCTCGCGCCTGGCCAAGACGGAGCGGCTGTGGTCGCCGGGCAAGCCGCCGGTGACAGGGCCGCAGCTGGACGACCTGGTGCTGTGGATCACGCTCGGCGTCATCCTGGGCGGGCGCTTCGGCTACGCCCTCTTCTACAAGCCGTCAATGTTCGCCCAGGTGTTCACAGGCCAGAACTGGGGCGAGCGGCTGGAGTTGCTGCAACTATGGACCGGCGGGATGAGCTTCCACGGCGGCTTCCTGGGCGTCGTCGTCGCCATCGCCCTCTACGCCAACCGCCAGAAGATCAATGCGTTGAGCCTGGGCGACCTGATCGCCCCGGTCGCGCCGCTGGGCCTGTTCTTCGGCCGCATCGCCAACTTCATCAACGGCGAGCTGTGGGGCCGCGAGACGACGGTTCCCTGGGCCATCCGCTTCTGCAACGCCCGCATCGAACAGATGTACGGCTTCTGCCCCGCCGGCAATGAACCGCGCCACCCCAGCCAGCTGTATGAAGCCGGGCTGGAGGGCCTGCTGCTGCTGATCATCCTGTCGCTGGCGATCTGGAAGTGGAAGATGCTGAAGCGTCCGGGCTTCGTCACCGGCCTGTTCCTGCTGGGCTACGGCGTCTGCCGCGCCGCGCTGGAGAACGTGCGTCAGCCGGACGCCGGTCTGGAGCACCTGCCGCTGGGCCTGACCATGGGCATGATCCTGTCGATCCCGATGATGCTGGCGGGCGCCTGGCTGATCTGGCGGACGCTGAAGAAGCCCGTGGTTCAGGCGCCGGTCGAGGGCTGACAGCGTGACGACCGAGACCCTCAAGGACCGGCTGGTCCGCGAGATCGTGCTGACCGGGCCGATGACGGTGGCGGACTATGTCACCCGCTGCCTGCATGATCCCAAGGGCGGCTATTATTCGACGCGCCCGGCCCTGGGCGAAGGCGGCGACTTCATCACCGCCCCCCTGGTCAGCCAGATGTTCGGCGAACTGATCGGCCTGTGGGCCATCGAGACCTGGAGCCGTCTGGGCGCGCCCGAGCGGGTGCGGCTGGTCGAGGTCGGCCCCGGCGACGGGACGCTGATCTCGGACGCCCTGCGCGCCGCGCGGCTGGTCCCCGGCTTCCTCGAGGCCGTGGACCTGATCCTGATCGAGCCCAGCGCGCCGCTGCGGGCCGAGCAGGCGCGACGGCTGGCCGACGCCGACGTCCATCCCCGCTGGCTCAGCGCCCTGCATCAGATCGAGACCGACGCCCCGATCATCCTGATCGCCAACGAGGTGCTGGACTGCCTGCCCGCCCGCCAGTTCATCAAGACCGACGGCGGCTGGGCCGAGCGCCGCATCGGCGTCACCGAGGGCAATGAGCTGACCTTCGGCCTGACCGCCATCTCCGGCGGCTTCGACCGGCCGGAGTACGACGTCGAGCCGGGTCAGGTGGTCGAGATTTCGGAACAGCAGGCCGCCTTTGGGCGCGATCTGGGCCTGCTGATGAAGGCGGCCTCGGGCGCGGCCCTGCTGATCGACTATGGCCGCGGCAAGCCCGGCGCGGGCGACACCCTGCAAGCCCTGCGACGCCACCAGAAGGTCGATCCGCTGGCGACGCCGGGCGAGGCCGACCTGACGCAGTGGGCCGACTATCCCACCGTGCTGGAGGCCGCCGTGCGCACCGGCGCCGACGTGACCGGCTGCATGGGGCAAGGCGCCTTCCTCAAGACCCTGGGGATCGAAGCCCGCGCCCAGCGGTTGATCCAGGCCCGTCCGGACGCCGCCCCGGTCATCCAGCGCCAGCTGGACCGCCTGACCGCGCCCGACCAGATGGGCGAACTGTTCAAGGCGGCGGCGATCTTCTCGCCCCGCACGCTGGCCCTGCCGGGATTTGAAGCATGAGCCTGACGCCGATCACCCACCCGCTGCTCGACAAGGCCGGGGTGCGTCACGGCTTCTTCACGCGCGAGGGCGGCGTGTCGGAGGGGATCTATGCCGGGCTGAACGCGGGCGTCGGCTCCAAGGATGATCCGGCCCTCGTGGCCGAGAACCGTCGCCGCGTCGCCGAATGGATGGGCGGCGGACTGGACGACCTGTGCGGCTGCTATCAGATCCACTCCGCCGTGGCCCGCGTGGCCGAGGCGGGCTGGGCGGGCGAGCGGCCCGAGGGCGACGCTGTCGTCGCCGCCGTGCGCGGCCCCATCGCTTCCGTCCTGACCGCCGACTGCGCGCCGGTCCTGTTCGCCGACGCCGAAGCCGGCGTGGTCGGCGCGGCCCATGCGGGCTGGAAGGGCGCGCTGGGCGGGATCATCCATTCGACGGTGGCGGCTATGGAGGCCCTGGGCGCCCGCCCAGAGCGCATGGTCGCCGTGGTCGGCCCCTGCATCGCCCAGGCCAGCTACGAGGTCGGCGCCGACTATCAGGAGCGCTTCGCCCGCCACGACCCCGGCAGCGAGCGCTTCTTCGCCCCCGGCGCCGCAGAGGACAAGCGCCTGTTCGACCTGCCCGGCTTCGTCCTGTGGCGGCTGGAGCAGGCCGGCGTCGGCGACGCCGACTGGACCGGCGACGACACGCGCGCGGATGCCGCGCGGTTCTACTCGAACCGTCGGGCCTATCTGGCGGGAGAAGCTGATTTCGGGCGGCTGATCTCGACGATCAGCCTGGGCTGAATCAGCCCGCCATCGCCATGTCGGGGACGCGGGTCGTTTCGCGCCAGGCGTCGGGCTGGGCCAGCAGGGCGCGGACCAGCCTGTTGTTCAGGGCGTGGCCCGCCTTGACGCCTTCGTAGCGGCCCAGCAGGGGCGCGCCGAGGACGTAGAGGTCGCCGATGGCGTCCAGGGCCTTGTGGCGCACGAACTCGCGTTCCATGCGCAGGCCGCCGGGGTTCAGGATCTCGTCGCCGTCGATGACCACGGCGTTTTCCAGCGAACCGCCGCGGGCCAGACCGGCCTGACGCAGGGCCTCGACCTCATGGGCGAAGCCGAAGGTGCGGGCGGCCATGATGTCCGAGCGGAAGGTCGCCTCGTCCACGACGAAGTCCACCACCTGATTGCCGATCACCGGGGTGGGGAAGTCGATCTCGAAGCGCATCTCATAGCGGTCGCAGGGCAGCAGGACGGCGGACTTGTCGCCCTCCTCCACCCGGATCGGCTTGAGGATCTCGATGTGGCGGACCGGGGCTTCCTGACGGCGAAAGCCGGCGCGGTCCAGCAGTTGCACGAACTGCAGCGCCGAGCCGTCCAGGATCGGCAGCTCGGGGCCGTCGACCTCGATCACGGCGTTGGAGACGCCCAGGGCGCACAGGGCGGCCATCATGTGCTCGATGGTCGACAGGCGCACGCCCGCCGCGTTCTCGATCATGGTGTTCAGGCGGGCGTCGACGACGGCCTCACCCGAGACGGGGATGCGGTTGTCGCGGTCAGTGATGTCGGTGCGCACAAAGACGATGCCCGCGCCGGTCGCGGCCGGACGCACGACCAGCTTGACGCGCTGGCCGGTGTGGACGCCCACGCCGGCGCAGATGGCCGGGGCGACGATGGTCTGTTCGTGATGGTCGTTACGGACCGACAAGCTGAAACTCTCTGTATAGCGCGGCTCCGCGCAGTCGTGCGGAGTTCGCCTCACCCGTCGTTTAACCACGTCGCCTCAAGCGCGAAATGAAAGATGGGTTTCGAAATGTTTCGGCGAGCGAAACGCCAAGGATCGGCGCACAACGCGCGTGCATACCAAGGACGACCATTGCCCAACAGCGGGGCTTGGCATCAAGACCAGAAGATGATGCGATAACATCGCAATGCCAAACAGCAAGCCAACCTATAGAGCCCTGACGCTTGGCTCCAGCATGATACCCGTGCTTTTGGCGTCCTGCTGCCCACAAAGCGCAACCCCCGCTAGCTACAGCCCATCCGACGAACCGTGGGTAACCAAAGCCATCGAGTGGGGGTTCGGCCCAGGGAAAGACGCTCGGCGCGAAGCCCTGAAGACCACCAATCCGGTAGTCATATACTTGCCGGAGACGGTCTGCGTCGGCCTTAAGCTCAAGCCCAATAGCCTCGGCGGAGAGTCGACGGTCTGTTTCTCGAGAGCGGACGGATCAATCGTCACCTCCCATAACGAAGGCGAATAGCTCGCAGGGCTACGCTCGACGCCAAAGTGTCCGTCCAACGAAGAACGCCCCGGAGCCAGGCTCCGGGGCGCTTCAATCAGCGTCTTTTCCGATCAGTTCGCGAGGCGGCGAAGAAAGGACGGGATTTCCAGGTCGTCGTCTTCGGCGTGACCGGCCTGATAGTCCTGGGTCGGCTGGGCCGACTGGGACTGGCGCAGCTGCTGGGTCGTGCGGTTCGACGACGGCGGCGGCGCGTAGGACGGTTGCTGCTGCTGTTGCGGCTGCTGGCGCTTCTTGCCGAACAGGCTCCAGCCGCTGCGACGGTGATCGCGGTCGTCGTAGTATTCTTCCTCGGCGACCGGGCCCTCTTCACGGCGCGAGGCCGGACGGGCCTGCGGCTGCTGCTGTTGCGGCTGGCCGCGGTCGAAGTAGAGGTCGCCTTGCGAGGCGGCGACCGGCTCGGCGCGGACGGCGCCGGATTCATATTCCTCGACCCACGGATCGACGATCGGCTCCAGATTGCGAGGCGCGTCGTGGATGACGGGTTCCGGGCGCGGCTCGGGCGCGGCGCGCGCGGCCGGGGCTTCATAGACCGGAGCCGGCTCGGGCGCGCGGACCGGTTCGCGGACCGGCTCGATGCGGACTTCAGGCTGACGCGGCGCGGCGGCGGTCGGGCGGCGGTCCGAGAAGGCCGAACCTTGCGGTTCGATTTTCTGGATGACGGCTTCGTCCATGCCGGTGGCGACGACCGAGACGCGGATCTTGCCGTCCAGGGCCGGGTCGAAGGCGGCGCCGAAGATGATGTTGGCGTCGCCGTCCACTTCAGCGGCGATGGCGTTGGCGGCCTCGTCGACTTCCAGCAGGGTCATGTCCAGACCGCCGGTGATGTTCACCAGCACGGCCTTGGCGCCCTTGAGGCTGGTTTCATCCAGCAGCGGGTTGGCGATGGCGTTCTGAGCGGCCAGCAGGGCGCGATCGTCGCCCGTGGCCTCGCCCGTGCCCATCATCGCCTTGCCCATTTCGGACATGACGGCGCGGACGTCGGCGAAGTCGAGGTTGATCAGGCCCGGCAGGATCATCAGGTCGGTGATCGAACGCACGCCCGAGTGCAGCACCTGGTCGGCCATGCCGAAGGCGTCGGCGAAGGTCGTGCGCTCGTTGGCGACGCGGAACAGGTTCTGGTTCGGGATGACGATCAGGGTGTCGACGTAGCGCTGCAGCTCGGCGACACCGGAGTCCGCCAGACGCATGCGGTGACGGCCCTCGAAGGTGAAGGGCTTGGTGACGACGCCGACGGTCAGGATGCCGCGGTCGCGGGCGCACTTGGCGATGACGGGGGCCGCGCCGGTGCCGGTGCCGCCGCCCATGCCGCAGGTGATGAAGACCATGTGCGCGCCGTCCAGGTGCGCGTGGATCTCGTCAGCGCTCTCCTCGGCGGCGTTCATGCCGACTTCGGGGTGGGCGCCGGCGCCGAGGCCCTGGGTGATGGTCTCGCCCAGTTGGATGCGGCGGTCGGTCTTGGCGAAGCTCAGGTGCTGGGCGTCGGTGTTGGCGACGACGAACTCGACCCCTTCAAGGCCGGCGTCGATCATGTTGTTCACGGCGTTTCCGCCCGCGCCGCCGACGCCGAAAACGACGATCCGGGGCTTCAGTTCCGTGTGTTGCGGCTTCACCAGCGAGAGAGACATATTCTTGTTCCGACCTTCCGACCCTGCCCGTTAGCCCCGATGCGAAATCCCCGCCGAATCGCATTGGTTATGAGCGCGTTAAGGAAAGCCCTCTTTGCGTTAACGGAGTGTTACCCCGGTAATATGAGTCGGCCGATTTTGAACCCGTCACGGCGAGCGTGACTGCAGATTTCCTTCATTTTTCGGCACGAGGACTCCCAAAAACAAAAAGGGCGGCTCTTGCGAGCCGCCCTTTCCGTTTCGGATCGAACCGAACTTACCAGGGACGGTAGTTCAGGCCGATGTTGAAGCGACGACCATAGGGGTCGAAGTTCGAGGTGAGGGTCGAACCCAGCCACGGCGACTGCTCGGCGTCGAAGGCGTTGGTCACGCCGCCGTAGATCGAGAGGTCGTCCCGGACCTTGTAGCGGACCGAGAAGTCGTGACGGGCGAAGTTGCCGGTGCGGTACCATTCGACCGGTTGGCTGTCGAGGTTTCCGCCGGCGATCACGTCGCGGTACTGGTTGATGTCTTGCGACGTCTGCCAGTCGGCCGTCCAGGTCAGCGACACGACGTCCGTGGGCTGCCAGGTCAGGCGCGAGGTGAAGCGAACGCGCGGGTAGAAGACCGTGCTCGCCGCTTCGGTGAAGGCGCTCGGGTTGGCCGCGTCGTTGAAGAACTTCTGCTCGATCAGCCACAGGCCGCCCAGCGAGTAGTTGAAACGACCCCAGTTCTTGCCGAGCATTTCTTCGGTGTCGAACGAGTAGTTGACGGTGAAGTCCAGACCGCGCGTCTGACGCTTGGCGTAGTTGAGCGAACCGATCTGGAAGCCGCCGATCGGGTGGCCCGCCGGACGACCGACCTTGAACACGTCGAACGGATCGCCCGAGTTGGGGTTCTCGCGGAAGATGAAGCCGCACGCCGTGGCGTTCAGGGCGGGCCCGTCCACGCACTGGTTGGCCAGAACCTGGGCCGACACCGTCGCGATCACGTCGGTGATCTCGATCTCATAGTAGTCGAGCACCAGCGACAGGTTCGGGACGAAGCGCGGCTGCAGAGCGGCCGAGAAGGTGAACGACTCGGACTCTTCCGGCTTCAGGTTCGGATTGCCGCCCGACACGCCTGCGATACCGGCCGAGTAGGTGGGCAGGTAGTCGTCCGCCACCGACGGCGTGGTGCCGGCGAAGTCGTAGGTCAGGCCGCGCTGCGCCGCCAGGGCGGTGCAGTTCGCGATGCGGTTGGTGCGCTCGGCCGCCGTACGGGCCGACGCCGTGATCTGACGCGTGTCGCACGGATCGACGAAGCCGTTGGCGAACGTCTGGGTGTTGGGCGAGAAGTTCTCACCCAGGTTCGGCGCGCGGAACGAGGTGTTGAAGCTGGTCTTGAACGTGATGTCCTGGATCGGACGATAGATCAGGTTCACGCCATAGACGTCGCCGTCACCCGCCGTGGTGTAGTCGAAGTAGCGGTACGAACCGCTGAGTTCGGCATACTCGCCCAGGAAGGAGTCGCGGAAGATCGGGAGCGACAGTTCGGCGAACGCCTCCTCGCTTTCATACTCGGCGCCCAGGAAGTCGGCGCCGGTGTTCAGCTGCAGGAAGCGACCGGCGGTGTCGGCGTCGCGGCCCACGCCTTCGGTGAACTCACGACGATACTCGCCGCCGACGGCGAAGCCGATCGCGCCGGCGCCCCAGAAGTCCCAGAGCTGGCCCGAAACCGCGGCGACCGCGTTTTCCTGCTCGTTCTTCTCGCGAACCGTGACCTGCGCGTCGATGAAGGCCAGACCGGCCTCCGACTGGTTGCCCGCGCCGAAGACGTTCAGCGGCACGCACTGCGCCACTTCCGGATCGGTGGCGGCATAGACGCCCGGCGTGGCGCCGCCGATATAGCGCTTGTCCAGCGGGTTATAGACGTCGATACGATCTCCCCGGGCAGCCATCAGCTTGACGCGGCAGACCACCTCGCCCGGCTTGCCGCTGACGAGGCCGGCCGTGTCGACCACCGCGTCCAGGGCGTGCGACAGACGCAGCTTGTCGATGCCGGTTTCCTTGTTGGCGTTCTCCATCTGGCCGTAGGTGTAGGACAGGTCCCAACCCAGGTTCTTGATGAAGGCCACCTGATCGTAGTCGCCCTTCAGGCTGACCACGTAGCGCTGCAGTTCGCGGTTGTTCTCCTGGGTCCGATCGGGACCGAAGGCCGAGTGGCGGGCCCAGGCGCGCTGGGTGGTGGCCGTCACGGCGCCCGGGGTCGTCGCGGTCGGGTTGCCATAGGTGGCGACCGGGTTGTTCGCCATCTGCTGGTTGATGATCGCCGGCAGGAAGGCGTTGTCGCGACGGGTGAAGTACGAGTTCCCCGACACGCCCTGAACGGTGGTCGTCGACACAGGCACGGCCGCGCCGAAGATGCCGCTGGCGGTCAGATCGGCGACGAAGACGTCAAAGAAGGTCGGCTGCGTCGAGATGAACGAGTCTTCGTTGACGTACTTGGCCTCGACCGACGCCTGGATGTTGTCGGTCAGGCGGAAGTTCACGCCCGTTTGGAAGCGCATCGATTCCGATTCAGGCGTGCGGCTGAAGCCCGAGAAGTCGGTGTTGTTGTTGTAGCCGTCGCCGCCGATGTTGAACGGACGGTTCAGACCGACGTTGCCGACGCGCGTGCCGAAGTTGACCAGTCGCGCGGCGCCGTTTTCATACCAGTAGGTGTGGGTCGGGCTGACGGCATAGCAGTTGGCCGACGTCACGCTGGCGCAGTTGCCGACCGGGATCAGCGGGTTCTGCAGGGCGCTGGGCTGCTGGGTGTTGGCGACCGTGGTGACGCCCCAGCGCGGACGGTTGATCGAGCGCAGATCGTAGAACAGCTTCTGGTCGATGAAGCCGTCGTTGTTCGTGCCGATCGCCGGGCTGGTCGGGTCGGCGTCCACGGCCACGATGCCGCGGCCGTCGGACAGCCAGTCGATGTCGCGGCCGACGATTTCCTCGATCCGCTCGTACTCGGCGAAGCCGTACAGGTTCAGACGGTCGTCGAAGAAGTTGCGGCCCGCCAGCAGCGAGGCGCGAACCGACGAGTTGCCGCTCTGGTTGATCTGGCCGTAGCGGGTGTCGAACTCGAGGCCTTCGAAGTCCTTGCGCAGGATGTAGTTGACCACGCCCGACACGGCGTCGGCGCCGTAAACCGACGAGGCGCCGCCGGTGATGATCTCGACGTTCTCGATCAGCAGACGCGGGACGGTGTCGACGTCGACGGCCAGGCTGCCGGCCTGCGAACCGACGTGACGGCGGCCGTCAACCAGGGTCAGCGTGCGGCCCGAACCCAGCGAGCGCAGGTTAGCGAACGACAGGCCGGTGATGTTCAGCGAGCCGGTGGTGTCCGACGGGACCAGCGAGTTCGACAGGGCCGGGATGGTGGCCAGGTAGTCGATCATGGTCGTCTGACCGGTTTCCAGCAGCGCCTCGCGCGTCACCTGGATCAGCGGCGTCGGGGCGTTGACCGGATCGCGACGGATGCGCGAGCCCGTGACGACGATCTCTTCGACCTGGGTCGCCTCTTGGGATTCAGCGGCAGGCGCGGTCTGAGCGAAAGCGGGAGCCGAGGCGGCGATGACGCCGGCGAGAACGGTCGTCCCGAACAGGTGTTTGCGCTTCAAGTGCATATTTGTGTGGCCCCAACCTTGTTGAACTTCAGCACAGCGGAATCGCGCACGGCGCCCGCATGACAGGCCGTCCCGTCTAATGGAAATTGCCGTTCGGACAACCTTTGTGACCCAAATCAGGCCATCACGCGTCAAACCTGTAACAATGAGGCCACAGTCAGGTCACACATGGCCGAGGCGCGTTCCGTGAGCGTGGACCGTTCTCAGATCCATACCCAGCGCGCAAAAATAACGCGCAAACAAGCGCCATCGGGGCAGTTTCAACAACATCCGATCAGACGACGTGCGTCGAAAACAGACAGGAATGGGGCGACGCGAGGCGGCGCCGGGCCGCGTTGCGCCTAGAGGTTGTCTCGCAGCCAGCCTGCGGCGCGGGCCACCATGCCGCCGCGGTGCACCTTGGGGGCGTCGGCGGCGGTGATCTGACGGGACATCAGCTTGCGGGCCGAGACGGCCTCGCGGGGGCCGTAGGCGGCGCGCAGCAGGACGCCCGAGGCCGAGCAGAAGGCCGGGCCGGAGGCGGCGTCGGCCAGGTG
>NZ_JBOHLI010000010.1:0-62938 GCF_050729455.1 Brevundimonas sp.
GGGGGTCATGGCCCTGGGTCTGGCGGCCGTGGCCGTGGGGATGAGCATCGACGGCAGCGTCCTGAGCTGGAAGACCCTGCCCGCCCATCTGCTGATGGTCCACGCCTGGGGCTTCGCCGGCGAGGCGGGCTGGAACCACCCCTCCTGGTCGATCTCGGCGGAGTGGTTCGCCTATCTGGCCTTCCCCCTGTTCGCCCTGGCCGCCTGGCCGCTGCGCAAGCGCCCCTGGGCGGCGACGGCGGGGGCGGCGGTCTTCCTGATGGGGCTCTGTGCGGCGTTCGAGCGGCTGGCGGGCTTCCCTCTGACCGAGGCCACCTTCCGCTGGGGCGCGCTGAGGATCGTTCCCTGCTTCGCCTACGGCTGCGCCCTCTACCTCGTCTATCGCCGTGCGCCCCTGCCCCGCGCCGGGCTGCTGGCCCTGAGCGCCGCCGTCGTCATGATCGCCTCAGCCTCGGTCCTGGCCTGGGACGCCGTCACGGTTCTGGCCGCCGGTCTGCTGATCCTGGCCCTGGCCTCCATCCCCGACGGCAAGGCCGGCTGGCTGGGCTCCAAGCCCGCCGTCTATCTCGGCGAGATCAGCTATTCCGTCTATATGGTCTGCGCGCCGTGGCAGATCCTGGCGGTCAATCTGGCCGCCCGGGCGACCGGGGCCGAGGACAAGCGACTGTCGCTTTTCGTCTGGCTGGCGGTCGTGATCGGCCTGATCGCCGCGGCCGCCGTCACCTATCATCTGATCGAACGCCCGGCTCGCAAGGCGCTGCGCGGCATGGCCGAGCGACGGCGCCCGCCTGTGGATCACGCCGCGAAACAGTCCGAAACGGTTCTTCAACCTTCGGACACTATCAGCTAAGGCTTGGTCCGCGTTTTAGTCGGGAGCACGCCAGATGATGAAACGGCTCGCAGCCGCCGCCGTCGCGGCGTCCTTGGGTTTCTTCGCCCTCGCCCCGGCGCCGGCCAAGGCCGACGACGCCTACTGGCAGTGCGTGACCTTCGCCCGGATGTTCTCAGGCATCCAATTGTTCGGCGACGCCTGGACCTGGTGGCGCCAGGCGGTCGACAAGTTCCGCACCGGCCGCGCCCCTGAAACCGGCTCGGTCCTGGTCTTCCAGCCCAGCGGCCGGATGGACAAGGGCCACGTCGCCGTCGTGTCCGACATCCTGACCGATCGCGTCATCCGCGTGACCCACGCCAACTGGGGCGGCAGCCGCGGCAAGGTCGAGGAGAACGTCACCGTCGTCGACGTCTCCCCCTCGGGCGACTGGAGCCGGGTCAAGGTCTGGTACAACCCGATCAACGCCCTGGGCACCACCGTCTATCCGACCTACGGCTTTGTCTACAAAGGCGCCCGCGACGCCTTCGACAACGGCCGCCAGATGGCCGCCGGCGCCGCCGAAGCCCGCAGCAGCAACTAGGCCCGAAAGGCGGAAGCCATGATCCGCCTGTATCGCCGCGGCAGCCAGGCCTGCGAGCTGCTGCCGCCGTCGCCGCAAGACCTCCGGCTGGATCCCGATCTGCTGTGGATCGACCTGCTGTCGCCGACGCGCGACGAGGAGCTGGCGATCGAGCGCGCCGTGAACCTGGCCCTGCCCACCCGCGAGGAAATGTCGGAGCTGGAGGCCTCCAGCCGCCTCTATCGCGAGGACGGGGCGAGCTTCGTCACCGCCGACCTGATCGCGCGCGGCGACGAGGACATTCCCGCCATCGGCCCCGTGACCTTCGTCCTGACCAGCGGACCGCTGATCACCATCCGCTATTTCAACCCCCGCCCCTTCTCCATCATGGACGACAAGCTGTCGCGCGAGCCGAACCTGTGCGGGTCCGGCGCCGACGTCTTTCTCAACCTGATGGAGGCGGTCATCGACCGCGCCTCGGACGTGCTGTCGCACAATGTCGAGAAGGTCGAAGCCGTGGCCGGCCACGTCTTCGCCGACAAGAAGTCCGTCGGCTTTGAAAAGCTGATCGCCAAACTGGGCCGCGCCCATATCGCCAACGCGCGCATCGAACAGAGCCTGGCCGGCCTGTCGCGCGTCTTCGCCTTCGTCGCCCTGAACGACCGGCTGGTGAAGGACAAGGAGGCGCGTGAGCACCTGAAGTCCCTGGCTCGCGACGCCCAAAGCCTGATCGTGCACAATCAGTCGGTGGCGGCGGGCATCAATTTCCAGCTGTCGGCGGCGCTGGGCCTGATCAATATCGAACAGTCCTCGATCATCAAGATCTTCTCGGTGGCGGCGGTCGCCTTCATGCCGCCGACGCTGATCGCCTCCATCTACGGCATGAATTTCGACCATATGCCGGAACTGCCGCAGGTCTGGGGTTATCCCGCCGCCCTGGTCGCCATGGTGGTCGCGGCGGTCCTGCCGCTGGCCTGGTTCAAGAAGAAGGGCTGGCTCTGAGGCGCGACAGGAGCGATACAGCGGCCATGACCGACGCCCCTGACGACATCCGCGGCCCAGACATTCGTGGCAAGGCCATCGAGACCGCCAAACACGAGCCGACCGGCATCACCTACGCCGGCTATCTGTCGCTCGACGAGCTGCTGAGCGCCCAGCACCCCCGCTCGGACCAGCATGACGAAATGCTGTTCGTCATCATCCACCAGACCAAGGAACTGTGGCTCAAGCAGATCCTGCACGAGATGGCCCTGGCCCAGAGCCTGATCCGCGCCGGCGATCTGGTCCCCGCCTACAAGAGTCTGGCCCGCGTCAGCCGCATCCAGGCGGTCATGACCCTGAGCTGGGACATCCTGGCCACCATGACGCCCTCCGACTATCTGAAATTCCGCGGCGACCTGGGCGCCAGCTCAGGCTTCCAGAGCGACCAGTTCCGTCGTCTGGAGACCATGCTGGGCCTGAAGGACCCGCGCTTCCTGCGCTTCCACGTCGAGCGTCCCGAGGCCCATGCGGCGCTGGTGGCGGCCATGGAGGCCCCCAGCCTTTACGACGACGCCCTGCGGCAGCTGTCGCTGGCCGGCCTGCCCGTCCCGGCCGAGGTGCTGAACCGCGACGTCAGCCAGACCTATGAGCCGTCCGAGGGCGTCGAGGCCGCCTGGCTGGAGGTCTATCGCGATACCGAGCGCTGGTGGCCGCTGTATCAACTGGCCGAGAAGCTGGTCGATCTGGACGACGCCCTGCTGACCTGGCGCCACAAGCACGTGGTGACGGTCGAGCGCATCATCGGCCGGCGTCAGGGCACGGGCGGCACCGACGGCGTCGGCTATCTGGTCGAGACGCTGAAGCGCCGCTGCTTCCCCGAGCTGTGGTCGCTGCGCACCAAGCTGTAGGGCGAAGGGCAACCTTCGCCGCTGGCGCGGGTTTCACCTGCGTCAGCCACGGAGGTGTCCGGTGAACTCTCCCAACAGTCATGACATCGAGGTTCTGAACCATCTGGCCGAGGGCCTGATCGACAGCGCCGACGGCTACGCCGAGGCGGCGGCCGAGACCGAGGACGCCCGCTATCGCGCGTTGTTCCAGCGTCGCAGCGAAGAACGGCGCCGGAGCGCGTCCGAACTGCAGGCTACCGTGCGCGGCCTCGGCGGCCATGCCGAGGACGAAGGCTCCATCCTGGCCAAGGCCCAGCGCGCCTTCATGGACATCAAACACGCCCTGCTGCGGGACGAGGCCTCAGTCGTCGGCTCCGTGGAAAGCGGCGAAACCCATCTGCAGGCCCGGTTCGACCACGCCCTGGCCGACGAGGCTCTGTCGGCCACGACCAGGGAAACCATCCGCCGCGCCTATGCCGCCGTCAGGACCAGCCGCGACGAAATGCACGCCCTGCGACGCAGCCTCGAAGGCCAGCGCGACGCCGACAATCCGCTGCATCCGCAGTAGACAGAGAAATCTCCCTCCCCTTCATGGGGAGGAAAATACGCGCTCTAGCAGCCAGCCGCCGCGCGGCTGGCGATAGCGCCCCAAGACCTCGCTCAAGCAGCGCGCGATAGCCCCAAAAGAGAATGCGCTCAAGCAGCGCGTCGCCGCGCGGCGCGCGATAGCGCCCTAAAATGAAAAAGACCCCGGCGTTTCCGCCGGGGCCTTGATCATTTCAGCGCAGAGCCGGGGCTTGGGATCAAGCCTCGTCGCCCTTGTCAGCCGAACCGGTGACCGGAACGGCAGCGCCCTTGGCCGGGCGAGCGATTTGACGCTCGGCGATCCGGGCCGACTTACCGCGACGGTCGCGCAGGTAGTAGAGCTTGGCGCGACGGACGACGCCGCGACGCTTCACTTCGATGGAGTCGATGTTCGGCGACAGGATCGGGAAGCGACGCTCCACGCCTTCACCGAAGGAAATCTTGCGGACCGTGAAGGTCTCGTTGATCCCGCCGCTGTCGCGGGCGATGCAGACGCCTTCGAACGCCTGGATGCGTTCGCGCTCGCCTTCCTTGATCTTCACGTGGACGCGCAGGGTGTCGCCCGGTTGGAAGTCGGGGATGGTCTTGCCTTCGAGCAGGCGGGCTTTTTCTTCGGCAGCGATTTGCTGGACGATGTTCATGTCTATTCTCCTCGGGCTTTAGCGCCCTTTGCCTTTGATTTGGCGGAGCCAGGCTCCGCAGTCGTCTTCGCCAGATGCGCCGCCCAGAGGTCCGGGCGCCGTTCCCGCGTGGTCTCTTCCCGTTGCGCCTCCCGCCATTGCGCGATCTTCCTGTGATCGCCCGACAGCAGCACCTCGGGAATGTCGTGCCCCTCGAACGTCCGCGGTCGCGTGTACTGCGGGTGTTCCAGAAGACCGTCCTCGAAGCTCTCGGACGACAGGCTGTCTGCCGCGCCCAGAACACCAGGGATCAGTCGTACGCACGCCTCGATCGCCACCATGGCCGCCGCCTCGCCACCGGCGAGCACCGCGTCCCCGACGGAGACCTCCTCGAACCCGCGGGCGTCGAGCACCCGCTGGTCCACCCCCTCGAAACGACCGCAAAGCACGACGATGCCGTCGGCCTTGGCCCATTCCTTCACTCGCGCCTGCGTCAGGGGTCGACCGCGTGCGCTCATGTACAAAAGCGGCCTTCTCATCGGAAGGTTGGGCGGGCCCTCTAGACTGTCTAAAGCCCGGGCCACCACATCCGCTTTCAACACGGCTCCAGGGCCGCCACCCGCGGGGGTGTCGTCCAGGAAGCCGCGCTTATCTTCGGAAAAGGCGCGAATGTCCAGCGTCTGCAGATTCCACAGCCCCTTCTCGCGCCAGGCGGTGCCGATCAGCGACACGCCGAGCGGCCCGGGAAAGGCCTCGGGGAACATGGTCAGGACGGTGGCGGTAAAGGGCATGGCGGCCCTTTACCGCTCTAGGACCGTAAACGCGAGCCTCAGGCGACCGGCTTGCCGCCGCCCGCCGCGATCCAGGCGTCGACCTGATCGGCCAGGACGTCCAGCGGCACCGAGCCGGAACCGAGGACCACCGCGTGGAAGTCCTTGATGTCGAAGCGGTCGCCCAGGGTCGCCTCGGCCTTGGCGCGCAGCTCCTCGATCTTCAGCTCGCCGATCTTGTAGCTGGTCGCCTGGCCGGGATTGGTGATGTAGCGCTCGACCTCCTTGACGATGTCGCGCTCGGACAGCAGCGAGTTGTCGCGGAAATAGGCGATGGCGTCCTCACGCGACCACCGCTTGGCGTGCAGGCCCGTGTCCGTCACCAGACGCACCGCGCGCCACAGTTCGGTCGAGAGGCGGCCGAAGTCGGAATAGGGGTCCTGATAGAAGCCCATCTCCTTGCCCAGCTGCTCGGCGTAGAGGCCCCAGCCCTCGGCGTAGGCGCCGTAGCCGCCGAAGCGACGGAAGCGCGGCAGGCCCTCGATCTCCTGGGCATAGGCGATCTGGAAGTGATGGCCCGGCGCGCCCTCGTGATAGCTGATGCCCTCGATCTGGGGCTTCAGCACCTGGGTCATGTCCGACAGGTTGACGTAGTAGATGCCGGGCCGCGAGCCGTCCGGGGCCGGCGAATTGTAGAAGGCGATCGAGGCCGTGGCCTCGCGGAACGGCTCGACCGCACGGACCTCGAGCGCCGCCTTGGGCAGGTTGGAGAACCACTGCGGCGCGATCGCCATGACCTGGGCGATGAAGGCCCGGGCGTCGGTCAGATACTGCTCCTTGCCCTCCGGCGTGTTCGGATACTGGAAGCGCGGATCGGTCTTCAGGAAGACGAAGAAGTCCTGCAGCGAGCCGTCGAAGCCGACTTTCGTTTTGATGACCTCCATCTCGCGCTGGATGCGGGCCACCTCGTCCAGACCGATCTGGTGGATCTGGTCGGCGGTCAGGTCGGTCGTGGTCGAGAGCTGCAGGCGGGCGTTGTAATAGGCCTCGCCGTTCGGCAACCGCCAGACGCCCGCGTCGCTGTCGGCCATCGGCTGAACCTCGGCCAAGGCCGTCAGGACGGTGTCGAAGCCACGCTTGTAGGGGCCGGTCAGGGCGGCGCGGGCCGAGGCCAGCAGCCGGTCCTTGGTGGCCTGATCCGCGTCCAGCGCCCCGACCTTCTTCTGGAAATCGGCCCAGACCGGGTTGTCGGCGCCGTTGTCGAAGGGCGCGCCGGTGATGACCGCGCGGGTGTTCTCGATCGAGGGCGCAAACACGAAGCGGGGCGAGACCACGCCCTCGGCGGCGCGCGCCTTCAGCGTCGTCGCCACCTGGCCCATGTAGCGCTCGGCCTCGCCGATCCGCGACACATAGGCCTCGGCGTCCGAGACGCTGGCGATGCGGTGATTGTTGATCAGGAAGACCGGCAGGCTGGTGGTCGGATTGCTGTTGGCGGCGAACTGGAAGTTCCAGTCGCGCCACTGGTTCGACAGGCGCGCCTGCTGCACGCCGTATTCGAACAGCCGCCAGGACATCTTGCTCTGGGCGCCGAGTTTGGTCGGATCGAACTCGGCCTTCATGCGGGCCAGTTGGGCTTCCTGCAGCGCCAGGGCGCGCTCGGCGGCGGCGTCGGAGACGTCGTCCAGCTTGTCGTAGTCGGTCTTGAGACCCAGCGCGGTCATCTGCTGCGGGCTGAGGGCGATGCGTTCCTGGAAGGCCTGCTCGAAGAAGGCGTCGAGGCGGGCGTCCTCGCTTTGCGCCTGGGCCGCTGCGGCGGCGGGCGCGGCGGTCTGGGCCACGGCGGCGGGCGCGACGGCGCAAAGCGCCAGAACGGCTACGGACGAGATCAGAAAACGACGCATGAAACCCCTCGGAACGACGAGGCGGCACTGTTCCCCGAGGCGGCGTCGGGCGCAAGCTAAGAGCGCTTCCCTTCTCCCGATGGGAGAAGGTGGCCCGCAGGGCCGGATGAGGGTTCACGATTGAAGTCGGCGCAAGCCGTCGCGGCAACGGCTGACGCCGACGGAAGCTGTGGCCCCTCACCCTTTCGCCTAGCGGATCGCCTGCGGCTCTCCGAGGCTCAAGCCCTCTCCCGCCGGGAGAGGGACAATCCTATTGCCCGCGCAGGTCCGTGATCGTCCGCCCCGGCGCGATCTGCTCGGCGTCGGTGATCAGGTGGACCAGGGCCGGTCGACCGCCCGCCGCCGCCTCGCGCGCCGCCGCCAGGGCCGCAGGGAAGTCCCCGGTCGCCTCGCAGCGCACGGCGAAGGCGTCGAAGGCCTCGGCGTATTTGACGAAGTCGGGGTTCTTCAGCTCGGTGGCGATGACGCGGGTCGGGTATTCCCGCTCCTGGTGCATGCGGATGGTGCCGAAGGTGCCGTTGTCCACGACCACCACGATGACGCCGAGGCCGTATTGGGCGGCGGTGGCCATCTCGTTGGCGCTCATCATGAAGTCGCCGTCGCCGGCGATGCAGACGACTTCGCGCGCCGGCTCGACAACCTTGGCCCCCAGCGCCGCCGGATAGCCGTAGCCCATGGCGCCCGAGGTCGGGGCCAGCTGGGTGCGGCGGGCCTGATGGCGGTGGAAGCGGTGCAGCCAGGCGGCGAAGTTCCCCGCGCCATTGGTCAGGATGGCGTCTTCCGGCAGGACCTCGGCCAGATGGGCGATGACCTCGCTCATGTTGACCGCGCTGTTCACCGCGATCGGCGTGGAGAAGGTCATGAAATCGGCATGGGCGGCGGCGGCCAGATCGCCCCAGGTCCGGCCCGGGTCGATGCTCGACAGGGCCAGCGCCGCCAGAGAGTTGTCGGCGGTCGCGGCCAGAGCGGGCGCCCAGACGCGGCCCAGTTCTTCCGCGCCCGGATGAATGTGGATCAGGCTCTCGGCGGTCTTGGTGCGATCCAGCAGGGTGTAGCCCTGGGTCGGGTTCTCGCCCAGACGCGCGCCGACGGCGATGATCAGGTCGGCGTCCTTGATCCGCGCCACCAGCTTCGGATTGACGCCCAGACCGACGTCGCCGGCGTAGGACGGATGGTCGTTGCGGATCAAATCCTTGCGGCGGAAGGACAGGGCGACCGGCAGGCTCAGCCGCTCGGCCCAGGCGGCGACCGCCTCGGTGGCGGCGTCGGTCCAGCCGGAGCCGCCGAGGATCAGCATGGGCCGCTCGGCCTTGGCCAGACGCGCCTTCACCTGCTCGACAAAGGCCGGGTCCAGCGCGGCCTTGGCGGCGACCACGGGGCGCACCGGCGCCAGGCCGCCATCGTCGTGCAGGATGTTCTCGGGCAGGGCCACGACCACCGGACCCATGCGGCCCTGCAGGGCGGTGGCGAAGGCGCGCTCGACGATCTCGACGGTGCGCTCGGGGCTTTCGATCTCGGTCGCCCACTTGGCCAGGCCGCCGAAGACCTCGCGGTAGTCGACCTCCTGGAAGGCGCCGCGCCCGCGATCGGTCAGGGCGATCTGGCCGACGAAGAGGATCATCGGCGTCGAGTCCTGATGCGCCGTATGCACGCCGATCGAGGCGTGGGTCGCGCCCGGTCCGCGCGTGACCATGCAGACGCCCGGCTTGCCCGTCAGCTTGCCATAGGCCTCGGCCATGTTGGCGGCGCCGGCTTCGTGGCGGCAGACGATGACCTCGATCTGGTCGCGCACGTCGGCCAGGGCGTCGAGCACGGCGAGATAGCTCTCGCCGGGCACACAGAAGACCTTGTCGATCCCGTTCATCACGAGGGTGTCGACCAGACGGCGGGCGGCGGTGTCGAGAGCTTGCGTCATGGTTTCGCCGTTAGCAGATTGAAGGATGAATTGGCCATGCAACCTTATGGTCAAGCTTCACGTTGAAGCCTTCAATCGACTTTTTCGGGGAATTCCCATGCGCAAACTTATCGTTCTCGGCGTCATCGCCGCCGCCTTGGCCACCGCCGCCTGCAACACCATCGCCGGCGTCGGCCGCGATCTGGAAGCCGCCGGCCAGGCCGTGACCTCCAGCTCCAACTCGGCCCGCAACTAGGGCTGCCGCCTGGGGACGCCCCCCGCGCCTTGCAGGACCGCCACAAAAGCGTAGCGTCGTTCGGTCAGACTGACGACTTCATTGGAGGACGATCATGGGACTTCTGGATAACGTGCTGGGCGGCCTGGGCGGAGACGCCGCGGGCGGCCTGTCGGACCTGCTCAAGGGTCAGGGCGGCGTCGGCGGGCTGGCCGAGAAATTCGGTCAGAACGGCCTCGGCGACGTGGTCGGTTCGTGGATCGGCAAGGGCGGCAACGCCGGGATTTCGGCCGAACAGATCAGCCAGGTGCTCGGCTCCGGCCCCATCGCCGATTTCGCCGCCAAGCTGGGTATTTCGCCGGAACAGGCCAGCGAGACCCTGGCCGGCCTGCTGCCGAAAGCCGTCGACCAACTGACCCCGAACGGTTCGGCCGAGGGCGCCGACGACATGCTCGGCGGCCTGCTGAACAACCTGCCGGGCGGCGTCGGCGACGCCTTGGGCGGCCTCTTCAAGCGCTAGGCTTCGGCCTCATAGGTGACGCCCGTCAGATAAAGACCGTCTGACGGCGCCACCGGGCCGCAGCGCGCGCGGTCCCTGGCGGCCAGGGCGTCGGCCAGATCGGACACGGCCCAACGGCCCAGCCCGACCTCGGCCAGACTGCCCGCCATCGAGCGCACCTGACGGTGCAGGAAGCTGCGGGCCTCGAACACCAGATGCACCTCTTCGCCGACGCGGCTGACGCGGGCCACGTCCAGCGTCTTGACCGGGCTGGCCGACTGGCACTGGGCGTCGCGGAAGGTGGTGAAGTCATGCAAGCCGATCAGGCTCTGCGCCGCCGCGTGCATGGCCTCGGCGTCCAGCGGCTTCTTGACGTGCCAGACCCGGCCCCGATCCAGCGCCGGACGGCCGGGCCGGTTGAGGATGCGATACAGATACTTGCGCCCGTTGGCGGTGAAGCGGGCGTGCCAGTCGTCGCTGACGGGGGCGCAGTCCAGCACCGCCACCGCCTCGTTCATCAGATGGGCGTTGAGGGCGTTCATCACCGTCCGCGCCGGCCAGTCCCGCTCCAGATCGACGTGGCAGGTCTGGCCCGTGGCGTGGACGCCGGTGTCGGTGCGCCCGGCGGCGGCGATGCGCACGGTCTGGCCGGAAAAGGCCGTCACCGCCGCCTCGATCGCGCCCTGCACCGTCGGCTGGCCCGCCTGGGCCTGAAAGCCGTTATAGGTCGAGCCGTCGTATTCGACCGTAAAGCGGTAGCGGGGCACTACAGGCCGCGTCGGGTCGAGAAGGCGGAGCCTTCTGACCGCGGCCCACCAAGAATGCTGCCGACAGGCAGCGGAAAGCCCCGCAGCATCTCGTCCGCCGACTGCACCGCCTTGCCGGGGCGCTGCACGCGGGTCAGGCGCACCGCACCGGTTCCGCAGGCCACCGTCAGGGCGTCGTCCAGCACCTGACCGGGCGTCCCCTGCCCCTCGGCCAGCCCCGACATCAGGGCCTTGATCCGCACCGGCTCGCCGTCGGCTTGAACCTCGAACCAGGCCCCCGGGAAGGGCGACAGGCCGCGGATGTGGGCGTCCACCTCGGCGGCGGGACGGGTCCAGTCGATGCGGGCCTCGGCGGGGGTGATCTTCTTGGCGTAGGTCGCCTCGCCCGTCTGTTCGGTCTCGGTGAAACCGCCGCGTTCGATGGCGGCCAGCGCCCGGGGCCACAGGGCGGCGCCCAGATGAGCCATGCGTTCAGTCAGGCTGGCGGCCGTGTCGTCGGCATGGATGTCCATGACCTCGGACAGGATGATGGCGCCCTCGTCCAGGCCCTCGCTCATCCGCATGATCTGGGCGCCCGTCTGGCGGTCGCCGGCCATGATGGCGCGCTGGATCGGGGCGGCCCCGCGCCAGCGCGGCAGCAGCGAGCCGTGCAGGTTGAAGCAGCCCAGACGCGGGGCCTCCAGCACTTCCGGCTTGAGGATCTGGCCGTAGGCGACGACGCAGGCGGCGTCGAGATCCAGGCTCTTGAAGGTGTCGATGGCTTCGGCGGCCTTCATGCTCTCGGGCGTGAAGACCGGCAGGCCCATGGCCTCGGCGAAGGCGTGCACCGGCGACGGCGTCAGCTTCTGGCCCCGGCCCTTCGGGCGCGGCGGTTGCGAATAGACGGCGGCGATGTCGTGTCCCGAGGCGATCAACTCGGCCAGCGACGGCACGGCGAAGTCGGGGGTTCCCATGAAGGCTAGGCGCATGGCCACGCCTTTAGACCGTGGGGCGGATTACATCCAGCGCGTATAGACGCCGCCGCCCTCGTCCCACTCGCCGCCCGCATCCAGGGCGTCGTCGAAGTCGAGCAGACGGTCCAGCAGCAGGCCCGCCACCACGCCGATGGCGCCGACGGCGACGATGGTGGCCAGGCTGGCCGCGCCCACCTTCTGATTGCGGGTCATGCGGCGACGGCCGCGCGGGTCGATGATCGTGGTCTTGCGGGCCATCAGGCGGCGAGCCTTGCGTTCTTCTTGACCTTGGCGACGGCCCGTTCGCGGCGCAGGCGCGACAGGTGGTCGATGAACAGGACGCCGTTCAGGTGATCCAGTTCGTGCTGGAAGCAGACGGCGTAGAGACCCTCGATCTCTTCCTCGATCTGCTGGCCGGTGTAATCCAGATAGCGGACGCGGATGCGGGCCGGGCGCTCGACGGCGTCATAATACTCCGGCACCGACAGGCAGCCCTCCTCGTAGGAGAACAGCTCGTCCGAAGCCCAGACCACCTCCGGGTTGACGAAGTAGCGCGGGTTGCGGCGCGCCAGGGCGTCTTCTTCGGTCTCCGGCTCGTCCGGCTGGCCCTCGACGACCTTGTCGCCCAGGTCCATGACCACGACGCGCTTCAGCTCGCCGATCTGGGCGGCGGCCAGACCAATGCCCGGCGCGGCGTACATGGTCTCCAGCATGTCATCCATGAGAGCGCGCAGCGCGTCAGTCACGCCGCCCTCCACGGGCGGGGAGACGGCCTTGAGGATCGCCAGGTCGGCGGCGTTATCGATGGTCAGGATGCGACGAATAGCCATGGCCCGCAGGTAGGGTGCGAAGCCTCGAACGTCAAGAATTACCGAGTGCGGCGCTTGGTCTTGCGCGCCGGATCAGGCGGCCGGCAAGGCCGCGTCCGCCGCCATCAGCACCAGGTTCACGACCAGCCAGGCCAGGGCGATGGCGATGATAATGACGCCCAGCCCCATGGCCTTGAACCGTCCGCGGCACAGGGCCCGGAACCGCTCAGGATCATCGGCGCGCGCCACGCGCCGACGCGCGTGGCCCTTGGTGTAGACGACGCCGCTGCTCTGCGCCTGAAGCAGCGGGACCAGTTCCCGCAAGATCAGGAACAGGCCCGCCAGAAAAGCCCCCAGAATCCACATGTTCAGCCTCCAAGCCTCCCCCGAGGCGAAGGTTGAACACTGGTATGTTTAAGCCTGGCTGTCCAGAACCGGCGGCAAGGGACGCGGCTTGCGGTCAGCATCGATGGCCACATAGGTGAAGACGCCCTCGGTCACGCGCACGGACTGGACTTCGGGCTGGCCGCGCGAACGCTTCCACGCCTCGACATGGACGCGGATCGAGGTGCGGCCGGTATGGACGACCTTGGCGTAGATCGACACCTCGTCGCCGACCGAGACCGGCTGGTGGAAGACCATGCCGTCCAGGGCCACGGTGGCGCAGCGGCCGTTGGCGCGCTCGAAGGCCGGCGTAGCGCCGGCGAGGTCCATCTGGGCCAGCAGCCAGCCGCCGAAGATATCGCCCTCGGGGTTGGTGTCGGCGGGCATGGCGATGACGCGGCCGACGGGCTGGCCTTCGGGCACAAGGACGGGAGCGGGGGTCTGTTCGGCGTCGGACACGATAGGGCCTTGGAAGTCTTTGGGGAGGAAGCCCCTTCCATGCGCCTCGACGCGCCGGTCAGGCAAGGCCGCAACCGCTATCCACCCCCTTATCCGCGCGGGCGCAACCGATCCATCAGGCCCTGAAGCCCCTGCGGCGCAGGCGCCGGCGAGCGCCACAACTCGCCCGCCCGCGCCCGCTCGCGCGCCGTGTCGAACAGCCGCTTCATCGTCGCCGTATCGAAGCTCAGCATGCCGCCCAGGTCCGGCGCCTCGGGGATGGAGGCGACGCTGATCGGCAGGCCGTGGCCCGCGCAAAAGGTCGTCGCCGTCCCCAGGGCCTGACGATAGGAGAACCGCAACATGGCCTCGAAGCTGCGGCTTAACACCGCCGCCACATTGGGCGCCGTGGTGCGCGGCGCGGGCTCCAGCACCGTATTGACTAGGACGTGCACCCGCCCCCGGTGCAGCCGCCGCCCCAGCCGGTTCCAGCGCAGCAGGCCTTCAGGCATCAGGAAGAGCGGGGCCGCGACCCCGCCGTCGACGTGCATCTCCTCGAACCGCCCCCCGTCGACCTCGCAGGGGAAGCGACGCGGCGGAAACAGGCCCGGCAGGCTGGCGGAGGCGGCCAGAACCTCGCGGAACAGGGCCACGGCCCGATCGCCGCCGTGGGCGGCGATGGCCCCCATGTCCCAGATGCAGGCGCTCTGGCTGTCCAGATCGGTCGTCGCCACCAGCAATCGCCGCCCGCGCGCATGCTCGGCCGCCACGGCGTCGATCAGGGCCTCGTCCACGAAGGGATGGATCAGGGCGTCCAGCGCCTCTCCCTGGAACAGGCCGCCGGTGAAGCTGGAGGCCAGGCGGCGCAGGCTCAGCAGATCGGCGGCATGACCCCCGGTATAGGCGTCGGCCAGCCGCTCGTCCCAGGCCGATCCCAGAAAGGCGAAGGGCGCGATCAGCGCTCCGGTGCTGACCCCGGTGACCAGGGCGAACTCGGGCCGCGCCCCCGCCTCGGTCAGACCGACCAAGGCCCCAGCCCCGTAGGCGCCGCCCGCCGCGCCGCCGGAAACGGCCAGCATGTCGAACCGCTGCGACGACCAGCCCGACCGCGGCAGCGACAGCCGATCCGCCGCCGCCTCCAGCGAGGCCTCGGCCTGTTCGACGCTCAGCCGAATGTCGGAAAAGCCCTCCATCCGCCCCATGCCCGGAGCGGGCGCGGGCAGTCGGCCTCTGGGGGCGGCGGCGCGTCGGAGGGGAAGGAGGGGATCGCTCACACGGCTTTCATCGGCCGCGACGCCGTTTGGGTCAAATGACGATCAGGAGGAGATGGCGCACCCGACAGGATTCGAACCTGTGACCTCTGCCTTCGGAGGGCAGCACTCTATCCAGCTGAGCTACGGGTGCGTCTGCGGCTCTAGAGCCGGACGGCGGTGCTTACAGCATGGGCCGGGCGGCCTCAATCCCTGAAATCCCGGCGGCGATGTCTTACCGTGGGCGACTTGGCGTGCGGGCCGCAAACGCCTAGCGTCGCGGCCGGAGAGAGGGAGTTTCCATGCGTATCGCCACCATCGCCGCCCTGACGGCCGCCGCCCTGCTGACCGCCTGCGCCGCGACGCCGAAGGCGGCGCCCGACAGCCTGGACGCGGTGGCGCGCGACTATGTCGCCCTGACGCTGGAGATCGGCGAGCGCGAGCCGGGCTATGTCGACGCCTATTACGGCCCGGCCGAATGGGCCGAGGCGGCCAAGGCCAACCCGCGCGCCCTGCCCCAGCTGGCCGAGGGCGCCGCCGCCCTGAGCCGGCGGCTGGAGGCCCTGCCGACGGCGGGTCTGGACGCGCAGAGCCTGCAGCGCCGCGCCTATCTGTCGGCCCACGTCTCGGCGGCCTCGGCGCGGCTGCGGATGCTGCAAGGCGAGAAGATGAGCTTCGCCGACGAGGCCGAGGCCCAGTTCGGCGTGCGGCCGGAACTGCGCCCGCTGTCGAGCTACGATCCGGTGCTGGCGCGCATCGACGCCCTGGTCCCCGGCGAGGGGCCGCTGGCCGACCGGGTCGCGGCGTTTCGCGCCCGCTACGTCATTCCCAAGGAGCGGCTGGAGCCGGTGATGCGGGCCGCCATCAACGAGTGCAAGGCGCGCACCGAGCGGCGCATGACCCTGCCCGCCGGCGAGACCTTCACCCTGGAGTTCGTCAACGACAAGCCGTGGTCGGGCTACAACTGGTACAAGGGCAACGCCTTCAGCCTGATCCAGGTCAACACCGACCTGCCCATCTATATCGACCGCGCCGTCGATCTGGGCTGCCACGAGGGCTATCCCGGCCACCACGTCTATAACGCCCTGCTGGAACAGACCTTCGTCAAGCAGAAGGGCTGGGTGGAGATGAGCGTCTACCCCCTGTTCAGCCCCATGTCCTTCATCGCCGAGGGCAGCGCCAACTACGGCATCGACCTGGCCTTCCCCGGCCATGAGCGCACCGAGTTCGAGCAGCGCGTCCTCTATCCTCTGGCCGGGCTGGACCCAGCGACGGCCGAGGCCCAGACTCAGCTGCTGGCCCTGACGCGCCAGCTGGGCCGGGCCGAATACACCGTGGCCGACGCCTATCTGGCCGGGCGCATCGACCGCGAGACGGCGCTGGACCAGCTGCAGAAATACAATCTGGTGGCGCGCGACCGGGCGGCGCAGCGGCTGAACTTCATCGACACCTACCGCAGCTACATCATCAACTACGGCCTGGGCCGCGACATGGTGCAGGCCTGGGTTGAGGGTCAGGGGCCGGATCACTGGGCCACGACGGAGCGGCTGCTGGCCAGCCAGACCCTTCCGGTCGATCTGGACTAGGAGCGCCACACCCTCCCTTCAGCCCTCCGCCAGCAAGGCCTCCACCAGCGCCCTGGCTTCGGCGCTTGACCAGTCGGCTTCGCCGGTCAGGACGGCGCGGACATGGCCCTGGCGGTCCAGCAGGATGGTCTGGGGCATGGCCCCCTTGCCGGGGAACTCGAACGGCAGCTGGAATTTCGGATCGGCGTAATAGGCCAGAGGCGGGTGGTCGGCGATGAAGGCGCGGGCCTCGGGCACGGCCTTGTCCACGTCCATGCTGATCGTCACCACGGCGACGTCGTCGCGGCCCTTGTAGTGCTCGGCCAGGGCCGCCAGGGTCGGCATCTCGATCTTGCAGGGGGCGCACCAGGTGGCCCACAGGTTGACCACCGCCACCCTGCCCTTGAAGTCGGCAAAGCGCACGTCGCGGCCCTCGGCGTCCTTGAAGACGTAGTCGGGCGCGGGCGTCGGAGCCGGCGTCTGGAGCTTCGCCAGCGAGCCTTTCGCATAGGCGGACAGGGCCGATGACGCGGACTCTTTGCCCCCGCCGTCGCGATTGGCGTATAGCATCGCCGCGCCGCCGATCACGCCGATCAGCAGCAACGCCGTCGCCACGCCCGCCAAAGTCCGTTTAGAGCCGCTCATGTCCGACACGCCTTCCAACACCCCTCAAGGCCAGTCTCTATGGGGCGGGCGCTTCAGCGCCAAGCCCGCAGACATCATGCAGGCCATCAACGTCTCCATCGGCGTCGACAAACGCCTGTGGGCGCAGGATCTGGCCGGGTCGCGGGCGCATTGCCGCATGCTGGCCCAGCAGGGCATCATCGCCGCCGCCGACGCCGAGGCCATCCTGGGCGGACTGGACGTCATCGAGGGCGAGATCACGGGCGGGACCTTCCCCTTCCGCGACGCCTATGAAGACATCCACATGAACGTCGAGGCCCGCCTGTCGGAGCTGATCGGCGAGCCGTCGGGGCGTCTGCACACGGCGCGCAGCCGCAACGACCAGGTGGCGACGGACTTCCGCCTGTGGGTGCGCGACGCCTGCGACCGCACCGTGGCGCAACTGAAGGACCTGCAAGCCGCCCTGCTGGACCGGGCGGAACAGCACGCGGGCGACCTGATGCCCGGCTTCACCCATTTGCAGACGGCCCAGCCGGTGACCTTCGGCCACCACCTGATGGCCTATGTCGAGATGTTCGGCCGCGACGCCAGCCGCTTCAGTGACGCCCGCGCGCGGATGAACGAGAACCCGCTGGGCGCCGCGGCCCTGGCCGGATCGCCCTTCCCCATCGACCGCCACATGACGGCGGCGGCGCTCGGCTTCGACCGTCCGATGGCCAACAGCCTCGACGCCGTGTCGGACCGCGACTTCGCGCTGGAAAGCCTGGCCGCCGCCTCGATCGCGGCGGGCCACCTGTCGCGTCTGGCCGAGGAGATCGTGGTGTGGATGACGCCGATGTTCGGCTTCGCCTCCCTGCCCGACGACCTGACCACTGGCTCGTCCATCATGCCGCAGAAGCGCAACCCCGACGCCGCCGAGCTGGTGCGCGCCAAGACGGGCCGCATCAACGGCGCCCTGATCGCCCTGACCACTGTGATGAAGGGCCTGCCGCTGGCCTATTCCAAGGACATGCAGGAGGACAAGCCGCCGGTGTTCGAGGCCTTCGACGCCCTGGATCTGGCGCTGACCGCCATGACCGCCATGATCGCCGCCATCATCCCCAACACGCCGCGCATGGCCGCCGCCGCCGGCGCCGGTTTCTCGACCGCCACCGACCTGGCCGACTGGCTGGTGCGCGAGCTGAACCTGCCCTTCCGCAAGGCGCACCACGTCACCGGCGCCGCCGTGAAGCGGGCCGAGGCGCTCGGCGTCGGTCTGGGCGATCTGCCGCTGACGGAGCTTCAGGCTCTGGATGGCCGGATCACCGAAGGCGTGTATGAAGTCCTGACGCCGGAAGCCTCCTGCGCCAGCCGCCAGAGCTTCGGCGGCACGGCGCCGGAACAGGTCCGCGCCCGCATCGCCGACTGGAGAAGCCGCCTGTGAAAAAGACCCTGATCCTCGCGGGCGCCGCCGCCCTCCTGCTGTCGGCTTGCGGCCGCATGGCTGATCTGGAAGCGCCCGGCGCCGTCCAGACCGAGCGCGCGCCGCGCGACAAGAACGCCAAGACCCTGCCTGAACCGGCGACCATGAACCGCCCGGCCAGCCAGAACCCCATCGACAGCGGCGCTTCGGACCCATTCAGCAAGCCGCCGATGGCCTAACCTCGCCTCCCTCCAGACTGGACTCCCCGCCGGTGCATTATTTCGACCTGAAGGACGGCGTACTGCACGCCGAGGGCGTCTCACTGGAGACGCTGGCGGCGGAGGTCGGCACCCCGACCTATGTCTATTCCTCGGCCACGCTGCGCCGTCACTACGGCCTGCTGCGCGACGCCTGCGACGCGCACAGGTCCGCGCTGGGCGAGGCCCTGATCGCCTTCGCGGTCAAGGCCAACTCCAACCTGTCGGTTCTGGCGACCCTGGCCCAGCTGGGCTGCGGCGCCGACACCGTGTCCGAGGGCGAAATCCGCCGGGCCCTGGCGGCGGGCGTTCCGGGCGAGCGCATCATCTTCTCGGGCGTGGGCAAGACCGACGCCGAACTGGCCTTCGCCATCGACGTCGGCGTGCGCCAGATCAACGTCGAGTCCTCGGCCGAGCTGGAACGGTTGATCCTGGTCGCGGCCGAGAAGTCCGCGTCGCCGGCCGTCGCCATCCGGGTCAATCCCAAGATCGGCGCCGGCGGTCACGCCAAGATCACCACCGGCGGGGCGGGCGACAAGTTCGGCGTGCCGGTCGAGGGGGCGCTGAGCCTCTACGCCCGCGCCTCCGCCTCGCGCCACGTCACCCCCGTCGGCCTGGCCTGCCATATCGGCAGCCAGATCACCGATCTGACGCCGCTGGAGAACGCCTTCCGCGTCCTGCGAGACATGACCGAGACCCTGCGGGCGCAGGGCCACAGCGTCACCCGCCTGGACCTCGGCGGCGGCCTGGGCGTGCCCTACTACGGCGACGCTGAAACCGCCTCGCCCGCCGACTATGTGGCCATGGCCGCGCGGGTTCTGGACGGGCTGAACGTCGAGGCGGCGTTCGAGCCGGGCCGCCTGATGGCCGCCAACGCCGGCGTGCTGCTGAGCCGGGTCATCCAGGTCAACGAACGCACCGACGGCCGGCGCTTCCTGGTGCTGGACGCGGCCATGAACGACCTGATGCGTCCCGCCCTCTACGACGCCTTCCACGACCTGAAGGCCGTGCGTCCGCGCGACGGCGACATGGTCCCCTATGACGTGGTCGGCCCGGTCTGCGAGACCGGCGACACCTTCGCCCGCGACCGCGACCTGCCGCCGTTCGAAGCGGGCGATCTGGTCGTCTTCATGAGCGCGGGCGCCTATGGGGCCGTGATGAGCGGCGAATACAACACCCGCCCCCTGGCCGCCGAGGTTCTGGTCGACGGCGAGCGCCAGGCGGTCATCCGCCCGCGCCCGACCTATGAGCAGATGTTCGCGCGCGAGCCGATGGCGGACTGGCTCTAGGGCCTAGTCCAGAGCGCAGATGTCGGGCAGGCCGCGCAGGCCGCCCTTGTGGTCCAGGCCGTAGCCGACGAGGAAGCGGTTGGGGGCTTCCCAGCCGACGAAGTCGGGCTCGGGCGCGCGCGCCTCGGGCCAGGGCTTGCGGGCGAAGACGCAGGTCAGGACCTCGGCGGCCCCCGCTTCCCGCGTGATCCGCACCGCCTCGGCCAGCGACAGGCCGGTGTCGAAGACGTCGTCGAGGATCAGCACCCGCTTGCCCGCGATGGGGCGTTGATAGGGGGCGTAGACGTCGATCTTGCCCCGGCTGGTGGTCTCGTCGCCGTAGGAGGCCAGCCACAGGGCGTCGAAGCGGACGTGGCGGCCCTGGCGCGACAGGGCGCGGGTCAGGTCGGCCCCGAACCACAGCCCGCCGGTCAGCAGGACGGCGGCCACCGTCTCGTCGTCGATGACGGGGGCGATGCGCCGCGCGAGATCGGCGACGATCGCCTCGATCTCGGATTGCGGCAGGAGAACCGTGGGGGCGGGCGCCGGGTCGTGATCAGCCATGCCCGGCGGATACCCCCTGGGCGGGGCCGCTGTCGAGAGGGGTCGCGTCGCGCGGCGCCGGATCAAGGGCCGTATCGCGGCGCAGACCTTCTTCGGTCGCCGACGGCGGGCGACGGGTCGGACGCTTGGCCGCGGGGGCCGGTTCGGCCCTGTCCTTCGCCTCCATCACGAAGTCGACGCCGACGCCGGAGGCCTTGCGCTCGGGGTCCGGGATGACGACGGCGAAGCCCTGGACCTTGCCCGGCAGGACCGGCGCCGTCTCCAGTCGGACGATGCGATGGCCGACCTCGCCGCCCTTGGCGTCCAGCAGGGCCACGCGCACCGGCGGGGCGACGACTTCGTTGTCGCGAATATTGCGCAGGGCGCCCGAGACCATGACCTTGCCCGGATCATGGGGCGCCGTTTTCGCGCCGACCGCCTCGAACTCCAGCCCGGCCAGGTTCACTGGCGCGCCGACGAGCTTGTAGGCGGCGGCGGCCTGAGGCCAGGCCTGAACAATCTGCAGGCGGAAGGCGTAGGCGGCGCCCAGCAGGGCCAGGAAGATCACGGCCAGACCGGCCCAAACCGCGCCCTGAGCGGCGGCACGGCGCATCTTGCGCTGCTGCTCGGCCTTGGCGCGGAAGGCGCGCGGCAGTTCGGGGGCCGGGGTCTCGGCCAGGCTGTCGGGGGTCTCGTCACGCTTGCCGAAGCTGGTCTCGGCGACGGGTTCCTCGGTCGCGGCGGACAGCTCCAGAGGCTCGTCCTCCAGGGTCGCGCGCCAGTCGTGACCGCAGGATTTGCAGCGCACGCGACGGCCGTTCGGGCCGATCGCGTCATCGGGAACAAAATAGCTGGTGGCGCAGGCGGGGCAGGTCAGTATCATGTCGGCTGACTGCGAGGCTCGACGCCCCCTCCTGTCGAGGCGCCCGCAACGCCCCGGTCCAATACGAAACCTGAATGCCAAACTCGACCCGACGCGCCGCCGACCCCGATTCCGCGCCCGACACCGTCCGCCTGCGGGGCGTGGGTTTCGGCTATGCGGACAGGCCCGACGTCCTGCGCGACGTTAACCTAAGTTTGCCGCAGGGCTCTTTCCACTTCCTTACCGGACCGTCCGGTGCGGGCAAGTCTTCGCTTTTGCGCCTGCTGACCCTGGCCGAGCGGCCGCAGGCGGGGCGAATCAGTCTGTTCGGGCGCGAGGTCACCGACCTGCCGCGCGGCGGCGTGCCGGCCTTCCGACGGCGCATGGGGGTGGTGTTTCAGGATTTCCGCCTGCTGGATCACCTGTCGGCCTTCGACAATGCGGCCCTGCCCCTGACCCTGGCGGGCGGGAAGATCGCCGACCACGCCGCCGACGTGGCCGAGATGCTGCGCTGGGTCGGTCTGGGCGAGCGGATGGACGCCCTGCCCCCGGCCTTGTCGGGCGGCGAGAAACAGCGGCTGGCCATCGCCCGCGCCGTCATCACCCGCCCGCGCCTGATCCTGGCCGACGAACCGACCGGCAGCGTCGACCGCGCCATGGGCGAGAAGCTGATGCGGCTGTTCCAGTCGCTGAACAAGCTGGGCGCCACCGTCCTGATCGCCAGCCACGACGAGGCCATGGCCGAGCGCGTCGGGGCCGCCGTGCTGCGGCTGGAGAACGGCCGTCTGACCCAGATGGAACCGGCGGGAGAAGCCGCATGATCGGCGCCCTGTTCAGACGCGGGCCGGGCCTGCTGTCGCGCGAGGCGGGCGGCGAGCGCTGGCTGATCGTGGTCGTCGCCGTCCTGTGCTTCCTGGCCTCCGTCACCGCCGTCGGGGCCGTGGCCGCCGACCGGGCCGCCCATGGCTGGGCGCGTCAGCTGCGGGCCGAGGCCACGGTGCAGGTGCGTCCGCGCGTGGACGAGACCGGCCCCACCGCCGCCGCTCGCGCCGCCGAGACCCTGGCCGGGGTCAAGGGCGTGGCCGAGGCCGAGGCCATGGACCGCAAGGCCGCCGAAAGCCTGTTGCGGCCCTGGGTCGGCGAGGCGGCCCTGCCCGACCTGCCCCTGCCCTATCTGGTCACGGTGCGTCTGGACCCGAAGGCCCCGGCCAGCGCCCCGACGCTGAGCCGCGCCCTGGCCGAGGCCGGGCTGGACGCCAGCGTCGACGACCACAGCCTGTGGCGCGGCGAGGTCGAGCGGTCGGCCGGCGTCATCACGGCCCTGGCGGGCGCGGCCTTCCTGCTGATCGCGGCGGCCACCGCGGCCGTCATCGCCTACGCCACCCGCGCCGGCATGGCGGCCCAGGCGAGCGTGATCGAGACCCTGAGCCTGAACGGCGCTTCGGACGGCTATGTCGCCGGCCTGTTCCAGCGGCGCTTCGGCGGGCTGGCGGCGCAGGCGGGGGCCATGGGGGCGGGGGTCGCCGCCCTGCTGCTGGCCCTGCTGCGCCTGATCGGCGGCGAGGGCGGGCTGACCCCGGCCTTGCCTCTGGCCTTCAGCGACCTGCTGGTCCTGATCGCCTGTCCTCTGCTCGCCTTCACCGTCGCCCTGCTCGCCGCCCGCTTCACGGCGCTGGCGAAGCTGGGCGCGCGTGGCTAGTTAAGCGTGATGAAGTTCATGACGCTGATCGCCGTGGTGGCGCTGATGTGGCTGGTGGGGCTGTTCGCCTTCGCCGAGCGCGTGCGCGGCCTGACGCCGGCGCCCGAGCCCGCGCGCGCCGACGCCATCGTCGCCCTGACCGGCCCCTCGGCCGAGCGCGTCAACGCGGCCATCCGCCTGCTGGAGCAGGACAAGGGCCGCCGGGTGCTGATCTCGGGCGTCAATCGCGACGTGCGCCGCCAGGAACTACGCGCCCTGACGCCGGGCTCGTCCAAACTGTTCAACTGCTGCGTCGACCTGGGCTTCGAGGCCGAGAACACGGTCGGCAACGCCCAGGAGATCGCCGCCTGGGCCCGGTCCAAGGACTATGACAGCCTGATCGTCGTCACCTCGGACTATCATATGCCCCGCAGCCTGCTGGAGATCCGCGGCGCAGCGCCGGGGGTCAAGCTGACGCCCTATGCCGTCTCGACCCCGTCGCTGGACAATTCGCGCTGGTGGCGGGCCGCCGTCACCGCCCGCCGGATGACGCTGGAATACATGAAATACCTGGCCGTGCTGGGCCGCGAGGGGATGCACCGGCTGAGGGGCCATCACCCCGAGCGACCGGCGCCGCAGACCCAGTCCGAGACCGCCTGACCCATGACCGCCATCCGTTCCCTGATCTTCATCCTGTGGCTCTATCTGTCGATGGTGCTCTTCGCCGTCGGCCTGTCGCCGGCCCTTCTGATGCCGCACGGCGCCGCCGTCTGGGTCATCAAGTCCTGGTCGAAATTCGTCCTGTTCGGCCTGCGCTGGATCGCCGGGGTCAAGGTCGAGGTGCGCGGGCTGGAGCATCGCCCCCACGGCCCCGCCCTGATCGCCTGCAAGCACCAGGGGATGCTGGACGTGATCGCCCCCTTCGCCTTCCTCGACGACGCCTGCTTCGTGATGAAGAAGGAGCTGATGCCCCTGCCCTTCTTCGGCTGGTTCGCCTGGAAGACGCAGATGATCGCCGTGGACCGTTCGGCCCACTCCAAGGCGCTGAAGGACATGGTGCGTCAGGCCCGCGCCCGTCACGCCGAGGGCCGCCAGATCCTGATCTTCCCCGAGGGCACGCGCGGCGAGATCGGCGCCGCGCCCGACTACAAGCCCGGCATCGCCGCCCTGTATCGCGACCTGAACAGCCCCTGCTGGCCGATCGCCACCAACTCGGGCGTCCACTGGCCCGCGCACGGCTTCCGCCGCTATCCCGGCACCATCGTCTTCGAATTCCTGCCGCCCATCCCGGCCGGTCTGAAGCGCGCCGAGTTCATGGCCGAACTGGAGAACCGGATCGAGACGGCCTCCACAGCCCTGCTCTGATTTCGATCAGCTCGCGGCGAACTCGCTGAGGGCGTCGATTACGGCGCGGTTCTGGTCTTCCGTGCCGATGGTGATGCGCAGGCAGTCGGACAGGCCGTAGCCGCCGACGGGGCGCACGATGATGCCCTTGGAGTTCAGATAGTCGCTGGCGGCGAGCGCGCTGCGCTTCTCATCCGGGAAGCGGACCAGGACGAAGTTGCCCGCCGAGGGGAAGACGTCGAAACCGAAGCCCTTGATCGCCTGGGTCAAGCGCGGACGCCAGGCCAGGACGATGTCGCGCGAGGCCGTCTGGTGCGCCGTATCGGCCAGGGCGGCGGTCGCCGCCTCGATGCCAGGGACCGAGACGTTGAACGGCAGGCGGATGCGATCCACGGCTTCCGCGATGGCCAGGGGCGCATAGCCGAAACCGATGCGCAGGCCGCCCAGGCCGTGGATCTTGGAGAAGGTGCGGGTGACGACGACGTTGGACGCCTCGCGCGCCAGGCCGAAGCTCGATTCCCAGTCCGGCTCGACCACGAATTCGGCATAGGCCTCGTCCACCACCAGAACGATGTGCGACGGCAGGGCGGCGTGCAGGCGGCGGATCTCCTCGCCCGAGTTCCAGCTGCCGGTCGGGTTCGACGGGTTGGAGACGTAGACGATGCGGGTCCGCTCATCGACCTGGGCCAGGATGGCGTCGACCTCGGCCTTCAGCTCGGGCTCGGGCGCCAGCTTGACCTCGGCGCCGCAGGCCAGAGCCGAGATGCGGTAGGCGAGGAAGCCGTACTGGCCGGTGACGATATTGTCGCCCGCGCTCAGATAGGTCTGGTTCAAGAGAGCGAAGACCTCGTCCGACCCGTTGCCGAAGATCAGGCGCTCGCCTTCCAGAGCGTGATGTGAGGCCACCGCGTCACGCAGCTTGCCGGCGCGGCCGTCGGGATAGACGTGGATGTTCTTGAGCGCGGCGGCATAGGCCTCGCGCGCCTTCTCACCGGCGCCCAGGGCGTTCTCGTTCGACGACAGCTTCATCGGCTCGGCGAAGCCGGCGATGGCGCCCTTGCCGCCCACATAGGGGGCGATGTCGAGGATGCCGGGCTTGGGGGCAGGCGCGGCCTTGGTCGCAGCGGCGGGGGTCGCGTCGGTCATGGGCGTCATCCTCGAAGTGGTCAGTAAACGGGAGCGGCGCCGATGACGCCGCTCATCTGGCCGGGCGCGCCGATCAGCCGCCCGTCCTCGGCCTGCACATAGCCTGTCAGGACGAACAGCTTCAAGCCGCCGCCCGCCGCCAAGGGTCCGGCGATCAGGCCCGTCTCGCCCAGGGCCGCAAGGATGCGGGCGTCGGACAGGGGGCTGTCGGTGACCCAGAAGGTGCGGTCGTCGCCGGTCGGGCCGGGCGCCTCGGTCGAGACCAGCAGGGCGCGCGGCACGCCTGCCGCGTCGTCCGGCAGGGCGGCGACGACCTTGAGCATCGGCAGGGCCAGCAGCCGTCCCCACCACGGCCGGGCGCCGAGATCGATCAGGGCGCGCCCTCCCTGACGCGCGGTCGCCAGCGCCTGATCGGGCTCCGCGACCGGTCGGCCGATCAGGCCCCAGCGGTCGGCGGCCAGCGCCTGCGACAGCGGCCCGCAGGTCGCCAGCGCCGGACCCGTCGCGGCCTCGATGCGGCCCAGCACGGCGCGCAGGGCCGGACGTTCAGCCACAGGAACGTCGCGCAGGAGTTCGCGCAGGGCGATGGCGTCGGCGTCGGCCGAACCGCGCGGCCCGGCGGCGACCCGCGCCCGCGCCGCCGCGATCAGGGCGCGGTCCAGCGCCAGACGTTCAGCGTCCTCGGGCGGCTCGACCAGCATCAGAACAGCTGGGGCGCCGGGGCCAGGGCGAAGGGGCCCAGATAGGTGCGCCCGCCCTTGAAGTTCAGCACTAGATCGACGCCCTGCCCCTCGGCGCCGGTCCCGCCTTGCGGGCTCTTTGTCGCTTCTTGGGCCGCGGCCGCGCGGGCGGCGGCGGCGCGATCCAAAGAACCGCCCTGCTGGGCGCCGGCCAGACCGACGATGGCGGCCAGCGGCTTCTCGGCGCGCAGGAAGACCTCGCCTTCCAGACGCCCCTTGTCGTCCGCCGACAGGGCCGGACTGGACAGGAAGGTGCGGCTCTCGCCCGCCTCCAACTGGCCCTTCATGTCGATGAAGCGCCCGCCCGCGGCGGTCCAGGCCGACAGCAGGCCCTTCGTGTCGGCGCCTTTCAGGGCCCTGGCCTTTTCGATCACGGCCTCGACCTGGGCGTTCAGCCTGCCCGACTGGGTCAGGCCCTCGACCGGACCGTTGGGTCGGCCCTCGCCGTCGACCAGACGGAACAGCACGTCCACGTCGTCGGTCGGCGTGTTCGAGCCCGCCACGTGGGGGCGCATGTAGAACTGGACCAGACCCGCCCTGGCCAGGGGGAAGGGTTCGGCGTCCGGCAGGGCGGTGAAGACCGGCTTGGCCAGTTCCACCACCACATTGGGCCAGCGCTGGGTCAGGCCGTGGACGCTCATGCGGATGGCCTCGGCGCGCACCGCCGTCTTGCCCTTGGCGCCGCGCGTCAGGACCAGACCGTCCGGCGCGATCACCACCCATTTGGTCGGGTTATAGGCGTTGGCCTCGGCCACGATCTCGGGCGCGGCGACCGCATGGCCCGAGGGGGCGACGACGTCGACGTGCTTCAAGGCGACCCGCGCCCGCAGGGGCCAGCCGGTCGTGGTGACGCCCGCGTGACGCACGGTCCAGCCTGACTGCTCCAGCCGGGCGATGCGGCCTTCCAGCTTCGTCTCGACCTGCTTCGCCAGGTAAAACCACCAGCCGGTCCACAAGGCCAGGCCGACAAAGACGATGGCGAAGGGGATGATCAGCCCCTTGCGGCTGTGGCGGACGGGGGCGTCGGTGGCGTCGGTCATGAGGCCGCTTTAGCAGGACGCGCGGCTGCTGACACGCCCTGACAGCAGGAACGGGCCACCCTGTCGCCCGTTCGAATCGCAACCCGACAGGAGACGAGGATCATGGAAACCCAACAGCTGCATCGCGGCCGGCTGATCGACCATCTGCAACTGGTGACGCCCGACCTTGCGGCCAGCCGCCGTTTCTACGGCGCGGTGCTGGCGGCGCTGGGCGTGCCGATCGGGGGCGAGGCGGAACGCTTCTTCTGGGCCGACGAACTGTTCGTCTCGGCGGTGGACAGCATGGCGGCGCAGGGCGCTCCGACCGGGCGTTGCCATCTGGCGTTTCAGGCGAAAGACCGCGCCATGGTCGAGGCCTTTCACAAGGCGGGTCTGGCGGCGGGCGGGACCGACAACGGGGCGCCGGGCGAGCGCCCCTATCACCCCGGCTACTACGCCGCCTTCCTGCTGGACCCGGACGGCAACAACATCGAGGCGGTGTTCCACGGCGAGGCCGAGCGCTCGGCGGACAGCGTGGTGGTGACGTTCGAGGAGTAGGGGCTCGGGGTGAGGCTCAGGCCGTCAGGTCGGCCAGTGTCGCGCCGGCCGCCCGCGCCGCCTCGTTCGGCGTCAGGCCCAGCAGCAAGCCGCGCTGGCCGCCGTTGATGAGGATGCGGTCGAACAGGATGGCCGTCTCGTCCATCACCGTCGGCACGGCCTTCCTCTGTCCGAAGGGGCTGACGCCGCCGACCTTGTAGCCCGTCAGGCGCTCGGCGTCGGCGGGCTTCATCATCTGGGCCGACTTGCCGCCGATGGCCGCCGCCAGCTTCTTCATGCTGACCTCGCAGTCGGAGGGGACGATGACGCAGGCCGGCTTGGCGTCCACCAGGGTCATCAGGGTCTTGAACACCTGCTCCGGCGCCCAGCCCAGAGCCTCGGCCGCCTGCAGACCCACGCGCGGCGCGTCGGGGTCATAGTCGTAGGGGAAGAGCTCGAAGGCGACCCCGGCCCTGGTCAGGGCCACGGTCGCGGGGGTGGTTTTCGACATCTCAGGTCGCTTCTGGATTGAGGAAGCTCTTGGTCAGTTCCACCGCCTCGGCCAGACCCATGCGCTGGACCTCGGTTCCGGGCGGCAGACCTGCGAACAGCCGCGTCGGACAGGCGGCGTCCAGCATCAGGAAGACCCCCTTGTCGTCGGCCCGGCGGATCAGGCGGCCAAACGCTTGCGCGATGCGGCCGCGCGCCAGGGCGTCGTCATAGGTCTTGCCGCCGAAGCGCTCGCGCCGCGCCTTGTGCAGCAGGTCGGGGCGGGGCCAGGGCACGCGGTCGAAGGCGAGGACGCGCAAGCTACGCCCCGGCACGTCGACGCCATCCCTGACCGCATCTGTGCCCAGCAGGCAGCTGTCCTGTTCGGCGCGGAAGACATCGACCAAGGCCCCGACCTCCAGCGGATCGACGTGCTGGGCGTAGAGGGGGATGCCCGCCTTGGCCAGGTCCGGCCCCAGCCGCTCATAGACGGTCTTCAGCCGGCGGATGGCGGTGAACAGGCCCAGGCCCCCGCCGCCCGCCGCCAGGAACAGTTCGCGCATGGCCGCCGCGATCTGGCGCGGGTCGTCCTTCATCAGGTCGTTGACGACGATGATGCGGCTGTTGGCGGCGTAGTCGAAGGGGCTGTCCACCTTCAGCGTCCGCGCCGGCTCGATCAGCCGCGCCGCGCCAGTCCGCATCCGGGCCAGCGAGAACGGGTCCTCGGCCGCCGGGTCCGACAAGGTGGCCGAGGTCACCAGCACGCCGTGAGCGGGCATGACGACGGCGGCTTCCAGCGGCACGGTCGGGTCGATCCAGTGGCGGCGCAGGGCCACGTCGTGGATGCGGCCGAAGGCGGCTTCCGCTGAAAGCCAGTCGACGAAATCGGGGTCCGGTTCGTCCCCGCCCTCCTCCAGCGCCGCCAGCATGGAGCGCCAGCCCGGCAGGGTCATGCGCGCGCGCCGGTCCATGCCGCGCAGCGCGCCTTCGATGCGGGCGCGGGCGGCGCCGTCCAGCTCGGCGGCTTCCTCGTCCAGAATATCCTCGAGATGGCGCGACAGGGCCAGCAGGGGCGCCTCGACGGCGGCGATGGCGCGGGCGGCGGCGCGGGCGGCCTCCAGCACCGGCTCGGTGGCCGGACGCAGGGCGCACTCCAGACCGAACTCGGTCCCGCCGCTCTCCTGACTGCGGGCGCGCAGCTGCTCCAGGGCGGCGACCAGAAAGGCCTCGATCGGGCCGATGGGATTGATCTCGCCGGACGCCGGGGCGATGCGGCCCGAGACGCCCTCGCCCGGCAGGGCGGCGGCGGCGCGCATGGCGTCCTTCAGGGCGTTGGCGGCGGCCTCGTTGTCGGCGCACAGGTCGCCCAGCCTTTGTTCCAGCCCGCGCCCGCGACGGCCGCGCCCCTCGGGGCCTCGGATCCAGCGGCGCAGCTCGGCGGCCTCCTGACCCGACAGGGCGGCGGAGAAGGCGCTGTCGGCGGCGTCGAACAGGTGGTGGCCCTCGTCGAAGACGATGCGCTTCAGCGCCGCCGTCTCGCCGTCCTGCTTCAGGCCGCGCGCCGAGCGGGCGCCGTCGAAGGCCGCCTGGGTCATGACCAGGGCGTGGTTGGCCACGACCAGATCGGCCCGGCGGCTGGCGCGGATGGTCTTTTCGACGAAGCACAAGCGGTAGTGCGGACAGGCGGCGTGGACGCATTCGCCGCGCCGGTCGACCAGATTGGCTGGACTGGCCTGATGACTGGGGGCCGTCGCATAGAGGCCGGGCAGCCAGCCGGGATAGTCGCCGCCGGTCATGTCGCCGTCGCGGCTGTGCGCGGCCCAGCGGCTGGCCAGGCCCATGCCGATCAGGTCGCCGCTGCCCAGCTGGGCCGCCTGCATCATGTCCTGCAGGTTCAGCAGGCAGAGGTAGTTTTCGCGGCCTTTTCGGACCACCGTCTTCTTGCGGCGCTCGGCCTCGTCGGGCCACAGGGCGCGGCTTTCGCGGTCGATCTGGCGTTGCAGGGCGCGGGTGTAGGTCGAGACCCAGGCCGCCCCCGAATTGCGCTCGGCCCACAGGCTGGCGGGGGCCAGATAGCCCAGGGTCTTGCCGGTGCCGGTGCCCGCCTCGGCCAGCAGGACGCGCGGACGGCCCTCCTCGTTGCGCGGCGAAAAGGCGTAGGCGGCCTCGGCGGCGTAGTCGGACTGGGCGGGGCGGGTCTCGTCCAGACCCGAGGCCTGCAGCAGCTTGTCCAGACGGATGCGGGCGCTCTCGCTGTCGACGGGGGCGGACCCGGCCTCGCCGCGCGGGGCCTCGTCCTCCCATTCGGCCAGGCGGGACCAGACGTCCAGCCCGGTGCCGCGCTCGCGCCGGTCGCGCAGGGGTCCGGCCTGAAGCGCGGCCAGCACGCGCGAGCCCCAGGACCAGCCCGCCCGGTCCAGCGTCCCGGCCAGGGTGAAGGCGTCCTCGCGTCCCGGATAGGCCGCATCGGTCAGTTCGTTCAGCAGGTCGGCGGCGGCGTCGCGCAGGGCTTGCGCCTGAGCCTCGGCCCCCCTGGGCTCGGACCTCCCCAAAGCCAGGGCCAGGCCCGTCGGCGAGGGGGCGCAGAACCTGGCGGGCCGCACGAAGGCGTAGAGCTCCAGCACGTCCAGCATGTCGGCCGAGCGCGGCGGCGGGCTGAGGCCCAGACGGCGCGCGGTCAGGCTGGCGTGGGCGACCATGACGGCGCCGCCGAGAAAGACCCCCTCGGCCGCGCCGCGTCCGATCTTTCTCGCGCCCGCCGCGTCGCACACGGCCCCCGCGCCCGGCGGCGTGGCCAGCGCAGGCGGCAGCTCGGCCCAGATCGGGGTCGCGGGCTGGACGGCGGAAGGGGCGGAGACGGCGGTCACCCCCGATCCATAGCGCCCCGCGCCGCGAAACGGAACGGGAACGTGCGCCCCTCTCGCCAGGGACTGAAAACGGGCTAGGTTGAACGCAACAGGGAGGACCGCCCATGCAGACCCGCCGCATCGCCACCGACGGCCTGACGCAACAGGTGCTGGAGGCCGGACAAGGCCCGCTGGTCCTGCTGCTGCATGGCTTTCCCGAACTGGGAATCAGCTGGCGGGCGCAGGTTCAGGCCCTGGCCGAGGCCGGTTATCGCGCCGTCGCCCCTGACATGCGCGGCTATGGCGGGACCGACAAGCCGGCCGATCTGGAGGATCACACCATCCTGCATCTGGTCGGGGACATGGTCGATCTGGTGCGGGCGCTGGGCGAGGAACAGACCGTGGTCGTCGGCCACGACTGGGGCGCGGCTGTCGCCTGGCACTGCGCCCTGATGCGGCCCGACCTGTTCCGCGCGGTGGCCGGCCTGTCCGTGCCCTTCCAGCCGCGCCGCCCCAAGGGGTCGCCGACCGCCGCCATGGCCGCGATCACCAAGCGGGCGGGATTGGGCGACCTCTACATCAACCGCTTCCAGTCGCCGGAAGCCCATGTGGCGCTCGACGCCGATCCGGCGACGGCGCTGAAGAAGATGTTCTGGGCCTACGACGGCGCCACCGCTCCGGCGGACCAGTCGACCGGCTTCATGCCCGAGGGCGTGTCCCTGCTCGACAGCATCGCTGACGACGCGACCCTGCCGCCGTGGATGAGCCAGGCCCATTTCGCCGAATACGTCGCCGCCTTTACCGCCTCAGGCTTCAAGGGGCCGCTGGACTGGTACCGCTGCCTCGACCGCAACTGGAGCCTGACGGCCTTGCTGCAAGGTCAGAAGATCGCTCAGCCCGCCCTCTTCCTCGTCGGCGAACGCGACCCCGTCCGCCACTACGCCGGGCCGCACGAAGCGGCGCAGAAGGACTGGCTGACCGACCTGCGCGGCCAGGCGGTCCTGCCGGGCGCCGGTCACTGGCTGCAGCAGGAACGGGCGGACGAGGTGAACGCGGCGCTGGCGGGGTTTCTGCGGGGGCTTTGAGGGGCGCTAAGGCTGGGAAGAAGACGTTGCCGCCACTGTGGTGGGCGGTATGCTCACCGGATCGGACCGGGGCGCTAGATGCAGATCGATCAGACAGGTTGGATATTTCTCGCCGTAGCGAGCATCTGCTTCGTAATCGTGGCGGTTGGCTTGAAGACTGGCAGAACGCTCGGCGTGGCGTTCCGGAGCCGCTTCATCGCTCGACGGGAGAGTGAACCGGGGCTTTTCGGCTGTTCCCTGCTGCTCTTCGGCGTGTTCGGCGCATTTCTTGTCTACGCCGTTGTATCTGTCGGCTTGGGCTGGTTTGAGCCATAGCTGACGTCAGCGTCCGCTAAGGGTCGATAGTGGACTGCCCGTCCTCATCGTCAGCCCCTCGGCCCGGAGGGTCGATCCGGGGTCCAGGCGGTTCAGCGAGAGCTGCGACGGGATGACGGCGGGTGAGGTGCGGGGCGCGCCCTAAACGGACTCTTCCGGCAGGGGGATGAACTCCAGCGCGTCTTCGGCGGGCAGGCTCATGCGGCCCGCTTTCCAGTCGGCCTTGGCTTGATCCAGGCGATCCTGCGACGAAGCGACGAAGTTCCACCAGATCAGGCGTTCGCCCACCGGCTCGCCGCCCAGGGCCATGACGCTGGACGGCTGCAGGGCGGTGACGGTCGGCTCGGCGTTGGCCGACAGGACCACCATCTGGCCCTCAACGAAGGCGCGGCCGTCGACCTCGATCCGGCCCTTGGCGACGAACAGGGCGCGTTCGCTGTAGCCGCCCCTGGCCCTGGGCGGCGGCGGGGCGGCGGACGCCCTCGGCCATTTCCCAGTGGACGTAGAAGAGCGGCGATTCCACCGGGGTTCCGGCCTTGGCGCCGAAGGCCTCGCCCGCCACCAGGCGCGCGAACAGGCCCTTGTTCTCATAGGTGGGCTGGGCGTCTTCGCCCAGGTGGGTGAAGGAGGGGGCGATCTCCTCCAGCTCGGTCGGCAGGGCGACCCAAGCCTGCATGCCGTGCATCCTTCCGCCCTGCGCCTTCTTCAGCGGGTCGGTGCGTTCGGAGTGGACGATGCCGGAGCCGGCGGTCATCCAGTTCACCTCGCCGGGACGGATGGGCTGGGTGTAGCCCAGATTGTCCCGGTGCATGATCTCGCCCTCAAACAGATAGGTCAGGGTCGACAGGCCGATATGCGGGTGCGGCCGCACATTGATGGCGTCGGCGCCCGGCGCGAACTCGGCCGGGCCCATCTGGTCCAGGAAGATGAAGGGGCCGACCATCCGGTGCGAATGGAAGGGCAGGACGCGCCCGACCTCGAACCCGCCGAGGTCTTTTCGACGCGCGTCGATCACCAGCTCGATCATGCCTCCCCCCCTGTCTTTTGCGGCTTAGCCGACGTGGGGGGTGATGATGCCCAGCGGCAGGGTGGTGACGTTCTTCACGCCGCGCGTGACGATGTGGCTGGCGCAGTCGGAGACGATGCCGAGCGTCAGCAGCTTGTCGCGCAGGAACTGGTCGAAGGCGTGCATGTCCGAGGTGATGATGCGCAGGACGTAATCCTCGCGGCCGGTGATGGTGGCGCACTGCACCACTTCCGGCCATGTGGCGACGGCGGCCTCGAAGATGTCAAGGTTCTCGCGCGAGGGCAGGCTCAGCTTGACGATGGCGTAGACTTCGAAGTCCAGACCCAGCAGACCCGCGTCCAGAAGCGTGACCCGCTTGCGTATCAGGCCGCTATCCTCCAGTCTCTTGATCCGGCGCCAGCACGGCGAGGCCGAAAGGCCGACGCGATCGGCGACCTCGGCGACCGACAGTCCGGCGTCCTGCTGCAGGATGTCGAGGATGCGGGCGTCGATAGGATCAAGTTCGTCGGCCAAAGGCGTTTCTCCAAAAGGGGATTTGACGCAATAAAATACCCCAAATCAGCATTTGGCAAGGGTATTTTTAGAAAGACCAACAGAGACGCGCCATGCTATGCCCTCTTCACGAGGAAACGCGGACGGATCAACCGGACGGGACGCATGATGAAGAACACCCCCACCCTGTCGCTGCGCGTGCCGGAGCCCTCGGGTCGTCCGGGCGATGCGCCTGATTTCAGCCACTTGCAGTTCGATCCCGCCGGCGCCGTCAGCCGCCCGGAGGTCTCGACCGCCCCCTATGATATGCGCGATCACGCCTTCCAGCTGGTGCGCGTCCTGGACGACGAAGGCCAGGCCGTGGGGCCGTGGAATCCCAAGCTGGATCCTGAAATTCTGCGTCGCGGCCTGAAGGCCATGATCCTGACGCGCGCCTTCGACGAGCGGATGCACCGCGCCCACCGCCAGGGCAAGACCAGCTTCTACATGAAGTGCACCGGCGAAGAGGCCATCGCGGTCGCCCAGGGCATGATCCTGAGCCGCGAGGACATGGGCTTCCCCACCTATCGCCAGCAGGGCCTTCTGATCGCGCGCGGCTATCCGCTGGCGAGCATGATGAACCAGATCTATTCCAACGCCGCCGACCCGATCAAAGGCCGCCAGCTGCCGATCATGTATTCGGCCAAGGACTATGGCTTCTTCACCATCTCGGGCAACCTGGGCACCCAGGTGCCGCAGGCCGTGGGTTGGGCCATGGCCAGCGCCTACAAGGGCGACGACAAGATCGCCATCAGCTGGATCGGCGACGGCGCCACGGCGGAAGGCGATTTCCACAACGCCCTGACCTTCGCCGCCGTCTATCGCGCTCCGGTCATCCTGAACGTGGTCAACAACCAGTGGGCCATCTCGTCCTTCATGGGCATCGCCGGCGGTCTGGAAACCACCTTCGCCGCCAAGGCCATCGGCTACGGCCTACCGGCCCTGCGGGTCGACGGCAACGACTTCCTGGCCGTCTGGGCCGCGACCCAGTGGGCCGAGGAGCGCGCGCGCACCAATCAGGGCGCCACGGTGATCGAGCTGTTCACCTATCGCGGCGCCCCGCATTCGACGTCTGACGACCCCAGCCGCTATCGCCCCGGCGACGAGGCCGAGAAGTGGCCGCTGGGCGACCCGATCGAGCGCCTGAAGCAGCACCTGATCGTCCTCGGCGAATGGTCGGACGAGCAGCAGGTCGAGGCCGAGAAGGACGCCGTCGAGCAGGTTCGCGCCGCCGGCAAGGAATCCGAGGCCATCGGCACCCTCGGCCAGTCGCGCCCCAGCGTGAAGACCATGTTCGAGGAGGTCTATGCGACCGAGGACTGGCGCCTGGTCGAGCAACGTCGCGAGGTCGGAGTCTGACCATGACCACCACTCCCATGAACATGATTCAGGCCCTCAACTCGGCCATTGACGTCAAGATGGCGGAAGACCCCAACGTCCTGTCGTTCGGCGAGGACGCGGGCTATTTCGGCGGCGTCTTCCGCGTCACCGACCAGCTGCAGCAGAAGCACGGCCTGACCCGCAGCTTCGACGCCCCCATCAGCGAGTGCGGCATCGTCGCCGCCGCCATCGGCATGGGCGCCTATGGCCTGCGCCCGGTCGTCGAGATCCAGTTCGCCGACTACATCTATCCGGCCTATGACCAGATCGTCTCGGAAGCGGCCAAAATGCGCTACCGCTCGGGCGGTCAGTTCACCTCGCCGATCACGATCCGCAGCCCCTACGGCGGCGGCATCTTCGGCGGCCAGACCCACAGCCAGTCGCCGGAAAGCCTGTTCACCCACATCGCGGGCCTGAAGGTCGTCATTCCGTCCAACCCCTATGACGCCAAGGGCCTGCTGACCGCCGCCATCGAGGACGACGATCCGGTCGTCTTCTTCGAGCCCAAGCGCCTCTACAACGGCCCCTTCGACGGCTGGCACGAAAAGCCCGTCAGCCCGTGGAAGACGCAAGAACTGGCCCAGGTCCCGACCGGCAAGTATGTCGAGCCGATCGGCAAGGCCCGCGTCATGCGCGAGGGCAATGACGTCACCATCCTGGCCTACGGCACCATGGTCTGGGTCGCCCTGGCCGGGGCCGAGCACGCCGGCGTGGACGCCGAGGTCATCGACCTGCGCACGCTCGTGCCGCTGGACATCGAGACCATCGAGGCCTCGGTCAAGAAGACCGGCCGCTGCGTCATCGTGCATGAGGCGCCCAAGACCTCGGGCTTCGGCGGCGAGCTGAGCGCCCTGGTTCAGGAGCGCTGCTTCTATCATCTGGAGGCGCCCATCGCGCGCGTCACCGGCTGGGACACCCCCTACCCGCACGCCTTCGAGTGGGAATACTTCCCCGGCCCGCAACGCGTGGCCGACGCCCTGAAAGCCGTCATGTCGGGAGGCCGTTAAGATGGGTCGTTTCGTCTTCAAGCTGCCCGACGTGGGCGAAGGCACCGCCGAGGCCGAACTGGTCGCCTGGCACGTCGCTATCGGCGACATGGTCGAGGAAGACCAGATCGTCGCCGACATCATGACCGACAAGGCCACGGTGGAAATCACCGCCCCGGTCAGCGGCAAGGTCACCGCCATCCACGGCGAGCCGGGCCAGATGGTGCCGGTGCGCGGCCCGCTGGTCGAGTTCGAGGTCGAGGGCGCGGGCAACGCCTCCGACGCCGAACCGACGCCGGCTCCCGCTAAGCCCGAACCTGCGCCGGTCGCCGTCGAAGCGCCGAAAGTCGAGGCCGCCCCGGTCAGCGCCCCGGCCGCCGCCGGAGCGAACTACGTCTTCAAACTGCCTGACGTGGGCGAAGGCACCGCCGAGGCCGAACTGGTCGGCTGGCACGTCAAGGTCGGCGACACGGTCGAGGAGGATCAGATCCTCGCCGACATCATGACCGACAAGGCCACGGTCGAGATCACCAGCCCGATCAACGGCGTGGTCGTCGCCCTGCACGGCGATGCGGGCCAGCAAATCGCCGTCGGCGGCCCCCTGGTCAGCTTCAAGGTCGAGGGCAAGGGCAATGTCGCCGCTGCCCCGGCTGCAGCTTCTGCCCCGGTCGCCAAGGCCGAGAAGGCCGCGCCCGCCCCGGTCGCCAAGCCCGCTCCCGCGCCCAAGGCCGACGCCAAACCCGTCCCCGCTATGACCGGCCGTCAGCCGGGCGAACGCGCCCTGGCTTCGCCCGCCGTGCGCAACCGCGCCCGTGATCTGGGCATCGACCTGGCCTTCGTGCCCGGTTCGGGTCCGGCGGGCCGCATCCAGCATGACGACCTGGACGCCTATGTCGCGCGTGGCGGTTCGCTGCCCGCCGCGACCGGCGGCACGGCGTCCTCGACCTACGCCCGCGCCGAGGGAACCACCGAGGTCAAGATCATCGGCCTGCGCCGCAAGATCGCGGAGAAGATGGCCGAGAGCGTGCGCCGCATCCCGCACATCACCTATGTCGAGGAAATCGACATGACGGCGGTGGAGGAGCTGCGCGCCCACCTGAACGCGACGAAGTCGAAGGACCAGCCCAAGCTGAACGTCCTGCCCTTCATCGCCCGCGCCATCGTCGTGGCCCTGCGCGATCAGCCGCAGATCAACGCCACCTATGACGACGAGGCCGGCGTCCTGACCCAGCACGCTCCGGTCCACCTGGGCATCGCCGCCCAGACGCCGAACGGCCTGATGGTGCCGGTCGTCCGCCACGCCGAGGCGCTGGACCCCTACGCCACCGCCCTTGAAATCGCCCGCGTCTCGGGCGCGGCCAAGGACGGCAGCGCCAAGCGCGAGGAGCTGTCGGGCTCGACCATCACCATCACCTCGCTGGGGACGCTGGGGGGCGTGGTTCACACGCCGATCATCAACCACCCCGAGGTCGCCATCGTCGGTCCGAACAAGATCGCCGAACGCGTGGTGGTCAAGGACGGCCAGATGGTCGTGCGCAAGATGATGAACCTGTCCTCCAGCTTCGATCACCGCATCGTCGACGGCCATGACGCAGCGGTCTTCGTGCAGCGCATCAAGGGCCTGCTGGAGAACCCGGCGACCTTGTGGATGGGGTGAAGCGGTGGCGCAGATTGAGGTTGAGGCGGCGGATGCGGAGGTGATCGCTCGCCTCGGCCAACTTCTGGAGCGGTCAGCACATACTGAGTTTAGCACCACGTGTGCGCTCGGATTCTCCACCACAATTTTCGCTTGGATCGCCCAGCGGGTTCGGCGTGAAGGAGAGCCGCTTGCTGATACTTTGAAAGCAAAGTGGCAAGCAGTGAAGGCGCAGGAAGAACCTTGGCAAATGCCGGCTCCCCTCGGTGACTTGTCTGTTTTTGATGCTGTCGTGCGACTACGACGCGCTTCCACACATGCAGATGGAAGCCGTACCCACCCACAAAACGCGCACGGCTCCCTGGTGGGCTTTGTTTTCGACGCCCACCAAGTCCCCTTCGTAGTCCTCGAAGCCGACCTTCGCCGCTTTGCCGTCCTCGTTGCCCGAGAATTTTCAGATCACATGAGACCTGTGGACGCTAACAAATGACCCAGACCCTCAAGACCAAAGTCCTGATCATCGGCGCCGGGACCGGCGGCTATGTGGCGGGGATCCGTTGCGGCCAACTCGGCTTGGAGACCGTGCTGGTGGACGCGTCGCCGGGTCTCGGCGGCACCTGCCTGAACGTCGGCTGCATTCCGTCCAAGGCCATCATCCACGCGGCGGGCAAGTATGAGACGGTGGCCAAGGCCGCCGGCGACGGCACCCTGGGCATCACCGCCTCGACCCCGGCCATCGACCTGTCCAAGACGGTCGAATGGAAGGACGGCATCGTCAGCAAGCTGAACGCCGGCGTCGCCGCCCTGCTGAAGAAGGCCAAGGTCAAGGTCGTCAAGGGCTGGGCCGAGTTCTCGGACGCCAAGACCTGCACCGTCAAAACCGACGACGGCGATCTCCGCATCACCGCCGAGCACGTCATCCTGGCCACGGGGTCCGAGCCGGTCGAACTGCCCTTCCTGCCGTTTGGCGGCGACGTCATCTCCTCGACCGAGGCCCTGAGCCTGCCCGAAGTGCCCAAGAAGCTGGTCGTCGTCGGCGGCGGCTATATCGGCCTGGAGCTGGGCATCGCCTTCCGCAAGCTGGGCGCCGAAGTGGCCATCGTCGAGATGGCTGAGCGCATCCTGCCGCTCTACGACAAGGCCCTGACCGACCCGGTCGCCAAATGGCTGGAAAAGCACGGCGTCCAGCTGTTCCTCGGCGCCCGCGCGGGCGGTTTCGGCGACGGCAAGCTGAACGTCACCGACAAGGACGGAAACCCGATGCAGCTGGACGCCGACAAGGTGCTGGTCACCGTCGGCCGTCGTCCGCGCACCAAGGGCTGGGGTCTGGAGACCATGGGCGTGGCCATGGACGGCCCCTTCGTGAAGATCGACCAGCGCTGCGCCACCAGCATGAAGAACGTCTGGGCCGTCGGCGACCTGACCGGCGAACCCATGCTGGCGCACAAGGGCTCGGCCCAGGGCGAGGTGGTCGCTGAAATCATTGCGGGCCATGACCGCGTGTTCGATCCCGTCACCATCGCCGCCGTCTGCTTCACCGAGCCGGAAATCGTCTCGGCGGGTCTGGGCGTCGACGACGTCAAGGGCCGCGACGACGTGATCCAGGCTGTCTTCCCCTTCGCCGCCATCGGCCGCGCCCTGGCCATCGAGGCGGGCGAGGACGGCGGCTTCGTTCGCGTCATCGCCTCGAAGACCGACCACCGCCTGCTGGGCATTCAGGCCGTCGGCCAGCACGTCTCGGAGATGTCCAACAGCTTCGCCCAGATGCTGGAAATGGGCGCCGTGCTGGAAGACGTGGCGGGCACCATCCACGTCCACCCGACCCTGGGCGAAGCCTTCCACGAGGCGACGCTGCGGGCGCTGGGCCACGCCATCCACATCTAAGGGCCTGCTTCCTTCTCCCCTTGAGGGAGAAGGTGAGCGCCGGAGGCGCTCGGATGAGGGGTGTCGGCGCGCCCTTTTCCCACGAGATCGACAAGGCGGCGCCCAAGGCTCAAGCGGCGCCGCCTTCACCCCTCATCCGGCCCTGACGGGCCACCTTCTCCCACAAGGGGAGAAGGAAAACGGTCCGACTTGCCCGAAGCCGCCGAAAGGCCGACCCTCCCCGCAAACGGGAGGCTTCGATGAGCGCCGAGACCCACTACCTGGCCGTCTTCACCAGCGACAAGACCGGCCCCAGGTGGCGGGCCTGGCGCGCCATGAGCGAGACCGAGCAGGCCGAGACGGCCCCCCTCGGCGTGGCCGCCGTCGCCGAATGGGAGGCGGCCCACCAGGACTCCATCGTCTATCAGGGCGGCCCGCTGGGCCCGACCAAGCGCATCGGCGACGACGGCGCCGTGACGGACGTGGTCAACCTGCTGACCGTCTTCATGGTGGTGCGCGCCGACAGCCACGAGGCGGCGGCCCGCCTGTTCGAGAACCACCCGCACATGAGCATCTTCGTCTGCGACGGGATGGAGGTGATGCCGGTCTTGGGGTGAAGGCGAAGATGTCGCTGGCTCGCAGGATGCACCCGGTGCAACCTCTACCCTTCCTTGAACGCCCATTTCATATAGAACATCAGAAATGGGTCAGTGAGAACAAGCAAGTCATCTCCCTTAAGCCATTCCAACGCCGGTTCTCCTTCGAGCTTATCCTTCGCAATCTTCGTCATGTGAGCGCAAGCAGCCGAGATTTCGTGTTTTTGCGGAACCTGACCATCAGCAAGTATATCCTTGAGAGAACTTCGGATTTCATCATAGGTCGTCTTAGGTTTCGGCCCCAACCGAGCGATGGCCTGCAGGATAGCAGCATAGATGTCCGCAGAAGTATCATCTTTGAACTTCCGAGCTTGCCTACCACCTCTAGACTGAGGGCCCCGCTTAAGCCGTTCATATTTCGGAAACCCCTTACTTTGAGCGATTTCTGAAAATATATCATTCAGTTTGTCCGCTGAAAGCTTCTTGGGAGTAATTTGATACCCGAAAACTCCATTTGCAATGCAAAGCTCGGTGCAAATTTCCTGCACTAAAAGTGGATTTCCAAAACTTTCAGAGCAAATGCGCTCCATAGCCTTTTGAGGACAGATGACGTTTAGAGCTTTGAATCCCAAGTCTGGAATCTTGATCAAGTCATCCTGAGACCAGTCTGGAATCTGGATATGCTTGAACCGTCCCTCCATCTCATGTTCGACAGTGATTGGGTCGAATGCACGGTGCGGAACTGCCAACAGGATAACCGACAGGCCGTCATAAACAGCCCCCTTCAGTGACTGTATAATTGCCTTCTGGGTTGGCTTGTCCAGGTAATGGAAATCATCGATCAGCAACGCCATCGACCGATTTTTAAGTGCTTCGAGTGACGATATAAGGTCAACCGTATCGTAGGTCGCAGAACGACCATCGACATGTTTCGTGCCGCTCGTGTTTTTGGCTCCGCCGCTTACACCAATACCCAACAGCTCCGCCTTGGCTCCTCCACCAAGCTCCGTCTGATTTGACGCCTCGTCGGAACCGGTCCTCTGGACAGATTTGGCGAGATTCAACTTGAACGCCACCTGCTTCCAAAAATCTGCCTCTGACCGAACCTGACCGCCTTCGATCGAAATCAGTGCATCCTTGGGCAACACGCGTCGGGAAAGGACCGTTTTGCCAGATTTTGTTGGTCCTGTGACAACATTCACCGCGAAGCCACGAGCAAGCGCCGCCTCGAGCTTTTCTTCCAGCTTCAGGTGATCCCGGCTGACGTAAGTCAGGGTCGGTTGACCGCCCGGCGTAAAAACATCCTTAAGTTGCAACGCCGGTTTGCCCACGTTCCCTCCGTAATTTTGACGCTATAAGCTTAGCGAACTTCCAGTTCTAATGCACCCGCGCCTTCCCGATCTCCAGCCCGTCGCTACCCGCTGACACGGCCACCACGCTGCCGTCCTCGATCTCGCCGGCCAGCAGCTTCTTCGCCATCGGGTCGACCAGTTCCTTCTGGATGACGCGCTTCAGGGGGCGGGCGCCGTAGACGGGGTCGTAGCCCTTGTCGGCGAGCCAGGTCAGGGCGCTGTCGTCCAGGGCCAGCGTCAGGCGGCGGTCGGCCATCAGCTTTTCGAGGCGGGCCAGCTGGATGCGGACGATGCCGCCCATCTGTTCGCGGCCGAGGCGGTGGAACAGGATGATCTCGTCGATGCGGTTGAGGAACTCGGGCCGGAAGTGGGCGCGGACCTGTTCCATGACCAGGGGGCGCACGGCCTCGACGTCGGCCACTTCCCCATTTGGGCCCTCGGGCTGGTCGGCCAGATACTGGCTGCCCAGGTTGGAGGTCATGATGATCAGGGTGTTCTTGAAGTCGATGGTGCGGCCCTGACCGTCGGTCAGGCGACCGTCGTCCAGCACCTGCAACAGCACGTTGAAGACGTCGGGGTGGGCCTTCTCGACCTCGTCGAACAGGATGACCTGATAGGGGCGACGACGCACGGCCTCGGTCAGGGCGCCGCCCTCGTCATAGCCGACATAGCCCGGAGGGGCGCCGATCAGGCGGCTGACGCTGTGCTTCTCCATGTACTCGGACATGTCGATGCGGGTGATGGCGTTGTCGTCGTCGAACAGATAGCCGGCCAGGGCCTTGGTCAGCTCGGTCTTGCCCACGCCCGTCGGGCCGAGGAAGAGGAAGCTGCCCAAAGGCTTGTTGGGGTCGTTGAGCCCGGCGCGGGCGCGGCGAACGGCGTCGGAGACGGCTTCCAGCGCCTCGTTCTGGCCCACCACGCGGCGGCCCAGCTCTTCCTCCATCTTGAGCAGCTTTTCGCGCTCGCCTTCCAGCATCTTGTCGACGGGCACGCCGGTCCAGCGGCTGACGACGGCGGCGATCTGTTCGGCGTCGACGACTTCCGGGGTGAGCGGACCTTCCGCCGGCTTCTCGGCGGCTTCGGCCTCGGCCAGCTGGCGTTCCAGTTGCGGGATCTGGCCGTAGGCGATCTCGGAGGCGCGGCCGAGATCACCGGCGCGCTGGGCGGCGGCCAGTTCGGCGCGCAGGCGGTCCAGGGTCTCGCGCAGCTGGGCACCCTGCCCCACCTTGTCCTTCTCGGATTTCCAGCGCGCGGTCATGTCGTCCGACTGGCCCTCGAGGTCGATGATCTCGTCCTCAAGCTTCTCCAGACGCTGCTGCGAGGCGCTGTCGCTTTCCTTTTTCAGGGCCTCGCGCTCGATCTTGAGCTGGACCAGACGGCGGTCGATTTCATCCAGCGCCTCAGGCTTGGAATCGACGGCCATGCGCACGCGCGAGGCGGCCTCGTCGATCAGGTCGATGGCCTTGTCCGGCAGGAAGCGGTCGGTGATGTAGCGGTTTGACAAGGTGGCGGCGGCGACAATGGCGCTGTCGCTGATGCGCACTCCGTGGTGGACCTCGTACTTCTCTTTCAGTCCACGGAGGATCGACACCGTGTCCTCGACGGTCGGTTCGGCGACGAAGACCGGCTGGAAGCGACGGGCCAAGGCCGCGTCCTTCTCGACGTGCTTGCGGTACTCATCCAGCGTGGTGGCGCCGACGCAGTGCAGCTCGCCGCGCGCCAGGGCGGGCTTGAGCAGGTTGGAGGCGTCCATGGCCCCGTCGCCCTTGCCGGCGCCGACCAGGGTGTGCATCTCGTCGATGAAGAGGACGATGCCGCCCTCGGCCTGGGCCACCTCGTTCAGTACGGCTTTGAGGCGTTCCTCGAACTCGCCGCGATACTTAGCGCCGGCGATCAGGGCGCCCATGTCCAGCGACAGGACCTTCTTGTCCTTCAGGCTTTCGGGCACGTCGCCGTTGACGATCCTCAATGCGAGTCCTTCGACGATGGCGGTCTTGCCGACGCCGGGTTCGCCGATCAGGACGGGGTTGTTCTTGGTGCGGCGGGCCAGGACCTGGATGGTGCGGCGGATTTCCTCGTCGCGGCCGATGACGGGATCGACCTTGCCGTCGCGGGCGGCCTCGGTCAGGTCGCGGGCGTAGCGTTTCAGGGCGTCGTAGCTGTCCTCAGCCGAGGCGTTGTCGGCGGTCTTGCCCTTGCGCATTTCAGCGACGGCGTCATCCAGCTTCTTGGCCGTGACCCCGGCGGACTTCAGCGCCTCGGCGGCGGCCCCGCCCTCCTTGGCGATGGCGGCCAGCAGGCGCTCGGTGGTGACGAAGGCGTCGCCAGCCTTCTTGGACGCTTCCTCGGCGGCGCTGAAGACGCGGGCGGTGTCGCCGTCCAGATAGAGCTGGCCCGAGCCGCCCTCGACCTGTGGCCGCTTCTTCAGCAGACCTTCGGTGACCAGTTCGACGGCGGACGGATCGCCGCCGGCCTGATCGATCAGCTTGCGCGCCAGGCCGTCGCGTTCTTCCAGCAGCACCTTCAGCAGGTGCTCGGGCGCGAACTGCTGGTGGCGGCGGGCCAGGGCCAGCGACTGGGCGGACTGGACGGCCTGTTTGGCGCGGTCGGAATAGAGGTCGAGATTCATTTCGGTGCAGTCCCCTCGGAAGGCGGAAAACCAACAACGCGCCCTTCTGCGAAGCGACGCCTTGAGTTGTGTCAAACCGAGGTGGGTGTGGCCGATGAGACACGCAAGGGCCGAAGCCAAAACGCCCGCCGCTGGATCGGCGACGGGCGTCATGAAAGGCTATGGAGAAGACCTCAGCCGCCGGTGGGGCCGGTGGAGAAGTCGAACTGGGGCTCCTGCCGGCGCGGACCGCCGCCGAACGACCAGGTCAGGCCCAGGTAGAAGGCGCGCAGGTCGATGTCCTGGTCGATCCGCTCGCGGAACTGGGGCGTGTCGTAGGTGGTGGCGCCGCCGAAGGAGTTGAGGATGTCGCGCGCGGTGAACTGCAGCGACAGGCTGTCGTTCAGCTTCCTGCGATAGCCGAGGTTCACCATCCCGCCGCTCTCGCGCTCGCCTTGGGCCAGCAGCTGATCGCCCTGCCAGAAGCCCATGATCTGGACGAAGTCCTTCGGCGTGGCCTGCCAGTTGAGGCTGAGACGGCCGGTCAGCATCTCGCCCTCTCGATCGCGGCCGCCCGGAATGCCGGCGGCGTCGAGCTCCTGGCGGAAGGCGTTGACGCTGGCGTTGTAGCGCAGGGTCGGATGCAGACGGCCGCTGGCGGTCAGCTCGACGCCTAGGTCGCGCCGCGCGCCCAGGTTCTCGGGCCGGGTCAGCAGCACGCCGCCGCCGATGTCCGTGGCCACGTCGGTGAAGGCCTTGGTCGTGTCGCGGAAATAGGCGGTGGCCTGATAGAAGCTCTGGCCGCGCCGCATCTGCCACATGGCCTCGAAGCCGTCCGTCTCCTGCGGCTCCAGATCCGGATTGCCCGAGCGCAGGTTCAGCGGATCGCTGTAGGCGACGAAGGGGTTCAGCTGGGTCGGCTGCGGCCGCTGGATGCGACGCGAATAGCTGGCGCGCAGCGTCTGCGTGTCGGTCAGCTTGTACTGGACGTGGCCGGTCGGATAGGCGCGGAAATAGTCCTGCGACGCGCGGACGGCGTTGGTGACGTCCTCGATCTCGACCTCCGCCTGTTCGAGGCGCAGGCCGAACTGGGCCGACAGCTTCTCGCCGAACGGGCGCTCATAAGTGGTGTAGAGGGCGTGAACGGTCTGCTCGGCCTCGAAGCGGTTGCTCAGTCCAGGCACGGGGGCCAGGGCCGCTTCGGACGGGCCCCGGCACAGCGTAGTGTCCTGATCCGGGCGGCTGAGGCTCAGCTCATAGCCGGCGCGCAGCTTGGACCCGTCGTCCATCGGCCGGGTGTAGGCGCTGGTGAAGCCGATCGTCTCCTGCGCGCTCAGGTTCCTCTGCTGCTCGTACAGGGTCGGCGTCGTCGGCGTGGCGAAGACGTTGGCGATCAGGAACGTGTTTTCGTGGTCGTTGCGGTCATAGCGCAGCTCGTTGGACCACTCATGGCCCGAGGTGTCGAACTGATGCAGCACCCGGGCGGTGGCGCCCCAGCCGTCCATGGCGAAGCCGTTTTCGCCGTCGCGGGTGAAGGCGCTGGTGATCTGGCCCGCCGCGTTGCGGGTCTCGAACAGGCCCCGCGCCGCGCCTTCGACCTCGAAGCGATTGCCGCGCAGTTCGCCGGTTACCATCGTCTTGTCCGTCAGGCGATACTCGACGGCGACCCGCCCGAACGCGCCCTTCTGGCTGGACTCGCTATCCTGCACCGTGTTGGTCCGGGAGGTCACGGCCCCGGTCGGGTCCAGCTGTTCGCGCAGGCGCTCGAAGGAGAAGGTCTGGTCGTCGTAGCGATAGCTGACGTCGCCGGTCAGGGTCAGCTTGCCGCGCTGGCGCGAGCCGCTGGCCCCAACGTTCCAGCGCCCGTTGTCGCCGACATTGACCCGAACGGATCCGGTGGTGGTGGTCGTCGCCGGAGCGCCGGGCGCGCCCGCGGCGGCGACCGGGACCGGCTTGGTGATCAGGTTGATGACCCCGCCGGAACCCTCGGGACTGTAGGCGGCCGAGGGGTTGGTCATGACCTCGATCCGCGCATAGCGGTCGGCGGGCAATTGCAGGATGGCGTCGGCGCGGTTCGGGCCTGACAGAATGGCCGAGGGGCGGCCGTCGACCAGGATGGTGACATTGCCGTCGCCGCGCAGGGAGACATTGCCCTGGGGGTCGACATCGACGGACGGGACGTTGCGCAGGGCTTCGGCCAGGGTGCCGTTCGCGGCCTGAAGGTCGTCAGCAAGGCTGTAGCTGATGGAATCGATCGAGGTCCGCACGTCGTTGGCGCGGGCGGTGACGACGACGTCGCCCACCGTGGCGGCCTCCTCCTTGTCCCCGTTTTCCTGGGGCGCGGGCCGGGCCGGGGGCGTCTGGGCCTGTTGAGCCGCCGCCGGAGGCGATGCAGGCGACGCAGGCGGCGTCTGGGCCAGGACTGCGCCGGCCGGCAGAGCCAGAACCGCGCCGAGCAGCGGCATAAGCTTGTGTTGCGACATGGTCCCGTTCCCCGCGGACATCCCTCAATGTCCTTCAGCCGGTGCCACTATCAGCGAGCCGCCGCATACCTCAGTTACATCTTCTTCATCAGGATGGCGGGTCTGTGACCGGACATGGCCGCCGCGCCCCTTGGCCCGGAGCACCGGCGGCGCTAGCGTCGCCGTTCTGTTTGCCGGAGCTTGCCCATGTCCATCCGCCTGTCGCGCCGCGCGGCGCTGATTTCGTCCGCCGCCGTTTCGGCCGGGTCCGCCCTGCCCGCGACCGGCTGGGCCCAGACGGCGAGCGACACGCGCAGCGACGAGGAGATCGTGGCGGCGGTGGACGCCTGGGTGAAGAAGGCCATGGCCGGCTTTCCCGACCAGCCCGCCGTCTCGGTCGGGGTGGTGCGCGGCGGCAAGCCGATCCTGACGCGCGGCTACGGCGTGCGAAAGAAGGGCGAGGCCCGGCGCGTAGACGAACACACCCTGTTCGCCGTGGCCTCCAACACCAAGGCGATGACCGCCGCCGCCCTGGCCATCCTGGTCGACGAGGGCAAGGTGAAATGGGATGAACCGGTCAAGACCTACCTGCCCGGCTTCACCCTGTCCGATCCGGTGATCGGCGAGCGGATCACGGTGCGCGATACGCTGAGCCACCGCGCCGGGTTCGGCCTGGGGGCCGGCGACCTGCTGTTCTGGCCCAACAGCGACCGGACCCGCGAACAGGTCATGGCCGCCGTGCCCTTCGTGCCGATCGAAGACGGGTTCCGCGCCAACTACCACTATTGCAACCTGATGTTCGTGGTGGCGGGCGAGGTGCTGGCCAAGGTCTCGGGCATGGCCTGGGAGGACTTCATCCAGACGCGGATTCTCGACCGGCTGGGGATGAGCGAGACCGTGCCCCTGGCCCGTCTGGCCGACCCCGCCAAATCCGCCCTGCCGCACGGCCGGGTCGGACCGCCGCTGCGCTATCAGGGCGCGATGACGGTGCTGGCCGAGGACATCGCCTCGGTGTGGAACTGGGATTCGGCGGCGGCGGCGGGCGGGGTCTGCACCACGCCGGTCGACTGGGCCAAATGGATCTCGGTCCAGCTGAACGGCGGCCTTCTGCCCGACGGCACGCGCCTGTTCTCCGAGGCTGCGGGCCGCGAGATGTGGAAGCCCAACATCATCGTCTCCTCTTCGGCGGGGCCGACCGGCGCCCTGCCCGGCCGCGCCATCGCCTCGACCTACGCCCTGGGCTGGCAGGTTCAGGACTATCGCGGCGAGCGGATGGTGACGCACGGCGGCGGAGCGCCCGGCTTCATCTCGGGCACGGTCCTGCTGCCGGGCCGCAAGACGGGCTTCTCGGTCTTCACCAATGCCGAGGAAAGCCTGCTGCTGCGCGCCCTGCGCTCAGGGATCGCCGACATCCTGATGAACAAGGCCGACTTCGACTGGGTCGCCGACGGGGTGAAAACCCAGGGCGAAAACAACGCCAAGTCCGTCGCCGCCGCCGTCGAGATCAACGCCAAACAGGCGGCGGGCGCGGCCCCGTCCATGCCGCTGGACGCCTATGTCGGGACCTGGCGCGATCCCTGGTACGGCGACATCGTCATCGAACAGAAGACCGAGGGGCGTGGCCGCAATCGCAAGAGCGGCCTGTGGCTGGCCTTCGCCCACACCCCCGCGCTGAAGGGCTGGCTGGAGCCCTATGACGGCGAGACCTTCCGCACCCGCTTCCCCGACAAGCGCGAGGAAGACGCCTTCATCACCTTCAGCATCGCCACGGCCAAGCCGGCGACCGCCACGGTCAAGGGCGTCTCGCCGGACATCGACTTTTCCTACGACTATCAGGACCTGCGACTGACGCGGGTCTGACCCGCCTCAAGGCGCGGCTGATTTAATCGACGTCCCAATAGCCCAGGGACGATCCCCGAGCCTGGATGACGTCGAAGCCGTCGTCGCCCAGGCGCGGAACGTCCATCACCCGGAACCGGCCCGTGTCCGGATACTCGACGACATCCGGCGTCTCGCACGTGCTGAGGGCCAGGTAGCGCAGGGGGACCGCGCCGGTATTGGTGATCTGATGCGCTGTTTCCGGCCCGCCGGCGAGCGCCGCGATCAGGTCTCCGGCCCTGACGCCGCGTCGGTCGGCGCCCAGACGGATCTCCCCCTCGCCCGACAGGATGACGAAGACCTCCTCGTTGGTGCGATGGCTATGGAAAGGGAAGCCGCGCTTGCCCGGCGCCAACTCGATCAGGTTGTAGCCGAGCTTTTCCGCGCCCAGCATCCTGCCCAACATGGCGACCTGGGGCTGATAGACCTCGGCCGCGTGTCCTTCAGGCGCCGCGCCCGGCGGCAAAGGGGCGACGGCGACTGTGTTGAGATTGACGATGCGGGGCGACATGGCAGGTTTCCTGTGGCGTCTGGATCCGGCGATTTAATCCCGCGCCGCCAGAAAGGAATTGAACGAATCCGAGCAGCCGTCATTCAGTTTTGAATGACCTCCCCGGATTGGATGCAGTTCCGCGCCTTCGCCGCCGTTCTCAGGCACCCTGACCGCGGCGGCGCGAGCCCTGCAGGTCAGTCAGCCGACGCTCGGACGACGCATCGCCGCCCTGGAAAGCGCCTTGGGCTACGCCCTGTTCACCCGTGCGCCCGAAGGCCTGACGCCGACGCCGGAGGGCGAGGCCCTGCGGGACCAGGCCCAGGCCATGGAAACCGCCGGAGAAGCCTTGCGTCGAGCCGCCGTAGGCGAAGGAATGGAGGCGGCCGGCGCGGTCCGGTTGTCCTGCAGCGAAGTCGTGGCCGCCGAAGTCCTGCCCGGCGTCCTGCAACGGATCGGATCGCGTCGTCCTGCCTTGGCGTTCGAGGTCTCGGTCTCCAACCAGGCGGAGGACCTGCTTCGCCGCGACGCCGACATCGCCGTGCGGATGACGCGCCCCCAACAGGACGGCCTGCTGATCCGTAAGGTCCTGGAGGTGGAACTGGGCCTGTTCGCCCATCCCGCCTATCTGGCCCGTCGCCCCGCTCCTCTCACGCCTGAAGAGCTGGCCGATCATGATCTGATCGGATTCGACACCGCGCGGGACTACACTCGGGTGCTGCAGTTCGCCGGTCGCCCCTTGTCACGCGAACAGTTCCGCTTTCGCAGCGACAGCGACATGGCCCAGCTAGGCGCCATCCGCGCCGGATGCGGCGTCGGCGTCTGTCACGCTCCTCTGGCCCAAGGCCTGACCCGCGTCTTGCCGCAGGACTTCCAGCCTCGCATTGAAGTCTGGCTGGCCATGCATGAGGACCTGGCGCGAACGCCTCGTTGCCTGACGGCCTTCCGTGATCTGGCGCTGGAGCTAAAGCGCTATGGCGAGCGTCCGCACGAAGGAGGGCTTTAACGCCCCGCCTGGACCCGGCCGGCTTCTAGGATGGGCATTCCGGCCTCGGTGGGGATGTAGATGGTCTGGCGGCCTTCCTTGCCGGCGGTTTCCTGCAGCATATTGATGTAGGACCAGCGCAGGTAGTTTTCGGGACCGCCGAGAGCCTGGGCCATGATGCGGTTGGCCTCGTTGGCGCCCTTGGCGCGTTCGATCTCGGCCGCGGCGGTCAGCTTGGCCGAGTCCAGGGCGGCCTGGGCCTCCAGCACGCGGATGCGGCGGTTCTGCACCGCCTCCTCATAGGCCGCCTTGCCCGCCATCTGCTTGGAATAGACGTTGTAGGTCGGGAAGCCGATCAGGACGACGGCGACCAGGACGCCGATGGCGATGACCGAACCGATAGTGAAACCCACGCCGCGCATCCGCGCCTCCCCTGAAATCTGAACGACTGTCAGGGTGGACGCCGCGCCCGGTCGCGGTCAAGCGCGGGCCAGCGACATCACGCCACAGGCGTATTCGATTTACCGCGTAACTTGAGCGGCCTAGTCAGCCGCAATGATCGTCGAACACCGTTCTCAGCTGTCTTCCCTGCGCGCGCTTCTGGTCGGCGACGCCCGCATGGCCTTTCCGGTCGCCAAGGCGCTGAGCCAGGCCGGGCACAAGGTCTTCGCCGGGGTGTCGACGTCCAGCAACTATCTGGAATGGTCGCGCCATGTGACGGCGTCGTTCCGCCATTCGCCGCTGGAGCCGGGCACGGACGAGGCCCTGCCGGTCATCCTGGGCTGGCTGGACCGCAACGGCGTCGACGTCATCCAGCCGGTCAGCGAGGCGGGCTCGCGCTTCATCACCCGCCACCGGGCCGCCTTCGAGGCGCGCGGCCGGCTGATCATGCCGGAGGCCGACACGGTCGAGACCTGCATGAACAAGACGCGGATGTTCGAGATCTGCGAGGCCCTGGGCGTCGCCCTGGCGCCCTATCGACGAGTGCGCGACATGGAGAGCCTGTTCGCCGCCGCCACGGCCATCGGCTATCCCCTGATCGTCAAGCCCGCCGTGGTCGACGCGGAGCTGTTCGGCCGCAAGGCGCTGATCATCGAGAACGAGGCGCAGCTGGCCGCCGCCGTGCCGCACTGGCCGGAGATCCACCCCGAGCTGATCGTCCAGACATACGTCACCGGCCCGCGCCACAGCGTCATCTTCAGCGCCGACCGCGGGCGGCTGCTGGGCGCGGTCGAGATCAAGGCGGCGCGCACCCATGAATACGACGGCACCGGCTACACCACCTATGGCGTGACGGTGGAGCCGACCCCTCTGGTCCGCGAGGGGGTCGAGAGGCTGGTCGCCCACCTCGACTATTCCTCGACCGGCTGCGCCCAGTTCATCGTCTGTCCGACAACCGGCGCCGTCACCTTCATGGAGCTCAACCCCCGCGTCAGCCTGGGGCGGATTTCCGAATGCGCGGGCCTGCCGCACAGCGTCTGGGGGCTGAAGCTGGCGACCGATCAGCCGATCGCCGCGCCGGCCGATCCCTGGGCCGTCTATCGGCGCGGGGTTCGCTACGTCTGGACCAAGGGCGACCTGACCTTGCTGGGCAAGCAGTTCAAGCGCGGCCAGGTGGCGCCGGGCGAGGCCCTGCGACGGCTGACCCAGATCGGGGTCGACGCCGTCCAGTGCACCCATGCCATCTTCGATCCGCTGGACCCGCTGCCGGCGCTGGGGACCTATGGCAACATCCTGATCAAGCACTGGCGCCGCCACCCGGAGTATCAGGCGGCCTGATCGCCCGTCAGCGTCAGGTCAGCGTCGGGTCGACGCGGCCGGGACCAGTTCGATCAGGTCGAGATTGGACTCATTGGCTGGCCAGGGGATGACCAACCGCCAGCGGCGCTCGCCGATGCGCTCAAGCACGGCCGCCATGTCGCGGTCGGGCCGCTGGCCATAGGAGCCGGCGGCGGGCTCGGACGCGAGCGCCATGGAGCCGAGGAAGACCATGTGCCGGTCGTTCTCGGGGAAGAGCAGACCGCCGGGACGCTGCGACCCGGTCAGTTTGGAGAATTTCAGCCCGGCGGGGGTCCGCTCGATGCGGCAGGCGAACCAACCGTAGACGACATAGCCCAGCCCGTCCTCGCCCCCCTGGGATCCCAGTTTGACGGTGCGACAGCGATAGTCGCCGACCGGCGGCGCGACCGGGGATCGGGCCGCGTCCGGATCAATCAGGTCGCCGAGGCCGGACAGGCTTCCCGATCCGGGCTGACGGCGGGCCTGCTGCAAAGCCAGGGTCCAGGCGGCGTCGCGGCGCTGATAACGGTCACGGTCAGCGGCGGTGACGACGCCGCGCCAGTCGCGCAGCACGGCGCCGCCGGTCGTCGTCGGAACAGCGGGCGGCGGCGGCGGCGGGGTCGCGCAGGCCGCCAGCAACCCGACCGCCAGGGCGCCGGGAACAAGCGCCCTTGAGCGCGAAAAGCGGGTCGACGAACGGGACATGGACGCTCCCTAGCACAGGGTCGAAAAGCCCCACGGCTAGGAAACCCTCCGCGCGCCTCGCGTCAACCCCATGCGCGCGACAGGAGACGGGCCGTCGCGCCCCGTGCGTCAGGCCGCGCTCCCGATCGCCGGGGGCGGCGGCGCGGCCTCCGCCGTCAGCGCCCGGGACAGGGCCTCGGCCAGAGCCGGAATCTGCAGCGGCTTGGTCAGGTATTCGAGGAAGCCCGCCTCGCGCCCGCGGCGGATGTCGGCGGGGGTGGCGCTGGCGGACAGGGCCAGGACCGGCAGGCCGCGCGTCAGCGGCTCCTCGTCCAGCCTCGCCTTGACCTCGAACCCGTTCATGCCGGGCAGGTTGATGTCGAGGATGACGACGTCGGGCCGCAGGTCGCGGGCCAGGGTCAGGCCCTCCGGCCCCGTCTCGGCGACGTGCAGCTGAATCCGGCCCAGGGCCAGGACGACATGGCGCATCAGGGCGATGTTGGAGGGGTTGTCCTCGACGTAGAGCAGGGTCGCCTCGGGCAGGCTCATCGCCGGCACGGAGGAGGCGACCACGGCGCGGGGCTGGGCCACGGCGACCGGAAGATGGACGGTGAAGACCGCCCCCTCGCCTTCGCGGCTCTCGGCTTCCAGCCGCCCGCCCATGGCCTGGATCAGACGGCGCGCCACCGCCAGGCCGACGCCCGCGCCGGGCACGTCCGAGGCTTCGCGGCCCAGGCGATTGAAGGGTTCGAACAGGTCGCCCATCCGCTCTGGCGGAAGGCCGGGGCCGGTGTCGAGCACGCTGAGGCTGACGCCCTCGACCGACTGGCGCGCCTCGATCAGGACCGCGCCGCCGCGCCGGTTGTATTTGACGGCGTTGGCGATCAGGGCGGTCAGAACCTGACGCAGGCCTTCGCGGTCGGCCAGGGCGGCCAGCCCCGAGACCCGCGGCGGCTCGCGCAGCTCCACCCGCGCCGCCTTGGCCATGGGGCGAAGGCTCTCGCAGACCTGACGCGCGACCAGAAGCGGATCGACCCGCTCAACGGCGGTCGCCAGACGGCCGCCCTCAATGTCGGCCAGGTTCAGCACTTCATCGACCAGGGTCAGCAGCCGGGCGCCGGCGGTGCGGATCTGTTCGACCGCTTGATGCTGGCGATGGGTCAGGGGCTCCTGAGCCTCGTTCATCCGCATCAGGTCGGAAAAACCGATGACCGCGTTCAGGGGCGTACGCAGTTCGTGGCTCATGCTGGCCAGGAAGTCGGTCTTGGCGCGGTGCGCCGCCTCGACCTGGGCGGCCTGGGCCTCGGCGACGGCCAAGGCCGTCTGAAGGTCGCGGGCGCGCTGCTCGGCGCGGGCTTCCAGGGCGCCGTTGAGCCGCCGCAGGGTCGCCGTCTCGCGCTTGGCCTTCACCGCGAGACGCAATCCCGCCCAGCAGCCGGACAAGGCCAGGGCGACCACCACCAGAACGAGTTCCATCGCACGTCCCTCCGATGCCTCGAGAGTGACGCCTATAGATTGCGGTTATGTAAATATGCGCGCTAAAGTTGCGCGCCGCCGATCAGCCCTCGTCGGCGGCCGGCTCGACCTTGCGGCGCGGCGCACGACGCTTGGGGGCCGGCGCATCTTCCGACGACGCCTCCGCTTCGTCCGAGGACGGCGCGGACGGACGGGTCAGGAAGCCGGGCAGGCCCATGCCGTCGCTGACTTCGCCTTCAGCCGGGACGTCGGCGAGCGGCGTGCGTTCGGCGCGCGGACGGCGCGGGGCGCGGGCGGGACGAACCTCTTCGGTCTCGGCGACCGGAACGGCAGCCTCTTCAGCAGGCGCTTCGGCGGCGTACTCGGCCTCGGCCGCGGCGCGGGCTTCGTCCTCGGGCGTGGCCTCGCCGGCCTCGAAGCGACGGTTGCGTTCCTCGCGGCGGCGCTCCCAGCGTTCGCGGCGGGTCTCGCGACGGCCGCCTTCACGGGCCTCGCCCTCGGCGCGGGGTTCGCGATCGTTGTCGCGGGGCTCGCGATCCCGGTCGCGGTTGTTGTCCCGATCCCGGTTGTAGTCGCGGTCGCGGTTTGCCTCACGTTCGGCGCGCTCGGCCTGACGGCGAGCGTCGTCCTCGGCCTTCTGCTGCTCGGCGGCGGCGGCGGCGATGATGGCGGCGGCCTGGGCGCCCGACTCGTCCTCGAAGTCGATGTCGAAGCCCTGGCCGGCCAGTTCGCGCTGGGCGATCTCGCTGACCGGACGCTGCGGCTGCAGGGCGCGCAGGACGCGGAAATAGTGTTCGGCGTGCTGGGTGTAGTTCTCGGCCAGCACGCGGTCGCCGGCGGCCGAGGCGTCGCGCGCCAGCTGCATATAGCGTTCGTAGACAGTCTGGGCGTTGCCCCGGACCTTGATGTTCTCAGGGCCTTGCGAGTCCCACGACCGGTTCGGATTGGTGGCGTTGGCGTTGTTGCCCCCGCCGCTGCCGGGCTTCCGGTTGCGTCCGCGCTGACGCTTCATGCCCTTGAAATCTCTCATCGGAGCTTACCGTGCTGGTGCGGGCCGCCGTCGGTTAAGGACGGGCAGGACCCAGTTCGTCGTTCCGTTCGGTCGGGGCCAATCCCCGTATCGATGTGCTCGGAAAACCGTTCGCCGCCCTGTGGTCCGCCGGACCGACCGGCCCGACCGTCACTGGCCCAGACGCGCTTGAGCGAGCAAACCTGCCCGAAAAGGATGCGTTTGAGTGGGAGACAAGAAACGACTTAGCGCGCGATGGCGTCGTTTCCAAGGCTTTTGTTGCGCGGCCCTTTCGGCCCGCATCAGGCCTCGGGGATGGGGTCGACGCGCGGGTCCGGCCCATTGGTGACGACGCGGTCGCGGTCGCCCAGATCCTTGACCACCTTGACGCCGGTAAAGCCCGCCGCTTCGAACAGAGCCTTGACCGCCGTCCCCTGGTCCCAGCCGATCTCGACGGCGAAGACGCCTTCCGGGCGCAGGATGCGGGCGATCTCGGGGGCCAGGTCGCGGTAGGGCTGAAGGCCGTCCGGGCCGCCGTCCAGCGCCAGATGCGGATCGTGCTCGCGCACCTCCGGGTCCAGTCCGGCGATGTCCCCGGTCGGGATATAGGGCGGGTTGGACACCACCAGGTCGAAGCTGTCGTCGGCGAACCCGGTGGCCCATTCGGTGCGGATGAAGGTGCAGCGGCCGTTCAGGTCCAGGTTGGCGGCGTTTTCGCGCGCCACGGCGATGGCCTCGGTCGAGATGTCGGTGCCGACGCCGCGCGCGCCCGGCCGCTCGACCAGGGTGGCCAAGAGGATGGCGCCCGAGCCGGTGCCCAGGTCGATGAAGTCGAAGGCCCGCTGGGGCGAAAAGGCGCGGACGATGACGTCCAGCAGGGTCTCGGTGTCCGGGCGCGGGCTGAGCACGTCGGGCGTGACGTTCAGCATGATCTTCCAGAAGCCCTTCTTGCCCAGGATGCGCGACACGGGTTCGCGCTTCAGGCGGCGCGCGATCATGACCTCCAGGGCCGCGAACTTGTCGGCCTCGATGACGCGGTAGGGGTCGGTCAGGATGTCGACGCGGCCCGCGCCGGTCGCGGCCTCCAAAAGCAGGCGGGCGTCGATCGACGGACTGTCGATGCCGGCGGCTTTCAACTGGCCTTGCGCGCCCTTCCAGGCGGAGAGCAGGGTCGGGGCGGCGGGGGCGTGATCGGACATAGGGGCTGATTGGCGCTTGCGGCGGGCGATTTCAAGACGGAACCCGATGTGGAACATGGGGCGAGCGTGACCGTTGAGGGGCGGATGGGGATGCAGACTCTTGTGAAACGGACCCCGCGAGAGCGCGGAGGCGGCGTGTGGCGCTTGATCGGCGCCGCGGCGGGCGGGCTGGCGGCGGGGGCCACAGCGGCGCACCTGCTCCATACCCAGGGGCATCGGTTCGGCGTCGAACTGCGACCCAAACGCCCCCTGCCCCTGGAACCGCGCGAGCCGACGCCCGAGGACTATGACGCCGAAGAGCCGGGACGCGGGCGGCTGGCCCGGCATCCGGCGCACATTCCGCGCAAGGGCTGGGTCGACATCATATGGCGCACGGCGATGGGCTATTTCGGCGACCGGGTCGGCTTCGTCGCCGGGGGCGTGACCTTCTTCATGCTGCTGGCCCTGTTCCCGACGCTCGGCGCCTTCGTCACCATCTACGGCCTGTTCGCCGATCCGGCCGACGCCTGGGGGCGCCTGAGCTTCCTCTATGAGGTGCTGCCGTCGAACGTGGCCCAGTTCCTGGGGGCCGAGATGCAGCGGCTGGCGGGCGGCTCGACCGGCCAGTTGACCTTCACCCTGGTCTGGACCCTGGCCCTGTCGCTGTTCGCGGCCAACGGCGGGGTGAAGACCCTCTTTTACGGGCTGAACCTCGCCTATCACGAGGTCGAACGGCGCCACATCGTCGCCTACAACCTGCTGTGCATGGGCTTCACGGTCACGGCCTTGCTGGCGGTGCTGCTGAGCGCAGGTCTGGTGGTCGGCGTGCCGGTGGTGCTGGCGGTATTGGGTCTTGAAGACGAATGGGCGCATCTGGCGCCCTTGCGCTGGCCGCTGCTCTTCCTCGGCTATGTCGGGGCGCTGGCCCTGATCTATCGCTACGGACCGAGTCGGGCGCGGGCGCGCTGGCGCTGGCTGACGCCGGGCGCGGTGTTCGCCGCGAGCCTGAGCCTGCTGGTGTCCTTCTTGTTCAGCTGGTTCCTGAGCAACTTCGTCCGGGTGGATTCCTACGGTCCGCTGGCGGCGGCCATGGGCTTTCTGCTGTGGACCTGGATTTCGGTGCAGGTCATCCTGATGGGCGCCCGGCTGAACGCCGAGATCGAGCATCAGACGGCGCTGGACACCACCACGGGCGCGCCCCGGCCCATCGGCGAACGCGGCGCGGTGATGGCGGATTCGGTCGGCCCGCGCCGGGGCAATCCAGCGGCCCTGGCCTTCACCCTGAAATATGCCGAGGCGTTAGGCGACCGGGTGCTGAGGCGGCGCATCCGGCGCCGCTGAGGCCTAGCTGAACTCGGCTTCCAGATCGGCCAGGCGGGCGGCCTGATCCTCGGCGATCAGGGCGTTCAGCATCGGGTCGATATCGCCTTCCAGAATCTGCGGCAGGCTGTGCAGGGTCAGGCCGATGCGGTGATCGGTCACCCGGCCCTGAGGGAAGTTATAGGTGCGGATGCGCTCCGACCGGTCGCCCGAGCCGACCTGCGACTTGCGCGCGTCGGAACGGGCGGCGTCCTTGGCCTGACGCTGCATGTCGTAGAGGCGCACGCGCAGGTTCTTCATCGCCTTGTCGCGGTTGACGTGCTGCGACTTCTCCGACGAGGTCACCACGATGCCGGTGGGCAGGTGGGTGATGCGCACGGCCGAATCGGTCTTGTTGACGTGCTGGCCGCCCGAGCCGGAGGCGCGGAAGGTGTCGATGCGGATGTCCTGGTCGCGGATCTCGATCTCAACGTCCTCAACCTCGGGCAGGACGGCGACGGTGGCGGCCGAGGTGTGGATGCGCCCTTGCGCCTCGGTGGCCGGCACGCGCTGGACGCGGTGGACGCCGGATTCGAACTTGAGGCGGCCGAAGACCCCCTCGCCCGTCACCGTGGCCACGATCTCCTTGTAGCCGCCGGCGTCGCCCTCGGCGATGCTGTCGATCTCGACCCGCCAGCCGCGCGTGGAGGCGTAGCGCGAATACATGCGGAACAGGTCGCCGGCGAACAGGGCCGCCTCGTCTCCACCGGTGCCGGCGCGCACTTCCAGCACGGCCGAGGCGTTTTCGTCGGCGTCGCGCGGGGCCAGCAGCAGGGCGACCTCGCGCTCCAGCTCGGGCAGGCGTTCGTTCAGGACGTCCAGTTCGTCGGCGACCATGGCGGCCATTTCCGGGTCGGCGGCCATGGATTGCAGGTCCTCGACCTCGGCGCGGGCGCGGGCCAGGGCCTGCACCGCATCGGCCACCGGCTTCAGCTCGGCGTGCTCTTTCGACAGGCGCACGATCTCGGCCCCGTCGGAAGCCGCACCCATGCGCGCCTCCACCTGATGGAAGCGGTCGAGCACCTGATCGAGCCGGGCCTGGGGCAGTCGCAAGGGAGCGTCCTTTGAAGGAAAATTCGAGCGCGGAGCCTTACCCGCCGGACCGCCCCCTGTCGATCAAAAGGCCCGAACACGCGCCGATGGAGCGATTGTGAACAGCCGTCACAAGCCCGTCAGGGCGGTTCCTTCGCCGCGGCAAACCGCCTAGCTCGACAGGAGCTGAAACAAGAACGGAGACAGGCATGTTCGATGGCAAAGCGGTTTCGAGCGTCGGCGCGGACGGCGATGTGGCGCGGCTTTGCGCCCTCTACGACCGGCTGCTGGGTCAACCCGGAGCGGCGCTCGAGCGCGAGGCCGAAAGCGAGCTGAAGGCCCTGGCCAAGGTCTTCGACCTGGACGCCGACTGCCCCGCCGTCGAGCTTTGGCCCTATGTGCGCGCCGTCCTGGTGCGCCAGGCTCCGGCAGAGACCTCTTCCGCCTCCCCGCAAGCCGCCGCAGTTGTCCCCCGGACCATTCTTCTGGTCGAGGACGACGCCGAGGCCGCCGCCGCCCTGACCGAGGCGCTGGACGCCGCCGGGCACCGCATCGTCGGCCCCTTTCACAGCGCCGAGGCCGCCGAGGCGGCGACCGCGCTTCACCCCATCGACGTCGCCCTGCTGGACATCCATCTGTCGGGCGAGGCCACCGGCGTCGACCTGGCCCGCAGCCTGAAGGCGCGCTGGGGCGTGCCGGTCGTCTTCCTGTCCGGCGACGTCAGCGCTGCCGCGGCCAACGCCGAGCTGGCCGCGGCCATGGTGATCAAGCCCTATACCGGCCGCGACGTGCTCGACGCCCTGGCGCGGTTGGAGCCCGCCAGCTGATCGGCGCGCAACCAAGGCGCGGTCCAGCCATTGCCATGGGGGCCGCGACCTGCGTCTGATGAGGCTTGGGGGCTGAATGGACACCTTTTTCCTGTTTCTGCTGGTCGGCGTTCTGGCCCAAGCGGTCGACGGCGCCCTGGGCATGGCTTACGGCGCGATCTCGTCCTCGGTGCTGCTCGCCCTGGGCGTGCCGCCGGCCGTCGCCTCCGCCAGCGTTCACGCCGCCGAGGTCTTCACCACCGCCGCCTCGGCCGGCAGCCACGCCTGGCACCGGAATGTCGAGTGGCGGCTATTTCTGCCGCTGGCGATCGCCGGGGTGATCGGCGGGGTGTTGGGCGCCTATGTCCTGACCGGGATCGACAGCGCGATCATCAAGCCCTTCATCATCGGCTATCTGGCCCTGGTCGGCGTCTGGATCCTGTGGCGGGCCGGCCATGACATCCCGCATCGCCACCTGCCCGCCTGGATCACCGCGCCGGTCGGCGTGGTCGGCGGCTTTCTCGACGCCGTTGGCGGCGGCGGCTGGGGCGCGACCGTCTCCTCGACCATGGTCGGCGCCGGCCATGATCCGCGCAAGGCCATCGGCACGGTCAACACCGCCGAATTCTTCCTGACCCTCGCCATCTCGGCCACCTTTGTCTGGGCGCTGGTGACGGGCCATTGGAAAGAGGCGGGGGCGCTGGAGAACCACGCCGCCGCCGTCGGCGGCCTGGTGGTCGGCGGCCTGATCGCGGCGCCCTTCGCCGGACTGATCCTCAAGAAGGTCCCGCGCAAGCCTCTGACCTATGCGGTCGGCTTCCTGCTGCTGTGCCTCGCCGCCTTCCAGGGCGCACAACTGGCCGGGCTGATCGGCAAATAGGAAAAGGGCGGGACCGGCCAGCGCCCGTCCCGCCCCCCTATCGCCTACGGCGGCCCGGTTAGTTTTGCGGCGTGGCCGCAGCAGCGGCGGCGGCAGCGGCGGCGGTCCGGGCGCGAGCGGCCTCTTCACGCGCCGCAGCTTCGTGCTGCGCCGGGGTCAGCATTTCGACCACCAGCGGGTTCGGCGTCAGATCCTTCATGGCGCCCGAACTGCCGTCGACGGCCATGCCGATGACGCCGCCCACCAGGACGTTGCCGGCGAACCCGGCGGCGCCGGCGCCGGCGTAGTTGCTGGCGATCTCATGCTCCTGGGTCATATAGCCGTCCAGCGAGACCGTCGCGCGGAACGGGTCCTTGCGCGGCATACGGAAGGTGCAGGGCGTGGCGTCGCACTGGAAGCCGTTCGACGTCGAAACGCGGGCGCCGGGCGGCGTGCTTTCCACGGTGAAGGTCTGGCTGGTGCCGCGCGTGATGGTGGCGCAGGCCGGCAGGCTGACGCTCAGTCCGGCGAGCGCCAGGGCTTGCACGGCCAGGCGCGCATGACGTTTGGAAATCATGGTGATCCCTAAAAGGAAACGGCTCCGCCCCCCCGGCGGACCTGCCCGCCTTTTGGCATCACAACGTTAGGCCGTCAATCACGCGGACGTGACATCGCCCCCTGTCCGCGACAGACGCTCAGGCGGGCGCGGTCGCCTGGAAACTGGGCCTTTGCTCCAGCGCCGCCTGAAGCGCCACGAGGTTGGGACGGCCGGTCTTCCAGTCGTAGTCAGGGTGGCGGAAGCCGATCCAGCTGACGGCGACCCCGGCCGTCAGCACCCCCATGTCGAGATGGTCCGCATCCGGCGCGGCGGCTTCCAGGGCGTCCAGGGCGCGGCCCATGTTGAGGGTCCAGCGCGAAATCCAGGTCGGGGACCGCTCGTGCTCGGGACGGCGCTTCTCCAGCACCAGCTTGACGCCCATCTCCAGCGCGGCGTTGCCCAGGGTCTCCAGACGCCGCACGCGCAGCCGCTCAGCCCCCTCGGCGGGCAGCAGGCGGGGACCGGCGCCCATGGCGTCCAGATACTCGCAGATGACCGGACTGTCGTTGATCGGCAGGCCGTCCTCGGCCACCAGGGTCGGGACCTGAACCACCGGATTGGTCGCTAGCAGTTCGGGGGCGTTGGCGTAGGGATCGACCGCGATCTCCTCGATCCGCTCGGACAGGCCCTTTTCACGGGCGACGATGCGGACCTTGCGCGCGAAGGGCGACGGGGCGGTGATGTAGAGTTTCAAGTCGGCTCCAGGGTCAGTCAGGTCGAACGCAACGGTTGTCGCGGTGCAGGGTCCATTCCTCGCATTCGCGCCCGTCGGCGAAGCGGCAGACGCCGATCTGACCGGCAGAGGTCGAACGAATCTCGCTCCGGCCGCCCTTGTCGATGCAGGAGACGGAGGCGGGATTGGCCATGCCGATGGTCGGACGCAGCGCCTCCTGCGGAGCGCAGGCGGCGACCAAAGCCAAGGCGGCGACCGCCCCAACGACGAATAATCGAACCATGAAGCACCCTCTCCCTGTGGCCGTGCGCCTATTCGGCGGCGTGACGGGAAGCCTCAGCCGCAGCGCGAGCGGCGTCAAGCTCGGCGGCCTTCTGCTCGACCAGCTCGACGATGTGGTCGATCATGCCCTCATTGGCCTGTTTGCCGGCGATCTTGCCGTTCAGATAGACCATGCCCGCGCCCTTGCCGCCGCCGGTGAAGCCGACGTCGGTGTAGAGGGCCTCGCCTGGGCCGTTGACGACGCAGCCGATGATCGACAGCGACATGGCCGTCGAGACGTGGGCCAGCTTCTCTTCCAGGATGGCCACCGTCTCGATGACGTTGAAGCCCTGACGCGCGCAGGACGGGCAGGCGATGATGTTCACCCCCCGGTGACGCAGGCCCAGAGATTTCAGGATGTCGAAGCCGACCTTGATCTCCTCGACCGGGTCGGCGGCCAGGGAGACGCGGATGGTGTCGCCGATGCCGGCCCACAGCATGGAGCCCATGCCGATGGCCGACTTGATGGTGCCGGTGCGCAGGGGACCGGCCTCGGTCACGCCCAGGTGCAGCGGGCAGTCGATGGCCTCGGCCAGCTGTTGATAGGCGGCGACCGTCAGGAAGGGGTCGGACGCCTTCACCGAGATCTTGAACTCGTGGAAATCGAGGTCCTGCAGGATGCGGGCGTGGTTCAGCGCGCTTTCCACCATCGCATCAGGGCAGGGCTCGCCGTACTTCTCCAGCAGCTCCTTTTCCAGCGACCCGGCGTTGACGCCGATCCGCATGGAGCAGCCGTGGTCGCGGGCGGCCTGGACGACCTCCTTGACCCGGTCGATCGAGCCGATGTTGCCGGGGTTGATGCGCAGGCAGGCGGCGCCCGCCTGGGCGGCCTCGATGCCGCGTTTGTAGTGGAAGTGGATGTCGGCCACGAGCGGCACGCGGGCTTCGCGCGCGATGGTCCTGAAGGCCGCTGTCGACTCCTCGTCCGGGCAGGAGACGCGGACGATGTCGGCCCCGGCCTCCTCCAGCTGACGGATCTGCTCCAGCGTCGCCGCCGCGTCGGTCGTCGGCGTATTGGTCATCGACTGGACGCTGATCGGGGCGTCGCCGCCCACGGGCACCGAGCCGACCATGATCTGGCGGCTCTTGCGGCGCTCGATGTGGCGCCAGGGACGGATGTGGCCGAGTTCGGAACTGTGATCGCTCATGTCGCGGGGAACATAGGCGAGGAACGACGGCAAAACCACGACATCAGCCGGGGTCCGCGACGATTCACCCCGCCGGGCGCGGCGCGGAGGCGACGGGGGCGGGAACCACGGGGGCCGGCGCGGCGGCCAGGGCGGCGG
>NZ_JBOHLI010000011.1:0-58654 GCF_050729455.1 Brevundimonas sp.
CGCCACGCGCGAGCCGGCGGGCACCTCGCACTTCGTCGTCGTTGACGCCCAGGGCGACGCGGTCAGCATGACCACCACGGTCGAGAGCCTGTTCGGCTCGGGCCGGATGGCGGGCGGCTTCTTCCTCAACAACCAGCTGACCGATTTCTCGATGGCGCCGACGGCCCCCGACGGCACGCCCGCAGCCAACGCCGTGGCGGCGGGCAAGCGGCCGCGCTCCTCCATGTCGCCAGTCATCGTGCTGGACCGCGAAGGCCGGCTGCTGGGGGCCATGGGCTCGCCCGGCGGCTCGTCCATCCTGGCCTATAACGCCAAGGCCCTGATCGCGGCCCTGGGCTGGGGCCTGCCGGTGCAGGAGGCCTTCGACCTGCCCAATCTGGTGGCCAAGGGCGACGGCTTCGGCGCCGACACCGAGGGCTTCAGCGAAGAGATTCAGGCGGGGATGGCGGCGCGCGGGATCGTGTTGCGGCCCAATACGTCGGAGAACTCGGGCCTGCACGGCGCCCTGTGGCGCAACGGGCGTTGGGACGGCGGGGCGGACAGCCGCCGCGAGGGCGTGGCGCGCACCCAGTAGGGCGCTCGTCCTACTCGCGACGCGGCCGGATCGTCAGTTGGAAGGCCACAAGGCCTTCCGACACGTCGGTGTTGATGCCGTTGTAGGCCTTGATGCCGTTGGCCTCGATCTCGCGATAGATGATGCCGAACGAGGTCTGCAACGCGCCCCTGCGGTAGGCGATGCCGATGGAGGCGTCGCCCAGATAGGTCCCGGCGTCGTGGCTCATGCCCGAGCCGGTGAAGTCGCCGTCGCGGGTGCGGGCGAAGTTGTAGCCGACCGCCCGCTTGGAGCCGGCGACGTACAGATACCAGCGCGGCCGATCGCCGAAGGCTTCGTCGCCGTTGGGCGCCAGGCGGTCCAGGCCCTCGCCGATCTTCAGCGTGGCGCCCGCCTCGGCGGTTGTGCCGTCGCTGCCGATGCCGACCCCGGCGTGGGGCGTCAGCGAGACTTCAAGCCCCGAGGCCGTCCGCCCCCGCGCCGCGACCCAGCCGCGCGTATAGGTGACGTCATAGGCTTCAGTGTCATAGGTGCGGGCGTCCAGGGCGCGCGGCGGGACCGGCGCGCCGTCGGCGCGACGCGGTTCGCCCCGTGCGGTGACGCGCAGCCGGTCGGTGAAGCCGTTTCCGGCGAACCAGGCCTCGCTCCGGGCGGTGGTGAAGGCGGCCCGGCCGGCGGGCGATCCCGACAGGGCGAGGGGGGCGCCGAAGGGCGAGTCCGCGGCAGTGAAGGCGGGATCGCTGTCGAGCAGGGCGGCGGCGTCCTCGAACTGAACGGCGTCGGCGCCTCTGGCGGCTATGGTGGGGGAGGCGATGGCGGCGCTCGCCTGCGCGCTCGCCGCCGCGGGCAGGGCCACGACAACCAGCAGGCCGATAAGGCAAGCCTCTACGCGCACAACGGCCCTCCCGATCCGTTAACGATTCCTACTGTGCACGAACGGCGAGGAACCGCAACGGACTCCTTAAAGCCACAATCCAGTCACGTTCAAACGAAACCGCCCGGAGGACGGTTCCCCCGGGCGGCCCGATCAGCGGATCGTGATGTGAAGGTCGGGCCTTACTGGCAGGCCAGGCACTCGTCGTAGTCGGTAGGGGCGGCGGAGAAGAGGTCCGGCTGGTTCGGATCGACCTCGGCCTCGGCCTTGTCCTCGGCGCCGGCGAAGGCGGCGCGCTGCACCGACTTGGAGCGCAGGTAATACAGCGACTTCACGCCGCGCTCCCAGGCGGACCAGTGCAGCATATGCAGGTCCCACTTGTTCACGTCGCCGGGGATGAAGAGGTTCAGCGACTGGGCCTGGCAGATTTCCGGGGCGCGGTCGGCGGCCAGTTCGACCACCCAACGCTGGTCCAGTTCGAAGGCGGTCTTGAAGATCCCCTTCTCGTCCTCCGACAGGGCGTCCAGGTGTTGCACGGACCCTTCGTGTTCCAGGATCGAGCTCCACACGGCCTCGGTGTCGATGCCCTTTTCGCCCAGCAGCTTCTGCAGGTAGGGGTTCTTGACCGCGAACGAGCCCGACAGGGTCTTGTGCGTATAGATGTTGGCCGGGATCGGCTCGATGCCCGCCGAGGCGCCGCCGCAGATGATCGAGATCGAGGCGGTCGGGGCGATGGCCAGCTTGTGCGAGAAGCGCTCCATGACGCCCCGCTCGGCGGCGTCCAGGCAGGCGCCCTTTTCCTCGGCCAGCGCGCGGCTGGCCTTGTCGGCCTCGCGACGCAGATGCTTGAACAGGCGCATGTTCCACGACTTGGCCATGGCGCTTTCAAACGCCACGCCCTGGCCCTGCAGGAAGGAGTGGAAGCCCATCAGGCCCAGGCCCACCGACCGCTCGCGCTTGGCCGAATAGACGGCCGCCGCCATGGCGGGCGGGGCGCGGTGGATGAAGTCCTCCAGGACGTTGTCCAGGAAGCGCATGATGTCTTCGATGAATTTCGGTTCTTCGCGCCATTCCAGGAAGGTCTCGGCGTTGACCGACGACAGGCAGCAGACGGCGGTGCGCTCTGCGCCCAGGTGGTCCTTGCCGGTGTGCAGCATGATTTCGGCGCACAGGTTCGACTGCTTGACCTTCAGGCCCAGGTCGCGCTGGTGCGGCGCCATCTGGCGGTTCACCGTGTCCGAGAAGATCAGATAGGGCTCGCCCGTCTGCATGCGGATATCGAGCAGTTTGGTCCACAGCGAGCGGGCGTCGACGGTCTTCATGACCTCGCCGTCCTTGGGCGACTTCAGGTTGAAGGTGGAGCCGGTCTTCACCGCCTCCATGAACTCGTCCGTGATGTTGATGCCGTGGTGCAGGTTCAGGGACTTGCGGTTGAAGTCGCCCGAGGGTTTGCGGATCTCGAGGAACTCCTCGATCTCCGGGTGGTGGATGTCCAGATAGACGGCGGCCGAGCCGCGGCGCAGCGAGCCCTGCGAGATCGCCAGCGTCATCGAGTCCATGACGCGGATGAAGGGGATGATGCCGCTGGTCTGGCCGGCGCCCTTGACCTTCTCGCCGATGGAGCGGACGCCGCCCCAGTAGGTGCCGATGCCGCCGCCGTTCGAGGCCAGGGCGACGTTTTCGTTCCACACGTTCTGGATGCCGTCGAGGCTGTCGCCCACCGCGTTCAGGAAGCAGCTGATCGGCAGGCCGCGATCGGCGCCGCCGTTCGACAGGACGGGCGTGGCGGGCATGAACCACAGCTTGGACATATAGTCGTAGATGCGCTGGGCGTGTTCGGCGTCGTCGGCATAGGCCGTCGAGACGCGGGCGAACATGTCCTGATAGCTTTCGCCCGGCAGGAGGTAGCGGTCCTCCAGGGTCTTCTTGCCGAAATCGGTCAGCAGGGCGTCGCGCGAACGGTCCAGATGCAGGCCGGTGACGACCTTCAGCTGGGGTCGATCATCGCCGGTCGCCGGAGAAACCGCCGTGAATTCCGTCGTCTGCAGAGCTTTGCCGCCAGCCATATTGATCACTGCCCCGATCAAATCCGAAAGAAGACCGTGCCGGTTTGAAACACTAGATATGGTGTCTCGGTTCCTGCGCTCGGCTACATATATGGGTGCACATCCCTAACCGCTCGTAAAGCTCTTGACGCGCGCTTTTCCTACGAATCGGTGGGCGGCTCGGGCCACCCTGTGGAAATGACTCGGAAATTGGGGACGATCACTTTTTGAGCCGGATCGGCGCCCCTTTCACGACCGCGTGAGCGACGCTTGCGGAACGGCTCGCCCAGCTTGACCGTTAGCGGCTCATGGCTCCGCATCCGACCGCCTTCCTGACCCGCGCCCTGCGCGTGGCCCGCACCGAAATCGCCGCTGTCGTCGCCCTGCTGGTCGTGGCCCTGGGAACCCTGACCTTCATCGAGGTGGCCGACGATATGCGCGAGACCGACGGCCAGGCCTTCGACCAGGCGGTGCTGCATGCGGTCCGGCCCTTCGCCGACGATCCGTCGCGTCCCTGGGGGCCGTGGTGGCTGCACGAGGCGGCGGCGGACATCACCTCGCTAGGCGGGATTTCGGTGTTGACCCTGTTCGCCCTGATCGCGCTGGGCTTCCTGCTGATTCAGGGCAAGCGGCTGTCGGCCCTGCTGCTGGTCATCGGCCTGGCGGGCGGGGTGGCCCTGAGCGAAGGCCTGAAGGCCCTGTTCGAGCGCGAGCGCCCCCCGGCGGCGTTTCAGGCGGTCGAGACGCTGAACGCCAGCTTCCCTTCCGGCCACGCCCTGCTGTCGACGGTCTTCTACCTGACGCTGGGGGTCATGCTGACGCGGGCTTTTCCGAAGAGGCGGCTGAAGGCCTATGTCCTGGGCTGCGCCGTGGTGATCGCTCTGTTGATCGGGCTGACGCGCATCTATCTGGGGGCGCACTGGGCGTCGGACGTCTTCGCCGGTTGGAGCGTCGGCGCGGCCTGGGCCATGGTCCTGTGGCTGGTCGCCTATGCGGTGGAGCGCCGTCAGAGGTTGCGCCACGCCGCCTTGCAGGATGCGTCTTCGACCAATGTCTAGCGGTCGCCCGCGGCCGGCCGTTGGATAAGAACCGGAGAGAGCCGAACGGCCGTTCGAGGACACGCCATGACCGATCCAGCCACGCCCTTTGGCGCCAAGTACGCCGAGCGCCTGATGTCGCCCGCCGCCGCCGCCGCCCTGATTCCGTCGAGGGCCAGGGTCGCCATGGCCCTGGGCGTCGCCCAGCCGCCGGCCCTGCTGAAGGCCCTGGCCGACCGGGCCGAGGCGGGGGAGGTAGACGACATCAACATCTACTACCTGCTGTCCACGGCCATCGCCGGCGAGACGGTGCTGCGCTACGAGCTGACCGATCGACTGCGTCCCCACAGCCTGTTCCACGGCGCCATCGAGCGGAAGCTGGAGGCGCGCGGGATCGAGGAGGGACGGCAGGCCGTCTGGTTCGTGCCGACCGGCTTCCAGCAGACGCCCCATGTCCTGACGCGCGAGATCGGGGTCGACACCCTGCTGGCCACGGTCTCGCCGATGGACGCCGACGGCTGCTTCAGCTTCGGCACCAACACCGACTACGCCCTGGCGGCGTCGCGGACGGCCAAGCGGGTGATCCTGGAGGTCAATCCGCATATGCCGCGCGTCTTCGGCGACTGCACGGTTCATGTGTCCCAGGTCACGGCCCTGGTCGAGCACGCCGCGCCCCTGCTGGAGGCGGGCAAGGCGCCGCAGCAGCCGCAGGATGTGGTCATCGGCGGCATCATCGCCGATCTGATCGAGAACGGCTCGACCCTGCAGATGGGCATCGGCGCCCTGCCGGACGCGGTCTGCGCCGCCCTGCACGACCATGTCGATCTGGGCATTCACACCGAGCTGCTGACGCCGGGCCTGGTCGAACTGATGCGCGCCGGGGTCGTGACCAATGCGAAGAAGACCCTGCATCCGGGCAAGACGGTCTTCACCTTCGCCATGGGCGACCGCGCGACCTATGACTTCCTGAACGAGAACCCGGCGCTGGAGGCGCGTCCGGTCGATTATGTGAACGACCCCGCCGTCATCGCCCGCAACGACCGGATGGTCTCGGTCAACGCCACCTTGCAGATAGACCTCTTCGGCGCCTGCTGCTCGGAATATCTGAACGGGCGGCAATATACGGCGTCGGGCGGGCAGTTGGATTTCGTGCGTGGCGCATCGGCCTCCGAGGGCGGCCAGTCGATCATCGCCTGCCATTCCACGGCGGCCAAGGGGACGGTCTCGCGCATCGTCGCCCGGCTGGACGGGCCGGTGACCACGCCGCGCAACGACACCCAGATCGTGGTGACGGAGCACGGTTGGGTCAATCTGCGCGGCCTGACCGTGGACCAGCGCGCCCGCGCCCTGATCGGCCTGGCCGCCCCGCAGTTCCGCGAGGGGCTGGAGCGCGACGCCCGAGCCATGGGGCTGATCTGATCGGCTGGCGGTCGCTACGTAGAACCGCGTTTGTCCGGCGGCAGGCTTTTTTTACGTTTGCGACGCAGGGTCTCGATCAGGGCTGACGAGGGGATCGGGCATGGCCGGACGCTGGCGGTTGTTTCGCCATGAGGCGGGAAGGGAGGCGGGACCGCCGCCCCTGGCCTATGTCCTTCTGTTCGCCGTCTGCCTGCTGCTCGGCCAATGGAGCGCCTCGACCTTTCACGCCGTTATCGTCTGGCCCGCCAACGGCGTGATGCTGGCCGCCTTGCTGCAATTGCGACGCCGCAAGGCGATTGCGGTCCTGATCGCCTGTTTCGCCCTTAATCTGGTCAGCAATGTCGCGCGCGGCGACGTCATGCCGCTGCTGTGGATCAATGCGGTGCTGAACATGGGCCAGGTGCTGGTCGCCGGCCTGTTGGCCCGCCGCATCGGCGGCGCGGCCCTGGACATGAGGCGGCCGCGGCGGTTGATCGCCTTCGCCCTGCTGGCTGTCGCGCCGACGGTGGCGCTCAGCACGACCCTGTCCATAGGGGCGGGAGCCTGGCTGCGTGACTATTCGCCTGCCTACGCGGCCTTCGTCTGGCGGCATATGTTCGGCATGGAACTGCTGGGGCTGCTGATCGTCACGCCGACCCTGCTGCTGCTGGCGCGGGCGCATCGCTTCCGCGGAGAGGGCACGACGCGCCCCCTGGAAGCCGTCGGGCTTTTGCTGTTGCTGGCCGCGACGACGACCTGGGTCTTCAGCCGGCCGGAGGCCATCGCCTTCGTCGTCCTGCCGCCCCTGCTTCTGGTCGCCTTCCGACTGTCGCCGCCGTGGACCGCCGCAGGCTTGATTCTGACGACGACGATCAGCGGGCTGGCGACCCTGACCGGCCATGGCCCGGTGATGCTGACGCCTGTTCCCGATGTCCCCGACCTGGCGGCCGTGCCGCTGCGGATGCGGCAGATGGGGGCCTATTACGTCTTCCTGCTGGTTGTCGTGATCACCGCCCTGCCGGTCAGCACATTAATGAGCGAGCGCCGTCAGTTGATCGTCCGCCTGCGGGCGCGCACCGCGGCCGCGATCGAGGCGCGCAGCCGGGCCGAACAGTCCGACGCGGCCAAGGCGCGCTTCCTCGCCCTGATGAGCCATGAAATGCGCACGCCCCTGAACGGGATCGCCGGCTATGCGGACCTGCTGTCGCGCCGCGTGGACCTGCCGGCGGAGGCCCAGGCCCAGGTCGAGGCCGTCTGTCGCTCGGGCGAGGCCATGCTGATGCTGGTCGAGGACGTGCTGGAGTTCTCGCGCGGGGGCGACGAACTCGCCGCCGAGCCGCTGACCCTTGCGGCCCTGTTGCAGGAAGCGGCGGCGCCCGCGCTCATGAACGCCGAGGCCAAGGGGCTGCCGGTGACCCTGGTCGTCGGACTCGGCGCCGAGGGCGAGTTCAGCGGAGACCGACGCCGACTGCGCCAGGCCCTGCACCATCTGATTTCCAACGCCGTGAAATTCACCGAACGGGGCGGCGTGCGGGTCACGACCGAATATGACGGCGCCGTGCTGAGCGTCGCCATCACCGACACCGGCTGCGGCGTCGCGTCGGACTTCATGCCCCGCCTGTTCGAGGCCTTCTCCCAGAGCGACGATTCCCTGCAGCGATCCCACATGGGGGCGGGCGTCGGCCTGTCGCTGGCCCAGGCCCAGGCGCGGCGTCTGGGCGGACGCATCGAGGTGAGCAGCGTCGAGGGCGAGGGCTCGACCTTCACGCTGATCGCGCCCCTGCCGGTTCTGGCGGCCGCGCCCGACGTCGTCGCGACCGAGGCGGATCGGGCCATGCGCGTGCTGATCGTCGACGACCATCCGGTGAACCGCGAGATGATGCGGCTGATGCTGGCCGCCGCCGACTGCGAGACGGTCGAGGCGACCGACGGGCTGGAGGCGGTCCAGCGCGCGGGCGAAGAGGTGTTCGACCTGATCCTGATGGATGTGCGGATGCCGCACCTCGACGGCCTGGCCGCCACCCGCCAGATCCGCGCCCTGGCTTCGCCGGCGGCGGTCGCGCCGATCCTGGCCGTCACCGCCGACGCCATGCCCGAGGACGCCGACCGCTGTCGTTGCGCCGGCATGGACGGCCATCTGGCCAAGCCGATCACCCATGCCCGCCTCTACGCCGCCATCGACCAGGCCATGCAGGCGGCGGCGACCCGTATGGAGCGAGCGGCCGCCTAGGCGTCGTCCTCGAACGGGAAGCGCTCGGCCCAGAAGGCTTGCAACGCGGGCAGGGCGTCCACCCGGCGCACGACCTCGGCCATTCCCGGCGCCTCGGCATAGAAGCGCGCCCGGCGCGGCGTCCAGCGGCTGGCGACGGCGACATAGAGGTCGAGCACGCTCAGCTCGTCGCCGAGCAGGAAGCGGCCCGGCGTGATCTGGCTGTCCATGATCCGCCAGCAGTCGGCGATGCGTTCGGCGGTGCGCTGCTTCACCTGTTCCTGCGCTGCCGCGTCGTCCCCGACCAGCCGCGACGGCACATCCCGCACCCAGAACATCGAATAGATGGCGGCGGGGATGAAGCTCATCCAGCGCAGGAACTGCGCCCGACGCGGATCGCCGATCGCCGGCCCCAGACGGGCCTCGGGCCAGGAGTCGGCTAGCCAGATCAGGATGGCGGCGCTTTCGGTGATCGTCTCGCCGCCGGGCGTGATCAGAGCCGGGATCTGACGCATGGGGTTGACGACGGCCACCTTGTCGCGCTCGGCCTCGCCCTCCCAGGTCACGGCCTCGACGACGCGATAGTCCAGTCCGATCAGGGTCATGGCCGCCTCGACCGGGACCGATCCCGAGCCAGCGGCGCCGTAAAGCGTGAAACTCATCCCCAGGCTTCTCCCCATCTGATTACGCCGACCACACCATATCTAGCGTCGGAAGAAAACGTGATCGCAAGATAGGCTTGTTTCGACTTGGCGCCGGACGCCTCCGGCCGCATGGTGAAACTCACATCTCCCGGATTCGCTTCAGGTCATTTTGATGAACGCCCACTCCTCGATCATCCGTCCCGGAACGGCCGGACTGCTGACGCCCTCGGCGGCCTACAAGCCCTTCCGCTATCCGTGGGCCTTCGACATGTGGAAGAAGCAGCAGCAGGTCCACTGGATGCCCGAAGAGGTGCCGCTGGGCGAGGACGTCAAGGACTGGGCGGCCAACCTGACCGACAGCGAGCGCAATCTGCTGACGCAGATCTTCCGCTTTTTCACCCAGGCCGACATCGAGGTTCAGGACAACTACATGGAGCGCTACGGCCGGGTGTTCAAACCGACCGAAGTGAAGATGATGCTGGCCTCCTTCGCCAATATGGAGACCATCCATATCGCGGCTTACGCCCTGCTGCTCGAAACCATCGGCATGCCCGAGAGCGAGTTCGGCGCCTTCATGGAATACGAGGCCATGCGCGACAAGCATGACTTCATGGGCCAGTTCGGGGTCGAGACCGACGCCGACATCTGCCGCACCCTGGCCATGTTCGGGGGCTTCTCGGAAGGGCTGCAACTGTTTGCCAGCTTCGCCATGCTGATGAACTTCCCGCGCCAGTCGAAGATGAAGGGCATGGGCCAGATCGTCAGCTGGTCGGTGCGCGACGAGAGCCTGCACTGCGACGGCATCATCAAGCTGTACCACGCCTTCAACAAGGAGACGGGCGCGGTCACCCAGGCCGTGGCCGACGACATCGTCGACTGCTGCAAGACCGTGGTGGCGATGGAGGACAAGTTCATCGACCTGGCCTTCGAAATGGGCCCGGTGAACGGCATGACGCCCGACGACATCAAGCAATACATCCGCTTCATCGCCGATTGGCGCCTGCGCCAGCTGAAGCTGCCTGAAGTCTACGGCGTGACGGAAAACCCTCTGCCCTGGCTGCAATCGCTGCTGTCGGGCGTCGAGCACGCCAACTTCTTCGAGGCTCGCGCCACCGAATACTCCAAGGCCGCCACCCAGGGCGCCTGGCACGGCGCCGACGGCGTCTGGGACAGCTTCGACGCCATGATGAAGCGCCGCGAGACCGCCGAGGGCTGAGCCTGTGAAGCGTCCGGTCCGCACGGCGCTGGTCGGTTTCGGCTACGCCGGGCGGACCTTTCATGCCCCTCTGATCGCCGCCTGTCCCGACCTGCGTCTGGAGGCGGTGGTCAGCCGTCAGGTTGAGGCGGTCGCTGAAGCTTGTCCGCAGGTGCGCGTGCTGGCTTCGTTCGATGAGGCCGTCGCCGACCCCGCCATCGACCTGATCGTTCTGGCCACGCCCAACGACCTGCACGCCAGCCAGGCTGAGGCGGCGCTGAAGGCCGGCAAGGCGGTGGTGGTCGACAAGCCCTTCACCCTGACTGCCGCCGAGGCGCGACGACTGGCGGCTCTGGCCGAGGCCAAGGGCTTGCTGCTGTCCGTCTTCCACAACCGCCGCTGGGACGCCGACTTCCTGAGGCTGAAGGCCTTGATCGCCGAGGATCGGCTGGGTCCGGTGGTGCGCTTCGAGAGCAGCTTCAACCGCTGGCGACCCGAGGTGCGCGACCGCTGGCGCGAGGGCGACGGGCCGGGCGCGGGCATCTGGTACGATCTGGGGCCGCACCTGATTGATCAGGCGCTATGCCTGTTTGGCCGTCCGCAGGGCGTCAGCTGTGATCTGGCCATCCTGCGGCCGGGCGGTCGGGCGACCGACTACGCCCACGCCGTGCTGCGCTATACCGACAAACGGGTCATCCTGCACGCCGACATGGTCACGCCTGCGCCCGACGCCCGATTCGCCGTCCACGGCGCGCGCGCCGGCTGGCTGAAGGACGGGCTGGACGTGCAGGAAGACCAGATGAAGTCGGGCCTGACGCCCGGCGCGGCCGGCTGGGGCGTCGATCCGCGCCCCGGCGTCGTCATCGACGGCGCGACTGGGACGCGAGAGGCCGTGCCGGGCCCGCCCGGCGACTATCCTGTCTATTACTCAGCTATCGCCTGCGCGATCCGTGACGGCGCGCCCAATCCCGTCCCGGCGCAGGAAGCCGTGGCGGTGATGGAGGTGCTGGAGGCCGGCCTGCTCAGCGCCGAACGCCGGGCCGAGGTCGCGCTCTAGTACGGCACCTGACGCCCGGCGTTGCAGCGGGCGCGGTCGCCACGTTCGCAGGCGGCGACGGTGGCGCGCCAGTCGGCCATCTGCCGCTCATAGAGAGCTTGCGCCTCAGCGGCGGCCCGGAGATCGGATTCACGCCGCTGGCGGTGGTCCGCCTCGGCGGCTTCCAGTTCGGCCTGATACTGCGCCTGAGCCTTGGCGTAGGCGGCGGCGTTGGCGCGGTCCTGATTTTCAGCCAGATCGTTCTGGGCGACGATCTCGGCGTTCAGGGCCTGGGTGCGGCGCAGTTCGTCAGGATCCTGGGCCGAATCCGGAGCGCGGTGGTAGCGTTCGCCCTGGCTACGCAGGAGGTCGCCGACGGGGTCGGCAGGCGCCGTTTGTGCCTGGGTCGACGCAAACGGCGCCATAGTGATGATGGCCGCGAGGGCTGCGGGCGCGAGCATCCGGAACGCGTTTCGGCTCGTCATTCTGATCTCCGTCGCATCCCGGTTCCTGACAGGATCGGGGGCAAGAACAATGACTGTCGTCGTGAAAGGCTGCGCCACAGTCGGAATCAGGCCGCCTTGTCCGCCAGCCTCTCGAGCAGTTTGCGGGCATGGGGATGCTCGGGATCGAGCTGCAAGGCTCGTTCAGCCAGGGTTTTCGGGCGCTCGTTCTCGCCCAGCCGCAAGAGTTCTTCGCCGAGACGCCAGGCGTGGTCCGGCGTGTCGGGCTCCAGGGCCAAGGCGTTCTCGAAATAGCGGACGGCCGATTTCGACTGCTTCATGCGCGCAAAGCCCAGACCGGTCTTGTAATTGAGCCGCGCACTGGTCGGATTCTCGGCCAGAGCCAGCTTCAGGGCGATGACGCCTTCGGCGGGCAGACCCGCGCGCAGATAGGCGACGCCCATCTGGGTCAGGTGTTCCGCGCGCTGGGCGTCTGTCAGGTCCCTGTCGTATTTCTCGATCAGGGCCTTGATGATGCTGGCCGTCGCTTCGTACTGGCCGCGCTTGAACGCCTTGGCGGCAGCGACTTCATGGGCTTTCAGCGTCGTCAGACGCGGGGCGTCTGCCTTCGGCTGGACGAGGCCGGGGCAATAGGCCGCAATCACCGTCTCCATAATCTGGGCCACGACGGCGTGGCGCACATGGATATTGTCCACCTCGAAGGCCAGTTTGCGCTCCGTCAGGGTGACGACCTCATAGCTGGGGAAGTAGTCCACGTCGTTGTGAGCGCTGGAAAACTCGCGACAGGCGGCGCGCTGGACGCTCTTGCTGTAGCAGTTGGCCGTCAGGGCGTCCTCGCCGCTGAAGGTCGCCTTGAACGGCACAGGCGAGGTGGTGATGAGGATCTTGGCGTCCGGCCGGCCATGACGCCGCACCAGTTCGCGAATCCGCTCCAGGCTTTCGAGGACTTCGCTGTAGGACAGGACATCCAGGGCGAAGCGACCGGGATAGCGTTTCAGGGCGGCGGGCGGCGGAGCGCCGTTCAGATAGAGGCCAGTTTCCAGATCAAACCAGGATTCGGCCAGGCCCAGGGTGATGATGACCAGACCGCAGCGCGCCATTTCACGCGTGGCGTTCATCACTTCCTTGCGGCGCTCGACGACGCGCTCGAACGAAGCCGGGATGATGTTGGGGGCCAACTGGGGATCGTGCCAGAGGCCGTCCTCGGTCTCGAGGAACAGCGAGGTTTCCGGCACGGGGCAGGGCTCGAAGGCCCAGCGCAGCTCGTTCTCGATCGAGTGGACCGAATATTTGTTCAGAATGTCGTTGGCCGTCTCGCTGACGCGCTCCTCGCGGGGCAGGGCGACCTTGGTCATCGGCAGTTCGAAGCCGAGCGATACGAGGTGTCGTTCGATGTTGCGGGCGAAGCAGGATCCGATCGTCAGGACCGGCGTGTCGCGTGAGAATTCGAAGGACGGCTTCGTCGTAACGGTGGCCACGCCTTCCAGCCGAGCGCCGTTCTTGCGGCCGTCGGGCCAGATCGAGGCGCGATTGTGCCGGAATCTCTTGAAGGCTTCATCGGCAGGAATGCGTTCGATCGGCATGAAATTATCCGTGGCTTACTATCCGAAGCTGCGCGCCGCCTCGGTTCAACTTGTCCCATCCGGTGGCGCAGAGGGGGGCGGGTGTCAACGGTCGGGCGCCCTGAGTCAGGCCGGCAGGCGCAGTTCGAAGGTGGTGCCGTGCGGCCCTGTGTCCAGCAGACGTAGTTCGCCGCCGTGGTTGGCGGCCAACTCGCGCGAAATGGTCAGACCCAGACCCGTGCCTTCCGAGGCGCGGCCGCTGACAAAGGGTTCGAACAGCCGCCCGGCCAGACGTTCGGGAATGCCCGGGCCGTCGTCGGTAATGCGCAGGATCGCGACGCCGTCGCGGGTCTCGGCGCGGACGGTGATCCGGCCCTTCTTGTCGCGGGCGGGATCGCTCTCGATGGCCTGACGGGCGTTGCGCATCAGATTGACCAGGATGCGATGCAGCTGGTCGCTGTCGGCGTTGACGGTGAGGCGGGCGGGCAGGGCGCGGACCAGGCGCACCCCGTCCTCCTCCAGCCCGGCGTCCTCGGCGGCGACGGCGACGACGCGGGCCAGCAGCATCTTCTGCCGCTGCGGCGCGGCCTCTTCGGACTTGCCGTACTCCAGCACGTTGCGAGCCAGGGCGGCGGCGCGGCCCAGGGCGCGCTCCAGCCGGGGCAGGGCCTTGGCCACCAGGGGGTCGGACGAGCTGGACAGCCGCTCGGACGCCATCTGGGCCGAGGTCAGCATATTACGCAGGTCGTGGTTGATCTTGGCCACCGCCTCGCCCAGGGCCACCAGGCGGGCGCGCGAGCGCAGCGACTGGCGCACTTCCTCCTGCATCCGCGCCAGTTCGCGCTCGACCCGGCCGATTTCGTCGTGGCGGTCCGAGGGCGTCTCAGCAGGGCTTTCGGGATTAGCGGCGAAACGCTCGATCGAGCGCGTCACCCGGCGCAGCGGGGCCAGGACCAGGAAGGACAGGCTGGCGTAGAGCAGCCCGCCCGCGACCACGGCGATCAACAGGGACATGGTCAGGCTGTTCAGCAGAAAGGTCTTCAGCTCGGTCTTCAGCGGCTGGGCCGGAGCCAGGATCTCGATGAAGTCGCCCGAGCGATAGCGGGGCTTGGCCTGAACCCGGATCGAACGGTCGGGGTGGCCGAACAGGGTTTTCCAGGGGTCCAGCAGGCGGGCGCCGATATTGCGCCGGCGCAGGTCGATCAGATCGGGCGCGCGCGGCAGGTTGGGGGCCTGCAGCAGCAGCCGCCGCACCCCCTGTTCGCCGACCACGACGGACTGCACCCCGCCGATGCTCAGAAGTTGTTCGGCGGTCGAATCCTCGACGGCGGAATAGGGCAAGGCCTCGACCCCGACCGAGGCCAGTTCGGCGCCTTGCAGCCGGTCCATCAGCCAGCGCTCCTGGAAGGAGGCGGCGCTGGGCACGATGATCAGGGCGGCCACCGCCAGGGTGAAAGCCACGGTCAGCAGCAGCAGGCGGCTGGACAGGCCGTCGGGCGCGCGGGGCGTCAGCCGTTCCCGCCAGACCTCGGGCAGGCGGACGGCCTGCAGGCGCGCGATCAGGCTCGACGCGGCGTGCGGGCGCGGCTCCAGTCTGGTCTCGATCGCGTTCCGTTCCGTCATGCGGCGTCCATGCCGTGTCGAGCCCGCCATTTCTGCACTAATTTGAGCGCCAGGGGCAGCAGCATCGACAGGAAGGCGACGCCGAGCAGCGGCCACATGAATTCGGCGAAAAGGCTCTGGAGGTTCGGGTTCGGGTCGTCCACCAGAATGTCGTTCAGGCCGGCGCCGATCCAGCAGTAGATGATGTGGGCCGGCAAGAGGCCGATGAAGGTGGCGATCATATAGGGGCGGAGGGGCGCAGCCATGACGCCCGCGGCGACATTGATCAGGTGGAAAGGCACCGAGACCACCAGGCGCGCCACCAGCACATACCAGAAGGTATTGCGGTCCACGCCCTCGCAGACCTTCCTCAGCAGGCCGGTGTTCTGGGCCGCGCGACGACGCAGGGATTCACCCAGGGCGGTGCGCCCTACATAATAGACGGCCAAGGCGCCGAAGGTGGCGGCGAAGGCGGTGGCCACCCCGCCGACCCAGGGGCCGAACAGATAGCCGGCCGTCACGGTGATGAAAACTACGCCCGGCACCACGCTGGCCGTCAGCAGGGCGAAGACCAGCATCAGGCCTAGAAGGGTCAGGACGTAATGTTCGTCGGCCAGGGCCTGAAACGCCGCGCCGTGCTCGCGCAGGGTGTCCAGCGACAGGTAGCGGTTCCACCCCATGCCGAAGATCAGTGCGATCGCCGCCAGAAGGACGGCGAGGGGCAGAAATCGTTTGACCCGGTTCATCCCTGCTCCGTAACCGACGCGGCCCAGCTTCCCTAGAGGATTCAGACCCGTTGCAACGTTCTGGATCGCTCGTCGGCGTTGACTCGTCCGCCGCCGCCGCCTATACGCCCGCCTCCTGCAGCGGATGACTGTTGTCCGTTGTGCAACCCTGTAACCCTGGAGCCGAACGTGAAGCGGACCTATCAGCCGTCGCGACTCGTGCGCAAGCGCCGTCACGGCTTCCGTTCGCGGATGGCCACCAAGAACGGTCAAAAGATTGTTGCGCGTCGCCGCGCCAAAGGCCGCAAGCGCCTGACGGCCTGACGTCACGCGCCCATTACCCTTCAGGGCGGGCGCATGACCGATCCGATGAAAATCGATCGCCTGACACGGCGGCCCCAGTTTCTGGCGGCCGCCAAAGGCGTTTCTCAGGCCCGCGGCGCCGTGGTGGTCCAGCAGTTGGACCGTCAGGACGGGCAGACCGCGATCCGCCTGGGATTCACCGCCACCCGCAAGGTCGGCGGAGCCGTGGTGCGCAACCGCTGCAAGCGCCGCTTGCGCGAAGCCGCGCGGCTTCTGGCGCCCCTGCATGGGCGCCCCGGCTGCGACTATGTGTTCATCGCCCGCATGGGCACGGCGGACCGCGACTGGGACCGCTTGCTTGACGATGTGAAATCGGCCCTTACAAGGCTCGCAACCCCGCGCGCGGCTCCCGATCCGGGAGAGGCGAAATCGCCCGCCCGCGCCTCTGACGATTCGCGCCCCACCGGCCAGGACCGCTGACCCCGATGCAGAACGAGAATTCGCGCAACACCATCATCTTCTTCGTGTGCGCGGCCCTGATCATGGGCGTGTACTACTTCATGGTGATGCGCCCGCAGGCCGAGATGCGCCGCCAGGCCCAGGCCGCCGCCGCCGAGGAAAAGCTGGCGACCGGCGACGTCGGGGCCGGCACGGCCTCGCGTCCCGCCGCCTTTGTCACCGACCGCGTCCAGGCCCTGGGCACGGCCGCCCGCGTGCCGATCCAGACGGACACGCTCAAGGGCTCGCTGTCGCTGCAGGGCGCGCGTATCGACGACCTGTATCTGACGGACTACCGCGAGACGCTGGACAAGAATTCGCCCCCGGTCGAGCTGTTCCGCCCGCAGGGCATGGAGCACGCCTATTTCGCCCAGTTCGGCTGGAGCGGCCCGAATGTCCCCGGCGGCGTCCCCGGCCCGAACACGGTCTGGAATCTGACCAAGGGCGCGACCCTGACGCCGACCACCCCCATCGAGCTGACCTGGGACAACGGCCAGGGCCTGCGCTTCACCCGCGTCATCGCCATCGACGCCCAATACGTCTTCACCGTCACCGACACGGTCGCCAACCTGGGCGCCCAGCCCATCACCATCGCCCCCTATGGCCGCGTCGAGCGCCAGGGCGTTCCGGCTGATCTGGGCAAGCAGATGATCCTGCACGAAGGCGCCATCGGCACCTTCGGCGCGAACGGCAAGTTCACCACGGAGCAGGTCAAGTACAAGGACTGGGCCAAGAAGCCGCGCATCGAGAACGAGTCGACCGGCGGCTGGCTGGGCATCACCGACAAGTACTGGCTGGCCGCCCTCATCCCGGACCAGAAGGAAAAGATCGAAGGCCGGTTCGCCGTCCGCGACGCCGAGGGCCTGAACGTCCACGAAGCCGCCATGCTGGGCGCGACCCGCACCATCCAGCCGGGCCGCCAGATAGAGGAGACCCAGCGTCTGTTCGCCGGCGTCAAGCGGAACGAGATTCTGGCCGGCTATGAAAAGAGCCTGGACCTGCCGCGCTTCGTCTACGCCATCGACTGGGGCCACCTCTTCTTCCTGACGCGCCCGATCTTCATGATCGTGGAGTTCTTCCACGGCGTCCTGGGCAACTTCGGCCTGGCCATCCTGGCTCTGACCGTCGTGGTCAAGCTGATCATGTTCCCGCTGGCCAACAAGTCCTACGAGAGCCTGTCCAAGATGCGGACCCTCCAGCCCAAGATGGAGGAGATCAAAAAGAAATTTAAGGACGACCCGCAGAAGCAGCAGCAGGAGACGATGGCCCTGTATCAGCGGGAGAAGATCAATCCGCTGGCGGGCTGCCTGCCCATCCTAGTGCAGATCCCGGTCTTCTACGCCCTGTACAAGGTGCTGTTCGTCACCATCGAGATGCGCCACGCCCCCTTCTACGGCTGGATCAAGGACCTGTCGGCGCGCGACCCGTCGACGATCTGGAACCTGTTCGGCGCCGTTCCGTGGGACCCGGCGACCCTGCCGCTGCTGGGCAGCATCCTGAACGGCCCGCTGCACCTCGGCGTCCTGCCGATCGTCTATGGTCTGACCATGTGGCTGCAGCAGGCGATGAACCCGCCGGCCCAGGACCCGATGCAGCGTCAGATCTTCGCCTTCCTGCCCTTCGTCTTCACCTTCATCATGGCCCCGTTCGCGGCCGGTCTGCTGATCTACTGGGCCTGGAACAACATCCTCTCGATCGCGCAGCAGTACATCATCATGCACCGCTTCAAGGCCGAGAACCCGATCGACAGCTTCTTCGCCCGCTTCAAGAAGGCCTGATCCGTTGGAGCATCCGTCGGACGAACCCAAGGTCGGAGAATACTCGGACGCCGAGATCGAGGCCGCGCGCGTGCTGTTCTCGCGCCAGGCCACCTTCGTCCTGGGCTGCGCCAAGATCGAGCAACTGCCCGATCCCGACCTGCCCGAGATCTCGTTCGCGGGTCGGTCGAACGTCGGCAAGTCCAGCCTGATCAACGCCCTGGTCGGGATGCACAAGCTGGCCCGCGCCTCGAACGAGCCGGGCCGCACACGCGAGGTCAACTTCTTCGACCTGGACGGCCGGATGCGTCTGGTCGACCTGCCGGGCTACGGCTGGGCCAAGGCGTCCAAGACCACGGTCAAGAAGTTCCAGGACCTGGGCCGCGACTATCTGCGCGGCCGGGTGACGCTGAAGCGGGTCTATCTGCTGATCGACGCCCGTCACGGCCTCAAGAAGGTCGACGACGAGGCGCTGGACGCCCTGGACCTTGCCGCCGTCAGCTACCAGATCGTCCTGACCAAGGCCGACAAGTTGAAGAAGGGCGAGGCGGAAAAGGTTCAGGCGGCGACGCTGAAGGCCATCGCCAAACGCCCCGCCGCCTACCCGGCCGTGCTGGTCACCTCGTCCGAAAAGGGCACGGGGATGCCGGAACTGCGCGCCGAGATCATGCGCACCACGGGCGTGACGCTGGACTGATCGAGCGTGGCCCTATGGCGCCGCTGACGCGCGGCCCCATATCGGACGGATGATCCCGCTTTCCATTCTCGACCTCGCCCCGGTGCCGGAAGGCTCCGACGTCTCGAGGTCGCTGGCCAACACCCTCGATCTGGCGCGTCATGCCGAGCGCCTCGGCTACAAACGCTTCTGGCTGGCCGAACACCACAATATGCCCGGCATCGCCAGCGCCGCGACCTCGGTCGTCATCGGCGCCGTGGCGGCGGCGACGAAAACCATCCGCGTCGGCGCCGGCGGCGTCATGCTGCCCAATCACGCCCCCCTGGTCATCGCCGAGCAGTTCGGCACGCTGAACGCCCTGCACCCCGGCCGCATCGACCTGGGGCTGGGCCGCGCCCCCGGCTCGGATCAGGCGACGGCGCGGGCCCTGCGCCGCACGCTTCAGGGCGACGTGGACGCCTTCCCGCAGGACGTGATGGAGCTGATGCAGTGGTTCGCCCCCGCGACCCCGGATCAGCGCATCATCGCCAATCCCGGTGAGGGCCAGGACGTGCCGATCTGGATCCTGGGCTCCTCGACCTATGGGGCGCAGCTGGCGGCGCATCTGGGCCTACCCTACGCCTTCGCCAGCCATTTCGCGCCCGGCGAGATGATGCGGGCTCTGGACGTCTATCGCCAGACCTTCCGGCCGTCGGCGCATCTGGACAGGCCCTACGCCATGCTGGGCTACAACGTCTTCGCCGCCGAAACGGACGCGGCGGCGCGCCTGCTGTTCACCTCGGTCCAGCAGGCCTTCGTCAACCTGAGGACGGGCCGTCCCGGCAAGCTTCCCGCGCCGGTCGAGGGCTATTACGAGCGGCTGGACGGCGCCGCGTGCGGCATGATCGACGCCGCCCTGGCCTGTTCGGCGGTGGGGTCGCCCGAGACGGTGCGCGCTCGAATGGAGGCCTTCATCGCTCAAACCGGCGCCGACGAACTGATGGTCACCAGCCAGATTTGGGACCCGACGGCACGGGTGCGTTCGCTGGAGCTGCTGGCGGAAGTCGCGCGTCAGGCGACTTGCTAGGCTTCAGGATTGTGCGTATTCCAGCCGTTCAAGGCTGAGCGTGCGGCGACCGACCGTTCATGGCCATGTCTCCAAGGCTCGCTCTCCTGCGGTTAGTTCGAAATATGGCGTCAATCAGCGCTTTAAGAGAGCACAGCGATATCGTCGGCGCCCTGATGCTGCGTGAGATCATCACGCGCTACGGACGTAGAGGGCTGGGCTTTTTCTGGCTGATCGGCGAACCGTTGTTGTTCACCTTCGGGGTGATGCTGATCTGGTCGACCATCAAGGCGCCATATCAACACGGGCTCGGCGTCGCGCCCTTCGTCATGACCGGCTATATGTCGCTGATCATGTTCCGGCACCTGGTGTCCTACAGCATGGGCGCCATCTCGGCGAACGTGGGCGTGCTGTATCACCAGAAGGTCAAGATCCTTCACCTCTATCTCGCCCGATACGCCCTGGAGTTCGCGGGCGCGACCCTGGCGCTCGCTGTGGTCTATACGGTCCTGTATCTGGGCGGTCTGGTCGATCTTCCGCATGATCTCGGCCTGATCTACTGGGGCTGGTTCTGCCTGTTTCTTTTCGGTTGCGGCGCGGCCATGGTGCTCAGCGCCCTGGCGATGGAATTCGACGTGCTCGAGCGCCTGGTGCCGGTGATGATGTACGGAATGCTGCCGTTTTCGGGCGTCTTCATCATGGCGGCGTGGGTGCCCGAGAAATACCGTGACGTCTATATGGCCTTCCCCATGCCGCACGCGATCGAGATGGTCCGGGCCGGTGTGTTTGGCGAGTTCATCGAGACGCACTATGACCCCTTCTATCCCCTGTTCTGGGGGGGCGTCCTGATCGCCTTCGGTCTGCTGCTCATTGCGCGGGCCAAGGAACATATCGATGCTGAATAGACATGACGGCGCCGCAGCCAGCGGAACCAGTACGAGGCCTGGATGAGCGACTCACGCATTACGTTTCTGGGCCCGATCAGCGGGCGCGGTTCCGGCGCCAGGCAAGGCGTCGGGCGGACCCTGGCGCAGCGCATTCCCGTACCCTTCCTGCTGGTGGTCGTCGTGCCGACGCTGCTGACGGCCATCTACTATCTGGCGTTCGCCACGCCGCGCTACGTGTCGGAGGCCCGTTTCATCGTCCGCGCGGCGTCGCAGGAGCAGCCTTCGGCGCTGGGCGTGGCGCTGCAGGGCGTTGGCCTGTCCGCCAGCGCCACGGATTCCTTCGCCGTCCATGAGTATATCCGCTCGCGCGACGCCCTCGCCGCGCTGGAGCCGAAGATCGACGTGGCGAAAATGCTCGCGCCGGCCGGCGCCGACCTCATGTCGCGCCATCCGCGTCCCTGGGAGGGCGAAACCAAGGAGAGCCTCTACAAGGGGCTGCAGCGCTTCGTCACCGTGGGCTACGAGACCTCAACGGGCATCAGCACCCTGCGGGTAGAGAGCTTCCGCGCGCAGGACTCGCAGAAACTGGCGGCTGCGCTGTTGGATAGCGGCGAAGAACTGGTCAACAAGCTGAACGAGCGGTCGTCGGCCAGCGCCGTGATCGACGCCGAGCGCACCAAGCTGGAGGCGGAGACCCGTCTGCGCGACATCCAGGTTCGCCTGACCGCCTTCCGCAACCGCGAGGGCATGGTCGATCCGACCCTGTCGGCGACCGAGAATTCGGCGCTGATCGGCGAATTGCTGTCGGGCATCGCTACGCTTGAGGCGGAGCGGTCGCAGCTGGCGGCCCAGGCGCCCAACAGCCCGCAACTGCCGATTCTCGACGGCCGCCTGGCGGCTTTCCGCCGGCAACTGGCCGAGGAAAGGGCGAAGATCGCCGGCGGCGCAGGTTCGCTGGCCACCAAGTTCAGCGAGTATGAAACCTTGGCCGCCGAGCGCACGCTGGCCGAGCGCGCGATGGCGGCGGCGAGCACCGCACTGGACACCGCACGCGTCGACGCACGCCGACAGAAGCTCTATCTTGAGCGCATCGTCAGCCCGAGCGTGGCGGACAAGGCCACCGAGCCCAACCGTCTGCGCGCCATCCTGATAGTGCTGATCTCGACCTTGCTGATCTACGGCATCGGCTGGCTGGTGTGGGCGGGTCTGCGGGAACACAGGCAGCTCTGATGGACACCCCAGCCCAGACGGTGGGCCTGGAGGTCGTCAACCTGACGAAAACCTACACCACCACGCCAGGCGCGCGTCCCCTGTTCACCGATCTCAATTTCCAGCTGGAACGTGGCGCGCGTTTCGCCGTCCTCGGACGGAACGGGCAAGGCAAGTCGACGCTGATCAAGATCCTCGGCGGCGCGCTCGCCCCCACTTCGGGGCGCGTCAACTGGCGCATGACGGCGTCGTGGCCGATCGGCTTCGGCGGCGGTTTTCAGGGCAGTCTGACGGGGCTGGACAACATCCGCTTCCTGTCGCGGATCTACAACCGCGACTATCATGAGTTGTTGCAGCGTATCGACGATTTCGCGGAACTGGGCCGCAAGCTGGCTCAGCCGGTGAAGCACTATTCGTCAGGAATGCGGTCGCGTCTGGCTTTCGGACTGTCGCTGGCGATCGACTTCGACTGCTATCTGGTGGACGAAGTGGTCGCGGTGGGCGACGCGCGCTTCCAGCGCCGCTGCAAGGAAGAGCTGTTCGAGCGCCGCGGGGACCGGTCCTTCATCATGGCCTCGCACGATACCAAGCTGGTCAGCGAGACCTGCGATCGCGCTCTCATCATCGAAGGCGGCAAGGTCAAGATGTTCGACGATATCGACGAGGCCGTCGACATCTATTCCTGGTTGAGGGCTGCGTGAGCGACGTGCGTGTTGTGGGTGTGGTCACCCTGCCGGGCCCTCATGAAGCGCGCTGGCGAAGCGCTCTGGTTCAGGCCGCCAAGGCCAAGGGCTGGGCGGCGACCAAGGACGGCGGTGATCGCGACGTGTCCGCCGCCGGTCAGCTGATCTTCATGCGCGACATCGACGATGCCCGACTAGCCGAGACCGACGCTCTGGTGGTCGTCTCGGCCTCGCCCGACGAGGTGTTCGAGGCGGCGCGGCAACGGCATTCCGACGATCCACGCCAGGCGCTCCGCCGCGCCGCCAGCCAGTTCAGCGCGGCCTGTCGCCTGATCGAGAACCATGCGGTCGTGATCGACGGCGCGGCGAGCGAAGCCGACCTTCCCGGCCTTGGGCGCGTCGCTTCGGGGGCGGAAGAAGTGCGAGCGGCCGTCGCGCTCGATCCTGCCAATCCCCTCGCCATTTATGGCGCCTTGCCGCCGAGAATCGGCGCGACGGCGGCCTGGTCGCCGGATCTGTTCAGCTACACCCGCGGCGTCGAGCACGAGGGCGGAACGGCCGATATCGACATCAGCGGCCGGGCGCGGATTCTGGTGCACGGACCCTATTTCCAGCTGCCCCCGGGGGCGTGGCGCGTCACGGCGCGCTTTACGGTCGAGCCGGACGACGACGCCTTCCTGATGTTCCAGTGGGGCGCCGCGGCGGGCGTCACGACCTGCTACGGCGCCTTCGACACGCCGGGCGTCTATGAGGTCGTGCTGGATCGAGTCTGGGAGCGGCCCGGCAATGCGGAATTGCGCGTCTGGGCCGAGCGAGGCCACCTCTTTGGAAAGATGACCTGGCTCGGCTGCCATGTCGAACGGCTGCCCGACGACGCGGTGATCGCGGCTTCGCCTATTTAGGTTCGAAGTAGAGGATCCAGTCCTCGGTGCGTTCGGGCTTCAGCACTTCCTCACGCGACACGGGCTCCGCCTGGCAGTTGAAGCCGACGGCGCGCAAGTTTCCGTAGAGATTGATCAGACGGTCGATCAGCAGTTCCGGAGCCGCGCACCGGTTGGCGTTGAACTCCAGCAACAGGCGCGGGCGATCGCGCTTCAGCACGCGGGTCAGGCCGGCGAGGGCGGCTTCTTCGGCGCCCTCCACGTCGATCTTGATGAAGTCCACCCGGTTCCAGCGCTTGACGATGGAGTCGATCCGCCCAGCCTTGACCTTGACGTGATCGGGTTGGGAGAGGTCGCCGCCCGGCACCACGCGCGCATTCTTGGGTTCGGTCGGGGGGGCGTGGAAGACTAGCGAGCCGCCATCCTCGGCGGCGGCGGCCATTTCAGTCACGGTCACGCGGCTGCTGAAGCCGTTCACATCGACCGAGCGGCGCAGCAGTTCGGCCGTGCGCGGATGGGGCTCGATGGCCGCGACCTGTCCCTCGGGGCCGACCAGGTCGGCGAACAGGACGGTGTAGTAGCCGTGGTTGGCGCCCACATCGATGACGTTCATGCCGCGCTTGATGATGCGGGCCATGAAGACGGTCAGCCAGCTCTCCCACAGTCCGTCCAGCAGGACGTGCGCGCCAAAGCCGACGTCGGTCGTTGCGATGTACATCTTGTAGCGCCCCAGGACGCGGCCAAGGGCCACGTGGTCGCCGACATAGACCGAGTGCGCCAGGCGGCGCGCGTGGTTCTCCAGCGTCCAGCGGTCCATCTCGCTGATATGGTTGGCGCCGAGCAGGGCGCCGTCCGGGACGTGGTTCTTGTTGAACTTCATGAATTCGGGGTTCCGGTGGGCGAAGGCGCGGCGGCCAGCAGGCGGTGCAGATACCGCCCGTAGTCGCTCTTGCCATAGGCTTTCGCAATACGCTCGACCTGGTCGGCGTCGATAAAGCCTTGATGCAGGGCGATTTCCTCGGGGCAGGCGATCTTGAACCCCTGCCGGCGTTCGAGCGTGCGTACGAACTCGGCCGCTTCGAGCAGGCTGTCGGGCGTGCCGGTGTCGAGCCAGGCGAAGCCTCGGCCCATCATCTCGACCGACAGGGACTGACGCTCCAGATAGACGCGGTTGACGTCGGTGATCTCTAGTTCGCCGCGCGGCGACGGCTTCAGGTCGGCGGCGATGTCGACCACGGTCTGGTCGTAGAAGTAGAGCCCGGTCACCGCCCAGTCGGACTTGGGTGCGGCGGGCTTTTCTTCGATGGAGAGCGCCTTCATCCCGGCATCGAATTCCACCACGCCGTACCGCTGGGGGTCCGTGACGTGGTAGGCGAAGACCGTCGCGCCTTCGGGACGGGTCATGGCCTGGGTGAACAGGTCGGTGATCCCGTGGCCGTAGAAGATGTTGTCGCCGAGGATCAGGGCCGACGACGAACCGGCCACGAAGTCCGCGCCGATGATATAGGCCTGGGCCAGGCCGTCCGGGCTGGGCTGTTCGGCGTATTCCAGGCCGAGGCCCCATTGCGAGCCGTCGCCCAGAAGGCGCTGGAAGGCCGGCAGGTCATGCGGGGTGGAGATGATCAGGATCTCGCGAATGCCCGCCAGCATCAGCGTCGACAGGGGATAGAAGATCATCGGCTTGTCGTAGACAGGCATCAGTTGCTTCGACACCACCTGGGTCATCGGGTGCAGGCGCGTGCCTGAGCCGCCGGCCAGAATAATCCCCTTCATCGCACCGTCTCCCCTTCCAATTCCTTGAGTACGTCCCGCATGGCTTCTTCCCACGGCCGGGGCTGAACGCCGAAGTCGCGGGTGATCCTCGCCGTGGACAGGCGCGAGTTGGCTGGACGATGGGCGCGCGTGGGATAGTCGGCCGTCGTGATGGCCTCGACCGTCGGAGCGGCGAAACCGGTCTGCTCGGCGAAGATGCGCGTGGCGAATTCGTGCCAGGTCGCTTCGCCGGCGTTGACGAAATGATAGACCCCGGTCGGCGCGGCCGCGTCGTCCATCAGCCGCAGGGCGACGGCGGCCAGGGCCTCTGCGATGTCGGCGGCCGAAGTGGGACAGCCCTTCTGGTCCGCCACCACCCGCAAGGTCGGGTTCTGCGCCCCGACCCGCAGCATGGTCTTGAGGAAGTTGGCGCGGTGGGCGCTGAACACCCAGGCCGTGCGCAGGACGACGGACCGGGGGTTGCCCGAGCGCACGGCCAGTTCGCCCGCCAGCTTGGAGGCGCCGTAGACGCCCAGCGGCCCAACCGGGTCGTTTTCATCATAGGCGTCCGGCGAAGCGCCGTCGAAGACGTAGTCGGTCGAGACGTGGATCAACGGAACGCCCGCGCGTTGCGTCGCTTCCGCCAGCAGGGCCGGGCCGACGGCATTGACGGCGAAGGCGGCGGCCACGTCGTCCTCGGCCTTGTCCACGGCCGTATAGGCCGCCGGATTGATGACGGCTGCGAAGGGCGTGCGCGCGAACAGCCGGGCGATGGAGTCCGCGTCGGTCAGGTCCAGGTCGTCGCGTTCGGGGGCGTGCAGACGCACGTCGTCCGGCCAGCGGGCGCGCATCAGCTCCAGGCCGACCTGGCCCGCGCCGCCGGTCACGAGGATATGCCGCACCGGATCAGCCATGGGCCGCGCCCAGGCGCTGGGTGGCGTAGCGGCCGTCCAGAATGGCCTGCCACCAGTCGCGGTTCTCCAGATACCAGCGCACGGTGGCCTCGATCCCGTCCTCGAAGCCGTGCTGCGGCTCCCAGCCCAGTTCGTCGCGGATGCGCGAGGAGTCGATGGCGTAGCGCTGATCGTGGCCTGGCCGGTCGGCGACGAAGGTGATCTGTTCGGCGTAGGGCTTGCCGGACGGCGAGGGCGACAGCCGGTCCAGCGCGGCGCAGATGGCCTGGACCACGTCGATGTTGCGGCGTTCGGCGTTGCCGCCGACATTATAAGTGCTGCCTGGCGCGCCGCGCTCGAACACGGTGCGCAGGGCGCGGGCGTGGTCCTCGACATAGAGCCAGTCGCGCACGTTGGACCCGTCGCCGTAGACCGGCAGGTTTTCGCCCGCCAGGGCGCGGATGATGATCAGGGGAATCAGCTTCTCGGGGAAGTGGTGCGGCCCGTAGTTGTTCGAGCAGTTGGTCACCAGGACCGGCAGGCCGTAGGTGTGCCCCCAGGCGCGCACCAGATGGTCGGACGCCGCCTTGGACGCCGAATAGGGCGAGCGCGGATCATAGGCCGTCGTTTCGGTGAACAGGCCCGTCTCATCGAGTGAGCCGAACACCTCGTCCGTCGAGATGTGATGGAAGCGGAAGACCGCCTGCTTTTCCGGCGACAGGCTGCGGTAATAGCCCAGCGCCTGCTGCAGCAGGGCGAAGGTGCCGACGATGTTGGTCTGGATGAAATCGCCGGGGCCGTCGATGGAGCGATCGACGTGGCTCTCGGCCGCCAGGTGGGCGATGACCTGCGGGCGGAAGCGCCTCAGCGCCTCGCCGACCGCGACCGGATCGGCGATGTCGGCCTGGACGAACTGGTAACGGTTGCTACCGGTGACGGGCTCCAGCGAGGACAGAAGTCCGGCGTAGGTCAGCTTGTCGAGGACCAGGACCTCGTGGTCGCTGTCGTGAATGAGGTGCCGGACCAGGGCCGAGCCGATGAAGCCGGCGCCGCCGGTGACCAGGATGCGCATGAAAACTCCGGCGATCAGGCGGGGATGATGAGCGGCGCCAGGGGGCGGCCGTCGTACTCGAAGGGGCTGTCGAATTCGGCCAGGGTCGGCAGGGCCTCGTCCTTGTCCGACAGGACGGGGCCGGTCGCGGGCAGGGGCCAGTCGATAGCGATGGTCGGATCGTTCCAGATCACGCCGCCGTCGCAATCAGGCGCGTAGACGTCAGACACCTTGTAGGCGATCTCTGCGTCCGGCGTCAGGGTGACGAAGGCATGGCCAAAGCCGACCGGGATGAACAGCTGGCGGCCGTTATCCTCGCTGAGTTCGGCGGCGACGTGACGGCCATAGGTGGGGGAACCGCGCCGCAAATCGACGGCGTAGTCCATGACCGACCCCCGCAGACAGCGGACCAGCTTGGCCTGGGCGTGGGGGGGGCGCTGGAAATGGATGCCGCGAATCGTGCCGACGAAGGTCGAGCGCGACTGATTGTCCTGAACGAAGCGGCAGGTGACGCCCGCGGCGGCCAATTTGGCCTCGGAATAGGTTTCGGCGAACCAGCCGCGGCTGTCGCCAAAGCGTCGCGTTTCCAGCAGCTTCACATCAGAAGTCATGGGCCATCCTTGATCGGGAGACGAGCTTTTTAGCCGAGTTCGACCTAATGACCATCCGGGGATTCGCGTTCGGGGCGTGTTAGAGCGACATGAACGCGGTTCGCGACGATCGACGTGATATTCAACGGGGCGGGACCGCCCGGAGCAGAGATGGCAGGAAGTCCGCTTAAGCGCCTGAAGCGCGCGCTGCGACGCGTGACGGGGGATCGCACGGCCTTGCTGCGGCGCACCGCCGACGCCGCGCGGGACCGGGGCGACTGGCGTGAGGCCGTTTTCGCGTATCGCGGCTATTTGACGCGACGACCGTCCGACGGCCGGATATGGATCCAGCTGGGCCATGCGCTGAAGGAGGGGGACGATCTGGCCGGGGCGGCCGACGCCTACGCGCGGGCCGGCGCCGTTCTGGGTGAGACGGACGCCGACCTCTTGCTCAGCCAGGGGCGGCTGGCCCGGCTGCGAGGGGATGAGGCGACGGCCGTCGCCCGGCTTGTCGCCAGCCTGCGGCAGGATCGAAACAGTCCCGCGGCGGCCGACCTGTTCGACGAAGCGGGATCGCCCGGCTTCGCCCGATGGGCCGTCAGTCACGACTGGCGACCGGTCGGCCGGGTCGAGCACGCCGCCACGGGAGCGGCCGTCGGCTGGCTGGCGGGTGCGGGCGGGACGGTCGAATTCCGTCAGGCGGGGTGCGTGATAGGCACGGCGGCTGCCGACCTTCCGCGGCCGGACCTGGCGCGGGCTGGGCTGACCGACGGCGCAGGCGGTTTCAGCTTCTCGCTGAGCGGGCTGCGTCCGCATCCCGAGACCGGCTGGAGCGTCGAGGCGGTGTCCCAGACGACGGGCGAGCCCCTGCTCGGTTCGCCCTTCGACGCCGCTCCGCCGCTGGCAGTGCAGGCCTGGCTGTCGCGGCCGACGCCTGCCGTTGCGACGAATCCGGGCGATCCGGTCCTGAGCCTGATCATGCCGGTGCACGATCCCCGACCCGAATGGCTGGCGGAGGCCCTTGCCAGCGTGGCGGCCCAGACGAGCAGCGCCTGGGAGCTGGTCTGTATCGACGACGGATCGTCGGACCCCGAGGTGAGGGCGCTTCTGGCCGTGGCCGCGGCGCGCGATGCGCGCGTCCGGCTGACGACCCTGTCGCCGGGGCGGGGGGTGGCCGGCGCCACCAACGCAGGTCTGGCCGAGGCGACGGGAGACTGGGTCGCCTTCATGGATCATGACGACGTGCTGGAGCCGGAGGCGGTCGCCCGTCTGATGGAGGCCGCCGCCCTGGGACCCGATCTGGTCTATTCGGACGAGGTCCTGACCCATGAGGAAGCCGACGCGCTCAAGCATTTCGCGCTGCGACCGGCCTTCTCGCACGACTACTATCTGTCCCATCCCTATTTCGTGCACATGGTCGCGGCGCCTTTGGCGGCGGTGAGGGCGGTCGAAGGACTGGACGAGACCCTGCCGATCTCGGCCGACGTCGATCTGATCCTGAGGCTGCTGGAACGGTCGCGGACGGTCGCCCATGTCCCGGCCGTCCTCTATCGCTGGCGCACCCATTCGGGCAGCGAGGGCCATCGCGCACGCGATCAGGTGACGGCGGCGACCCAGGCGGCGATCAATGCGCACCTGGCGCGCCTGGGGTCGTCGGGGCGGGCGAGCCCCGGTGCGACGTTCAACACCTTCCGTATCGACTGGCCCGACGACGGGGCCGAGGTCCTGGCGATCATCCCCACGCGCAATCGCGGCGACCTGCTGCGCCAGTGCGTCGAATCGCTGGAACGCACCACGCCGACAGGCCGGGTCCGACTGCTGGTCATCGACCATGAGTCCGATGACGCCGACACGCGGGCCTATCTAGCCGAACTCGCCAGCCGCGCGATCATCATGCCCTATGAGGGGCCGTTCAATTTCGCGCGCATGAACAACGAGGCGGTGCGTCGCCATGCCCGGCCCGGCCAGCGGCTGCTGTTTCTCAACAACGACATCGAGGCGCTGGACGCCGGCTGGATCGAGCGGCTGGCCAGTCTGGTCGCGCGGCCTGAGGTGGGCGTCGCGGGCGCGACCCTGCTGTATCCCGATCGGAGAATTCAGCACGCGGGCGTGGTCCTGGGCCTGGGCGGATACGCCGAACATATCCACAAGTTCGCTCCCTTCGAGCGCGGCGGCGCCCGCAACTCCGGACCGGACTGCAGTCTGGTCGCGACGCGGGAATTCTCCGCCGTGACGGCGGCCTGCATGATGATGCGTCACGATGTGTTCGAGGCGGTCGGCGGTTTCGACGAGACCTTCGAGGTCGGCTTCAACGACACCGACCTGTGCCTGCGGGTCGGCGCGGCGGGCTATCGGGTGCTGAACGACGGCCAGACCGTGCTGCTGCATCATGAATCCGCCACCCGCCGAGGCACGGACCAAGTCCGCCATCCCGAGGACGCGGCGCGACTGCAGGCGCGATGGGGCGAGATGCTGACGGCCGGCGATCCCTTCTACAATCCGCTGATGTCGATGGATCCGGCTGCGCCCGAGCAAACCCGTCTATGCGAAACGACCTCGCCCCGGCTACGCTTGGGGCCGGGAGCCGCGTGGAGCGTCGGCGAGCTCGAACGGAAACAGGGAGAGGGGCGGCGATGATCGACCGGTTCAAGCGCGCGCTGGCCGAATTCCGCAAGCCGTCGCCGGCGTCTGAGGCCGCCCTGGCGCGCAGCCGCCGGATCATGGCGCGCGAGGCTCTGTCGGCCGGCAACGCCGCGCGCGACGACGAGGACTGGGCGGCGGCGGCGCGCTTTTACGCCGACTATCTCTCCCAGAAGCCGGACGCCGCGCCGATCCACGTCCAGCTCGGCAATATGCTAGCTCAGACGGGCGATGCGTCGGGCGCAGAGCGGGCCTATCGGCAGGCCCTGACCCTGGCGCCGGATGCGGACGGCTGGTTGCAACTGGGCCGGGTTCTGGCGTCAGGCGGGCGACGCGCGGAAGCGATCGAGGCCTTCGTCGAGGTCGGGCGTCTGGCGCCCGGAAACGCCGATGTCCGCACGGAACTGGCGGCCATCGGCGCGCCCGAACTGGCGGCCGACAACGACAGGCCCCGGTCGGCTCATGTCCGCGATCTGGCTCTCGTCGGCGGACGGTTGGAGCATACGCTGGACACCCTGCGCGATTGGCTGGCGGTCTCGACCTATCCTCTGGACGCCTATGATGCCTTTCGGCGCAATTTTCCTATCACGCCGCCGCCGCGCCGCACGGCGGCGGCCGTCACGGTCGTGGTCGATGCCCTGCACGCCAGTCCGGCCCGGATCCGCGCCTCCCTTCTGGCCCTGAAGGACCAGAGCCAGACCGAGTGGCGCGCCCTGGTTTTGGCTTCGGCCGCGACGCTGGATCATCCCGTGGCCTCCCTGGCTCTGGCCGATGATCGGATCCGTTTCGCCGCCCTGGAAGCGGTCGCGGCTCCGGCCGGCGCGGTCTTGAGCATCACGGCTGGCGTGGTGCTGCATCCCGAGGCCCTGGCCTGGTTCGCCTTCGCCCAGACGCGGACCGAGGCCGCCGCCGTCTATTGCGATCAGGACCGCATCGTCGAGCATTGGCGCCACGGCCGACGCCATCTGGATCCGGTGCTTCATTCCATGCCTGACCGCGAGGATTTGCGCACCAGCGCGGCGCCGCCCGAGGCCGTCCTGTTTACAGCGCCGACGGCGGGCGCAGACCTGTTCGCAGCCCTGATTCGCCGGAATGACGATCCCGCCGCCGGCGCGGCGGCGCGCCGCGACCAGTTGCTGGCGATGGTGGAGCGCGTGCCCGTGGCCCACCTGCCGCGAATCCTCGCCAGCGTGTCCGAACTGCCCGACGGCGCGGGCCAGGGTCTGAGACCCGAGGACGAGGCGGCGGGGGGGCTGGTAGCGCCGGCGCCGCTGACGGCCGATCCGGAAGGGGTGGCGCCGGACTGGAGCCTGGCGGTCATCGTGCCGACGCGCGACGAGGCCGCCATGCTGGAGGCCTGCGTCCGCAGCCTGTTCGACAAGGCGACGCGTCCTGAACGGCTGACCGTGGTCATCGCCGACAACCGCAGCCGCGAGGCGGAGACGGCGCGCGTTCTGGCGGACCTGGCGGCGCGCTTCAACGTCGTGACCGTGCCGGTGGACGAACCGTTCAACTGGTCGCGCATCAATAATCTGCTGGCGGCGGAGCGGGGCGAGGACCTGCTGGTCTTCGCCAACAACGACACGGTGATGCTGACGGAGGGCTGGGACGAGATCGTCCGCCGCCGGGCCGCCGCCGACGGCGCGGGCCTGGTGGGCGCCCGGTTGTTGTATCCCGACGGGACCGTCCAGCACGGGGGCATGGTGCTGGGTGCGGGTGAGGGCACGCCGCTTCACGAGGGCGTGGGGGCGGCGGGGCCTGAACGCGGTCCGGCGGGGCGCTGGAGCCGCAGCCGCTCGGCGGCGGCGGTCACCGGGGCCTTCATGGCCGTGCGCCGTGAGGTGTTCGAACTGGCCGGGGGCTTCGACGCGGCGGCCCTGGCCATAGGCTACAACGACGTCGATTTCTGCCTGCGGGTCCGTCGATTGGGGCTGCGGGTGGTGTTCGCGGGCGACGTGGAGCTGGTCCACCATGAATCGAAGACGCGCGGGCGCAATGAATCGCGCGCCCGGATCGCCTGGGACCGGGGCGAATTGCGCAGCCTGTATGAGGCGTGGGGCGAGGCCCTGACGTTTGATCCCGGCCACAATCCGCACTGGGCCTCGGCCGGTCATGCGGTGTTCGACGGGTTCCAGGAGCCGACGCCGAGGCGCGTGCTGCGCCATCTGGACCTGAGCGCGCGCCTGCGGCCGTGGTCGCCGCCCGATCCGGAGCCGGCGGCCTGACGCTCTCGTCCGCGCGGCGGCCGTCGGCCAGCCGCGCGGTCCGCCGTCCTAGTCGCTGCCGAAGGTTCCCGTCACCCGGATGTCGTAGATGACCCGCGTGATGGTCTGAACGAACTCGAAGAATTTCCGCAGTTCGGCCGAATCAGCGCGCGGCACGTAGATGACGTCTTCCGGCTGAACGATGAAATTATTGGCGGTGAAGAATCCCGCCGGATCGGCCAGGTCCAGGCGATATACCACCGGCACGCCGCGCGCCGAGCGCGGACCCGTGACGCCCAGGGCGTCGGCCACTTCCGGGCGTTCGAACCGGAAGACCAGAACCGAACGGGCGTTGGCGGAATTGGCGTCCAGCCCGCCCAGGCTGCTGAGGGCCGAGGTCAGGGTGACGTCGCCGGTCGGCATGTCGGTCAGGCTGACCTTGCCCAGGGCCCCGAAGCTGCTGAACCGGCGCGGCTTGAGCTCCAGATTCAACTGGTCGCCGCGCTGCAGCCGGATGTTCTCCGCCGGATAACGGTAGAGGTCGGTCAGGGCGACCTTCACGCTGTTCGATCCGCGGGTGAGGGTGACGATCACGTTCTCGGGCGGGCCTTCGACGCCGCCGGCGGCGGCGATCACGTCGATCACCGTGTCGTTGGCCAGCGACAGCGGCACGCGGCCCGCCTGCTTGGCGGCGCCGATGACGGTGACGCCGTTGGCGCTGGAGCCGGTCACGCCCACGATGACCTGCGGATTGACCGCCTTGCCGGCGAGGGCCCGCCGGATCGCCTGCTGGGCCTCGTTCGCCGTCATGCCGGCGACGCGCACCTGACCCGCGAAGGGAATGGTGACCGCGCCCTGACGGTCCACGACCGTCGAGGGCAGGGCCTGGTTGGCGGTAGGGACCGCGGCCACGGCCGCCGCGCCGCCCAGCGCCGCGCTGCCGCCGAACAGGCCGCCGCCGGGCTCGTAGATGGAGACGGACAGGGCGTCGCCGACCTGGATCACGTCCACCGGCGCGCTGTCCCCGGCCGGGGACAGCGAACCCATCATGCTGAAGGGCACCATGCGGATTCGCTCGCTGACGGCGTAGTCGAGCTTCAGCAGGTTGAAATTCGATTCCTGGGGATTGGTCGCGGCGCGCGCAATGGTTCTGTTCGCCGGGCCGTCTCGCGGCAGCGTGGTGCAGGCGCCCACGGCGGCGGCCAGGACTAGCGTGAGCAGGTGACGTGACATGAGGCTCGCAGCGTTTGTTACGGGAGTTCTCTAGCGGAGCGTGGCCGTGGGGACCACCACTCGCTTTCGCGGTCGCTACGCCGCTTCGGCCTGACGGGATTCGACGCGCTGCAATTCTTCCAGCCACTCGCGGGCGAAATCGACCTCGCGCCATTCGTCGAACCAGGGCCCGCCGTTGGTGTAGTGGATGGCCGTCGGCAACTGCTCGGGACGATCATATTCCCCGACCAGGAAATTCCACGTCCGGTCCAATGAGCCGATGTGGGCGTCGTCGCGGATCCATTCGAAACGGTGCAACTGCGCCGGCGTCGCGCTGTTGACCAGGTCCGGGGTCAGCGCCTTCACGTCGGAGTGGCGGCCGTTGAAGACCATGAAGGACGACCAGTTCTTGCGCGGATAGGTCGTCTGGGCCTTGCCGTCCATCTTGATCTGGTGATGCGGCTGATAGTCGTGCTGGACGACGTAGATGGCCTTGTCGTCATCCAGCGAGGCGGGCAGGGCGGTGATGTCGCCGGTAAACAGGAAGTCGCAGTCAACGAAGACAGCCCAGCCGTCATCCGCCGCCAGATAGGGCGTCAGGAACCGCGTCAGCGAGAAATCGGTCGAGGCGGTCACGTCCTTGGGGCGCCGGTACAGGCCCAGTTCGCGCAGCGCGGGCTGTTTCAGCGGAATGACCTCGATCGGTCCCGTCGCGTGCCGCAGGAGGGAATGGCGGCAAACCTCCCAGGCGATGTCCTCGCGGGGATCGTAGCCGACAAAGACCTTCAGCGGTTTGCCATGGTCGCTCAAGATTCACTCTCCGTCCTACGAAGGGATTTTTCTAACGTCGCGTGCGTCGCCCGTCCACCACCGGCGCCGGGCGGCCGCATCGCGGATGCTCCAGGCGCCGCGTGCATCCCGTGTTCCCCAACGCGCCGTCGCCGACTATGTCATAGTCCGGCGCCACAGCGCTACGGTTGCAATTCGAGTGTCACATGACGATTTCCCTTTCTGTTTTCGGAAACTGCCAGTCTGCTGGAATCGCCGACTGTCTGGCCGCCATGCTGCCCGCTGCCCGGATTTCGACTGGGGTGGGACGCGATCTTCGGCAGGGCGCGGTCGATATGGAGGAACTGGTCACGGGCGCGGACGTGGTCGTTGCGCAGACCGTAATGACGGCCCGCGTTCGTGAAGCGATGGCCGCCCTGGGCGTGGACAAGCCGATCATCGAACTGCCCAGCCTCTATTTCACGGGCTTTCATCCCGACATCGTCTATGCGAGTTGCGCGGGTGAGAGCATCGTCTCGGTCTTGGGCAAGCTCAATTCGTCGATCTGTCTGTTCGCCTGGAAATCCAAGCTGACCGTCGATGAGACGATCAGCCTGTTCAATGCCCGCACCTATGAGGCGTTGGGGTTCTTCGATCACTATGAGCGCGCCAGACGGGGCCTGATTGCCGATGCGCAGCGGCTTGGGCTGGATATCGTGGCCGACATTCGGCGCTGGGAGCGATCGGGCGCCTTCCTCTATTCGGTCAACCATCCGAAGTTGCCGGTTCTGTCGACCTTCGCCCGACTGGTGGTAGAAAAGCTGGGGCTCACGCCGGCGATGGAGCGACCCGAACTCCTGCTGCCCGATGCCCTCGCCTCCAATATCGTCTGGCCCGTTTATCCCGAGATCGGCGAGCGCCTGGGTGTCGAGGGCGAGTATGTCTTCAAGCCCAAGAGCGGCGGACGCCTGGCTGCGGCGCCCTTGCAGACCTTCGGCCTGGAGGCGTTCGTGCAGCGCAGCTTCAAGACCTACAAGGGGCTGGACCCGCGCGCCGTGCAATGCTCGCGGTTTGATGACGGCCGATACGCCTCGGTCATCGACCGGAAGAAGATCCGCAGCGCTCCTTCGGGGCATCCCTATCGCGGCCTTCCCGGCCATCAGTTCTGGAAGAAGGCCGTTTCCGATGTCGAACCGGCGGCTGTCGATCCTGTGGTCGGCGGACGCACCAGGATCGAGGGCGCGACGAAGATCGCTACCGCGGGTAGTTGCTTCGCCCAGCATATCGCCAGGGCGTTGAGCGGGTCCGGCTACAATTATTTCGTGCCCGAGGCTGGCGAGGCGTTGGACCCGGATGTCGCGGTCCGCCGGAACTTCGGCGTCTTCTCATGCCGCTACGGGAACATCTATACGGCTGAGCAGCTGGCCCAGCTGTTCGAGCGTGCCGAAGGGAGCTTTGCGGCGGCGGACGATGTGTGGCGTCGGCCTGACGGGCGGTTGGTCGACGCCTTCCGGCCCCAGATCGAGCCTGACGGATTCGCGACCGAGGCGGACCTGAAGGCGTCGCGCGAAGAGCATCTGGCCGCCGTGCGCCGCATGACGCGCGAAACCGACGTCTTCGTCTTCACTCTGGGCCTGACCGAGGCCTGGCGCTCGCGGACGGATGGCGCTGTCTATCCCCTGGCGCCTGGCGTGGCGGGGGGCGAGATGGACCCGGCCCGATACGAGTTCCACAATTTCGACGTCGACGAGACCTCCGCCTCGCTGGAGCGGGCGCTCCAGCACCTATGGTCGGTCAATCCGCGCGCGCGGGTCATCCTGACGGTTTCGCCCGTGCCGCTGGCCGCTACCTTTGAACCGCAGCACGTCCTGGTCGCCACAACCTACAGCAAGTCCGTGCTGCGGGTGGTCGCCGACACGGCGGCGCGTCGCCATGCGGCGGTGGACTATTTCCCGTCCTTCGAGATCATCACCGGCGCCTTCAATCGCGGCACCTATTACGAGGACGACCTGCGCTCCGTCACCCCGACCGGGGTGGCCCATGTCATGCGGCTGTTCATGCAGCACAATACGGCGCCCCTGGCGGGGGCGGCGACGGATGACCTTGTCGCGGGCCGGGAAGCTCGGGAAGGGCAGAAGATCATCTGCGAAGAAGCGCTTCTGGCCGAGGCCTAGAGCGCCGGAGCCTCATCCCTGGCCCAGGCGACCAGCGCCGCCACGCCCTGCTCGAAGGACACTTCAGGGCGCCAGCCGAGCAGATCGTGCGCCTTGCGCGTGTCGCCGACGGCGTAGCGCACGTCGCCGGCGCGGAAGTCGCCGCTGATCGTCAGGCCGCGATCGGACTTCAGCTCGGCCAGAATCAGTTCGGCGGCCTCGCGGATCGAGGTCGCCCGACCCGCGCCGATATTGATGATCTGTCCGGCAGCCTTCTCGGTCGCGCAGGCGGCGACGAAGGCGGCCACCACGTCGTCCACGAAGATGAAGTCGCGATAGATCTCGCCGTCCTCGAAGATGTTCAGCGTGCGGCCGGCCATGACCTGCTGGCAGAAGATCGACAGCACCCCCGTATAGGGATTCCGCAGCGACTGGCCCGGGCCATAGACGTTCTGCAGCCGCAGGATCACATGATCCCAGGGCGCCGGGCTCTGCTGCAGCAGATATTCCTGCATCAGTTTCGACGAGCCGTAGACCGAGCCGGGGCGGGGCGGCAGGCTTTCGGGCGTGGGATGCGGCGTCAGCGGACGCCCGTCCTCGCCGATCAGGTCGAACACGCCGCTGGCCATGGCCTCGACGGCGCGGGGCGGCGGGGCGGCCAGGGGACCGGATCCGTCGGCATAGGCGCCTTCGCCGTAAACGGCGCGGGTCGCGGCCAGGACGACACGGCGGGGCGGCGTCTCCAGCGCCCGCAGCGCCTCGATCAGATTGGCCGCGCCGACGACATTGACGTCGCAATAGCGCGAGGGCTCGTCGGCGGACTGTCCGGTGCCGGTCTCGGCGGCCAGATGCACCACGATGTCGGGACGTGCGTCCCCCAGCGCGGCCGAAAGGGCGTCGCGGTCGCGCACGTCGCCGATCACCAGCCCCGGTTGCAGACGCGCCGCGGCGCCGTCGCCATGCACCTGGGGGTGCAGATTGTCGAAGGCTGTGACGGTCGCGCCCGTGGCGCGCAGGGCCGTGCACAGGCGCGAACCGATGAAGCCGGCGCCGCCGGTGATGAAGATGCGTTGCGCGGTCAAACCTGTGGTCCTGATTGGTCGCCTGTTGCGGGCGCGTCTGTCGGCGTGCCGGCGCCGGGGGTGACGGCGGCGAAGACCTGGAGAACCTGGTCCGCCAGCCGGGTGCGAGTATAGTCCTGTCTCAGTCGCGCGCGGGCCTTTTCGACCGTGGCGCGCGTGGCGGCGGCGTCGGCGACGAGGTGGCGCAGGATGCGGGTCCAGTCCTCACTCGACGAGGCCAGCCAGCCGGCCCCGTCGGCGCAGGCGCGATGATAGACGGGCAAGTCGGTCGCCACGACCGCAATTCCGGCGTGGCTGTATTCGACCCATTTGGTGTCCGCCTTGCAGCGGTTGAACGGGGTGTCCTCGAGGGGGGCCAGGCCGATCGACCAGCCCAATTCGCCCAGCCGGGCCAGGAACCGGTCGTAGTCCGCCAGGCCTGGGTGATGCCCGACGCGGTCACCGTAGGTCTCGGCCAGCCAGGGCGGGGGCTTGATCGTGCCGAAGCTTTCGAAGCGGAGGGTCGGAAACTCGTCCAGCAGGGCCTTCACCGTCGGCAGGACCATGTCCAGATCGGCGCCGTGCCCGCCGGTGCCCATATAGCCGATGATCGGGCCGGGCGCGGCGGGCGGCGCGTCCCAGGCGGCGGACTCGACCGAACAATACAGGTCGCCCGCGACGATCGGCGCCGTGACGCCATGCGAGCGCAGGCGTTCGGCCAGCGGACCGGTCGAGGCGTAGACAACGTCCGAGGCGTTCATCGCCGCCTTCAGGGCGGCCAGCCGGTCGGGCTGGTTATAGTAGTCGTATTTGGACTGGCCGAGGCTCGTCGGCACGGCCAGAAGGTCGTCGTCGATATGGAAGACGACTGGGACGCCGGCCGACCGCGCCTTCCGGATCAGGGCGTCGCCCGCTGACTGGGTGTAACGCGACAGGACCAGGCCTTCCGGCGCATGACGGTTCCACAGAGCGTCGAGAGCGGCGGGCTTGTTCCACGTCTTGTCGTGACCGACCAGGGCGATGCGCAATGGGGCCGGATCCGCGAACGGCTGGACGAAGCTGATGTTCTGGGTGGCGCCGGCGCTGTCGGCCACGACCAGCCAGGTCGGCGTCGCGGCTTCGGAACGGGTGGTGTCTGCCCGCAGGGCCGGCCGGGCGCCGCCCAACAGGCCCAGGAAGGCGTCCTTCACCGCCCCCGCCGGCTTGTCGAGGCCGCGATCGGTCAGGAAGCGCCGCTGACGTTCGAGCACGGCGTCCCGGTTGGTCAGGGCCTCGCGGCGGAAGGCCAGCACGTCGCCCGGCAGGCTGACGCTGCAGAGACCGGCGTAGGCGTCGGCGTCCATGTCGCCGGCCGGATCCCTCCAGACCGCGACCGGGGTATCGGCCATCAGCAGGTCGACCACCACCGAGGACGGCGGCGACACGCCATAAGCCACGCTGCCGAGGTCCAGGGCGTAGAGCGGCGCGTCTTCGCGGATCACGGCGGAGCCCGCCCGGCTCAGATCGAAGGCGCGTTTGCCGCCCGGATGGGGGCGCAGGGCGATGCGCTTGTCCGCCGGCCCCATGGCGGCGGCGAAGCCGTTGAACATCTCCATGAAGGCGTCGCGGTGGTCGCCTTCGGCCGTGAACCGGACGGAGTGTAGATTCTCGCAGACCAGCGCCTCCGCGGGGATGCGGCGGCGCGGGGCTGTGTCAGGCAGGACGATGCGAGCAGTGGAGCCCGTAAACAGATATTTGCCGCGCTCGGCCCCCGGCATCGAGCGTTGGCGCTCCAGCGGCGTCCAGCCGGCCAGGACGTCGGCGGCGAAGCGGATGTTGCGGCCATGGGCGCGGTCGTGCTGACGGCTTTGCAGGAAGCCGACGCATTCATAGCCGTGTTGAAGCGTAACCTTCAGATAGGCGGACGGCGCGCTTCGGAACACGTCGTGAGTGTCGGCATGGGCGGACAGATTCGACTCGCTCGCGGCGACCAGCACCCCGGCGCCGCCCTGCAGGATCTCATAGGCGTCAAAGACGGAGTCATAGGTGTGGACGGCGGCCCCGACATCGCGCGCGATCCTTTCGATCTCGCTCCGCCAAACGCCTTTGCGGTCTCGATTCGAGAAGCGCTTTGACAGCAGAAAAGCAGGCTGGGCCGCCGCTTCTCGCGCCAGATAGGCCAGAGGCCGGATGATGTTGACGTCCTGAAGCAGGTTGATCAGGAAAACGGCGCGATGCTGGCTCATGCGGCCTGCCTGTGGTCCGCTGGGGCAAGGCTGAAGGCCGCCGCGATAGGATCGACTTCGGAGATGAGGATGTCCGTGTCGGGCAGCAGTCGGCCGCACAGCTTCATCATGGCTTCCATGGCGGGGCCATAGTGAATGTGGCGACGCAGCGGTTGCGTCTGGTCGATGGGGTGCAGGGCTTCCAGTTCACCGGCTTCGAGAAGGTCGGTCAGCGCCAGATCGAAACGGGGCTCGCCTTCCGGCGTTATCGCGGGTGTCAGCGCCTGGGCGAAAGCCGGCGCAATCCGGCTGGCCGCTTCCGGCGTCAGTCGCAGCACGAGTTCGTCGGCGACGAGGACCAGGTCGAGATCATACCGTCGCCCCTCGCGGGCCATGGGAGAGCCGATGGTAAGGTAGTCGAGGGCTTGCAGGACGGCGTTCACTTCGAGCGGGCTCTCGATGCCGTGGACGACGGCTATCGGGCGGACGCCAGCGTCGGGCGACGTCTGTTTCATCGCAAGGCGGCTCGCCAGGAAATCGGACAATCGCGTCGTCTCGACATCGGGATCGCCCCATTCGCTCATCCGCTCGATCAAGGTCGGCAGCGTACCGGAGCGAAGGCGAAGTTCCCCCTTTTCGAGGTCGCTCGCCAGATCCTTCGGGCGATCATAGATCAAGTCGTCGAACTGTCTGTACAGGGGGTGGCCGTCAGACAGCACCTGGGCGCCGTGGGTCAGGGCTGAAACCGCCCTGTTCAGCGACTTGGCGATGCTGAAGGCCTGACAGTTGACCGGAATATAGGCCAGCAGAGCGGACTTGAGCAGCCGCGCTTCAGCGTCGATGCTCCATTCATGGATGCCGTGGGGAACCGACAGGCGCTGCAGTTGTTCAAGTCCCGCCGCCGTCAGGCTTTTCCGGTTGGTCAGGATGTTCAGCCGGACATCCCACCCGTCCTCCGCCAGAAGCCGAAGGTTTTCGCCATAGGCGGCGAGGTCGCGCAGACCGACGGGATAGCGCGGATTATCGCCTTGGCCGAACCAGGCGACATCTATCCGTCGTTCAGCGCGCGCCCGGTCGAGCTTGGCCTGCAGCAGGGGCGCAAGGGCCTGGGGATCGAACTCGCCGAAGGGATCGTTCATGACGTGGCAGGCTTCCCGCGGGAGGAACTGGCTGGCCACGTCCCGCATCCTGGGCGTCGAACACAGGGCGAAGTCCAGGCCTTCGGCCATCTGGCTGAGCCATAGACGCCGATGCAGCAGGCGAGCGTCTGTCGTTTGACTGAAGATGTCGTCGAACAAATCAACGCCGACCAGCTTGCCCGCCCTGTTCAGCATACGGCCGATGGTCGTGACGCGGGCATCGTAGCATTTGCTGAATATGAAGGCGTCGGCGGTGAGGGATCGGGCGGACGAGATGTCGCTGATCGACTGGATCTCGATCGAATGACCCAGCAACTCCAACCATTTCTGGATTCGGCGGTAGCGAATTCGCGCGCCTGCGCTGTTCACATAGGTCCTGGACGGGCCGAAGACACAGATCTTCATCAGGCCAGCTCGCGGATGTTCGTCAACCCGGCGAGCATCCGACACCAGTTTCCAGCGCCGAGGACGTGGGGTGTCACGACATCGATTCGATCATCCGTCAGTCCGGTTTCCAGCGCCGAAACGGACACCGCCGAGGTGCACAATTGCAGTCCGCCTGCGTCCAGGCCCCTCAGGCCGAAGTCCAGGTCGTAATCGCAATGGGGAAAACGACCTTCATCCAGGCCGCCGAGCGCGTCCCATGCCCGGCGCGGCACCAGGGCGAGCCTGAAGGGATTGGCGGCGACGGTGTAGGTCATGGGCGGCAGGGCCGAGACGCTGCGCGCTTCGCGCATGACGAGCCGGGGCGATGTCGTGAAGCTGATGTGGCTGGGCAGCAGGCCTCCGCCACGAACACGAACCCGCCAGTCGTTGCGCCCGTCGTGCTGCTCGACGGCGATGCAACCGGCCGATGTGGCCCCTTCGGTTCTCGCCATGGCGAGCAGGGTCTCCAGCGTTCTCGGGTCGTGAAGCACGACGCCGGCGCCGACGAACAGGAGGTGATCGCCCGCAGCGCCGGCGGCCGCGCGGTTCAGCAGGCCGGCTCGCGACTGAGCGCCGTCGATGACGCGGACACGGCCAGGGAAACAGGCTTCGGCCAGGGCGAGGGCAGTCGCTCGGGCGTCGCCCTCGAAGACCAGCGTCACCTCTTCGACAGGCAGCGTCTGGGCGGCCAGCGCCGCCAGGTCGGCGGAAAGGGCGGAGTCCGTTTCAGACGCCAGCATCACGGCGGCGATCGCGGCGCCGGATCGCTCACCGGCCGTCAGAGCGCGGCGCAACAGGGGGCCATCGACGTCCAGCGCGGTCGGCGAGAGTCGTTCCGCCGTCGTGGGCTCGAACCGCTCGTCCAGGAAGCGTACCGCAAGCGGGAAGGCCGGCGGAGCGGGACGCAAGTCCGCCGCGGCAGTCTCGCGCTCACGGCTCAACAGCGGCCAGGCGAGCGCTGCATTGCGTGGCTGAAGGTTGCTGAGATCAGGAGCGGCTGACGCGGGGAACACGGACCAGCGCGGGCGAGCCCGGCTGGCGTCGGCGGCGACATAGCCGCCCGCGAGGGCCGCGCTCAATGCGGTCGGCAGCCGCCGGCTGACCAGGGCGCTGATCGACGGGAGACTGTCGCCGGAAACGGTCAGGGTGAGCGCGCTTGCGGCCCGCCGCCGCGCCTCGACCATGGGCGCGCGCGCCAGCGCCGACCTGAGGCTGTCGGCGTCCGCTTCCTGCGGGGCGCCGACAGCTTCCGGCCTCAGGGCCATGACGTGGGTCAACCAGTCCAGGCAGGTCGCTGAGAAAATCCGCTCGCCGCCGATGGCTCCGCCCAGATCGACGACGAGGCGGCTGATCGACAATCCAGTCGCCGGGCCGGTGGTCATCTCGTTCCAAAGCTCGGCGCTGACTCGCCAGAGATCGGCCTCGGGCGACGGGGTCTCGCTCAGCACCGTCAGTTCGGCGTGATGCGCGCCGTGGCGGGCCAGCGACGGGAAGGCCAGGGCTTGAATCTCGACCACCTCGCCCTGGGCGTCGCTGAGGGTCAGCAGGACGGGCGAATAGGGGTTGGGCAGGCGCGCGTCGACGATCGGCGCGAACGACGCGCGCACCGGCGCTTCGTCCAGCAGCCGCAGCGCGCCGCTTTCCAGGTCGCGTTGATAGGCGCGCGCGACCAGGATCTGGGACGCCGCCCCGGCGTGTCCGGCCAGGTTGAGGCGCAGGCGCAGGGTGTCGTCGTTGATGAACCAGAGGTCCGCGATCCAGGGCGCGATCCGAGCGGACGCGTCGCGCGCGGCTTCGCGTCGACGCCGTGGATCCGACGAAAAGGCCGCCGCCGACGCGGCAAGCCGGTGTCGGTTTTCGGGCGAGACGCGCCCCAGCACGACGCCGTCCAGGGACAGGCTCTCCTGCTCGGCAAGGGCGGCGAGGTCATGGGCGCTGACCCAGTCCTCCATCGTGATGTCGAACGGCTCGAAATCCGGCGCCTGGCTCGACGGGGGAGGAGGCGCGGTCTGGACGGCGAAGATGCTGCGCCCTTCCGAGCGGCCGTGGCGCAGATAGTGCAACAGGGGGTTGGCGCCCGCAGCCTCGACATCCGCATGGGCTTTCCAGTAGGCGCGCGTGTCGAAGTCCGGGCCAGGGTTCTTGCCGCTCGTCGCCCCCGTCTCGAGATAGTGCTGAGCGACCGTGGCGCGGCCCTTGGGCAAGCCGGGCGTATGGGCGCGGTACCATTCGGCGTCGAACAGGCCGCTGGCCAGCAGGGTCTCGATGTCCTGCGTCAGTTCCGGCGAAAGGACGCGTTCCTGCGGAGACAGGGGCGACCGCCCCAAGGCCTGCCCCTTCACCAGATAGTGAATCAGCGGATTGACGCCCGTGGTTTCGATTTCCGCATCCTGCGACAGGTACCAGCGCGTGCGGAACAGAGGACTGGGGTCGCGCCTCTCGTGACCGCCATGGAGCAGGAAATGGGTCGCAGGGTCCATGCCCGCGGCCGCGACGTCAGGGTAGCGCTGCAGATACCATTCGGCCTGGAACAACGGGGTGCCGAGAACGAGCGCCAGGGCCTCCGCCTCGTCGGCGGGGAAGGAGGCCATGACCGCCTTCTTTCCGCTGCCGCGCTTCGTGCGCCGGGCAAGCTTCTTCAGCCAGTCCGGGTTCCCACGCTTCGGGAGGGCGTCCGCCGCGGCGCGGCGTGTTCCGACGGCGTCGTCCTTCACGCGCACGCCCTGAAGAGCGTGCGGGTCATGAACCGGCACCCGGTGATCGGAAGTTGTTCTGTCGTCATGGTGCTTCCTTTGGTCGTCAAAGGCAGGGAGGTCTTGACGGCCCGCGTAAGGACCGTGTTAGCGGAGTGGCTGCTCCCTTCCAAGCCTCGGCGACGCTGGCGCGATGTCGATCTCTATTGCGATGGAATCCCTGCTCTATGTTCTCTCGTTGGCTGGATCGCCGCCCCAGGCCCAAGACGCCTGACTTTACCGAACGCCCGGCGGAGGATGGCCGGAACGACTGGGTTTTCGTCACGCCGAAGGAGTCCCGTGGATGGATTTTGGACGCGATCTGTCGCGAGATCGGCGCGCGCCTGAACGGCTCCTGGGATGTGGCCTACAATCCAAAAACGCTGCCCGCCGGCCGAACCTATTTCTTCGCCCACTATTGGAACTACCTGGACCACCTTCGCAGGAAGCCTGATCTGACCGACAGGACCACGCTGGTCTGGTACACTCATCCGCGCGACCTGCCCTATACGATCGAAGAGCAGGTCGAGGCCTATAATCGGGCGCATTGCGTCATCTTCACCTGCACCGAGTTTCGCGACCTGTGGATCGGCCGGGGCGTGCGTCCCGAACGGACGGCGGTGGTGTTGGGCGGGGCCGATCCCGGCCTGTTCAAGGGCCATGTCCGGGGCGGCGGCTGCGTCGGCCTGTCGTCGTCCTATTATGAGCGCAAGAATCCCGACGCCCTGCTGGGCCTGGTCCAGGCCCTGCCGCACCGGCGTTTCGTGCTCGTGGGACGGGGCTGGGAAGTGTATCCGCGCTTCCAGGAACTGATGGCGGCGCCTAATTTTTCCTACAAGACGGCGACCTACAAGGACTACCCTGCCATCTACCGCGAGTTCGACGTCTTCCTGTCGCTGGCCATGCTGGAGGGGGGGCCGATCCCCCTGCTGGAAGCGATGATGGAGAACGCTGTGCCGGTCGCCAGCCGGACGGGCTTTTCGCCAGATCTGATCCAGCCGGGGCGCAACGGCTTCCTGTTCGAGGCCGGCGCCAAGCCCGCCCATATCGCTCCGCTCGTGGAAGCCGCCTTCGATCTGGCCGCCGATGTCCGCGCGACCGTGCTGCCCTACAGCTGGGACGGGTTCGCAGCCGAGATTCGCAAACTGGGTGAAGGCGCCCCTCCGCCCGCGCGGCCCGTCCCGCCGCCGCCTGAAATCCCCGCGCCGACCGCCGTGGCGAGTCTTGTGGCGGCGCCCGCGGCCCATCCCGCCGATGCGGCGATCCTGCATCAGGCGGCCGAGGCGCCCAGCCAGGGCGACGGCGCGTCGTCGTTCACCCCCCCGGCGTCGCCCGGCGACATCCGGCCCGACATGGTGACGGCCTATCTGAACCGCGGCGGGGCGGGCAATCCGGTCATGAACGCCTTCGCCCGGGGCGCGGGCTGTCGTCTGGCCTACGCCGAGGACGCCGAGGGGGCGGGACCGAACATTCCCGTCGTCTGGGGCGTCCTGCGCAACAGCGACCGCGTCGTCGCGGCGGCCCGGGCGGAGGGCCGCGACTTCTTCTATACGGATCACGCCTATTTCGGGCGGGGCCACTATCTGAACTATCGCATCACGCGAAATGCGCATGAGGCGGGTCAGGTTCGCGACTGTCCGCCGGATCGCGCCAAGGCCTTGGGATTGGAGCTTTCGCCCTGGCGGCGGGGCGACTCGACCATTCTTGTCTGCCCGCCGACCCAGTACTTCATGGACGCCCATGGATGCCCTGACTGGCTGAACGAGACGCTGGCGACGCTGCGCGCCTGCACCGACCGGCCCGTCGAGATCCGGGGCAAGCCCGTGCCGGGCGACCCCAGCGAGCCGCTGGAAAGCGCCCTGGGCCGCGCCTATGCGATCGTCACCCATTCCTCGAACATCGCCGTCGAGGCGGCCGTAGCCGGCGTCCCCGTCTTCGTGGCCCCGACCAGTGCGGCGGCCCCCGTCGGCGAAACCGACCTGACCCGGATCGAACAGCCGGCCCGGCCGGATCGCGAGGCCTGGCTCAGCCACCTCGCCTATTCGCAGTTCACCCTGGACGAGATCGCCAGCGGCGAAGCCTGGCGTCTGTTGCTGGAATACGAAGGACGGGATTTCTGCGAATGACGGCTGCCCCTCCCTCTTCCCTGATTTTGATCGCCGTGGCGCCGACGTCTGCGGATGTCGAACTGGCCGCGGCCGCCGTGTCGGATGCGGCGGCGTCCCAGTCCGCTTCAACGCAGGCTCTTCTCTATGCGAGCGACAAGTTCTCCGTCCCGGCGCCGGTCAGGAGCCGCGCCATGAATGGATTGGCTCCAGGGGCGCTGGTGCGACTGCACAACGCCGGCCTGGACGGCGAGCGGGCGGAGCGCCCCGCCTATTTTCGGGCGGGATTCATCGCCCTGGCCCTGGCCGATGCGCTGGCGCAGGCCGCGGCTGGAACCGTCGCGGCCTGGGCGCCCGATCCGACCACCCTGCTGGGAGGGCGTCTGGATGCGCCGAGCCCGAGCGATGCGCTCTGGCTGGCGACGGCGGGCGGGCGGAGGCCCTGGCACGTCCTGCGCGTCGACGATCCGGCCCGCGTTAACGCCGCCCTGGCGCGAACGGTCGACGCCTACCTGGACGGGACCGCCTGGCGGCTGCGGGACAGGGGTGTTGATCGGGTGCTGGCCGCGGCGCTGGCGACGGTCGCCTAGGCCGGGGCGGCCGCGCTCCTGGTCAGATCCAGGGCGGCGCCGACAATGGCGAAATGTTCGGTCCAGGTCGGCGAGAAGCAGGCGGGGCGAAGGGGGTGCGCGTCCATGGCCTGCTGAATGGCTTGCAGCCACCCCAGGCCGTCGATGGGGTCCACAAGCACCGCGTCCGGCACGACCTCGCGGTGGACCGGAATGTCGGAAGCGATGACGGGCACGCCCATGGTGCGGGCTTCGACGGCGGGCAGGTCGAACCCCTCCACCGACGACGGCGCCAGCAGCGCTTTCGCCCCGGCCATCAGCCGCATCAGGGCCTCGTCGCCGACCCCGGCGACATGGTGCACCAGGCGCTGGATGCGCGGCGAGCGTTCCAGATGGTCCAGCACCGCCTCGCTTTCCCAGCCGTGACTGCCGACCAGAACCAGTTGCGGCGCCGCTTCTCCCATGACCTCGGCCAGCCGTGACCAGATCGTCAGCAGGAAGGCCAGGTTCTTGCGGCCCTCGATCGTGCCGACGTGGAGGAAGTAGGGCGGGGCGGCCTCGACCGAAGGCGGCCGTTGGCGAAAAATCTCCTCGACGCCCAGATGAGCGGCGATGGTGCGGGGCGGTCGTCGGCCCTCGGCCTTCGCAAAGCGATGCAGTTCGTCGCCCGTATAGCGGGAGTTCACGATCACGGCGTCGGCGTGGGTCAGGATGGTGTCCAGACGTCGCCGATGTTTCCGGTCGTCGCCGGGACGGCAGTATTCCGGGTGGGTGATCGGGATGAGATCGTGCAGCAGGACCGCGCACTCGACCCCGGCCTTCTTGAGCCGGACCAGAATTCCGTCGTCTTCCAGCCCCGTATGGGCGGCGTTCAGATAAAGGGCGCCCTCGGGCGGGGGCGGCATACGCCGGCTGGCCAGCAGGCGCGGGGCGGTCGCCAGGCGGCGCGTCGTCCTGGGCGGCTCCGCCGGAGTGCTGGCCTCGCGCAGGGCGACGCGCTGCCCGAGCGGGGCGCGCAGGGCCGCATCCAGGGCGTCATCCTCCGGGCGACGCACGGCGCGATCGCCGTTCCAGCGCTCGCGGGCGCTGCGGACCAGATCCGCGAACCAGGCGCGATCAACCGCCACCAGTCCGCCGCGTCGTCCGCGTACGGGGATCAACTCCACGGCGGGCGCCGTCAGCAGCCATTCGGCATAGGCGAGACAGACCCGATCAATGCCCGTCGGGGCGCTGCGGCTGTTGCGGCTGACCAGCCGCGACGCATCGAAGAGGACGGGCCGCGTCACCGCAGCCCCAGGCTGGCATAAACCGCGGCCAGCCTTTCCTGATGGGCGGCGGGCGTGAAGCGCTGCGCCTGAATCCGGCCGCGCTTCTCGAGATCGGCGCGCAGGGCGTCGTCGGAATCCAGGGCGATGACGCCGCGCTTGATGGCCTCGACGTCGTTCGGCGCGACGACCATGGCGGCGTCCCCGGCCACTTCGGGCAACGAACCGCCGGTCGAGGTCAGAACCGCCGTGCCCAGTTGCATGGACTCCAGCACCGGCAGGCCGAACCCTTCGTAAAGGGAGGGGAACAGCGTCGCCTTGGCGCCGCGAACCAGGGAATGCAGCATGGCCGCGGACAGGAATTCATGCTGGCGGATGCGGCCCTTGCGCAGGGTGTTCGCGCCGTTGACGACGGAGTGGATCATGGCGGTCTCGCCGCCGTCCAGCCAGGAGCGACCGCCGACGATGACCAGCGGCGTGCTGACGCCGGAGGCCAGATAGGCCTCGACCAGCCGGCCCACGTTCTTCTTGGGCTCGATGGCGCCATAGTAGAGGAAGTAGTCCTTCCACCCCAGGTCGAAGACCCCTTCGTTATAGGCCTGAACCTCGGCGTCCGACTGATCCGTCGCCCGAGCGGGCAGGTTGACCGACTGATAGGTGGTGGTGATGCGGCTTTCGTCTACGCCCAAAAGCTTGATCACGTCCTGACGCGTCGTCTCCGACACGGCGACCATGTGATCGGCGCGCCGGGCGATGTCGCGGCACATATCCAGGAAGGCCTTCTTGTCGTCCATCGTGCTGTGCGGCAGCTTCAGCGGGATCAGGTCGTGGAAGGTGTAAAGGTTCGGCATGCCCCGCGCGGCCAGCGGCATGGGGCAGGTCCAGTGGGCGGCGTCGGGACGGCCTGGTCCGGCGGGAAAGCTGACCGGCGTGAAGGTTCCATAGGCGCGGTGCGAGCGGTAGCCGAGCTCATACAGGTTCCGGGCGGCCCAGAACCGGTCGACCGGCGGGCGTCCGCCGCCGGCGTCCGCCCAGATGACCTCGTCGGTCGGCGTGACGGGATGGGCCGTCCGGCCGAATCGGCTGCCGATCGTCGCCGCCCAGCGTCGAATTTTGGCCGGCCGGCCCTTGGGGGCGGGGGCGTCGGTCAGGGCGACCGTATCCAGCAGCCGGCCTTCGCCGATCGGGCCGTGCGGCCCGTAGAGGAGCTGGGCCTCGATCCCGAGGGCGCCGAGATCCTGAATGAGGTTCCGCCCATAGGTCGCAATGCCCGATCCCTTGGGCAGGCCGATGTTGAAGGCGTCGAGACAGACCGAAGGCATGGGTTTTCCGGGAATCGGCAAGGAGAGGCGAGCGTCCCCGATCAGGAGACGTAGCCCGCCTGCATCAGTTCGGCCACATGGATGACGGCGACCGGTCGGTCGTTCTCCACCACGAACAGGTTGGCGATCTTGTTGGTGCTCAGCAGGTCGACCACGTCGCTCATCCGGGCGTCGGGATCGACGGTGATGGGCGAGCGGCTCATGATGTTCTCGGCGCTGACGGCGGCGATGTCGCTGGAGAAGGCCCGGCGGATGTCGCCGTCGGTGATGACGCCGGCCAGGGTCCCATCGGAATGCAGTACGGCGACCGCCCCCTTGCGACCGGCCGAAATCGCCGAAACCACGGTGCTGAAGCTGGCGTCCAGGGGCACGCCGGCCGGCTGGGCGGCGTTGTCGCCCATCCATTCGCGCACGCTTTGCAGGCTCATCCCCAGAGCGCCGCCCGGGTGATGCAGGCCGAAGTCCTCCCGGGTGAAACCGCGTCGGTCCATCAGCACCATGGCCAGGGCGTCGCCGATGGCCAGGGTCATCAGGGTCGAGGTGGTCGGCGCCAGGCCGTTGGGGCAGGCCTCCGCCACCTTGGGCATGGTCAGGCTGACGGCCGAGTGGCGGCCGAGGAAGCTGCCCGCCCGCTGGGTGATGCCGATCACCGGAATGTCGTTGCGCTGGCAGAAGAGCAGGGGGTCGCGCAGTTCGCGGCTCTCGCCCGAGTTGGAGATAGCCAGCAGGGTGGTGTCGGGGCGCAACATCCCCAGGTCGCCGTGGCTCATCTCGGCGGGGTGGACGAAGAAGGAGTTGGTGCCGGTCGAGGCCAGGGTGGCGGCGATCTTGCCGCCGATGTGGCCCGACTTGCCCATGCCGGTGACGACCAGATAGCCCGGACGCGACAGGATGATGTCGCAGGCGCGCGCGATCGAGACGTCGATGGAGCGCTCCAGCGCCTCCAGCGCCTCGATGTTAAGGCGCACGACCTCTCGCGCTCGGTCGGTCATCGCGGCGATCTGTTCGGGCGACGAATGGAGAGTGTCTTTGGTCATTCTTGCAGCTCCTGACGCCGGGGGGAGCCGCTTCTGCGGCCTTCTTCTGAGCGAGGCGTGGGCGTGAAATGCCCGATCCGACCGGTTCGCACAATGGCGGGACTGGAACGGAAATGCAGTTGCAAACCTCAACCTTCAACGAGCTGAGGCGTTAGGTCCGGTGGAGGGGCGCAACGGAAAGAGTTCGGGACCTAATGACGTCTAGCGCCGGAGCCGCAGCTCCAACCCTGTCCGCCCCGCCCGTGTCCATCGCCCGCCCCGCCCTGTTTCTGGATCTGGACGGCGTCCTGGCCCCGCTGGCGCCGACGCCGGAAGCAGTCCTTCCCGATGCGCGACGGACCGCGGTCCTTCACCGGCTGGAGGCCGCGCTGGAAGGACGGGTGGCCATCGTCAGCGGCCGCACCCTGTCCGAAATCGACCGAATCAGCGACGGCGCCGCGCGGGCCGCGTCGGGGGTGCATGGATTGGAGCGGCGGCGCGGCGACGGTTCGCTGGAGCGTCGCCCGGCCGATCCGGGGGTGCGGCGCGCCGTCGACGAATTCCACGCCTTCGCCGCGGACCGTCCGGGGGTGATCGTCGAGGACAAGGATCTGGCGGCGGGGCTGCACTATCGCCAGGCGCCCGCCGCCGCCGCCGCCGCTGCTGATCTGGCGCGTCGGCTGGCGGGCGAGACCGGCCTGGCCTTGCAGCCAGGCGCCATGGTGCTGGAGCTGAAGACGCCGGGCGCGGACAAGGGCGTCGCCGTCGCCGCCTTCATGGCCGAGCCGCCCTTCAAGGGCGCTGTGCCGATCATGCTGGGCGACGATCTGACGGACGAGCACGGGTTTGCGGCGGCCGAGGCCCTGGGCGGATTCGGCGTCCTGGTCGGCCCGCCGCGGCCGACCGTCGCCCGCTACGGCCTAGCCGACGTGGCGGCGGTGCTGGACTGGCTGGAGGCGGTGGCGGGCGACGTTCGGGCGGGGGAGGCGCGCGCATGATCCGGCCCAATCTCGACCTGGCCCCCATCGGCAACTGCGCCGTCAGCGCCCTGATCGATCGCAGCGGTCGGTTCGTCTGGGCCTGCGCCCCGCGCGTGGACGGCGATCCGGTCTTTTCGGCCCTGATGGACGGCGACGCGCCCAGTCACGGGTTCTGGGCTATCGAGCTGGAGGACCTGGCGGCGGTCGAGCAGGCCTATGTCCGCAATACGCCGGTCCTGCGCACCGTGCTGACGGCCGAGAACGGCGCGGCGGTCGAAATCCTCGATTTCGCGCCGCGCCATATCAAGCACTCGCGGACCTATAGGCCCATCGCCTTCGCGCGCATCGTGCGCCCACTCAACGGCGCGCCGCGCATCACCATTCGGCTGCGGCCCTCGACCGACTGGGGGGCGCGGCGGGCCCCGCAGACCTCGGGCTCCAACCACATCCGCTATATGTGCGCCGATATCGTTTTGCGCCTGACCACCAACTGCCCGGTGTCGCACGTCATGGATGAGCGCACCTTCCGGCTGGAGGGCGACATGGCCTTCTTCCTCGGGCCGGACGAAGGCTATGATCAGGAGGTCAGGGCCGGGGTGGCCTCGACCCTGGATCGCACCGTCGCCTATTGGAAGGAGTGGACGCGCACCCTCTACCTGCCGCTGGAGTGGCAGGAGGCGGTGATCCGCGCCGCCATCACCCTGAAGCTCTGCGTCTATGAGGAGACCGGCGCCATCGTCGCCGCGATGACGACCTCGGTGCCGGAATTCCCCGAGAGCGGGCGCAACTGGGACTATCGCTACTGCTGGGTGCGCGACGCCTATTACACGGTGCGGGCGCTGAACCGGCTGGGCGCCGTCGACATCCTCGAGAACTACCTCGGCTATCTGCGTAATCTGGTGGACGCGTCGAAGGGCGGCCACGTCCAGCCCGTCTACGGCGTGGGGCTGGAGGCCGACATCGGCGAACGCATCGTCGACAGCGTGGCCGGCTATCGCGGCATGAAGCCGGTGCGCGTCGGCAACCAGGCGCACGAGCATCTTCAGCACGACGTCTATGGCCAGATCGTCCTGCCCCTGGTCCAGGCCTTCTTCGACGAGCGCCTGCTGAGGCCAGGGTCGGTTGAGGATTTCCACACCCTGGAACAGGTCGGCGACCGCGCCTTCTCCATGCACGACCAGACCGACGCCGGACTGTGGGAGTTCCGCACCATCGCCCGGGTCCACACCTATTCCTCGATGATGTGCTGGGCAGCCTGCAACCGGCTGGGCAAGGCGGCGCGGCACCTGGGGCTGGAGGAGCGGGCCGAGCTCTGGGACGAGCGGGCGCGGCTGATCCGGGCGCGGATCGAGGCCGAGGCCTATCTGCCGCATGAAGGCCGATTCGCCGCCAGTTTCGGCGGGACGGAGCTGGACGCCTCCCTGCTGCAGATGACGGACCTGGGCTTTCTCGACGCCCGCGATCCCCGTCAGGTGAAGACCTTCGAGGCCATCGAGCGAGACCTGAAGCGGGGCGGCTACCTGTTCCGCTACATCCACCCCGACGACTTCGGCGAGCCGGAGACGGCGTTCAACTTCTGCACCTTCTGGTTCATCGAGGCCCTGCACCTGAACGGACGGACGGAGGAGGCGAGAACCATCTTCGAGGAGATGCTCAGCCGCCGCACCCACGCAGGTCTGCTCAGCGAGGACATCGCCATTCAGGACGGCGAACTGTGGGGCAATTATCCGCAGACCTATTCCCTGGTCGGGATCATCAACTGCGCCGTCCTGCTCAGCCGTTCGTGGCAGGACGCGCGATGAGCCCTCGGCCATGACCCGCCTGATCGTCGTCTCCAATCGCGTCTCGGCGCCCAGGGACCCGGCGGAGGGCTCCGCGGGAGGGCTGGCAATGGCCCTGTCGGCGGCGCTGCGCAAATACGACGGCCTGTGGTTCGGCTGGTCCGGCGAGACGGTGGAGCATTTCACCGGCGAGCTGAACTATGAGGATCGGGCGGGCGTCACCGTCGCCACCGTCGATCTGGAGCCGCAGGACGTCGACGAATATTACAACGGCTACGCCAACAAGACCCTGTGGCCCCTGTTCCACCACCGGGTCGATCTGACCGCCTATGAACGGTCCTACGGCGAGGGCTATGAGCGGACCAACCGGCGCTTCGCCGAGGTGCTCCAACCGCTGATCCAACCCGACGACATCATCTGGATCCACGACTACCACATGATCCCGATGGCGCGGGACCTGCGCCGCCTGGGGGTGACGAACCGGATCGGCTTCTTCCTGCACACGCCCTGGCCGGCGCGGCAGCTGCTGGTGACCTTGCCGCACCATCGGCGGCTGGTGGAGTCGATGTTCTATTTCGACCTGATCGGTTTCCACACCCGGGAATGGCTGGGTCTGTTTGAACGCTATGTCGAGGTCGAGGCGCGGGGGCGGGTGTCGCCGGACCATGTGATCGAGGCCTTTGGCCGCCGCGTCCAGGGCGGGGTCTTCCCTATAGGCATCGACGTGGACGGCTTTCTGGCGGCGCGCGACTCGGTGCTGGGCAACAAGACCTATGACCGGATGGCGGCCTCGGCGGCCTTCCGCTCCATGATCGTGGGCGTCGATCGGCTCGACTACTCCAAGGGGCTGGAGCAGCGGATGCTGGGCTTCGAGCAGTTCCTCGAGGACAACCCCGCCCTGCGCGGCGAGGTCTTCCTGTTGCAGGTGACGCCGATCTCGCGCGACGAGGTGGACGCCTATCAGGACATTCGCGGACGGCTGGACGCCCTGGCCGGGCGCATCAACGGCGCCTACGCGGACATGGACTGGCAGCCGATCCGCTATCTGAACCGCACCTTCCGCCGGGATCAGCTGGCGGGCCTCTATCGCGCCGCCAAGGTCGGTCTGGTCACGCCCCTGCGCGACGGCATGAACCTGGTGGCCAAGGAGTATGTTGCGGCCCAGAACCCTGAGGACCCCGGCGTGTTGATCCTGTCGCGCTTCGCCGGGGCCGCCGAGCAGATGGGCGAGGCCCTGTTGGTCAATCCGTTCAGCCGCGAGGAGCTGTCCGAAGCCATCAAGAAGGCCCTGACCATGCCGCTGAAGGAGCGCATCCGAAAATGGACGGCGCTGATGCAGGTGGTGCGCGACACCGACGTAGCCATCTGGCGCGACAGCTACGTCGGTGCGCTCAAGAGCGTCGCCGTCCGCGCCGACGATGACGTCGTCGCGGACTGACGCCTAGCTGGCTTCAGCGAACTGCGGCGGCGCGCCGTCCCGGGCGATGGCGCGGGCATGGGCGGGGCGCGCCGCCAGCCGATCGACATAGGCGTCCAGCAGCGGGCTTTCCGGCAGGTGGTCGCGCGCCCAGGCCACGGTGCTGCCGATCAGGACGTCGGCCACGGTGAAGCGATCGCCCATCAGCCAGGGGCCCTCCCACAGGGCCTCCAGCAGGCGGGTCATGGCGGCGTCGTAGCGGGCCTTGGCATAGGCATCGGCCTCGACCGCGCCGGTGATCTTGTTCCACAGCGACGGCTCCAGCTCGCCCGAGGCCCAGAACATCCAGCTCAGCAACGGCCCGCGCTGCGGCGAGTCCGGCGGGAAGCCCAGACCGGCTTCGGGATGCAGGCCGGTCAGGTAGAGGGCGACCGCCGCCGATTCCGTGATCAGGGCGCCGTCGTGCAGCAGGGCCGGGACCTTGCCGTCGGGATGGGGGTTCTTCGGATCGGCGGCGCCCGCGCCGTCCATGCGGCGGATGTCGCAATATTCGATGCGGCAGTCGGCTCCCAGTTCCTCGACCAGCCAGACCAGGCGCGAGGAACGGGACCAGGGGGCATGGAACAGGGTCAGCATCGATAGTCCTCCCAGATATCGGGCCGCGACGGGGCGTCGGCGGCGGTCCGTCTTGACTACTGACACCCTGCTGCCACCATGCTGTCAGCAGTCTTCGACGAGGGTGGGGACATGAGACGCGCCGACCGACTGTTCCAGATCATCCAGCTGCTGCGCCGGACCTCGCGTCCGGTGACGGCCGACGCCATCGCGGCCGAGCTGGAGACCTCCAAACGCACCATCTATCGCGACATCGCCACCCTGATGGGCCAGCGGGTGCCGATCCGGGGCGAGGCGGGGCTGGGCTATGTGCTGGACGGCGGGTTCGACCTGCCGCCGTTGATGCTGACCTCGGACGAGATCGAGGCGGCGGTGCTGGGGGCGCAGTGGGTGGCGGCGCGGGGCGACCCGGCTCTGGCGAGGGCGGCGCGCGACCTGACCGCCAAGATCGCCGCCATCGTGCCGGAGCGTCTGCGGCCGGTGGTGCTGGAGCCTTCGGTGGCCACGCCCCCGCCGTGGGAGCAGAAGATCGAGACCGTGGACCTGGCGCGGGTGCGGGCCTGGATTCACGCCGGTCGCAAGCTGCGGCTTTTCTACGCCGACGAGCAGGGGCGCGAGACGACGCGCGTCATCTGGCCCTTCCTGATCGGCTATCACGAGAGGGCGCGCCTGCTGCTGGCCTGGTGCGAGACGCGCGAGGACTTCCGCAGCTTCCGCGCCGACCGGGTGGTCGACGCCGAGTTTCTGGACGACCGCTATCCCGGTCGGCCCGCCGTCCTGCGCCAGCGCTGGTTCGCGGCGATGGAGGCGCGGCGGGCCGCCGAGTGCGAACCTCAGTAAATTTCGAACAGACCCGCCGCGCCCATGCCGCCGCCGATGCACATGGTGACGACGCCGTACTTGGCCCCGCGCCGCTTGCCCTCGATCAGGACGTGGCCGGTCATCCGGGCGCCCGACATGCCGTAGGGGTGGCCGATGGAGACGGCGCCGCCCGAGACGTTCAGCCGGTCGTTGGGGATGCCGAGCTTGTCGCGGCAATAGAGGACCTGCACGGCGAAGGCCTCGTTCAGCTCCCAGATGCCGATGTCGTCCATGGTCAGGCCGTGGCGCTTCAGCAGCTTGGGCACGGCGAAGACCGGGCCGATGCCCATCTCGTCGGGCTCGCAGCCCGCCACCGCCATGCCGCGATAGGCCCCCAGGGGCTGCAGGCCGCGCTTCACCGCCTCGCCCGCCTCCATGACGACGCAGGCCGAGGCCCCGTCCGACAGCTGGGAGGCGTTGCCGGCGGTGATGAACTCGCCCTGCTGGATTTCCTCGCCGCCGCCGAAGACGGGCTTCAGCGATTGTAGGCCCTCCAGGGTGGTCTCCGGGCGGTTGCCCTCGTCCTTCGACAGCGTCACTTCCTTCGACGAGGTCTCGCCGGTCGCCTTGTCCGCGACCAGCATGGACGTGGTCATCGGCACGATCTCGGCGTCGAAGCGGCCCTCGGCTTGCGCCGCCGCCGTACGCTGCTGCGATTGCAGGGCGTATTCGTCCTGGGCGTCGCGGCTGATCCCGTAGCGGCGGGCGACGACCTCGGCGGTCTCCAACATCGACATATAGATGTGGGGCGACAGCTTCAGCAGCGCCTCATCCTTCATCCGATACAGGTTCATGTGCTGGTTCTGGACCAGGGAGATGCTCTCCAGCCCGCCGCCGACCGCCATCTTCTGGTTGTCGAAGATCACCTGCTTAGCCGCCGTGGCGATGCCCATCAGACCCGAGGCGCATTGCCGATCCAGGCTCATGCCGGGGACTGAGGCGGGCAGGCCCGCCGCCAGCGCGACCTGACGCGCCACATTGGTTCCGGTCGAGCCCTGTTGCAGGGCCGCGCCCATGACGACGTCCTCGATCTCGGCCGGATCGACGCCGGCGCGCGCGACCGCGTGCCTGACGGCGTGGGCGCCGAGGGCTTGCGCCTGGGTGTCGTTGAAGGCCCCGCGATAGGCCCGGCCGATCGGGGTGCGGGCGGTGGAGACGATGACGGCTTCACGCATAGGATATTCCTAGTTTGCGCTATCGCTCGCGACGCGGTCGCTGCTTGAGCGCGTTTCTGCCTGCAGACAGGATAGGCGCCTCACGTGGCGTCAACGCAAGGCGCCTTCTGAGAAGTGAACGCGGGCCTCAAGCAGCGAGGCGCCGCGCGCCGCGCGTTAGGCCCCCTCAAGATCCATGATGCTTCTGGGCCTTGGTCAGTTCGATCATGCCCTGGGCGGCGCCCATCTCGGGGACGATCTCGTTGCTGCGGTCCGAGATGGCGTCGAAGCGGGCGGCGACCTGTTCGGGGGCGTCGGGGCCGATGGCGAAGTCGCCTTGCGTCAGGGTGACATAGGCGCGTTCGAAGCCGCCGGCGCCGGCGGCCAGGATGGCGCGGGTCGGGGCGTCGCGGCTGACCAGATGCAGCAGGCCCGGCGTCACCAGCTCCGGCCCCAGGGCCTCCAGCGGCAGGGCGGCGCCGAGGTCCTCGGTCATGCGGGTGTGAGCCGTCGGGGCCAGGGCGTTGACGCGGATGTCGTTCTTGGCCCCCTCGATCGCCAGGGTCTGCATCAGGCCGACCAGGGCCATCTTGGCCGCGCCGTAGTTGGCCTGACCGAAGTTGCCGAACAGGCCGGACGACGAGGTGGTCATGACGATGCGGCCATAGTTCTGGGCCCGCATGATGTCCCACACCGCCTTGGTGCAGTGGACCGCGCCCATCAGGTGGACGTCCATCACCAGTTGGAAATCGGCCAGCTCCATCTTGGCGAACGACTTGTCGCGCAGGATGCCGGCGTTGTTCACCAGAATGTCGATCCGGCCCCAGCGGGCCATGACCTCGGCGACCATGGCCTCGACCGCCGCCGCGTCGGTGACCGAGGCCGCATTGGCCGTGGCCTCGCCGCCCGCGGCCTCGATCTCGGCCACCACGGCCTCGGCTGCTGAGGCCGATCCGCCCGAACCGTCACGGGCGCCGCCCAGGTCGTTGACCACCACCCTGGCGCCGCGCGCCGCCAGGGCCAGGGCATGTTCGCGACCCAGACCGCCGCCCGCGCCCGTTACGATCGCCACCTGGCCGTCGAACCTGATGCTCATCCTGCGTCTCCGTTTTGTTTCAAGACTGTCCTAGCAGGCGGGATTGAGGGGCAAAACGGTCCTTTGTGTTGAAACGGCGCCACAGTCGCCACAATCATGCGAAGCGGCGCGGAACTGGACCGTTTCCTTGCCGTTCGGCTCCTTCGAGCGCCCTCGCCTTGTGCGGCGGCATTCGGATCAACTTGAGTGTGAGGACACCATGAAGCTCAAACTTCTCGCCAGTGTCGCTGCGGCCGGGCTGTTCGCCGCGGGCGCTGCTTCGGCTGAGCCGGACGGCTGGTACGGCGCGGTTGACGCCGGCTACCACATCATCGACGACATCAACGCGGAATCGTCCACGACCGGCGCCAACTGGAACTGGGAAG
>NZ_JBOHLI010000012.1:0-58324 GCF_050729455.1 Brevundimonas sp.
TGCGCAGGATGAAAGCTGCGCGGCCCGGCCTGTTGCTCACCCCACGCTGCGAGGCGTAACTAACCCAAGGACTCTGGTCGCCGCTGGATGAAACCTCAGAGGCACGTCATATGCGCCTCGCTCGAACGAAAACCTATCGCGATTGAAAATCGCAGAGTTTGCGTTTCATCCGCCCCCGAGTCGCGCGGTTTGCGTTTGGCGTTTGGCCTCTAGACGCTGGATTCGCTGATGTGGTTAGTCGCAAGCAATGAATTACAGGTCAGTTTTCTTAGTCGCTGCGACTCCAGCGCGACTCCCGGTCTCACCTGGGAAAAGCGATCTGGATTGAGGTCGGCGTCTTCCATCTGCAGACATTCGCCAATTATCGGAAAGGCCGACACTAGCCCGCTTGGGTCAGCATATTGTCGAGCAAATCAGTTGGGTTCATCGAGGGCGTCGCGAACGGTCGGAAGGCGATTTCGACTGATGGGCAAGGGCGAGCCTTCATCCATCAGCAATCGACCCCGTCCGCCGTCGCGCTCGAAGCCGCGGACATGGGCGAGGTTGGCGATCACCGAGCGGTGGACCCGAAGGAAGCTCGTGGACAGTTCCTGTTCGAGCCGATCGAGACGGGCGGCGTGCAGCAAGCGCCGCCCGTTCGTCAGGCGCAGTTCGACATAGTCGTCCGCCCCGACGACGGCCACGATGTCGGCGAGCGGCACCCGCTCGACCCCGCGTGACGAGGCCACCGTCAGACAGTTCGGACGAGCGGCGGCGCGGGTGAGCGCGACCTCCCGCTCCTGATCGTCGCGCCCCAGTCGCACCACCTCGGCCATCAAGAGGGGCAGCACGAGGCCGGCGGCGAACAGAAAATAGGACAGGTCGACCAGCCAGTTGGGGAAGAGCACGCCGATCGCCATGAAGGCGCCAAGATAGGCCAGGCTCAGACGGGCGCCCGGCAGACGACGACGCGCCCCGACAGCGGCCGCCATGGTGGAAAGCGCCAGTCCAACCAGCAAGGCTGCCGCCGTCTTCAGATCAAAGCCGGGGGCCAGCCAGGTCGCCGCCACGGCCGCCACGGCAAGGGCGATCAGCGGACGGCGCGCCTGCGGCCAGAAACGCGACACGACATAGGAGACCAGCAGAACGGCGAAGGCGGCGGTCAGAACCCAGATGCCGACCAGACGCAGGCCATGAACGGGATAGGCATAGGGAACCAGGGCCCTCAGGCTTTCAAAGACGGCTTGCAGGCCCGCGACCCCGGCCAAGCCCGCCAGAGCCAGGCTCGAACCTGTGCGGCGCAGGCTGTAGATGACGCCAAAGCCGAAGGCGGCGGCGAACAGGGTGCCGGCCATGAGGAAGGTGATCGCCACCGGGATCGTGCGCGACGGCCAGGGATAGGGCGCGACCATGATCCCGCCGATGGGCCCGTCCAGACGCACCACCCCATGGAATGACGACAGGCGGACCACGACGACATTGTCCGCGAGCCGCCACATCCGCTGCGGAATCGGGAAGGCCGCTTCGTAACGGCCCGGTGTTTCCATCGCCGGCGAAGCGCCCGGTCGTCCGTTGGCGCCCAGCTTCTGACCGTTGAGCCAGGCCTCAGAGGAGGCGGCGCCGACGACATACAGAGCGACAGGATCGTCGCCGGTCGGGCGCTGCGCGACGGAGCGAAGCCAAAGCTCCCTCCCCTGCGGGTCGATGACGCCATCGACCGGGCGACAGTCGCGGAGCATGGGCGCCGCCGCGCCAGCTTCACCGCGACACATCTCCCAGTCTTGATCCTGCGCCCGCAGCGCCGTCGGAAGCGAGGTAAAGAGAATCGCGATGAGAAGAATGCGCCACATGGCGACGACCTTATCGTCATTCGCCGCAAAGCGCTGCCGTTCACCGACGTAGGCCGACCATTGGCCGAAGTGCGCCCCACAGCGCCGAAAGGCCTGCTTCAATCGTGGTCATGAAACACACATCGCTGAACCGCCGCTCCATCCTCGCCGCCGCCGGCCTCTCCCTTCCCGGCCTGGCGCTTCTGTCCGGCGCCGCCCGAGCCCAGGAGGCCCAGCCCGAAGCCGGTCCCTTCCGCTACAAGTCTGGTGACGGCCAGGAAGTCGACGCCGAACGCGGCTTCTTCGAGGTGCCCGAGGATCGGCGCATCCCCGGTTCGCGTCGCATCCGCCTCGGCTATGTGCGCTTCGCCTCGACCGCGAAAAACCCCGGCCCGCCCATCGTCTATCTGGCCGGCGGACCGGGCGGATCCGGCGTGCGCACCGCAATGGGCCCGCGCTTCCCGATCTTCATGGCCCTGAGAGAAGTGGCCGACGTCATCGCCTTCGATCAGCGCGGCACCGGCCTGTCGTCCAGCATTCCTGATCGGGCCGCCACCACGCCCTACCCCGCCATGACCCATGCCGGCGTGAGCGCCTGGTACCGCGAAGAGATGCAGAAGGCCTGGATCGACTGGTCCCGCGCCGGCATCGCCATGACCGGCTACAACACCGAACAGAACGCCGACGACATCGAGGACCTGCGCCGTCACCTGGGCGTGGAGAAGGTCAACCTGTGGGGCATCAGCTACGGCACCCATCTGGCCCTCTCGGTGCTGAAACGGCACCCGAACTCGATCGGCCGCGTCGCCCTGGCCAGCCTCGAAGGTCAGGACCAGACCATCAAGCGTCCGGCGCACATCGACATGTTCCTGGACCGCGTCGATCATCTGATGGGGACGGACCCCGCCGTCCGCGCGGCGATCCCGAATATGCCCGCCCTGATGCGCCGCGTGCATGAGCGGCTTGAGGCCGATCCGGCGACGGTGACCTTCGCCGGTGAAAGCGGCCCCGTCGACGTCCAGGTGGGCGGTTTCGGGGTCCAGCTCCTGGCCTCCGCCCTGGTCGCCAATCCGCCGCAACTGACCATGCTGCCGAAAATCTACCTGGCGCTCGACGCCGGGAAGACCGATGTCCTGGCGCCGATCATCCCGCCGCCCCACCGCTACTTCGGCATCTCCGGCATGCCCGAGGCGATGGACCTCGCGTCCGGCATTTCGCCCGCACGCCTGGCGCTCATCACCAGGGAGGCGAAGACGGCGGTTCTGGGCGACGCCTTCAACCTGCCCATGCCGCACCTGATAGGCGCGATCCCCGGCGTCGATCTGGGCGAGGACTTCCGGGCGCCGATCCGCATCGAGACCCCCGCCCTTCTGGTCGCGGGTTCGCTCGACGGCCGCACCCCGCTGGAGGAACAGGCCGAGGTGATCGCCCAGTTCCAGAACAAGGCGCAGATCCTGGTCGAAAACGCCGGTCACAACGTCTTCGAGGCCCACCCGGAGGTCCAGGCCCAACTGGTGAAGTTCTTCGGCGAACAGCCGGTGAGCGACACCAAACTGACCCTGCCGCCGCCGACCTTCCCAGTCGCCTGAGGAACACGCTCGATGTGAGGATGGCCGCCGATCCTGGAGGGATTGGCGGCTCATCGGCGTTCAGCGCCACGAACAAGGGGCGCCGTTTTTACATCGACATTGAATTTAGCCCTGAATTCGATCCTGACGGCGCTTTCTGCCTGTGACCTATCAGCCGTGGCCTCGGACCGACGGAGGGGCAGGCGAAAGGATGTGCCGTTCGCGTTGGATGCCGAGGATCGCTCGCTGCACCGTATGGGAGCGCGAAGGGAATTGATGTCCGCGGCGGAGTATGGCGCTATCGCTCATTCACTCCCCGCCCTGAGACTGACCCCTAGACGGCCAGTCCCTCGGGCGCGTCGGCCTTCTTGCGGCGCAGCTCGATGATGCGGACGCACCAGATCGAGACTTCGTAGAGCAGCACCATAGGCACGGCGAGCATCAGTTGGCTGATGGGGTCCGGCGGGGTGACGACGGCGGCGACCACGACGACGGCCACGATGGCGTAGCGGCGGCCCTTGGCCATGACCTGGGAGCTGATCAGACCGGCCAGGCCCAGCAAGGTCATGACGACCGGAAGCTGGAAGCACAGGCCGAAGGCCAGGATCAGGGCCGTCACCAGGTTCAGATAATCCGACACCTTGGGCAGCAGTTCCGCCGCCACGCCCTCGCCGATGATCTCCTGGCTCAGCGAGAACCACATGACGAAGGGCAGCATGACGAAATAGACCAGCGCCGCGCCCAGCAGGAACAGCAGGGGCGCCGCAACCAGGAACGGCAGGAAGGCGCCCTTCTCGTTGCGATAGAGGCCCGGCGCGACGAAGCGATACAACTGCCAGGCCAGAACCGGGAAGGCCACGATGACGGCGCCCAGCCCGGCCAGCTTCATCTTGGTGAAGAGGATTTCCAGCGGCGCCGTGTAGATCAGCTTGACGCTCTGGTGGTCCACGTCCGGCACGGGAACCAGCCCGGCCGTGCCCAGGATCAGGTCGAACGGCGAGACATGGCCGTGCGCGCCCACCGTCTGGTGGAAGGCCGCCGACACCACATAGGGCTGGACCAGGAAGAGGTAGAGTTTCTCGGAAAAGGCGAAGCACCCGATGAAGGCCACCGCGAAGGCCACGACGCAGATCAGCAGCCGCCCGCGCAGCTCGATCAGGTGATCCATCAGGGGCGCGCGCGAGGCCTCGATGTCGGCCTCGTCCCGGTCGAGCGACGTCATTGATCGACCTTCTTCTTACGCAGGGCCTTGGGTTTGGGCGCCGCAGCTTCGGCGACAGCCTTCGCAGTCGGCTTGACTGCGGTCTTTGCGCTGGCCTTGGCCGGAGCGCGCGCCGTCTTCGGCTTTGCGGTCGCCTTGGCCTTGGGTTCAGCGACGACGGTCTCGGCGGCCGGTTCAGCCGCAGGCTGGAACTCGTCCGGCCATTCATCCACGCCTGTAGCGACCGGCGCGGTCTCTAAGACGGCGGGCGCCGCCAGAGCCGGGGCGTCCAGCGGCGCCTCCAGGTCCTTGCGGATGTCCTTGAAGGCCGCTTCGGCGTCGGCGCCGAGCGGGTGCATGCCCTGCCCCGACCGCAGCGCCTCGACCTCCTTGCGAAGGTCGTCCAGCTCGGACTGGCGCGCCATTTCGTCGAAGCTGGCGCGGAATTCGTTGGCCATGCCGCGCGCCTTGGCGACGAACTGACCGACCTTGCGCATCAGCATCGGCAAGTCCTTTGGCCCCACGACAAGCAGGGCCACCAGACCGATGACAAGGATTTCGAACCCGCCGATTCCGGGGCCAAGACCACCCATGATTCAGCGTCTTTCCGCGAACGCGATCAGCGGTTCAGGTCTTCTTTTTCGGCCTCGGTGCGCGGCAGCGAGCTGACGCCTTCCTTCGGCCCCTTGGAATCACCGTCGTCCTTCAGGCCGTCCTTGAAGGCGCGAATGCCCTTGGCCGCGTCGCCCATGATGCCGGACAGCTTGCCGCGACCGCCGAACAGCAGGGCGATGACGACGATGACGATGGCCCAGTGCCAGATGCTCATGGAGCCCATGGCGTTACCTCCTCAAGGGGACCACGAAAGCGATCCCGTCCGACTGATTGTTGTGCGTCATATAGGCTGACTGATGGCGGCGCGCCAAGGGACGCTGTAGGCATCGCGCCATGAGTCTGGTCGATCACGTCATCATCCACACCGACGGCGCCTGCAAGGGCAATCCCGGCCCTGGCGGCTGGGGTGCGATCTTGCAGACCGGCGGGGGGCACGAGAAGGAATTGTGGGGCGGCGAGCCCAACACGACCAACAACCGCATGGAGCTGATGGGGGCCATCGCCGCGCTGGAGGCCCTGAAGCGTCCTTGCCGCGTCGATCTGCATACCGACAGCAAATACGTTATGCAGGGCATCACCGAGTGGATCAGGGGCTGGAAGGCCCGCGGCTGGAAGACCGCCGACAAGAAGCCGGTCAAGAACGACGACCTGTGGCGGCGTCTGGACGAGGCCCGCAGCCGCCACGAGGTCAAGTGGCACTGGGTCAAGGGCCACGCCGGCCACGTCCTGAACGAACGGGCCGACGGACTGGCGAATCGCGGCGTCGACGAGATGCGACGCCGCTAGGCCGCCAAACCCAACCTGGCCTTAGATCGAGCGGACCCGCAGGCGCGGCCCATCGACCGATTCGACCACCACGCTTTCGCCGGCCAGCGGCGCCGCGCCTTCGATCTCGGCGGGCCATTCGGCGCCCGAGACGAAGACCCGGCCGCGGCCACCCACGAAGGCTTCGACCACCTGCGCCCGTTCGCCGACCAGACGCAGATCGCGGTCGTTGATATCGGGCTCGTCCTTGGGATTCACTCGCTTGATCAAGCGGCGCGACAGGACGGTCGAGGTGACCGTCAGGGCGGCGAAGACGCCGATCTCGACCGGCAGGCCCAGATTGGGCGCCAGCGCTGTAATCAGCGCTACCAGCCCGGCTGAGACGGCGGGCCACAGCAGCCATTCGGTCGAAGCCGCCGCCTCGATGGCCAGCAGGACCACGCCCACCGCCAGCCACAGCCAGAAGGGCTGGGCGGCGTAGAGGTTCATGAGCCAGTCCATTTCCTACTCCGTGGTCGGCACAGCGCCGCCGGGGCGACGCGGCGCGGGACGGGCCGGTGCGGCGGGCGCCGGCGTCGGGGCGGGACGCGCAACGGCGCGCGTCTCGGCGCGCGTGTGCTGCTGCTCCCTGGCCAGGCCGACCAGTTCGCCCAGGCCGGCGATGGTGCCGACCAGGCCGCCCATTTCGGCGGGCACGATGACCGTCTTCTGCTGCGGGCTGCGGGCCAGTTCGGCGAAGGCTTCGACGTACTTCTGGGCCACGAAGTAGTTGATGGCATTGACGTCGCCGCGGGCGATGGCTTCGGACACCATTGCGGTCGCCTTGGCCTCGGCCTCGGCTTCACGCTCGCGAGCCTCGGCGTCGCGGAAAGCGGCTTCGCGACGGCCCTCGGCTTCCAGAATCGCCGCTTGCTTGGCGCCCTCGGCGCGGGCGATGGCGGCCTGCTTCTCGCCGTCCGCCTCGGTGATGACGGCGCGACGCTCGCGCTCGGCCTTCATCTGACGCGCCATGGCGTTGGTGATGTCGGTCGGCGGGGTCAGGTCCTTGATCTCGATGCGGTTGGCCTTGATGCCCCACGGCTCGGTCGCTGCGTCAATGACGTGCAGCAGGCGGGTGTTGATGGCGTCGCGCTGCGATAGCACCTCGTCCAGTTCCATCGAGCCGACCACGGTGCGCAGATTGGTCATGCAAAGCTGGGCGATGGCGTAGGGCAGATTATCGACCCGATAGGCGGCGCGGGCGGCGTCCATCACCTGGATGAAGACAATGCCGTCCACCTTCACCATGGCGTTGTCCTTGGTGATGACCTCCTGGGTCGGGACGTCGAGCACCTGTTCCATCATGTTCATGCGTCGACCGACCCGCTCGACGAACGGTGTCAGGATGCTGATGCCGGGCTTCAGCGTCTTGGTGTACTTGCCGAAACGCTCCACCGTGAATTCACGGCCTTGCGGCACGATCTTGATGACACTGAACAGGAAGATGATCGCGAAGGCCGCGAACACCACAAAGAAGATAAGCGAGAAATCCATAGGCCCCTCCGGTTGAGAGCGGAGCTTAACGGTCGCCTGGTCCCGACGCCACAGAATCCGGTTCACTGGCGATGACAAGGTCGTCAGCGCGACGATCCGCCGCCATGGCGCGCGCCTGTCGGATGATCCGCCGCGTCTCGGACCAGTCGACCCGGCGCAGGGCTTCCTCGAACGGGACGAAGGCCGCCTCTGCCGCGTCGTCGCCCGCGGCTGGCTCGCTGCCGGTCCAGAGCGCAGCGTAGTCGATCAGCACGTAATGCCGCCCCGCCTCGGGAAACAGGCCGTCGACGACATCGATCAGGCCGATCAGTTCAGCCTCGACGCCCGTCTCCTCATGCAGTTCGCGCAGGGCCGCGTCGGCCAGCCGTTCGCCCGGCTCCAGTCGCCCGCCCGGCAGGCTCCATTCGCCCTGACGCGGCGGCGTGCCGCGACGGATCAGCAGGACTTCGTCGTCTCTCAGGCAGACCACGCCCACGGCCGGGACTGGAATCATGTTTTCTCCCCGAATTGACCGCCTAGAGGCAGGGTTTTGCGCTTCCACCACGCCACGCCTTTTGCCACAAGGCGGATATGACCCTCCCCATGCCCGCCGCCCTCGAAGAGCTGAAATCCGCCCTGCCCGGCGCCTGGACCACGGACGCCGACGACATGGCGCCCTGGTTGACCGAATGGCGCGGCCGTTGGACGGGCGAAACGCCGATCTTGCTGCAGCCGCGCACAACGGAAGAGGTGGCCAAGGCCATCGAGATCTGCGCCCGTCACGGCGTCGCGGTCGTCACCCAGGGCGGCGGCACGGGCCTGGTCGGCGGTCAGATTCCGTTCGGCGAAGTCCTGCTGTCCACGCGCAAGCTGCGGACCGTGCGCGACGTGACCCCGCTGGACGACGCCATGACGCTGGAGGCCGGCGTGACCCTGCTGGAGGCGCAGCAACTGGCCAAAGAGAAGGACCGCTTCTTCCCGCTCAGCCTCGCGGCCGAAGGTTCGGCCACCATCGGCGGCGTCATCTCGACCAACGCCGGCGGCACGGCCGTGCTGCGCTACGGCATGATGCGCGACCTGGTGCTGGGCATCGAGGCGGTGATGCCGGACGGTCAGGTGTTCAACGGCCTGAAGCGGCTTCGCAAGGACAACACCGGCTATGACCTGAAGCAGCTGTTCATCGGCGCCGAGGGCACGCTCGGCGTCGTCACGGCGGCGACGCTGAAACTGTTCCCCATCATGCGCAGCCGCGCCACGGCCATCGTCGGGCTGGAAAGCCACCACGCCGCCGTCGCCCTGCTGGCCCGCGCCAAGGCCGAGACCGGCGGCGGGGTCGAGGCCTTCGAACTGATGAAGCGTCTGGGCATGGCCCTGGTGCTCAAGAACATCCCCGACACGCGCGAGCCGCTGGAAACCACCCCGCCCTGGTACGTCCTGATCGAGCTGACCTCGGGCGAGCCCGGCGGCGCCGATTCGGCTATGGAGCGGCTGCTGACCGGCGCCTTCGAGGAAGGTCTGATCGTTGATGCGGCCATCGCCCAGAACGACGCTCAGAAGGCTGCCTTCTGGCGTCTGCGCGAGGAGCACTCGGCGGGGCTCAAGCCCGAGGGCGGCGGCTGGAAGCACGACGTGTCCGTGCCGGTCTCCCGCATCGCCGACTTCATTGACGAGGCCACGGCGGCGGTCGAGAAGTTCCACCCTGGCTGCCGGGTCTCGGTCTTCGGCCACGTCGGCGATGGCAACCTTCACTATGACGTGATCCCCGGCGTCGGCGAGGACGTGCCGGCCTTCATCGCCCGCTGGATGGAAGGGTCCGAAATCGTTCATGATGTGGTCGCCCGCTACAACGGCTCCATCTCGGCTGAACACGGCCTGGGACGGCTGAAAACCGACGAGGCGCGGCGCTACAAGTCGCCGATGGAGATCGCGACCATGCAAGCGATCCGTAAGGCCATCGACCCCCAGCGGATCATGAATCCGGCCGTCCTCTTCTAGGCACCACGACCGGATATGACGCCGCCGACGGTTCAAATCGTCACGGAAGCAGCCTAAGACGCCCGCTTCCCGATGCTTCGGAGCCTGTGTCGCCTTGCTGATCGTCCTGTCCCCGGCCAAACGGCTGGACTTCACGCCCCCCGCCCTCGACGTGGCCTCGACCCCGCGTCGATGCGCCGACGAAACGGCGGAACTGGCCAAGGTCACGAAGAAGCTGAGTCGCGCCGACCTGCGCCGTCTGATGTCGATTTCCGACGCCCTGGCTGACCTGAACTACGAACGGTTCCAGGCCTTCGACAACGAGACGACCGAGGGTGCGCTGCAGGCCGTCTTCGCCTTCGCCGGCGACGTCTATGACGGGTTGGACGCGCGCGCGCTGGCCCCTGCCGATCTGGACTGGGCCCAGGATCACCTGCGCATCCTGTCCGGCTTCTACGGCCTGCTGCGTCCGCTGGACGCCATCCAGCCCTATCGGCTGGAGATGGGCACACGGCTCAAGACCAAGCGCGGCGCCAACCTCTATGACTTCTGGGGCGAACGGATCTCGCAGCGCCTGAACGCCGACGCCGAGCCGCTGGCCGACCGCACCCTGGTCAACCTGGCCAGCCAGGAATACTTTGGCGCGGTAGACGCCAAGGCGCTGAAGCTGCCCGTCATCACGCCCCACTTCAAGGAGCGCAAGGACGGCGAGGCCCGCATCATCTCCTTCTTCGCCAAGAAGGCGCGCGGCGCCATGGCCCGCTACGCCATCGAGAACCGCATTGAAAAGGCTGAGGATCTCAAGGCTTTCGATCGCGACGGCTACCGCTTCGACAAGGCGCTTTCCACCGACTCGGACTGGATATTCATCAGAGAAGGAAATTCCTGATCGCCAGATTGAACGACTACGGTTAGGCTGCGTTGCAGCATAGCTATCCACGGGTTCTCTCTGCATGTTCGCCATGAACGATCTCAAGGGCCAGGTCGCCGTAGTCTCCGGCTCGACCTCCGGCATCGGCCTGGCTCTGGCGCGCGCCGTCGCTGAATGCGGCGGCGACGTCGTGCTGAACGGCTTGGGCGATCCCGCTGTCATCGAACAGACCCGCGCCGATCTGGCCGCCGAGACGGGCGTGCGCGTCCTCTATCATCCCGCCGACATGACCCAGCCGGATCAGATCGCGGACATGGTGGCCACGGCGCACCGCGAACTGGGCCGCCTCGACATCCTGGTCAACAACGCCGGTATCCAGCACGTCGAAGCCGTCGAGAACTTCCCCGCCGACGCGTGGGAGAAGATCATCGCCATCAACCTGTCCTCGACCTTCTACGCCACCAAGGCGGCGATCCCGATCATGAAGGCCCAGGGGCGCGGCCGCATCGTCAACATCGCCTCGGCCCACGGTCTGGTCGCCAGCCCGTTCAAGTCCGCCTATGTCGCCGCCAAGCACGGCGTGATCGGCTTCACCAAGACGGTGGCGCTGGAACTGGCCCAGCAGAACATCACCTGCAACGCCATCTGCCCCGGCTTCGTCGAGACCCCCATCGTCGCCAAGCAAATCGAGGATCAGGCCCGCACGCGCGGCATGACGCCCGAGGACGTGATGAAGAACGTCATCCTGGGTTCGCAGCCGACCAAGCGGTTCGTCACGACCGACGAACTGGCGGGCATCTTCCTCTATCTGGTGTCCGACCTTGGGGGCTCGGCCAACGGGTCACACTACTCCGTCGACGGCGGCTGGACCGCGCAATAGCGGCCTGAAGGGAGGCGGATGATGGCCAGGTCAAAGTCCCTCCCCGACCGCCATCCTATCTGCCTCGCGCTTCAGGGCGGCGGCTCGCACGGCGCCTTTCAGTGGGGCGTACTGGATCGGCTGCTGGAGGCCGACATCCTCGACATCCGCGCCGTCACCGCCGCCTCTGCGGGAGCGATGAACGCCGCCGCCCTGATCACCGGGCTGGAGCAAGACGGCGCTGAGGGCGGTCGCGCCGCGCTCGACAAGCTCTGGCGCGAGGTCAATCAATCCGGCGGCCGCAACGTCTTCGGCGACAGCGCCATATGGTCAAAGGCCCTGACGCCCGGTTGGCTCAAGGGCAGCCCGATGTGGAAGGCCGGCGAGACCCTGGCCCTGTCCATGAGCCCCTACTCGTTCAACCCCTTCAACCTGAACCCGCTCAAACGGGTGCTGGAAACCGCCGTCAATTTCGACACGGTACGCGGGTCCGACATCCATCTGATCGTCTCGATCACGGCGGTCCGCGCCGGTCGGTCGCGCCTGTTCCGAACACCCGAGATCACGCCCGGCGTCCTGCTCGCCTCCGCCTGTCTGCCGCACCTGTTCCAGGCGGTCGAGATCGAGGGCGAGCCCTACTGGGACGGCGGTTATCTGGCCAATCCGGCGCTGTGGCCGCTGTTCCACGCCGACACCCCGGACGACATACTGCTGCTGCCGCTCAACCCCTTCGCCCGCGACGAGGCTCCGCGCGAGGCTGGCGAGATCATGGATCGCCTGAACGAAATCCTGTTCAATGCGCCCTTGGTCGCCGAACTGCGCGCCGTCGCCTTCGTCCAGGATCTGATCGCCGAGGGCAGGCTGAGCCGGAACGAGGACCGTCATCGCGCCGTCCGGATGCACGCGGTTGAGGCCGACGACTGGTTAGGCAGCCTGTCGCTGTCGACCAAGTTCGATACGGAATGGAGCTTCCTCAACGACCTGAAATCGCGCGGACGTCAGGCGGCCGAGCAATGGCTGGAAACCTGCGCCCCGCAGGTGGGCAAGGCCTCCAGCGTCGATCTGAAGGCCCGCTTCCTCTAGCCAACGAAGCCCGCGGCGCGACGCAGCCGGTCGTTGATGGCCTCGCCCAGTCCCTTGTGCGGGATCGGCGAAACGGCGATGCCGACCGGCTTGGTCCGGTCCGCCTCGCGCAGCAGCCGGAACAGATTGGCCGCCGCCTCGCGCAGGTCGCCGGACTGGCTCAGGCTCCAGCGAGGTTCGCCGACGCCGGGGCCGAAGCCCAGCAGGATTTCGCCCGCGTTAGCCGTCTCAACCTCGATCCGCACCGGAGCGTCGGGGGCGTAGTGCAAGGCCAATCGACCGGGCGAGCGATGCCCCTGTCCGCTTTCGGCCAGCGGGCCGACCACGGCCTCGATCTCCTCGCGCGTCACCGATCCGGGACGCAGCAGGGCGACCAGCCCGTCCAGCACCGAAACGACCGTGCTTTCCACGCCCACGGCGCACGGCCCGCCGTCCACGGCCGCGCCGACGGCATGGCCAGTTTCCTCCAGCGCGTCATCGAAGGTCGTGGGGCTGGGTCGCCCTGAGCGATTGGCAGAGGGCGCCACAACGGCTCCGCCAAAGGCCGCGATCACGGCGCGCGCTCGCGGATGACCCGGCACGCGCACGGCGACGCTGTCCAGACCGGCGCGGGCTAGATCGCAGACACGCTCGCGGTCCCGAACCGGCGCCACGATGGTCAGAGGACCGGGCCAGAAGGCCTCGGCCAGGGCCCGCGCCCGGTCGTCGAACACGGCGATCGCCTCGGCGTCCACGGCGCTGGAAACGTGTGCGATCAAGGGGTTGAAGCGCGGTCTTCCCTTAGCCTCGAAGATGCGCGCCACCGCCTGCGGGTTGGAGGCGTCGGCCGCCAACCCATAGACCGTCTCGGTCGGCAGGATCACCAACCGGCCGGTCTTCAGCGCCTCGGCGGCGATCTCGGGCGTGTCGCCCTTCATGGCCGGCGCGGGATCAGAGGGATCATGCGATGCAGCACATTGTCCCGGTTGATGAACTGATGCTTCAGCGCGCCCACGACGTGCAGCAGGATCAGCACATAGAGCAGCTTCGCCACCATCTCATGCACATCCATGAATTGCCCCGCCGCTTCGCGTCCGCCGCCGACCGGCAGCAGCGGCCATTGGAACAGGCCGAACCAGCTGATTTCGCGCCCGCCCGCCGACGACGCCAGCCACCCGGTCAACGGCATGACCAGCAGCACGACATAGAAGGCGATCTGCGTCGTCCGCGCCAGAACCCGCTCCCACCTCGGCATCTCGACCGGCAGGGCGATCAGCGGATTGGCCAGCCGCCAGCCGATTCGCCCCAGAGTCAGGACCAGAATGGTCAGGCCGACCGCCTTGTGAACCTGCACGAACTCGCGCGACAGCGGCCCCTCGGTCGCGTCGTGCGCCATGATCAGCAGCACCTGGGCGATCACAGCCAGAGCGATGACCCAGTGCAGGATCAGCGAAACGGTCGAATAGCGGTTCCGGGGTTCGGCCAAGGTCTTTCCTTCCGCGACGGCACTGGGGCAGAGATTGGCGCGAACCGCGACCAAAGTCCAAGCGCCCTTGCATCACTGACCGCTCGGGCGTCAGAAGCATGTTGAAGATTCTGGAGACCGCCATGAGCTACCGCGCCCCCGTCCGTGACCTCGCCTTCGCCCTGGAAGTCGTCGCCGGCATTGATCAGGTCGCCGCCACCGGCGCCTTTGCCGACTACGACGCCGACGTCATGGGCGCGGTGCTGGAGGCCGCGGGCCAGTTCTCGGAACAGGTGCTCGCCCCGCTGAACCGCCCCGGCGATCTTGCCGGCGCCAAGTACGCCAATGGCGCCGTCACCGCCGCGCCCGGCTTTGTCGACGCCTACAAGCAGTTCGCCGAGGGCGGCTGGACCAGCCTGACCGCCTCGGTCGAGGCTGGCGGACAGGCCCTGCCCAAGGCGCTGGAACTGGCGGCCTATGAAACCGTCCACGCCGCCAACATGGCCTTCGGCCTGTGCCCCATGCTGTCGCTGGCCTCGATCGAGGCGCTGGAAGCCGTCGGCACCGAGTATCAAAAGGCCACCTATCTGACCAAGCTGGTCAGCGGCGAATGGACCGGCGCCATGGTGCTGACGGAGCCGCACGCCGGTTCGGACCTGGGGGCCCTGACCACCACAGCCACGCCGAACGGCGACGGCACCTACGCCCTGAACGGCCAGAAGATCTTCATCACCTGGGGCGACCACGACGCCACGGACAACATCGTCCATCTGGTGCTGGCCCGCCTGCCAGACGCCCCAGCGGGACCCAAGGGCATCAGCCTGTTCCTGACGCCCAAGTTCGCGGTCAACGCCGACGGCTCGCTGGGCGAGCGCAACGCCTTCCACCCGGTCGGGGTCGAGCACAAACTGGGCATCCACGCCTCGCCCACCTGTGTCATGTCTTATGAAGGCGCCCGCGCCGAACTGGTCGGCCGTCCGAACGAGGGCCTGGCCCATATGTTCGTGATGATGAACGCCGCCCGTCTGGCCGTCGGTGTCGAAGGCGTCGGCATCGCCGAGCGCGCCTATCAGCACGCCCTGGCCTATGCCCTGGAACGCCGTCAGGGCCGCTCGGTCTGGACCGGCGAGAAGAACGCCTCGATCTTCGACCACCCCGACGTGCGCCGCACCCTGGGCGTCATGAAGGCCAAGATCGCCGCCGCCCGCGCCATCTGCCTGTCCACCGGCGTCGCCGCCGACCTGGCCAAGCACGCCGCCACCGAGACCGAGCGCAAGGCATGGAAGGGCCGCGAGGACCTGTTCACCCCCATCGCCAAGGCCTGGTCCACCGACGTCGGCTGCGAAGTCGCCTCGCTGGGCGTTCAGGTCCACGGCGGCATGGGCTTCATCGAGGAAACCGGCGCGGCCCAATATTATCGCGACGCCCGCATCACCCCGATCTACGAAGGCACCAACGGCATCCAGGCCATGGATCTGGTCGGCCGCAAACTGTCGATGGACGGCGGCGATTCCGCCAAGGCCCTGATCGCGGACATGAAGGACACCCTGGCCCAGATCGACCGCCTCTATGTCGGCAAGCCGGTCGAGCGTTTCGCCACCGCCATCGAAGCGGTCGAGGACGCCACCCTGTGGCTGCTGGACCGCAAGGCCGCCGCGGATGGCGCCGCCGATGTTCTGGCCGGCGCCGACGCCTATCTGAAGCTGATGGGCGACGTGGTCGGCGGCTGGATGCTGGCCAAGGGCGCGCTGGCGGCCCAGGCGCGACTAGCCGCCGGAAACGGCGACCCCGTCTGGCTGCAAGGCAAGCTGGACCTCTACGAACTCTACGCCGCCAACGTCCTGGGCCATGTCTCCAGCCGCCTGGCCGCCGTGGGGCAAGGCGGGGAACTGCTGCAAGGCCTCAGCGTGGAGGCCTTGGCGGGCTAAGGTCGAAGCATCGCCCCGGAAGGCGCGCCGCGCCTGTCCGGGGTTCGCAGAAAGCGGCGCTACGGACGGGATGACGCAGCGGGCTGATCCAGCAACGCAATCGCCTCGCGCACATACTGGGCATGGGCGACCACGCCCAGCTCCAGACCCTCGCCGCCGCCCTGCACTTCCTGGACCAGAACCCCGGCGATGTAGGGATGGTCAGGCGTCGGCAAGCCCGGCCGGCGATGCACGGCGGGCGTCCAGAAGACCGGGCCGCCCGAGTTGCCCTGCGACACGGCGAAATCGAGCAGGAAGATGGGGAAGTGTCGGATCGGCGTCAGCGGCCAGGAACTGATCCGGCCCAGGCGCAGGATCGGGAACCCCGCCTTGTTGGCCGCCAGTCCGTGGGGATAGCCCAGCGCCATCAGTTCATCGCCCGGCCCCACGCGCCACTGATCAAGGGTCGCGTCGTCGGCCAGCCAGCCCAGCGGAATGGCGGCCTGGGCGAAGGCGTCCGGCGCGGTGATCTCCATGACCGCCACATCCCGCTCGGGATGCTGGGTCCACAGGGGCGCGCCGGCGCTGTCCCGGATCATCAGGCCCTCAGGCGCGAACTTCCATGCCCCGTCGGCTTCTGCGGTGCGCCAGCCGATGCGCGCTTCTGACCCTGGCATGACGTTCAGCACGTGGGCCGCCGTGACCAGAACCACGCGCGGCGCGCCGTCCGGCCGCGGCGCAGAGATCAGGAATCCGGTGCCGACCTTGCGTGTGCTTTCATTCAGCGGCTGATCCAGTTGCACCGTGGCGTTGATCAGACCCAAGGTCAGATCCCATTCCACGGGAGCGGCCACGGCGGCGGGCGGTTCGAGCGGAGCGTCCGAAGTGATCATCCGGACATTTGACGCGGGTCGTCCGCGCGCACAAGGTCCGGCGGACCATACAGGGGATGACTCAATGAATCGCCGTGAACTGATCGCCTCGACCGCCGCCGCCGGCCTGGTCGCCGCCTCCCCTGCCCTTGCTCATTCGACTACCGGAGCCTCGATGTCCCTGCCCCCACCGCCCGTCGCCAAGAAAGTCCCCGTTCGCATCGAACAACTGGGCCGGGTCCGCACCGACGACTATCAGTGGATGAAGGACGACAACTGGCAGGCGGTGCTGCGCGATCCGTCGCTGATCAAGGCCGACGTGAAGGAGCACCTGACGGCAGAGAACGCCTATCGCGAGGCCGTCATGGCCTCGACCCTGCCGCTGCAGGCCGCGATGTTCGAAGAGATGAAGGGCCGCATCAAGGAGGACGACAGCTCGGTTCCCGCCGCCGACGGCGCTTGGGAATACTACGTCCGCTACAACACCGGCGACCAGCACCCGCTCTATTGCCGCCGCCCGCGTGGCAAGACTGAAGGCGAGACCATCCTGCTGGACTGCAACAAGCTGGCCGAGGGTAAGGCCTATTCGGAGGTTTCGGCTGTCGATCACAGCCCCGACCACGCCCTGTTCGCCTATGCCGAGGACGCGCAAGGCTCGGAGGTCTTCAAGATCTACGTCAAGGACCTGGCGTCCGGCGAGGTCCTGCCCAACCCCATCGAATCGGCGACCGAGAACTTCACCTTCTCGCCTGACAGCCAGTGGATCTTCTGGACCAACCGCGACGACAACGGCCGTCCCGACAAGATCTTCCGCCGCCCGGCGCGCGGCGGCGAGACAAGCCTGGTCTATGAGGAAACCGACGACGGCATGTTCCAGAGCGTCAGCCGCACCTCTGACGACGCCTTCATCGTCATCGGCATCGGCAATCAGGAAACCTCGGAAGGCCGCATCATTCCGGGTTCAAATCCGACGGCGACGCCCGTGGTGGTCGAGCCGCGCCTCGGCGGCCGCCTGTACGACCTGGACCACTGGGGCGATCGCTGGGTGATCCGCACCAACGCCGACGACGCCATCGACTTCAAGGTCGTCGAGGCCCCGACCGCGACGCCCGCGAAGGCGAACTGGAAGGACCTGATCCCCCACACGCCGGGTCGCTTCATCGAAGGCGTGGCCCTGGTGAAGGACTATCTGGGCCGTCAGGAACGCGCCGACGCCAACACCAGGATCGTCATTCGCGACCGCGCCGGCGCCGAGCATGAGATCGCCGTGGACGAGCCGGCCTACGCCCTGTCCTTGGGCGGGGCGTCGGAGTTCGACACCACGGTCATGCGCTACGGCTACAACTCGCCGTCCACCCCGACCTCGACCTATGACTACGACCTGAAGACGCGCGAACGGACGCTCCGCAAGGTTCAGGAAATCCCCTCAGGCCATAATCCGGCGGACTATGTGGTCGAACGTCTGAACGCCCCGGCCTCGGACGGCCAACTGGTGCCGGTGACGGTGCTGCGCAAGAAATCCACGCCGGTCGATGGCTCGGCGCCGCTGCTGCTCTACGGCTACGGCTCCTACGGCATCCCCATGGCGGCCAGCTTCTCGACCAACCGGCTGTCGCTGGTGGATCGCGGCTTCATCTACGCCATCGCCCACATCCGCGGCGGCTCGGACAAGGGCTGGAACTGGTTCCTCAGCGCCCGGCGGATGACCAAGAAGAACACCTTCACCGACTTCATCGCCGCCGCCGAACACCTGATCGACCGGAAGTACGCCACGGCCGGCAAGATCGTGGCCCAGGGCGGATCGGCCGGCGGTCTGCTGATGGGCGCGGTCACCAACATGCGACCCGATCTATGGGCCGGCGTCATCGGCAGTGTTCCCTTCGTCGACGTCATCAACACCATGAGCGACACCTCCCTGCCGCTGACGCCGCCGGAATGGCCCGAGTGGGGCAATCCGATCGAGGACGCCGCCGCCTACGACTATATGCTCAGCTACAGCCCCTATGATCAGATCGAGGCCAAGCCCTATCCGGCGGTGCTGGCGACCGGCGGCCTGTCCGATCCGCGCGTCACCTATTGGGAGCCGGAGAAGTGGGTGGCCAAGCTGCGGCCCGCGACCACCTCGGGCAATCCCGTCCTGCTGAAGATCAACATGACGGCGGGTCACTTCAGCTCGGCGGGCCGGTTCGACTATCTGAAGGACGTCGCCCACGATTACGCCTTCGCCGTCTGGGCCATCGACAAGGGCTGGGAAAAGGCGTGATCGTTCGGCCGTTCACGAACGCCGACCTGGCCGCCGTCACGGCCATCTATGCCGAGAGCGTGCTGAACGGCACGGGGACGTTTGAGCTGGACGTCCCGTCAGCGGATGAAATGCGAGCGCGTCTGGCCGCGCCAGCTGCGCTCGGCCTGCCCGTCCTGACCGCCGAGATCGACGGTCAGGTCGCGGGCTATGCCTACGCCGGTCCCTACCGCCTGCGCGCCGCCTATCGCTACCTGGTCGAGGACTCGATCTATGTGGCCGAGGCGTTTCGCGGGCGGGGCGCCGGCAAGGCTTTGCTGGACGCTCTGCTGGGCGCCTGCGAGGCCCTGGGGATGCGTCAGATGGTGGCGGTGATCGGCGACAGCGCCAACGCCGGTTCCATCGCGCTGCACGCCGCCGCCGGCTTCGAACACGTCGGCGTCTTTCATGCCGTGGGATGGAAGTTCGACGACTGGCGCGACGTGGTTTTCATGCAAAAGGCCCTCGGCCCCGGCGCCACGGCCACGCCGGATGCTCCCGGCCTGGACTGCGGGCGCTAGAAGCTGAATTCGCAGCTTTTTTCAGCCGCTTCGCACATTGCGCTTGACCCAATCGTGAGTCGCCCTTAATCGGCCCTTCTCCTCCTCGCGGAGGGGAACGCGGGTGTAGCTCAGTTGGTTAGAGTGCCGGCCTGTCACGCCGGAGGTCGCGGGTTCGAGCCCCGTCACTCGCGCCATTCTCTTCGCTGAAGAGAATGGCGCACACCGCCTTCTCAATCCTGAAAATCTGAAACGAACAGCGCGCCCTGGCCGCTGCGTCTTTGCGTGCGACCTGGTCCGCGCTCTTGCCGTCCTCGTGTCCGCAGACATGAAAAAGGGGGAGAGCGACGACGCCCTCCCCCAAATCAACACCAGTCGCTGAGGATCAGCTGACGGGCTTCACGTTGTCGTCCGAGTTGCGGTCGATCCACCGGTTGTAGGGGTCGATCCCCGCATAGGCCGGCTTCTTGTCCGTGACGAAGCGGAAGACCTGGATTCCGCTGCGCAAGGGACGGCGCTCCATCAGCATGACCGACTTCTGGTCGAACGCCCCCTTGCCCGGCTCGGCCGAGAACAGGCCGACGTCGAAGGTCTCGTTCAACGGAGACTCGGTCTCCTCGCCCTTGCCGTCGGCGTAGAGTTTGCGGGCCTCGACCGTCAGGGCGACGTCCCACTTGCCGTCGGCGCGGCGGGTCGCCGTGACCGACTTGGTCTTCACGTCATACAGGGTGATCTTCTCGAACAGGTCGGTGATCAGGGCCTGCTTGTCAGCCGGCGCCTCGGCGCGGATGGCGGCCAGCAGATCCAGCGAGCGCGGATAGGGCGCAGGCTTGAAGGCGTATTGCGCCAGCACCCGACGCAGGGCGCGGTTCACCGCCTCCTCGCCGATCTGATCGCGCAGCAGGTACATGACCAGGCCGCCCTTCTGATAGTGGATGTATTGCTGGTTCTCGATCCGCAGCAGCGGCATCTCCTCCAGCCGTTCCATGCCGCGCGAACGCAGGTAGCGGTCCAGTTCGTACTTGAGGAAGCGACGGATCTTGTCGGGTCCGTACAGCTTCTCCATCACCATCAGCGCCGAGTATTGCGCCAGGGATTCCGACAGCAGGGTCGAGCCCTGTTGGTCCGATCCGATCACCTGGTGCGCCCACCACTGATGGCCGACCTCATGGGCGGTGACATAGGTGACGTAGTCGATCTTCTCCTCGTCCGTCAGGTCGGCGATGAAGCCGAGCCCCTCCGAGTAGGGCATGGTGTTGGCGAAGGCCTGGGCGAAGCTGGCGTAGGCCGGGAACTCGATGATCCGGGCCTGACGGAACTGATACGGGCTGAACGCCGTGCCGTAGTAGTCCAGCGCCGACTTCATGCCGTTCAGCATCCGTTCGACGTTCCGCTCGTGGCCCTTGTGGTAATAGACCGCCAGCTCGATGGGGCCGTGCTGCTCCTTGGCCACCTGATAGTCAGCGGACTGCACCGAGAAGAAGTTCAGCACCGGGGCCTCGGTGACGAAGCGGGCCGTGCGGCGGCCGTCCCTGGTCACATCCGACACCTTGTAGCCCGGCGCGATCGGCGTCTGATCGGCCACCGTGGTCACGGTGATGTCGGCGTTGACCCAGCCGGAACCGATGTAGTTGTGGTTCTGCGCGCTGACGTCCTCCAACTTGGCCATGCGCAGTTCGGCCGGCAGACCATGCTTGCGGCGCTTGGAGCGATCGGACAGCAGGCCGTCGCGGCCCATGCCGATGGTCAGGCCGAACTCGCCGTTGTTGACGAAGGTGCCGTTGTCGACGATCCGCGTGGTGTCGCCGCTGTTCTTGAAGCCGCGCTGTTCCAGCACCGTTTCAAAGGCGATGGTGCGCTTCTCGCCCGGCTGCATCGGGGTCGCGAAGCGATAGATGCGGTACTCGAACGTGGGCCACGCCTGGGCCACTGTCGCGCCCTGGACGTCCAGCTTGGCGATCTTCAGGTCGTCGTTCCAGCGCAGGTGCACCTCGCTGAGAGGCGCGCCCGTCTGGTTCTGGATGACATAGGTCCCCTTGGTCGTCAGACGCGGCTGGTGCGGATAGAGGTCCAGGTCCAGCTTGACGTCGGTGATCGAGGGCTGAGGCGTCTTCGCGTACTTCAGCAGGGTCTTTTCATAGTCCGCCATCAGTTGCTCGCGTTGATCGCGGCTGCGGTACTCGTTCCAGACGTTGGTGTTGATGAAGGTGAAGACGCCAAGCGCGACAAAGGCGGTCAGGGCGACGCCGCCGATCGCGCCCGCCGGTCCCATCAGGCGACGCGGCAGACGCTGCAGTCGCGGCAGGAACCGCGTCTCCGCCCCCCGACGCCACAGGCCATAGGCGATGACCAGCAATACGATGGCGAAGGCCGACCAGTAGGCCTGCATCCAGCCGGCGTAGCCCGCGAACTTGCCCAGGCCGTTCATGTCCGACAGCGGCATCCCCGTCCCCGAACCATAGCGGTAGAGGATGTGGTCGAAACCCAGGTTGGTCAGGACGATGGTCGAGATCAGATAGACCACCATGATGGCCCAGCCGACGAACTTGTTCGGCGACAGCGACTGCACAAAGATGGCCAGGACCGCCATCAGCGCGAAGCTGATCGACTGGGGCACGACATACCAGAACAGGTATTTGCCGATCTCGTAGTTCGTATAGCCCTTGATCGTCTGCACGATCATCCCGGCCAGCGAAGCCGCCGCCAGCGTCGAGACCAGCACCAGGATCAGGGCCAGGGTCTTGGGCAGCAGGAAGGTCCAGTCCGGCGTCGCGGTCGAGTCGATGATCTCATGCGTGCGCCGCTCGCGATCGCGCCAGACCAGCTCGCCCGAATAGTAGATGGCGATGATCATGGTGATCAGACCGAACGAGCCGCCCAGCGTCTCGATCACCACGCGCGTCACCGGCAGGACCGGCGCGCCGTAGAACTCGCCCGCAAACAGCAGGACGGCGATGCCGAAGGCGAAGCCCAGGGCCAGCATGACGAAATAGGCCGGGCTCAGGAACACGGCCTTCATCTCGAAGGCGGTGCGCGAGACCAGCTGCGTCCAGCCGGCCTTGAAGCCGTAGGTGGGCGAGGCCAAAGGCGCGACGGGTGCGCGGGCGTCGGGAGCGGCCTCGGCCATCGCCTTCAGCTTCTCCTGCTTGCGCAGCTTCGATCCGCGCGGCGACGGGCGATACAGAGGATAGGCGGCGGCCAGGAAGGCCAGGCTGACGCCCAGCCACAGCAGCTTGTTGCCCAGCAGGACGCCGGTCAGCGGCGCGTTGATCGTGTTCCGCTCAGCCGCCGTCCAGTACTTGGTCGCCAGGCCATAGGCGCCGGCGCCGAAGGGCTCCAGCCAGGCCACCAAGGTCTCCAGCTCAGGCTTGGAGCCGAACACCGAGGTCGTCGTCATGTAGAAGATGAAGACCCCGACGACGCCGACATAGGTCGCCATCATCGAACGGGTCACGGTCGCCAGGGTGAAGAAGACCGCCGAGCTGAACAGCAGCCCCGGCAGGCCCATGACGACGAAGCCATAGAGGTAGTCCAGCGGGCGGAAAGGCCCGACCGTTTCCTTGTCCACCCACGGCATCAGCGTGCCGATCAGGATGCCGAGCGCCACGCTCAGGAAGGCCAGGGCCACCACGGCGAAGGCGCCGAGGAAGCGCCCGTACAGATAGTCGAACTTCGACAATCGGCTGGCCTGGATCATCGGGCCGAAGCCGGTCGTGGCGTCACGCACCACGACGTTGGCGACGATGGCCGTCGTCGCCAGCATGAAGAACAGATTGAAGATCAGGTGGGCCTGAGCAATGGCGAACGGCGCGTTCTTGAAGATGTTGCCGCCCGACCCGACGCTGACGTTCGGGCTGGCGACCGAGCCGAAACTCAGCAGGAAGAAGAGGATGGAAATGACCCAGAAGGCGGGCTGGCGAAGCTGATAGCGGAACTCGAAGGCCGCGACTTTCCCGAACATGATGCGGGCCTCAGGCGGCTTGAGCGAGGGCCGGGCGGCGCGAGGCGGCCAGGGTCGAGAAATAGACGTCTTCCAGACCGCCCGAGGCCAGCTCGAAGCCCTCTCCCGGTTTGGCGTCGGCCAGGACGTGGATCACGGTCTGACCCGCGAACAGGCGCGTCGAGATGACCTCGTAGCGGGCGCGGTGTTCCGGCAGCGCCTCCTTGGCGATGGCCTTCTTCCAGACGCGACCGGCCATCTGCTTCATCAACTCCAGCGGCGCGCCCTCCAACTGGATCTTGCCGCCCGCCAGCACCGCCATGCGCGGGCACAGGTCGGCCACGTCCTCGACGATGTGGGTCGACAGGATGACCACCACGTTCTCGCCGATCTCGGCCAGCAGGTTGAGGAAGCGGTTGCGCTCCTCCGGGTCCAGCCCGGCGGTGGGCTCATCGACGATGATGAGGCGCGGGTTGCCGATCAGGGCCTGGGCGATGCCGAAACGCTGGCGCATCCCGCCCGAGAAACCGGCCAGGGCCTTGCGCCGGACGCTCCACAGATTGACCTGGTTCAGCAGGGCCTCGACCGTCTGCTTGCGTTCCTTGCCGTCAGCTATGCCCTTCAGCACCGCCATGTGGTCCAGCATGTCGTAGGCCGAAACGCGGGGATAGACGCCGAAGTCCTGGGGCAGATAGCCCAGGGTGCGGCGCAACTGCTCCGGCTGGCGGATCACGTCGATGTCGCCGAAGCGGATCTCGCCCGAGGTCGGGCTCTGCAGGGTGGCGATCGTCCGCATCAGCGTAGACTTGCCTGCCCCGTTGGGGCCCAGCAGGCCGAACATCCCGGTCGGGATTGTCAGGCTGACGTCGTCCAGAGCCCGCGTCCCGTTGCCGTAGACGTGGACCAGATTGTTGATGGTCAGCATGAAGCGCCCCCGCGTGTAAAAGGTGCTTTACGCTGACGGATTCAACACCCGTTCATCAAGTTACAAATCAGACAGAAAAGCGGCAAACCGATCAGAGGTCGTCCACGCGCTGTTCCGCCGCCTGGACCTCGGCCTTCATCCAGCGGACGAAGGCGCGAGCGGGTTCGGACACGCCGCTGCGGCGGGTCAGGACATGATAAGCCATCTCGGTCGAAAGAGCCCCGTCAGCGAAGGGCGAGACCAGACGTCCCGACGCCAGGTCCTCGGCCACAAAGGCGTAGGGCGCCAGGGCCACGCCCTGACCGTGGGCGGCGGCCTCGATGGCCAGCGCCGTCTGGTCGAAGCGCGGTCCGGCCGTGGCGTCGACCTGGTCCACGCCCCTCGCCTTCAGCCAGGTCGCCCAGTCCGGTCGAGGCTCTTCCAGTTCACCGGCGCGCAAATGGATCAGGACATGCTTCGCCAGATCAGTCGGACGCTTCAGCGCCCTGGGTCCGACCAACAGGGCCGGGCTGCACACCGGGGTCACGTCGGCCGACAGCAGGCGCTCGGAGCGCACGCCGGAATAGTCGCCGCGGCCATAGCGGACGGCCACATCCACCCGTCCGCCGCCGACATCGGCCAACCGCATGTCCGCCGACATCCACACCTCGACCTCGGGATGGGCCGCTGCGAACCGGGCGATGCGCGGGGCCAGCCACTTGGCGGCGAAGGACGGCGGCACGCTGACCGCCAGGGCGTGGCGACGGTCCGGGCGATACAGCAGGTCCCCTGCCCGTTTCAGATAGTCGAAGCCGTCGTGCAGCAAGGGATAGAGCTCGGCGCCCAGGTCGGTCAGGGCGATCTGGCGCCCCTCGCGATGGAACAGCGGCGCGCCCGCGTGCTCCTCCAGAATACGGATCTGCTGGCTGATCGCGCCGGGCGTGACCGACAGCTCCTCGGCGGCGCGGGTGATGTTCAGACGGCGCGCCGCGGCCTCGAACGCCTTCAGGGCGTTCAGCGGGGGGATGCGGCTTTCGACGGCTGCGTCCTTCTTGCGGCTCATCGGGGCAGCCACTCCGGCGTCGGCAGGCCGCGCGCGGTCAGGAAGGCGGGGTCATAGACCTTGCTGGAATAGCGCTGACCGGCGTCGCACAGGACGGTGACGATGGTCTTGCCCGGCCCCAGGTCGCGGGCCATGCGGATGGCCCCGGCGATGTTCACCCCGCTGGACGGCCCCAGCGACAGGCCCTCGTGTTTCACCAGATCGAACAGGATGGGCAGGAATTCGGCGTCCTCGATGCGGTAAGGGTGATCGACCGCCAGCCCGTCCAGATTGCCGGTGATGCGGTTGACGCCGATGCCCTCGGTGATCGACGAGCCCTCGCCCTTCAGCACCCCCTCGGTGAACCAGCTGTAGAGCGCGGCCCCCGGCACATCGGCCAGACCGATGGCGATGCCCGGCTTCTGTTCGCGCAGATAGGCGGCGCATCCGGCCAGCGTCCCGCCCGATCCGACGGCGCAGATGAAGCCGTCGATCTGGCCGTCCGTCTGCTTCCAGATTTCGGGCGCGGTGCCTTCATAATGGGCTTCGCGATTGGCCAGGTTGTCAAACTGATCGGCGTAAAAGGCCCCGTTCGGCTCGTTCCCGTTCAGTTCCTCGGCCAGACGGCGGGAATAGGCGACGAAATGGTTGGGGCTGGCGAAGGGCGCGGGATCGACCTCGATCAGACGGGCGCCGTGCAGACGCACCGCGCGCTTCTTCTCGTCCGTCTGGCTGCGCGGCATGACGATGACGACGGGGTGGCCCAGCGCCGCCCCGACCAGGGCCAGGCCGATGCCGGTGTTGCCCGCCGTGCCTTCGACGATGACGCCGCCGGGCTTCAAGGCGCCGGACGCGCGGGCCTTCCTGATGATGCTGAGCGCCGCCCGGTCCTTGATCGAACCGCCGACGTTCATGAACTCGGCCTTGCCGAGGATCTCGCAGCCGGTCAGCTCCGACGCGCGCTTGAGCCGCACCAGGGGCGTGTTGCCGATCAGGCCGAGGGCGTCAGAGGCGACGATCATGGAACTTCCGAACCGTGGACCAGGAGGGTCGTTCTCTTAGCCACAGTTCAGAAATTCTAACAACCACATCAGATGTGGATGACGCGTCCATAGGCGTCCAGAGCGGCCTCGTGCATGGCCTCGGACATGGTCGGGTGCGGGTAGACGATGCCGTGGATGTCTTCCTCGGTCGCTTCCATGGTGATGGCGGTGACGTAGCCCTGGATCATCTCGGTCACTTCGTGGCCGATCATGTGGGCGCCGATCAGGGCGCCGGTCTTGGCGTCGAAGATGACCTTGACGAAACCGTCGATCTCGCCGGCCGCCACGGCTTTGCCGTTCACGCGGAACGGGAAGCGGCCGATCTTGACCTCGCGCTTCTCGGCGCGTGCGCCCTGCTCGGTGATCCCGACCGAGGCGACCTGCGGCTGGGCATAGGTGCAGCCGGCGATGGGTGAATGGACGTTCGGCGTCTTGTAGGCCGCGATGTGCTCGGCGGCGTGGATGCCTTCGTGGCTGGCCTTGTGCGCCAGCCAGGGCGCGCCGGCGCAGTCGCCGATGGCGTAGAGGCCCTTGACGTTGGTCTGGCAGTGGCTGTCGGTCTTGATGTGGCCGCGGTCCAGTTCGACGCCCAGCGCCTCCAGACCGATGCCGTCGGTGTTGGCGGTGATGCCGACGGCCGAGATGCAGACCTCGGCCTCCAGCGTTTCGGCCTTGCCGTTGACTTCAACAGCGACCTTCACGCCCTTGGAATCCTTGGAGACCTTGGTCACCTTGGCGCCGACCTTGAACTTGATGCCGCGCTTCTCGAAGGACTTCTGGGCGGCCTTGGAGACCTCTTCGTCCTCGACCGGCATGATGCGGTCGACGGCTTCCACCACCGTCACCTCGGCGCCCAGGGCGCGATAGAAGCTGGCGAATTCGATGCCGATGGCGCCTGAGCCGATGACGACGAAGGTCTTGGGCAGTTTCTTGGGGGCCAGGGCGTCGCGATAGGCCCAGATCTTGTCGCCGTCCGCTTCCAGGCCGATCTGCGGCAGGGCGCGGGCGCGGGCGCCGACGGCGAGCATGACGGTCTTGGCTTCGATGGCGCGCGTGCCGCCGGCCTTGAGGGCGACGACGACCTTGGGCGCGACAGCGCCCTTCTCGAGCGTGGCCGAGCCTTCGATCACCTCGATCTTGTTCTTCTTCATCAGGAAGCCGATGCCCTTGTTCATCGTCGCCGCGACCCCGCGCGAGCGCTGGATGATGGCGTCGAAGTCAAAGGACGCGCCCGAGGCGGACAGGCCGTATTCCTTGAGGTGGCTCAGGCTCTCGAACTTTTCGCCCGACTTCAACAGGGCCTTGGTCGGGATGCAGCCCCAGTTCAGGCAGATACCGCCCAGGTTCTCGCGCTCGACGATGGCGACCTTCAGGCCCAGCTGGCTAGCGCGGATCGCCGCGACGTAACCGCCGGGGCCCGAACCGATGACGACGAGATCGAATTCAGCAGCCATGGTCAGATCAACTTCTCGATGTCGGCCTTGATGGCCGCGGGTTCAGTCTGGGGCGAATAGCGCGCGACGACGCGGCCTTCGCGGTCGGTCAGGAACTTGGTGAAGTTCCACTTGATGGCCTGGGAGCCGAGGAAGCCGCGCTTCTGCTTGGTCAGCCAGGCGTAGAGCGGGTGTCGGTTCGGCCCGTTGACCTCCACCTTGTCGAACAGGGGGAAGGTCACGTCGAAGCTGGTGGCGCAGAAGGCGGCGATTTCCGCCGCCCTGCCCGGCTCCTGCTGGCCGAACTGGTTGCAGGGAAAGCCCAGGACCTCAAAGGGCGCGTCGGCGAAGTCGCGGTGCAGCTTCTCCAGCCCGTCATACTGACCGGTGAAGCCGCATTTGGACGCCGTATTGACGATCAGCAGCGCCTGACCGCGATAGCGGTCCAGCGCCACGTCCGTGCCGTCAATGGCCCGGGCGGAGAAGTCATAGACCGAGGTCATGACCCCTCTCCTCCCACTTTTTCAGCACATGATCTCATCCGAAAACCGCTGACACTTTTCGGGATCATGTGACTAGGCCAGCATCGCCACGGGATCTTCGATCAGCGGCTTGAACGCCTGCAGGAAGCGGGCGCCCGTCGCGCCATCGACCACGCGGTGATCGCAGGTCAGGGTCACGGTCATGACCGTGGCCGGCACGATCTGGCCGTCCTTGACGACCGGACGCTGCTCGCCGGCGCCCACGCTCATGATGCAGCCCTGCGGCTCGTTGATGATCGAGGTGAACTGCTTGATGCCGAACATGCCCAGGTTGGACACCGAGAAGGTGCCGCCCTGGAACTCTTCCGGCTTCAGCTTGCGTTCGCGGGCGCGCTTGGCCAGATCCTTGGACTCGGTCGCGATCTGCGCCAGGCCCTTGGTCTCGGCCTTTTTGATGATCGGGGTGATCAGGCCGCCGTCGATCGCCACCGCCATCGAGACGTCGGCGTTGTGGTGCATGGCGATGCCTTCGGGGGTGTAGGAGGCGTTCGCCTCCGGCACCATCTTCAGCGCCATGGCCGCGGCCTTGATGACGAAGTCGTTGACCGAGACCTTGATGCCCTGCGGCTCCAGCATCTTGTTCACCTTGGCGCGAACAGCCATCAGCTGGTCGATCTCGCAGTCGATGAACAGCGGGAAGTGCGGGACGTTCTGGATGCTGTCGACCATGCGACGCGCCACGGCCTTCTTCATCCCGTCCAGCGGGATCAGGTCGTAGCTGCCGTCCGGGATGCCCATCTGGGCCAGCGACAGAGCCTGACGCGGGGCGATGCCCGTGGTCGCGGCGGTCGTCGTCGCGGCCGCCGGTTGAGCGGCTCCCTTCGGAGCCCCCTCCACGTCGCGCTTGACGATGCGGCCGTGCGGGCCGGTGCCCTTGATCGACTTCAGATCGACGCCGTTCTGGGCGGCGATGCGGCGAGCCAGGGGCGAGGCGAAGATGCGTTCGCCGCTGGCCGACTTCGGCGCCGCCGGAGCCGTCGGGGCAGCAACCTTCGGCGCTTCGGCCGGAGCGGCTGCGGCCTTGGGAGCCTCTTCAGCCTTGGCGGCGGGCTTGGGCGCAGCAGCGCCGCCCTCTTCCTTCAGGCGGGCGATCGGGGTGTTGACCTTCACGCCCTCGGTGCCTTCGGCGACCAGGATGTCGGTGACTTCGCCCTCGTCGACGGCCTCGACTTCCATCGTGGCCTTGTCGGTCTCGATCTCGGCGATGACGTCGCCGGCGGAGACGACGTCCCCGACCTTGACGTGCCACTTGGCCAGAACGCCCTCTTCCATCGTCGGCGACAGGGCCGGCATCAGGATGTCGGTCATTGGGCGGGCTCCGTCTTGGCGGTCGCTGCGGCCTGGGCGTGGGCCTTGTCCCAGCTGTCGCGGATGGCCTTGAACGCCTCGGCCTGGTCGAAACCGTGATGTTCGGCGTAGGCGTGGGAATAGTGCCAGGCCAGTTCCGCCAGGACGACGCCGATATTGCCCGGCTCAGCCAGAGCCGGGCGGATGTTCATGATCGGACCGGTCCCGTTCCACCAGACGCGGGCCAGCTCGATGATCTGATCCTCGGGAGCGTTCAGGCCCTCGGGGATCGGCAGGGAACGTTGTTCCAGAGCGGCGGCGTCCATCAGGCGTTCCCCTTCGCTTTGACCGCAGGCTCGGCCACGGTCTGCACATTGTCGGCCTTCACGACCTCGGAAAGGCCCTGAAGGATGCGATTGTAGGCTTCGCGCTCATTGTGACCGTGACGCACGGCGTAGCCATGCGCCATGTGACGCGCGGCATAGGCCAGCATCTGGCCGAACTGGATCGGGTCTTTGAAGGCCGGCTTCACCGACATGACCGGCTCGTTCTTCGACCACCACATCCGCAGCACCTCGATGGCCTGCGGGTCGGCGGCGACGCTGTCCGGCGTCGTCAGTTGGAACTCGGACGCCTCGCTCACGCCATCACCTGCTTCACGGCGGCCACGATCTTGTCCACGCCCGGCAGCGACAGCACTTCCAGGTTGGCGGCGTAGGGCAGCGGCACGTCTTCCTGGTGCACGCGCAGCGGCGGGGCGTCCAGGTAGTCGAAGGCGTGTTCGATCACGCGGGCCACGACCTCGGCGCCGACGCCCATCGGACCCCAGCCTTCTTCGGCCGAGACCAGACGGCTGGTCTTCTTGACGCTTTCGACGATGGTTTCATGATCCAGCGGACGCAGGGTGCGCAGGTCGATGACCTCGGCCTCGATGCCTTCCTCGGCCAGCTTCTCAGCGGCCTGGAGGGCGAAGCCGACCATGCGGGCGTGGGCCGTGATGGTGACGTCCTTGCCTTCGCGACGGACCTTGGCCTTGCCGATCGGCAGGACGTAGTCGTCGCCTTCCGGCACGTCGAACTCGGTGCCGTACAGCATTTCGTGTTCGAGGAAGACGACAGGGTTCGGATCGCGGATGGCGGCTTTCAGCAGACCCTTGGCGTCAGCCGCGTCGTAAGGCGCGATGACCTTCAGGCCGGGGATCTGGGCGTACCAGGCCGAATAGTCCTGGCTGTGCTGGGCGCCGACGCGGCTGGCGGCGCCGTTCGGGCCGCGGAAGACGATGTCGGCGCGGATCTGACCGCCCGACATATACAGGGTCTTGGCCGCCGAGTTGATGATGTGGTCGATCGCCTGCATGGCGAAGTTGAACGTCATGAACTCGACGATCGGCTTCAGGCCCGCCATGGCGGCGCCGACGCCGAGACCGGCGAAGCCGTGCTCGGTGATCGGGGTGTCGATCACGCGCTGGGCGCCGAATTCCTGCAGCAGGTCGCGGCTGACCTTGTAGGCGCCCTGATACTGGGCGACTTCCTCGCCGATCAGGAAGACGCGGTCGTCACGACGCATTTCCTCGGCCATGGCGTCGCGCAGGGCGTCGCGCACGGTCGTCTTGACCAGCTTGGCGTCGGCCGGGATTTCCGGGTCGCGCAGTTCAACCTTGGGCGCAGCCGGAGCAGCGGCGACCGGAGCAGCCTGAGGCGCCGCTTCAGCCTTGGGCGCGGGCGCAGGCGCGCTGTCTTCGCCGGCCAGACGTGCGATCAGTGTGTTGACCTTCACGTTCTCGGAGCCTTCCGGCACCAGGATTTCCAGCACTTCGCCTTCATCGACGGCTTCGACTTCCATCGTCGCCTTGTCGGTTTCGATCTCGGCGATCACCTGGCCGGCCGACACGGTGTCGCCTGCCTTGATGTGCCACTTGGTCAGCGTGCCCTCTTCCATCGTGGGGGACAGCGCCGGCATCAGAATGTCGGTCACGGATCAGGCCTCCACGTAGACGTCAGTATAGAGCTCGGACGGATCCGGCTCAGGGCTTTCCTGTGCGAACTGCACGGCTTCGGCGACGATGGCTTTCACCTCGTTGTCGATGGCCTTCAGCTCTTCCTCAGTCGCCTTGGCGGCGGCGAGCAGCACCTTCAGGTGATCGATCGGGTCGCGGGTCTTTTTGACCTCGTCGACCTCTTCCTTGGTGCGGTACTTGGCCGGGTCCGACATGGAGTGGCCGCGATAGCGGTAGGTCTTCACTTCCAGGATGTAGGGGCCGCCGCCTTCACGGGCGCGCTTCACGGCGCGGGCCGTGGCGTCGCGGACCGCCAGCACGTCCATGCCGTCGACCTGCTCGCCTGGGATGCCGAAGCTGGCGCCGCGCATGTAGAGTTCGGTCGTGGACGACGAGCGCTCGATGCTCGTGCCCATGGCGTACTGGTTGTTCTCGATGATGTAGATGGCCGGCAGCTTCCACAGCTGGGCCATGTTGAAGCTCTCGTAGACCTGACCCTGGTTCGAGGCGCCGTCGCCGAAATAGACGAAGGCGACCGAGTCATCGCCGCGGTACTTGCCGGCGAAAGCCAGACCGGTGCCCAGCGCCACCTGGGCGCCGACGATGCCGTGACCGCCGTAGAAGCCGGTCGGCACATCGAACATATGCATCGAGCCGCCCTTGCCCTTGGACGAGCCGCCGATGCGGCCGGTCAGCTCGGCCATGACGGCGTTGGGATCCATGCCCGCGGCCAGCATATGGCCGTGGTCACGGTAGCCCGTGATGATCTTGTCGTGGCCCTGCCTGACGCTCTCCTGAACGCCCACCGCCACGGCTTCCTGGCCGATGTACAGGTGGCAGAAGCCGCCGATCAGGCCCATGCCGTAAAGCTGGCCCGCGCGCTCCTCGAAGCGGCGGATGAGGACCATCTCGCGATAGAAGCGCAGCAGGTCTTCCTTCGAAGCCTGGGGCGCGTTCGGAATCTTCATGTCGCCCGAATTGGACGATGATTTCTGAGCGGCGGCTTTCGCCATCCGGCATCTCCCGGCTGTGCCCCGGTTTCAGGGCTTCTTATCGTTACGGAAGGGGCTTTAGCAGCCTTCGTTCCCGAAACGCAAAGCGCGCCAGCCTGGCTGTAACAATAGTTCAGGAGGCGCGGATCGCGCCAGGGTTGCGTGCGGCCGGGGCGTTAAGGCGAACCACGTAGTCGCGAGGATCGGCGAAGCCGAGCACCGCCCGCGCCCGCTCTTCCAGCAGGTCCTTCGACAGGCTCTCGGTCCGCAGGTAGCGCACGCGGACTTCCAGGTCGCGGCGTTGCTCCGTCAGGTGGGCCAACTGCGCCTCGCGCCTGGCCAGAAGCGCGTCGCGCTCGCCGCCGCTCAGCAGGCCGCGCTGCCCGGTCAGGGCCTGAACGCCCAGATAGACGATCAAGAACAACAGGAAGACGGACGGCAGGTAGGGCTTCATCTGCTCGGGCACGACTGACGCTCCTTCTGAGCGCAAACACGGTTTCCTGATCCTGAGCGAAAATGCCTAACGAACCGTAGCTTGGCCGCAATTGCGAACGCCGCCCCCGAGGTCCGGAGGCGGCGTCGCGCACTTCATTGTGAGAAGGCTTACTTCAGCAGCATGCCGTCGCCGAAATAGGCGGCCTGGTCGCCCAGCATCTCTTCGATGCGCAGCAGTTGATTGTACTTGGCCGTACGGTCCGAGCGGGCCAGCGAGCCGGTCTTGATCTGACCGCAGTTGGTGGCGACGGCCAGGTCGGCGATGGTCGAGTCCTCGGTCTCGCCCGAGCGGTGGCTCATCACCGAGGTGTAGCCGGCGCGGTGCGCCATATCGACGGCGTCCAGGGTCTCGGACAGGGTGCCGATCTGGTTGACCTTGATCAGGATGGAGTTGGCCAGGCCTTCGCCGATGCCGGCCGCCAGGCGGCGCGGGTTGGTCACGAACAAGTCATCGCCGACCAGCTGAACGCGGTCGCCCAGACGGTCCGTCAGCAGCTTCCAGCCGTCGAAGTCGTCCTCGGCGCAGCCGTCCTCGATCGAGACGATGGGGAAGCGCTCGACCAGATCGGCCAGGTAGCCGACCATGCCGTCGGCGTCGAAGCTCTTGCCCTCGCCCGTCAGGTTGTACTTGCCGTTCTTGAAGAACTCGGTCGAGGCGACGTCGAGGCCCAGGTGGAAGTCCTCGCCCGCCAGATAGCCGGCCGACTGGCCCGCCTTGGTGATGAAGGCCAGGGCTTCTTCGGCCGAGGCCAGGTTGGGCGCGAAGCCGCCCTCGTCGCCGACGTTGGTGTTGTGGCCCGCGTCTTTCAGCGCCTTCTTCAGGGCGTGGAAGATTTCAGCGCCCATGCGCAGGGCGTCCGAGAAGCTGTCGGCGCCGGTCGGCAGGATCATGAACTCCTGGATGTCGATCGGATTGTCGGCGTGGGCGCCGCCGTTGATGATGTTCATCATCGGGGTCGGCAGGATGCGGGCCGAGACGCCGCCGATGTAGCGATGCAGCGGCAGGTTCGAGCTGATGGCGCTGGCCTTGGCCGCAGCCAGCGACACGCCGAGGATGGCGTTGGCGCCGAGGCGGGCCTTGTTGTCCGTGCCATCCAGTTCGATCAGGGCCTCGTCCAGGCGGCGCTGGTCTTCGGCGTCCATGCCGGACAGGGCGTCAAAGATCTCGCCATTGACGGCGTCAACCGCCTTCTGGACGCCCTTGCCGCCCCACATGTCCATGTCGCCGTCACGCAGCTCGACCGCTTCGTGCGCGCCGGTCGAGGCGCCCGACGGCACGGCGGCGCGGCCAAAGCTGCCGTCTTCCAGGGTGACGTCCACTTCGACCGTCGGATTGCCCCGGCTGTCGAGAATCTGGCGGGCGACGATGTCGGCGATGTCGGTCATGAGGAAGGCGCTCTGTCAGGAGGAGAAGTTCAGCCCCCGGTTTAGACCAGCCGCCGCCGAATCGCCAACCGCGCCGAAGCTAACCGCAGCTTTCGACCAACTGGATCGACGGGCCGCCGCCGTGGATGGCCTTCACCTTGCCGTCTACGCCGACATCATAGCGAACGCCGCGCGCGGCCGTGTCGGTGACATAGGGCTCGCTTCTGGGCCCGCCGCTCCAGACGGTGACGTATTCCGACGGCGCCGATTCGTACTTGTGGGGCGAGAGCTGGGCGGCGGCGCCATAGGCCTGCTTCACTGCGGCGGCGGGCGCGCCCAGGCCCAGGGCATGGTCGGTCACGGCCGATGCGCCATCGCGCAGCGTCACCCGGCTGACCTTGCCCTCTTCCGTCATAACCCAGACGCCTTCGGGCGCGCGGGCGGGATGGAAGACATTGCAGCCGTTGGGATCGGCGATGGGCTTGTCCGGCGCGCCATAAGCCCGCTCGACTTCGGCGATGGTCTGGCCGACGCGAATGGCGCCGAAACCCTCGGCCGTCAGATGATCCGCTACAGGGCCCTCGGTCGTGACGACCGCAGCGGGCGCTTCCGGCGCAGCGGGCGCGGGTTCAACTGGCCCCTTGCACCCCGCCAGGGCGAGGACAGCGACAGAGCCGAGGGCGGCGAAGCGGGTCATGCGAGCATCTCCTGGTCAGGTTCGACGCAGACTACGCACGAAAACGGCGCGCGATACATCGCGCGCCGTTGAATTCATCGTCCGGCCGAAGCCGAGGCCTTATAGAAGACTAGTCTTCCTTCGGCGTAATGACCTGACGGCCGCGATAGGTGCCGGTCTTCAGGTCGATGTGGTGGGGACGCTTCAGCTCGCCCGTGTCCTTGTCTTCGACGTAGGAGTTGGCGCCCAGGGCGTCGTGTGCACGACGCATATTGCGACGCGAGGGGGATACTTTGCGCTTCGGAACGGCCATGTCCGTCTCAATCTCTAAGTCGGTGCGCCGTGAAGACGCGAAAACAACAGCGGCGGCCCCCCGATAAGAGCCGCCACGCGAGGGCGGGCTTATGCATGAAGCCGCAACCGATTTCAAGCCGTGCCGTGACAATCGACCCGACACGCCAGGCTGGCGGTCCAAAGCCGCTTGCGGCAGTGTCCTGATACCGATGTCACGGGAGGGCGGAATGCGCAAACTTTGGACGACGACCCTGGTCGCGAGCCTGGCCTTGGGCACGATGCTCGCCTCTACGCCGACGTTCGCGCAGTCGGGCCCGACTGTCCTGCCCCTCCCCGACGACGCTGCCTATCCGGAGGGCGTCACGGTCGATCCGGCGACCGGCGCCGTCTATACCAACAGCGCCGACACAGGCGTGATCTTCCGGATCGATCCCGATACAGGCGTCGTGACCCGCATCGGCGACCCGCTCGATCTGGCCGATTCTCGGCCCGCGAGGCCTGTCTCCGTGGCGCTGGGCCTCAAGGCCGACGGACAGGGCCGCCTATGGGTGGCCGGGGCGCGGACCGGTTCGATGCACGTCGTTGACATCGCCACTGGCGCGCGGCTGGCGCGCTTCACCACGCCCGAAGGCCCCTGGCTAATCAACGACGTGGCCCTGACGCAGGACGCCGCCTACTTCACCGACACCCTGCGTCCGGTGCTGTGGCGCGTCGCGCGTGATTCGGTCGCCGACACCGCTCTGGAGCCCTGGCTGTCGTTCGAGGGGACGGCGCTGGAATACGGCGAGGCCCCCAATCTGAACGGCATCGTCGCCACGCCGGACGGCCGCTACCTGATCGTGGTCCTGATGAGGACCGGGCGGCTGTTCCGCATCGACACCCTCACCCGCGAGGTGGTCGCGATCGACACGGGTGATTCGGTTCTGGATGGCGGCGACGGCCTGGCGCTGATCGACCAGCGACTGTTCCTTGTGCGTCAGTCGGCGGGTGAGGTCGTGGCTCTGGACCTGTCGGCCGACCTGGCTTCGGCCGTCGAAGCGAAACGCATCAAGCCGGCCGAACTGGCGTGGCCGGCCACCATCGCTGTCCGGGGCGACCGCTGATCGTGGCCAACAGCCAGTTGAACCGACGCGGCTCGGGCGACCCGGTTCTGCCGTTCAGCCTGGTTTCGATCCCGCTGACGGCCTTCGACTAGGCCTCGCGCGGCAGGGCCTTCACCACGCGAGCCGGGTTGCCGACGACCACGACATCGGACGGAATATCCTTGGTCACGACCGATCCGGCGCCGATCACGACCCGGTCGCCGACGGTCACGCCGGCCAGAATCACGGCCCCGCCGCCGATCCAGACGTCATTTCCGATGCGGATGGGACGGGCGCTTTCCACGCCCGAACGCCGCTCAGCCGCGTCCAGCGGGTGTTCGGGCGTCAAAAGCTGCACGCCTGGGCCGCACTGGAAGTCGTCGCCGATGACGATCTCGGCGCAGTCCAGAAAGACGCTGTTGGCGTTGACGAAGGCCCGTGCGCCAAAGCGGATGTTATCGCCGTAGTCGCAGAAGAAACCCGGCATGATCACCGCCCGACCATCAGACGCATGCACTAGCTCATTGACCAGGGCGCTGCGTTTTTCGCGATCCGGCTCCTGATTGATTCGCATGGTCAGGCCGACCGCCCGTGCCCGACCCGCGACCAGTTCGGCGTCGCCCGGATCGTAGTTCAGCCCGGCCAGCATCTTCGCCCGTTCCGTCATGCTCATGCCTTGGTCAGCACCTCAGCCACGGCCTCCCCGATCGCTAGCGAACTGGTCAGGCCGGGGCTTTCGATCCCGAACAAAGTCATCAGGCCGTCGATGCCGTGACATTCGCGTCCATGAAGTTGGAAGTCCGGCTGGGCCTCGCCCGGCCCGTGCAGCTTGGGTCGGATCCCGGCGTAGTCGGGCGTCAGCCGCTCGACCGCCACCCCCGGCCAGAAGCGGCGGATGTAGTGGGCGAACTCGTCGGCCTTGGCCGGATCGACCGAATAGTCCTCGGTCTCGACATAGGCCAGGTCCGGCCCGAACACCCCCTGCCCGCCCAGATCCTTGCGATAATGGGTGCCCAGGGCGCCGGGAATGGGCGGGGGGTAGATCAGCCGATTGAAGGGCGCCGGCCCCGTCAGACGGAAATAGACGCCCTTGCCCAGATGCCGCGCCGGGATGTCGGCGGCGGGATAACCGTCGATGGCCGCGGCCACGCTCTGGGCCGACAGGCCGGGCGCGGTGACCAGAAGCCGGGTCGTCAGCACTGCCCCGCCCTCTCCCGAATCTGGGCCGCCCGCCGTGATGCGGAACCCGCCGCCCGGTAGGGACTCGGCCCGCTCGAACGGCGTGGAGACCACGACCGAGCCGCCTGCGTCCTCGATCTCGCCCTGCAGGGCCAGCATGTAGTCGTGGCTGGCGAAGACCCCGCTCTCGGGCGACAGGATGGCGGCGTGGGCGTTCAACTCGGGCTCCAAGGCCCGCGCCTGGGCGCCGGTCAGGTGTTCCAGCCCCTCGACGCCGTTGGTCGTCGCCTGCTCGAAGATGGTCTCGATGCGGGCAGCCTCGGCCTCCTCGGTCGCCACGACCAGCTTGCCGCACTTCCAGTGGTCGATCTTGTGGCTGCTCAGGAAGTCATAGAGCGCGCGCCGCCCCTCGACGCAGAACTTCGCCTTCAGCGACCCGGTCGGATAATAGAGCCCGCCGTGGATGACCTCGGAGTTGCGCGAGGACACGCCCTGGCCGATGTGGGCTTCCTTCTCGAGCACCAGCACTGACAGGCCGCGTTTCGCCAGCGCCCGCCCGCAAGCCAGCCCCACAGCCCCCGCCCCCACGACCGTCGCATCGAAGTCGAAAGGCGCGGCCATGGTCCTACCTCTTGCCGTACAGGGCCCTGGCGCGGCCCTCGAAACACTGGATCAGCTTGTCGACCGCCCGGTCGAAATTCGCCTGCAGCATCATGTCCAGCATGCGCGACTTGAAGGCGAAGTCGATGAAGAACTCCAGCCGCGTCCCTTCGGGATGAGGATGGAACTCCCAGCGGTTCTTCAGGTGCTTGAACGGCCCGCGGATCAGGCCGACCTCCACCTTGGGCGCATGGATGTCATGGCGGACCCAGGTCGAGAACCGTTCGGCCAGGAAGGCGAAGCCCACGCCGGCTTCGGCGTCCAGCAGACGGACGCCCAGCGCCTCATCCCGCTTGTTCCAGACGCGCATGGAGGTGATCCAGGGCACGAATGCTGGATAGGACGCCACGTCCGCGACCAGGTTCGCCAGTTGCTCGGGCTCATACGGAAGGATGCGCGTAACGCGATGAACAGCCATCCAGGGCTTAACGCGCCGAACGGCCTGCCTGCGCCAGACGCGCGGCCTTCAGGCGGGCGAAATCGTCCCCGGCGTGGTGCGACGAGCGCGTCAGCGGCGACGACGACACCATCAGGAAGCCCTTGGCGCGCGCAATCGCCTCATAGGCCTTGAACTCTTCGGGCGTGACGAAGCGGTCGATGGCGGCGTGCTTGCGCGTCGGCTGCAGGTACTGGCCGATGGTGATGAAGTCGACGCCGGCGGACCGCATGTCGTCCATCACCTGCATGACCTCTTCCTTGGTCTCGCCCAGGCCGACCATGATGCCGGACTTGGTGAACTGGTTCGGGTCGCGCTCCTTGACCATCTGCAGCAGGCGCAGGGAGTGGAAGTAGCGGGCGCCGGGGCGGATCTTCAGATAGAGGCGCGGAACAGTCTCGAGGTTGTGGTTGAAGACGTCAGGCGTGGCGTCGATCATCACCTCGGCCGCGCCGTCCTTGCGCAGGAAGTCGGGCGTCAGGATCTCGATGGTGGTGTTCGGCGCCTGCAGGCGGATCTGGCGCACCACTTCAGCAAAGTGAGCGGCGCCGCCGTCGGCCACGTCGTCGCGGTCCACCGAGGTGATGACGACGTGGTTCAGGCCCATCTGCTGGACGGCCAGGCCGACCTTGGCGGGTTCTTCAGGGTCGAGCGGCTGCGGCAGGCCGGTCTTGACGTTGCAGAAGGCGCAGGCCCGCGTGCAGGTGTCGCCCATGATCATGAGCGTGGCGTGCTTCTGGCTCCAGCACTCGCCGATGTTCGGGCAGGCCGCCTCTTCACAGACCGTCACCAGCCCCTTGGAGCGGACGATGTCCTTGGTCGCGTTGTACTGGCCCGAACCGGGCGCCTTGACGCGCAGCCAGTCAGGCTTCTTCAGCACCGCCGATTCAGGGCGGTTCTGTTTCTCCGGGTGACGCAGCTCGGAAGGCTTCTTCGTCAGGGTGTCGATCAGCGTGACCATAGCCGGCGGTCTGGCTCCTGTGCAGAAGGGCGGTATGTCGGCTTTCCGACCGCCGATGGCAAGCCACAGACGGTTTCAGTCGGTGATCGGATTGCTTCACGCGACGTTACGCATCTTTTCAAGGCGACCTTACGTCACTAGTTTCCCGCCTCTTGTAACCGAGAGGGCCGCTGAGAGCTCTCCGAAGGAGGACGTGCTTGCGGGCTGCCCTGGACCCCAAGGTCTATGATGAATCCCTGTTCGACGCGCTGATCGATGCGCGCGCCCGCTTTGGCGACAAGGAGATCCTGGAGGACCAGGATCGTCATCCCCTGACCTACACCGGCCTGATCCGCGCCGCATTCGTGCTGGGCCGCAAGATCGCCGCCATGACCCAGCCGGGCGAGCGCGTCGGCGTCCTGCTGCCGTCCAGCGCGGGCGTGGTCGTCACCTTCTTCGGCCTGCACGCCTTCGGCCGCGTGCCGGTCATGCTGAACTTCACCTCGGGCGAGGCCAATCTGAAGGCTGCGCTGAGAACGGCGGGCGTCAGCAAGATCCTGTCGGCCAAACGCTTCGTCACCCAGGCCAAGCTGGACGACCTGATGGAAGCCCTCGGCGAGGTCGCCGAGATCGTCTGGCTGGACGACGTGCGCAAGACCATCGGTCTGGCCGACAAGTTGTATGGCCTCAGCGCTGGCATGGCGCCGCGCCGCTTCCGCGTGAAGACCGATCCGGATTCGCCGGGCGTGGTTCTGTTCACCTCGGGCAGTTTCGGCGCGCCCAAGGGCGTGGTACTGAGCCAGCGCAACCTGGTCGCCAACGCCCGTCAGGTCGCAGCCCATATCGACCTGAAGCCCGAATGGGTCATGTTCAACCCCCTGCCGACCTTCCACTGCTTCGGCCTGACCGGCGGGGTCATCCTGCCGCTGCTGCAAGGGATGAAGGCGTTCGAATACCCCTCCCCCCTGCACGCCAAGCAGATCACCGACCTGCTGCCCCAGGTGAAGGCGTCCATCCTGTTCGCGACCGACACCTTCCTGAACCAGTACGCCCGCGTGGCCGAGCCGGGCGACTTCGCCACCCTGCAATTCGCCGTCGCCGGGGCCGAAAAGGTTCGCGACGAGACCCGTCAGATGTTCAACACCAAGTTCGGCGGCGTCGAGCTTCTGGAAGGCTATGGTGCGACCGAGGCGGCGCCTGTCGTCGCCGTGAACCACCCCGACCGCAACCGCCCCGGCACCGTCGGCCAGATCATGCCGGGCATGGAATACCGTCTGGACAAGGTCGAGGGCATCGAGGGCGGCGGACAGCTTTATCTGCGCGGACCGAATGTCATGGCGGGCTATATCTCGCCGAACAACCCCGAGGGCATCGAGCCTCTGGAGGGCGGCTGGCACGACACCGGCGACATCGTCGACATCGACGATGAGGGCTACATCACCATCCTCGGCCGGGTGAAGCGCTTCGCCAAGGTCGGCGGAGAAATGGTCTCCCTGCTGGCGGTCGAGGACATGGCCGGCGCGGTCTGGCCCGAGCATCGGCACGCCGCCGTCTCGGTGCCGGACAGCAAGAAGGGCGAGCGGCTGATTCTGGTGACCGACCACGAAAGCGCCGAGTCCGCCCGGCTGTCGGAATGGGCGCGCGACAACGGCGCGCCGGAACTGGCGGTCCCGAAAAAGATCATCAAGGTCGCCGCCATTCCCGTCCTGGGCACCGGCAAGACCGACTACGTGGCCATCCAGAAGCTGGTCGAGGACCTGTTGAAGGCCGGCTGATCGGGACGGCTTGCAGAGCTCGCGACTTCGCCTAACCTCCGCCTTTGCGCCTTGCGTCGGTCCGGTTCCCGGACCCGGCGGTCGTGCGTCATCGGGAGGAAAACGAATGGCGAGTTCAACGTCTCTTTCGGGCTGGGCACCGCGCTTCCAGAGCATTCTGCGGATCGTGGCCGGCCTGCTGATCTTGCAGCACGGCGCGCAGAAAATCCTGGGCTTCCCGCCCGGCGGGCAAGGCGGCGGGTTTGACCTGTCCAGCCTGTCCACCCTCCCCGGCTGGTCCGGTCCGATCGAACTGGTCGGCGGCGTCCTGATCGTGCTGGGCCTGTTCAGCCGGCCGGCCGCCTTCATCCTGTCCGGCTTCACGGCCGTGGCCTACTGGATGGTGCACGCGCCGCAGAGCCCCTACCCGATCAACAACGGGGGCGAACTGGCGGCGCTCTATTGCTTCGTCTTCCTGTACCTGTTCTTCGCCGGTCCCGGTCCAATCGCGCTGGACAGCGTGCTGCGCGGCGGCCGCCGCCGCTGATCGCTCGAAACGGCGCCTGGATCAGCCGATCCGGGCGCCGGTCATCGAGATCGAGCCGCCTTCGATCACGTCGTTGAAGAAGCTCACCGCCTCGCCCGGAGCCTGCTGGGCCGCGACGTAGAGCAGCGGCAGATAATGCTCATCCGTCGGCACGCTGAGCTGAGCCTGTTCGGCCAGGTTCACCCAGTCGATCAGGGCGTCGTGATCTCCGGCGAGGAAGGCGCGCTTCACCGCCTCGTTGAAGTCGACGGCCCAGTCGTAGGGCTCGCCGCCCGCGCGTTTCCACGTCCGCAGATTGTGCACGAAATCGCCTGAGCCGGCGATAATGACGCCTTCGTCCCGCAAAGGGCGCAGACGCTTGGCCAGTTCATAGTGGGCGCGCGCGTCGATGGTGCGGTCCAGCGACAGTTGGACGACCGGGACGTCGGCCTCGGGCCAGACGTGGGCCAGCACCGACCAGGTCCCGTGATCCAGGCCCCATTGGGTCGTCTGCTGCGCGCCGGTCAGTTCCGCCACCCGCGCCGCCAGCGAGGGCGATCCCGGCGCCGGATACTGCATGGCGTGAAGTTCCGGCGGGAAGCCGCCGAAATCATGGATGGTTTCCGGTCTCTCCTGCGCCGTCACGCCCAGGCCGCGCGTCTCCCAGTGGGCCGAGACCATGACCACGCCCTTGGGCTTGCCGATCTCCTCTCCCAACGCACGCCAGGCGTCCGCGAAGGGACCGCCCAAGGCGTTCATCGGAGAGCCGTGACCGAAAAAGATGGCGGGCTGTTTCATGACTTGACCATTCTTGCGACGCTTATTGCGCCAACAACTGTTGCAGATGATCTAGTGCGACGCGCCGTCGATGCAAGAGGGCTAGATCTCCATCCGTCGCGCCAGCGGGCAGACCCGATCATAAAAAGCCTGATTGGCGGGCGCACGGCCCCCGCGCGACAGAATGAAGCGGTGTTCCACCACCATGGCCTGCTGCTCGATATTCAGACCGCTCCAGTCGCAAAGATCGTCCAGCGGATAGGCGTAGGCGGCTGGTCCGTCGCCCGCCCTCAGCTTGCTCAGCAGCAGGTTCAGCCCGTTTTGCGCCTGCCAGACATGGACCAGTTCATGGATGAAGACGGCCTGGGTCCGCAGCGGCGCGCGCGACAAGTCCGGCTCCAGCGTTTTCTTCGGCCAGACGATCCAGTCGCGATTGAACCAGCTGCCTGGCACGAAGGCCCGGTCAAACGGCCACGGCGAGCCCAGAAAGCGGATGTCGTCCAGCCTCAGCGCCGCGCCGAAGACCTCGCGCGCCAGCGCCGCTTCACCGTCCGCCAGCGCGCGTATCATCGCCTGTCCATTCCCAGTGCCAAGGTTCAAAGACATAGGGCGTAAAGCCGAAACGGGAAGCATTGGCCACCAGCCAGCGATAGGCCGGCCCCTGGGCCATGTGGCGACGGCTCAGAGGATCGGTGGAATCCACGCCCATCCCGACGACGTGGCCGACGTGGATGTCCACGGCGGTTCCGGTCCGGTGCGGTGAACAGGCGGCGCGGCGCAGGCCGTCGCAGTTGCCTTGCGCGGCGCAGCGCGCGGCGTCGGCCTCGGGGTCGCGGAAGCCCGAGAAGATCTGCATCAGTTCCGGATCGGCGGCGATGGCCGGGACCTCGGCCCGCGCGGCGGCGACCATGCGGCGATAGGCGTCCAGCACGTCCCGGCGCAGCAGGCGGGTCATGCGCTGGGCGTGCTCCTCAGCGGGGTCGAGATAGCCCAGCAGGCTGATCGGCGGCGGCTCGGGACACTCCCCCCTCACCCGCGCCATGACGAAGGGGCGCCGCTCCTGCCACAGGCCGCGAAACACCTGAAAGGTCGCCTGATCGAACTGACCGGTCCCAACCAGTCCATAGCGCGCCTGAAACCCCGCCAGGGCCTCGGCGAAGGCGGGCGACGCCGGATCGCAGGGCGTGCCGATCTCGCGCTGGATCAGGGGGGTATAGGTCTCCCACCCCCATTCCACCGTGCCGAACGGCGACCATTCCAGGGTGTAGAGCGAGATTCCGTTGGCCTGGGCCGCGCCGTCCCAGGCATTGGTCGGCCGATCGCAGATCTGGGCGCCGCCGTCGGGCAAGGCGACGTCACCGGCCTGAGCCGTTCCGGCGCCGCCGAAAACCGCGAGGAAAGCGGCGGCAAGGATCGCAAATCGCACTGACATGAGACCAGCAGGCCCCAGCTTGCCGGGATCCGCAAGGCCGACTTCGCCTGTTCGCGGAAAACCGGCATGGTGAAGCTGCGGCCGACTCAGGCCGACCAAGCCCGGACGCCTGATGTCATCTGTTGTCGCCGCTGACGCTCCCCGTCGCTCCAACGCCGTTCTGGCCGCCTTTTCCGGGCCCTGCCTGCCCCTGGCGGCGTTCGGCGTCGCCCTGCCCGTCACCCTGCCGGAATTCTACGCCACCCACGTCGGGCTGGAGTTGGGCGTGGTGGCCGCCGTCTTCATGGCGGTGCGGCTGATCGACATCGTCTTCGACCCCTTCATCGGCTGGGGCATGGACAAGACCAAGACGGCCTTTGGTCGCTATCGCCCGTGGATGCTCGTCTCGACGCCGATCCTGATGCTGTCGGCCCTGATGATGTTCGTGATGGTCCAGCCCGGCGCGGGCCCCGCCTATCTGTTCGCCTGGCTGCTGGTCCTCTACCTCGGCTTCTCGATCGGCACCCTGAGCCAGCTCGGCTGGGCGGCGGTTCTGGCGCCCCAGTATGACCAACGCAGCCGCGTCTATGGCTGGTGGCAGGTGTTCAACATCATCGGCGTCATCCTGATCCTGATCCTGCCGACCGTGGTGGTGAAGTCGGGCATCGGCGACTACGCCGACGGCGTGCGGATCATGGGGTGGGCCATCCTGATCGCCCTGCCCGTCACCATCGGCCTGGCCATGATCGCCGTGCCGGAACCCGTCAACGTCGGCGCCCCGCCGCACGGCGGACCCAAGGCCTATCTGGCGCTGTTCAAGATGAAGACGGTGCGCAAGCTGCTGATCGCCGATCTGCTGCTGGGCGTCGCGCCGGGCATCACCGGCTCGCTGCTGTTCTTCTTCTTCGGCCAGATCAAGGGCTACGATCACACCCAGGCGTCGCTGTTCATGCTGTTCTATTTCGTGGCCGGACTGGTCGGGGCGCCGATCTGGGCCTGGCTGGCCACCAGGATCGGCAAGGACAAGGCCCTGGCCGTCGCCAGCCTGATCTTCGCCGGCCTCTATATCGCCGCGACCCTGGTCCCCGGCGGCAACTTCGCCCTGACGGCCGTGGTCATGTTCATCGCCGGCCTGCCCTATGCGGCCGGTCTGTTCCTGCTGCGGGCCATGATGGCCGACGCGGGCGACGAGGTGCGGCTGGAGACGGGCGTGGACCGCACCGGCCTGATGTTCTCCATCCTGTCGGCCACGACCAAGATCGGTCACGTGGTGGCGTTGATCCCCTACCTGATCCTGCAATGGGTGGGGTTCAAGGCGCTGCCGGGTCCGGCGGGCAACAGCGAGTTTTCGCTGCTGGCGCTGCAAATCCTGTTCATCGCGGTGCCCGGCCTGCTACTGGCGGCGGCCGCCTGGGTGCTGAAGGGCTATCCCCTGACGTCCAAGCGGCATGATGAAATTCGCGAGGCCCTGGCTATTCGCGACGCCGGGACCGCCTGAATGACCCACTCCGTCGACCGCCTGAAAGAGATCATGGTTCGCCTGCGCGATCCGAACGGCGGTTGCCCCTGGGACGTCGAGCAGACCTTCGCGACCATCGCCCCCTATACGATCGAGGAGGCCTACGAGGTCGCCGACGCCATCGAGCGCGCCGACATGGAGGAGTTGAAGGTCGAGCTGGGCGACCTGCTGTTCCAGGTCGTCTTCCACGCCCGCATGGCCGAGGAAGCCGGGCATTTCGCCTTTGACGACGTGGCCGAGGCCATGGCCGACAAGCTGGTCCGGCGTCACCCGCACGTCTTTGGCGAGGAAGCCGCCAAGCCCAGCGGCTCGGCTCAGAAGGCGCGCTGGGAGGACATCAAGGCCGCCGAACGCAAGGCCAAGGAACAGCACGGCGTGCTGGACGACGTGCCGGTCGGCCTGCCCGCCCTGACCCGCGCCGCCAAGCTGACCAAGCGCGCCGGCCGCGTCGGCTTCGACTGGCCCTCGACCGACGAGGTTTTCGACAAGCTGGCCGAAGAGGTCGAGGAACTGCGCGTCGAGATCGCCGCCGGCGACAAGGACAAGGCGCGCGAGGAGTTGGGCGACCTGTTGTTCGTCGTCGCCAACCTGGCTCGCAAGCTGGAGGTCGAGCCCGAAGACGCCCTGCGCGCCGCCAACACCAAGTTCGTCCGCCGCTTCGGCTTCATCGAAGCCGAACTGGCCAAGGACGGCCGCACGCCGGAACAGTCGAACCTGGCCGAGATGGACGCCCTGTGGGACGCGGCCAAGGCGGCTGAGAAGGCCTGATGAACGGTCCTTTCGACCTCATCATCTTCGACTACGACGGGGTCATCGCCGACAGCGAACTGCTGAACAACGCCGTGATGGCCGAACTGCTCAGCGAAATCGGCCTGCCGACCACGCTGGACGACGCCCTGGCCAGCTATCTCGGCAAGCGCTGGCTGGACTGCGAGCCCATCATCGCCGAGCGACTGGGCTCGCCCTGCCCGCCCGGCGTTCGGGAGGAATGGACCCGCCGTTGCCACGACCGCGCCCAGCGCGACTTGACGTCCGTGGCGGGGTTCAGCGCCTTCCTGGCTGGCCGCGGCGAGCGGCGCTGCATCGCCTCTTCCAGCCCGCCTGACTGGATCGAGCTGGGCTTGCGCCATTTCGGCGTCCATGAAGCCTTCGCCGGGCCGATCTTCAGCGCCGCCGTTCACGTCAATCGTGGCAAGCCGCATCCCGACCTGTTCCTGTTCGCCGCCGAGGCGATGAAGGCGGCGCCGTCGCGCACTCTGGTGATCGAGGACAGCCCGACCGGCGTCCTGGCCGGGGTGGCGGCGGGCATGAGCGTCGCCGGACTGTGCGCTGGCGAACATATCCGCGATGGTCACGCCCAAGGCCTGGCTAATGCCGGGGCACATCAGGTTTTCGACAGCTATGCCGATCTGGCGGCCTGGATCGCGACCGAGCCTCAAACGTAGCGCAGTTCCTGAAGATCGACCTCGCGGATCAACTTCCGCGCCGTTTCCTCATCGACCAACCGCATCCGGCCCAGGCGCACCAGTTCGGCGCGCTCGGCCGCCAGCCCGGCCAGACGCAGATGGCGTTCGATCTCGTCCGCCTGTCGGGCAAGGATGACGTCGTCGCCCTCGACATGGGTGCGCGTCTCGATGCGGTGACGATAGAGCTCCATCAGGCGCGCGGCCGTCTCGGCGTATAGGTCGGGGTTGCTCTTGCCTTCGGCCATGGCGTGCTGGGTGTCTTCGATGGCGCGCATGGCGGCGGAGGCAGCGGCGATGCGCGAGCGATCCTCCTCCTCAAGGTGAGACGGCTCAGGCGGCAGCTCGATGCCCTTCAGCAGACGCGGCAGGGCGACGGTCGCCAAGACCAGGGAGACGATGATCACCCCTGCCGCCAGGAAGATGGCCAGGTTGCGCGCCGGCATGGGCGTGCCGTCGCTCAGCACGAAGGGCAGGGTCAGGATACCGGCCAGGGTGATGGCCCCGCGCACGCCCGCCAGCGACATGACAGCGACCAGCCGCAGCCCCACCCGAGGCGGCGCGCCGCGCCCCCGCTTGCGGTACAGGGTCAGCTTCAGCGAGGTCCACACCCAGACGAAACGCAGCGTCGCCAGCGCCGCCACGATGGCGAAGACATAGACCGCCAGCCACCAGACCTCCTTGTGCTGGGTCGTCTGGATGACCTCGGCCGCGCGCGCCATGATCGACGGCATCTGCTCGCCCAGGATGACGAAGATCAGGCCATTGGCGACGAACTGCACCGTATCCCAGACCACGGCGCGGCGGATGCGGGTGGCAGCCTGGGCCATGCCGTTGCGCTCGGTGAAGCTCATGGTCACGCCCGCCGCCACGGCGGCCAGGATGCCCGAGCCGTGCACGGCTTCGGCGGCCAGATAGGCGGCGAAGGGAATCAGCAGGCTGATCAGGATCTGCCCGCCGACATCCTCGCCCCAGCGGCGGCTGATCCAGCCCTTGAGCAGGCCAATGGCCAGGGTCACGGCCACGCCGACCGCGATCCCGGACACGGCCAGCCAGGCGAAGGCGCCGATGGCGTTGGTCAGCGAGAAGACCCCGGTCGTCGCGGCGACCACGGCGATCCGCATGCAGGTCAGGCCGGTGGCGTCGTTGAGCAGCGCCTCGCCTTCCAGGATATGCATCAGCCGCTTGGGGATCGGCGCACGCGCGGCCACGGCCGACACCGCGATGGGATCGGTCGGCGACAGGATGGCGGCCAAGGCAAAGGCCACCGCCAGCGGCATGGCCGGGATCATCCAGTGGATCAGGAAACCCAGCCCGACGACGGTGAAGACCACCAGCCCCAGCGCAAGCTCCAGGATCACCACCCGGTCGCGGAACAGGGCCTCGTTGGGAATGCGCCAGCCGTCCACGAACAGCAGCGGCGGCAGGAACAGCAGGAAGAAGATGTCCGGCTTCAGATCAACCGATTCCCCGGTGATCAGGACCACGGCCGCACCGAGGCCGATCTGCACCAGCGGCAGGGCGATCCGCGTCATCCGCGCCACCCAGCCCGAGACCACCACGGCCAGGAGCAGGAAGAGGATGGTCTCGATCAGGTGCATGGGCCTAGTCGATGATGTCCGGGTAGAGGCGCTCCAGGCGTCCCAGAGCCGACGGGTGCAGACGCACCACCATATGGGTCCGGCCGTCGACGTCCGTGTCGCGGAAAGTCACCCGGCCGTTCTCATACAGCCAGGCCAGAGCCTCGCCCTGATCTGGTTGCAGCGTCAGTCGGGTTTCAGGATCGTCGTCGATCAGGCCGGCGATGGTTTCGCGCAGGGGTTCAATCCCCTCGCCCGTCCCGGCCGAGACCGCGACCGCCTTGCCCTCGCGCGCTAGACGTTCGGCCTGCCCCAGAACCGCTTCGCGCACGTCGGCGTCCAGCAGGTCGATCTTGTTCCAGACTTCCAGGATACGGCGGGTCTTCTTTTCGCCGTTGGGGCCCTCCGGCGTCGGGATCTGCTCCAAAACCGCCTCGACGTCCTTGGCCTGGGCGTCGCTGTCGGGCGAGGCGATGTCGCGGACATGCAGGATCAGGTCGGCCTCGCCCACCTCTTCCAGCGTGGCGCGGAAGCTCTCGACCAGTTCGTGCGGCAGGTCGGAGATGAAGCCCACGGTGTCGGCGATGATGGCCGGACGGCCCTGCGGCAGACGAATGGTGCGCTGGGTGGTGTCGAGGGTGGCGAACAGCAGGTCCTTGGCGAAGACCTCGGAGCCCGTCAGCCGATTGAACAGCGTCGACTTGCCCGCATTGGTGTAGCCGACCAGAGCCACTGACGGGAAAGGCACCTTCTTGCGGGCCTTGCGGTGCAGGCCGCGCGTGCGCCGCACCTCTTCCAGTTCGGCCTTCAGCCGCACGATCCGGTCGGCGATCAGACGCCGGTCCAGTTCGATCTGGGTTTCACCGGGCCCGCCGGTCGAGCCCGTGCCGCCGCGCTGGCGTTCCAGGTGGGTCCAGGTGCGGACCAGACGCGAGCGTTCATAGTCCAGCCGGGCCAGTTCGACTTGCAGCCGACCTTCCTTGGTCCGCGCGCGACGTCCGAAGATTTCGAGGATCAGGCCGGTGCGGTCGATGACCTTCACCTCCCACGCCTTCTCCAGATTGCGCTGCTGCACCGGCGACAGGTCGTCGTCGACGACCACGGCCTCGGCTTCGGCGGCGCGGATCAGGGCGGCCAGTTCCTCGACCTTACCCGTTCCGAACAGGGTGGCGGGCGTGGTTCCGCGCAGACGCACGACCTCTTCGGCGCGCACGTCGAGATCCAGCGCGCGGGCCAGGCCCGCGGCTTCCTCAAGGCGCTCGCTCGCCAGCCGGGGGCTGTCCGAGCGTCGGTCGGGATGGATGACAACCGCCCGGATCAGCGGGACGGCATGGTCGATCAGTTTACTGGACAATCAGTCTTCTTCGGCGTCGGGCTCGTACAGTTGCACGGGCGCGGACGGCATGATGGTCGAGATGGCGTGCTTGTAGACGAGCTGCGACTGGCCATCGCGACGCAGCAGCACACAGAAGTTGTCGAACCAGGTCACAATTCCCTGCAGCTTGACGCCATTGACCAGGAAGATGGTCAGCGGGGTCTTGGTCTTGCGGACGCTGTTGAGAAAGGTGTCCTGAAGGTTTTGTCGTTTGTCTTGCGACATGGCAGGTTTTTTCCTGTTCTTGGTTATTCGTCACCCAGAGGGCGCGGGCCGGGAAGGCGAACCGACCTTAACCGCCGTCTCGCCAAGGCCGCAACGGTCGATGACCGTTTTCGCTAGATCGTCACGGTACGGCCTCGGTGCAAGTGCCGATTACGACGCCTTGCGGCCGTAGATGAAGGCGCCATGGAAACCGCCGTGATCGGTGTGGGTCAGTTCCATATCCGCTATGCCGGCAGCGAACAGAATGGCGGCGATCACCGTCAGATCATAGTCGAACATCACCATCTCGCCCTTGGGCAGATTCCTGAGCGCCGCAACGTTCGATATCGTCGAGAAGCCTTCCCCGATCGCGATACGCCCTCCCGGCACCGCCGAATGGCGAGGGTCGCGATAAAGCGCGAACTGCAAGGTGATGAACCCGCCCGGGGCCAACCGCTCCATCAAGGCCTTCAGCAACGGATAGCCGCGTTCGGGCGGGATATGCTGAAACACGATGATCGATACGATCCAGTCGAAAACGCGATCCGGCAGGTCGCGTCCGAATGCGGCGCCGCTCGGGGCCGAGCGTCGGGCCTCGACCAGCATCGCCTCGGACACGTCAACGCCAAAAGCGTCACCGGTCGCCGCGGCCAGCGCGCGCGTCAACCGCCCCACGCCGCAACCGAAATCAAGGGCCGAGGCCGGTGCGAAGTCCGGGTAGCGTCGCTTCAGAATCTTGGACGCCTGGCGGATATCGCCTTCGCCGCTCCTGAAGAAATCGACAAGGGCCTCGTCATTCAGGTTTTCGGCCCTGAAGCGAGGGTCCGTCAGCACGCCGTAATAGGGATTGGATCGACCGATCTCCTCCCAATCCGCATCGGTGTCGCGGGATTCGGCGAGGCGGCCGTCCCGCTCAAACAGCCGCTTGAACATGACCTCCCCCTCAGACGGCGTCGCGCCTGGCCTGTTCCAGATAAACCTCGCGCAGGCGGGTCGCGATCGGGCCCGGTTTTCCGTCCGCGATCTTCGCTCCATCCAGCGACACGATGGGCATGACGAAAGAGCTGGCCGCTGTGACGAAAATTTCCTTCGCCCGTTTGGCCTCGTCCACGCTGAACGGCCGCTCGTCCAGTTCGATGCCCTCGGCCTCGACCAGCTTCAGGATCGCCGTGCGGGTGATCCCGCGCAGGATGTTGGCCTGAGTGTCGCGGGTCCGAAGCTTACCCTCTTCGTCGACGATCCAGGCGTTGGTGGACGAACCTTCGGTCACCAGGCCCATGTCATCGACCATCAGGCACTCATAGGCGCCCTTCTCGCGCGCCGCCTGCTTGGCCAGGACGTTGGGCAGCAGGCCCACTGTCTTGATATCGCAACGGCCCCAGCGGATGTCGGGCATGGTCACGCCCGCGGCGCCCTTGGCGGCCAGGGCCTCTCCCTTCGACAGGTCGATGGTCTTCGAGGTGACGATGACGCTGGGCGGCGTGTCCTTCGGGAAGGCGTGGTCGCGCGGCGAGGTGCCGCGCGTCACCTGCAAATAGACGATGCCGTTGCGCACCCGATTGCGCCGGATGGTTTCCTTGAGCACGCGCTCCAGGGCCTGGGCCGTCATGGGGATCGGGATGCGAAGCTCAGTCAGGCTGCGAGCCAGACGCGTCATATGGCCTTCGAAATCGGCCAGCTTGCCGTCGAACACCGACCAGACCTCATAGACGCCGTCGGCGAACTGAAAGCCGCGATCCTCGATATGAACCGTGGCGCCGCTGTGCGGCTGATAGGTTCCGTTGACATAGGCGATCCTGGACATCAGGCGCCCTCTCCTTCTTCGTCTTCGCCGCCGCGGGCGGGCGAAACGCCCAGCGACTTCAGTTTGCGGTGCAGTGCGGATCTTTCCATGCCGATGAAGGCGGCCGTGCGCGAGATATTTCCGCCGAAACGCATGATTTGCGCGGCCAGATAGTCCCGCTCGAACACTTCACGCGCCTCACGCAGCGGCAGGGCGATGATGCGGTCGGCGCCCAGCGACGACGCGCCCCCCGACGACGCCACTTCCTGCGGCAGCATTTCAGCGGTGATCGGTTCGTCGGCCGCGCCGGTGGCCAGGATCAGCAGCCGCTCGACGTTGTTGCGCAACTGGCGGACGTTGCCCGGCCAGGGGTGGACCTGCAACACGGCCAGGGCGTCCTCAGCGATACGGCGACGTGGCAGGCCTTGGGACGCGGCGAGGCTTTCGACGAAATACTCGATCAGTTCGCTGATGTCCTCGCGGCGTTCGGACAGCGGCGGAACGCGGATCGGCACCACGTTCAAACGGTGGAACAGGTCCTCGCGGAAACGGCCTTCGGTGATCTCGACTCTCAGGTCGCGGGCGGTCGAGGTAATGACACGGACATCGACCTGCACGTCCTGTTCGCCGCCGACCCGGCGGAAGCGCTGTTCGACCAGGACACGCAGGATGCGGCTCTGGCTTTCGCGCGGCATATCGCCGACGTCGTCCAGATAGAGGGTGCCGTTGTGAGCCCGTTCGAACACGCCGATCTTGCGCGGACGACCGTCGCCGCCTTCTTCGCCGAACAGTTCGACATCCAGCCGCTCGGGCGTCATGCCGGCGGCCGAGATGGCGACGAACTCGGACTTGGCGCGCGGGCTGGCGTCGTGGATCTGCCGGGCGACCAACTCCTTGCCCGATCCCGGCGGGCCAGAGATCAGCACGCGGCTGTTGGCCGGCGCGACCTTGGCGATGGTGCCGCGCAGCAGTTGCGCCGCCGCCGACTTCCCGATCAGTCCGGTCAGGGCCATGGTCTGGGTTCGCAGGCGACGGTTCTCGCGTTTCAGCGAGGCGGCTTCCAGCGCACGCTCGACCACGACCACCAGGCGATCGGACTTGAACGGCTTTTCGATGAAGTCATAGGCCCCGCGCTTCAGGGCGCTGACGGCGGTTTCGATATTGCCGTGGCCCGAGATCATGACGATCGGCAGGTCTTCATCCAACCCTTTAACAACGTCCAGCAACTCCAGCCCGTCCAGACCGCCGCCCTGCATCCAGATGTCGAGCACCGCCAGCGACGGCTTGCGGGCGCGGATGGCGGCCAATGCCTCGTCCGAGTTGGCTGCCACGCGGACCGAATGGCCCTCGTCCTCGAGCAGGCCCGAGACCAGTTCGCGGATGTCCGCCTCGTCGTCCACGACCAGAATGTCGGCACCGGTGTTGCGCATGACGCCTCTCTACTCCGCTGCTCGCGCCGAGCCGGGGGCACGGTGAGCAGCCTTGCTGTCTTGGCTCAGGGGGAAGGTCAGGCACACGCGTGCGCCCGACAAGGTCTCGGCGTCGGCCAACTTCAGCTCGCCGCCGTGGTCTTCACAGATGCGCTTGACGATGGCCAGGCCGAGGCCCGTCCCCTTCTCGCGCGTCGTGACATAGGGCTCGGTCAGGCGATCGCGATCCTTGGCTGGGAGGCCGACGCCATCGTCCTCGATGGTGAAGGTCGCCACGCCGCCGTCCACGTTCAGGCGGGCGATGATGCCGGTCGCCCCCGCCGGCATGGACGCGCGCAGCCGCTTGGCGGACACGGCCTCGCCGGCGTTCTTCAGGATGTTGGCCAGCGCCTGGCCCACCATCCGGCCGTCGCATTGCAGGATGACGTCCGGCAGGGGCTCCACCAGTTCGACGCCGATGTCCGCCGCCGCGACACGCTGGGCGAAGACCGCCTCGCGCAGCATCTCGGCCGGGTTCTCGCGGGTAAAGCGCGGCGCCGGCATGCGGGCGAAGGACGAGAACTCGTCCACCATCCGACCGATGTCCCCCACCTGCCGAATAATGGTCTCGGTGCAGCGGTCGAAGACCTCGACGTCGTCGCCGACCTGAGAGCGGTACTTGCGCCGCAGCCGCTCGGCCGACAGCTGGATCGGCGTCAGCGGGTTCTTGATCTCATGGGCGATGCGGCGGGCCACGTCGCGCCAGGCGGCGTTGCGCTGGGCCGTCACCAGGCGGGTGATGTCGTCGAAGGTCAACACCATCTCGCCGCCCTGACCGCCCTCGATGCGGACCCGCAGACGCCGCGTCTCGCCGTCGCGGCTGACGTCGATGTCTTCCTCGATATGGGCCTCGGCGCGTTCGGACAGTTCGGCCAGTTCCGGCGCGACCTCGGCCAGAAGACGCCCCTGAACCTCGCTGTCGCTCATGGCCAGAAGCTGGCTGGCGCTGTCGTTGATGGCCGAGATACGGCCCTTCCGATCCAGGCCGATAACTCCGGCGCTGACGCCTGACAGGACGGTCTCGATGAAGCGACTGCGGCCCTGGGCGTCGTCGCTGGCGGTCTTCAGCGCCGCCTGCTGGGTCATGATGTCGCCAGTCATCCGGTTGAAGGCCTCGGACAGGACGATCAGTTCAGACGGCGCGCCCGTATTGTCGACCCGCGCGCTCAGGTCGCCGCCCGCCACCTGGTCCGCGGCCTTCACTAGGCGACCGATGGGCGCCGAGATCGAACTGGCGGCCGACATGGCCAGCCAGACCGCGCCGACCAGAACCAGCAGCGCCGTCTCCAGATAGCTGAGGGCGAAGGCCGCCTGAATCCGCGCCCGGCTTTCCTCCGCGGCGCGATAGGCGGCGATGGATTCCTCGCCGTTGCGCATCCGCTGGATCAGTCCCGGCGCCAAGGGTCGAACGACGTAGAGGTAGGCGTGACCATAGTCGGGCAGCGGATAGAGGGCCCGCACCATGTCGGGGTTTTCCGTCACGGTCGTCGGCGCGACCTCGCCTGCGGCCACCGTCTCGAAGGCCTCACGCGGCGGCGCGACATAGGGCGGCGCGCCCGGCTGCTCGCCGCTGGCCAGGACTTCGCCGTCGCCGTTCAGAATATAGAGCGCCGGATAGCCGAAGAAGTCGCCGATCTGGGCCAGAGCTCGCGAAAATTGAATTCGATTATCGAACAGGCCGCGCACGCCGCCCAGTTCGGTGGACATGGTCTCGAGGTCGGTTTCCAGCCCTGCGCCGACGTCGGCGACATAGGCACGGCCAATCTCAGCTCCGTTCCGAACCGCGGACTGCACATTCTCGCTGAACCACTGATCCACGCCTCGGTTGACCAGAACCCCGAACACCAGTGCGATCAGCACCGCCGGAACGACTGAAACCAGCGAAAACAGGGTGACGAACCGCAGGTGCAGCCGCGCGCCCGGATCGTTGCGATTCCGCGTCAGGCGTAGCACCCGCCCGCCGATCACCGCCGCCAGACCGCCGATCAGCACCAGATTGGCCAGAAGTATGAACAGGACCGCCTGGCTGGCCGTCGTGCGGGCATCGCCTCCGGCAGCCGCGCCGGGCGCAATGGCCACCAGCCAGATCGCCGCCGCCGTGGTCAGGAAAGCGACGGCGTAGGCCGCTACGAACAAGGCCCGGGCGCGACCGCTGGCCAGCCGCCCCCAGAGCGAACGCTCGGGGTCGTGACCTTCAGTCTGCGCAGCGGGGAGGTCCGTCATCACCTCGCAGCTTCAACCAGCTGTGGCAGATTTTCAACACCGGAGTTGCTGAATTGATCCACCTCAGGCCGCCAAAGCTCGGAAAGCGCCAGTTCGACCTCGCCGGGCGTCTCCAGACGACATAGCCGCGCCTTGGCCGTGCGCCTTTCCAGCGGGTCTTCGGGCCAGGGCGCCTGTTCGATGTACCAGCCCAGATGTTTGCGGAACATCTTCAGCCCCAGCGGCAAGCCGTAGAAGGCGATCGAGCCGCGCAGATGCTCGATGACGATGGCCAGCCGCTCCTCACGTCCGGGCTCCGTCAGCCGCGTCCCGCCCGCCAGCGCCCGCTCCAGATGGGCCGCCAGCCACGGACGGCCGTAGACGCCACGCCCCAGCATCAGGCCATCGGCGCCGGATTGGCTCAGCGCTTCCCGCGCCTGTTCCGCCGTGATGATGTCGCCGTTGACGATGACCGGAACGGACACAGCCTGCTTGACCTCGGCCACCGCCTCCCAGTCGGCGACGCCGGTGTAGAACTGCTTGCGGGTTCGGCCGTGCACCGTGACGGCCGCGACGCCCAGATCCTCTGCCCGCCGCGCCAGGTCGGCGGCGTTTTGGCTGTTCTCGTCCCAGCCCAAACGCATCTTGACCGTAACGGGGCGACTGACCGCCGACAGAACCGCGCCCATGATGGCCGCCGCCCGCTCCGGGGTTCGCATCAGGGCCGAGCCGCAGGCCGCTCCCGTCACTTCCTTGGCCGGGCAGCCGAAATTCAGGTCAATGATGTCCGCGCCAGCCTTCTCGGCCATGCGCGCGCCCTCGGCCATAACGTCGGGATCGCCGCCGACCAATTGGATCACCGTCAGGGGCAGGCCGCCGCCGACCGCCGCCCGCCGCACCACGTCGGGCCGTCCGCGCGCCAGCTCGGCCGAGGCCACCATCTCGGTCGCCACATAGGCCGCGCCCAGCTTCGAGGCGAGCAGCCGGAATGGCAGGTCGGTGATCCCGGTCATCGGGGCCATCAGCACCCGCCCGGCGATCCGCACGTCTCCGATTTGCAATCCTGCGTTCATGCCGTCCTTACCGCCGACTGTTGCCCCTCTCGTCAAGCGGAACTGGGGCGCTTAGAAGGCCGACATGGCATTCTCAGCAATCGTAGTGGCCGCCGGTTCCGGCTCCAGGGCCGGTGGAGACAAGCAGTGGCGGGCCGTCGGCGGCCGGCCGATGGCGCGTTGGTCGGTGGAAGCCCTGCTGGCGGCGGGGGCTGACCCGGTCGTCGTCGTGGTCGCTCCGGGCGCCGAGCCCCGCGCCGTAGAGGCCCTGGCCGGTCTGACGGGATGGCGGGCGGTCGCGGGCGGGGCCACGCGTGCCGAGTCGGTTCAGGCGGGCCTGGTTGCCCTCACTAATTCTGACGACACGCCGGTCCTGATCCACGACGCCGCCCGCCCCTTCCTGAGCGCCACCGTCATCGACCGGCTGCTGGAGGCGCTGAACCACGCCGACGGCGCCCTGCCCGCCCTGCCCGTGGCCGACAGCCTGCGTCGCGGCCTGGACGGTCTGGTCGTCGGCGGGGTCGAGCGCGACGGCCTGTGGCGCGCCCAGACGCCGCAAGCCTTCCGCCTCAAGACCATCCGCGACGCCTACGCCGCCTGGGCCGACGCCGACGCCCCGACCGACGAGGCGGCCGTGGTCGAACGCGCCGGGGGCCGCGTGCGCCTGGTCGAGGGCGACGCCCGTTTGATGAAGCTGACCTATCCCGAGGATTTCGCCATGGCCGAGGCCCTGCTGCCTAAGACCATCCGCATCGGCCAGGGCTACGACGTGCATCGTTGGGGACCGGGAACATCCGTCTGGCTGTGCGGCGTCGAGATCCCGCACGACCAGACCCTGATCGGCCATTCCGACGCCGATGCGGGCCTGCACGCCCTGACGGACGCCATCCTGGGGGCCATCGCCGACGGCGATATCGGCGATCACTTCCCGCCCAGCGATCCGCAATGGAAGGGCGCCTCGTCCGACCGCTTCCTGGTCTATGCGGCTGAACGCGTGGCGGCGCGCGGCGGACGGATCGTCAATGTCGACGTCACCCTGATCTGCGAACAGCCCAAGGTGAAGCCGCACCGTCAGGCCATGCGCGAGCGTCTCGCCGAGTTGCTGAAGCTTCCGCTCGACACGGTCAGCGTCAAGGCGACCACGACCGAAGGCCTGGGCTTCACCGGACGCGGCGAAGGCCTGGCGGCCCAAGCCGTGGCTACGGTGGAACTGCCCGCCTAGCTTTTCGGCAGATCGGCCGACGCCCGTTCCAGAACGGCGGCGGGCGTTTCGCCATCCTGCATCTCGGCCACGCCGACATCGAACTCGACCACGAAGGGCGAGCGATCCTTGCCGGCGTCAAAGGCGGTGCAGGCGATGACCGCCGATATCCGCTCCGCCGCCATGCGCGCCGCAGCAGCGCCCGTGGCCGGCAGGACCAGGGCGAACAGCTCAGGCCCCAGGCGCGCCGCCGTGTCTTCGACCCGCACCAGACGCGACACCATGGCGCCGATCTGCGGCATCGCCCGGTCCAGCCAGCCGCCGCCACGCGACTGCACGACGGCTTCGCTCTCGGCCACCCGCAGGACACAGACCGACAGGTCGCGATTGCGCGACCGCGCGCCCTCGGCCACCCGCTGAGAATCGAGGCGCTCTTTCAGGG
>NZ_JBOHLI010000013.1:0-55658 GCF_050729455.1 Brevundimonas sp.
GCCCTGGGCCTGATCGCCGCCGAACTGGTCGGCAACGCCTATGAGCACGGACTGGGCGATCACGGCGGGACCGTTCACGTCCTGCTGGAGCCGACGGCCGACGGCTGCCGCCTGGCCGTCAGCGACGACGGCGTCGGCTTTCCCGACGCGGCCCATCCCGAGGCGGTCGCCGGGTTCGGCCTGTCGCTGATCACGCGAATGGCGCGCGAGACGGGCGGCGGCCTCGTCATCACCCCCCTCGACCCCGGCACGCGGTTCGAGGTGCAGATTCCCGGCCCGACCTTATCGGCCCGCCCCGCCCGCCACGCCGCCGCCTGATCAGAGGCCGAACGGATAGATGTCGGGCGCTCCCTCCGGCGGCTCGCCCGCCACGGGCGTCACCGCCCCGGTCTCCTCGAACCAGACGAAGGCGTCGAACTGGGCCGACAGGCGCGCGTCGAAATAGTGGCTGCTGCGCTCGGTTTCGGGCCGGTAGATCACGCCGATGGCGCGCTCCAGCCGGACCTCGGCCAACGCCTCGGCCAGGCCGGGGTCGGCGCTCCAGTCGGTCAGGGACCGGCCCAGTCCGGCCTGCTGGAAAATATGCTCCCAACTGTCGCGGCGCGACGGCAGCACCTGTTTGAAGCGCACCGCCCCGCCCCAGTCGTCGGCCGCCGCGACCCGGCCCCGGTCGGTGCCGAAGCCGATGGCGACGCAGTCGCGGTCGAAGGCTTCGCGGCACAGCTGGCCGAGATTGTATTCACCCGCCGCGCCCATCGCCGTGGCCGAGGCGTCGCCCAGATGCGAATTGTGCGCCCAGACGACGGCCTTTGCTCCCTGCCCGCGCGCCTGCAGCAGATAGGCCAGCGTCTCGAACATATGACTGTCGCGCAGGTTCCAGCTCTCGACCGAGCCGCGATACATGGCGCGGTAATAGCCCTCGGCCGCCCGGACCACCCGCGCGTTCTGCGTCGCGTCCAGATAGTCCTCGCCGTCCTGACGGCTGTAGCTCAGCTGGTGCTGCATCAGGCTGACCAGTTGGGCCACCACCACGTCCTCGCAGTCCACCACCCCCAGGCGCGCCGCCGCGCCATAGCCCTGGGGCTGGTCCAGATAGGGCGTCAGACAACCGTAACGCCGCCGTGCCTCGCCCGCCGCCTCGGGATCGACCCGGTCCAGATAGGCCAGCACCTCGCTGCGCGACTGCGACAGGCTGTAAACGTCCAGCCCGCGTAGCTCGGCGCGGTCTACCGCTGGCCGTTCCAGGTTCCAGGCCCGCAGTTCGCGCACGAAGGCGGCGAACTCGGCGTTGCGCCACATCCAGCGCGGGAAGTTGGGGAAACTGTCCTTCTGGCCCCAGACGCCGCGATTGCGGACGAAGCGGTCCAGCTCGGCCACGTCGGGCCAGTCGCCCTCGACGGCCACGATGCGGAAACCGTGCCGGTCGATCAGCCGCCGGGTGATCGCCGCCCGCGCGCGATAGAATTCGCGGGTGCCATGGGTGCCCTCGCCCAGCAAGACGACGCGGGCCTGCCCGAAATGGTCGAAGGCGGCGGCGAAATCCTCGTCGTCGATGGGCGGCAGGGGCCGGGAACGCCGCCGCACCAAGGCCGCGACATCCTCGATCCGGAACAGAGGGGGCGTGGTCATGTCGTTATTTTGAGCCGCCTTTCCTCGTCCCGCCTTGACGCCCGTCAATGCCGAGGGCGCGCGCGTCCCTAGCCTCCCGTCCTGCCGTCGGCCGCGCCGACCTGCTCTCGAGGCCGCCCATGTCCGCGAATCCGTTCGCCGAATCCGTGCTGATCCCGCCGCTGGATCTGGCCGGCGACCTTCGCGCGCCGGCCCGGCCGCGCGGCCTGGTGGTCTTCGCTCACGGCAGCGGTTCCAGCCGGTTCAGCCCGCGCAACCGCCAGGTCGCCGAGGCGCTGGTCGCGGGGGGCATGGCCACCCTGCTGTTCGACCTGCTGACCGAGGAGGAGGCGCGCGACCGCGCCAACGTCTTCGACATCGACCTGCTGGCCGAACGACTGGTCCAGACCGTCGACTGGGCCAAGACCAGACCCGATCTAGCGAACCTGCCGCTGGGCCTGTTCGGGTCCAGCACCGGCGCCGCCGCCGCCCTCAAGGCCGCGGCGGAACGGCCCGCCGCCGTCGCCGCCGTCGTCTCGCGCGGAGGGCGGCCCGATCTGGCGGACGAAGCCCTGCCGCGCGTCACGGTCCCGACCCTGTTGATCGTCGGCGGCGACGACGAACCCGTGCTGACGTGGAACCGCGAGGCGCAGCAGCAGATTGCTGGCCCGGCCGAGATGGCGGTCATTCCCGGCGCGACGCATCTGTTCGAGGAGCCGGGCGCGCTGGATGAAGTGATCCGGCTGGCCGCCGTCTGGTTCGGCGACCACCTGCGCTGATCCGGCCTAACTCCGGCGGGCGGCGCCGAAGGACGCGGCGCGGTCCATCAGGTCCAGCACCTCCTCGTCCTCCAGTTGATGAAAATCGGCGTAGGCCTGGCTGACGCTGTGGAAGGACGCGGGCTCGGCCAGGCAAACGAAGGCGTCCACCTCCTCGCGCAGAGCGTCGGCGGCGTCGGGCGGCGCGACCGGCACCGCCAGGATCACCCTCGCCGCGCCCTGCCCGCGCAGGCCCAGAACGGCGGCCCGCGCCGTGGCGCCCGTGGCCAGGCCGTCATCGACGATGATCGCCGTCCGCCCTCTGGGGTCGGGCCGGGACCGGCCGCGAAAATAGAGGTCGCGGCGGCGTTCGATCTCGGCCAGTTCGCGCGCCTGCGCCCGCTCCAGATAGGCCGCGTCGGCCCCGGTCAGACGCCGCACCTCCTCATTGACCACGGTGTGGGGATGGTCGCCGTCGATCACCGCCGCCAGCGCCAGCTCGGGATTGCCCGGCGCGCCGATCTTGCGCACCAGGGCCAGGTCCAGGGGCGCGTCCAGGCGCCGCGCAACCTCGAACGCCACCGGCGCCCCGCCCCGGGGCAGGGCGTAGATCACCGGGTCGCGCGTCTTCAGCGCCACCAGCACATCGGCCAGCCGCCGCCCCGCGTCGGCGCGGTCCTCGAACAGGGTCGGGCGCCAGTCCATGTCTCAGTGCGCCAGCAGCAGGGACGGACCGTCGCGGTCGGCCAGGAAGCTGCGCGTCGCACCGCCGAAGACGACCTCGCGCAACCGCGACCGGCCATAGGCGCCCGCCACCAGCAGCCCCGCGCCCCGCGACCGGGCGGCGGCGGCCAGGGCCTCGCCTTCGCGGTCGCCGTCGACCTGCGAGGCCGAGGTCCGCACGATCCCGTGCAGGGCCAGATAGGTCTGAAGCCGCCGCGCGTCGGGGTCGGCGGCCATCAGGTCCAGTCCCCGAGGGCTTTGCAGGATCACCACCTCGGACGCCTCGGCCAGCAGCGGCAGGGCCGCGCGCACGGCTCGTCCGGCCTGCGCCCCGCCGTCCCAGGCGATCGCCGCCGGGCCGGTCAGGGCGGACGGCTCGCCCCGCGCGATCAGGATCGGCGTCAATTGCTGCAACAGGGCCTGGCCCAGCACCTCGCCGCGTGGATCGGCGTGGTCCAGCCCGCCCTGCCCCAGGATCACCAGATCGGCCAGGGCCGTCGCGCGCGCGGCGGCGGCCGGAGGGCGGTAATCATGCCTGGCCATGGCCATGCGCGGTGCCCCCCTGTCGCCCGCCTCATCCTCGTCCTCGCTGAAGGAGACGCCCCGCGAGGCGGCGGCGCGCCGCGCCACGGCTTCGATACGGGTCCGCCGTTCGTCCTCGGCGTGTTCGATCACGGCGATCGCTTCGGACGCCCGCCGGGTGCCCAGCGACCGGCCCATGGCGATCAGGTCCGCCGCCGCGTCGCCATAGGTCGAAACCACCCGCGCCCAAGCGCCGTGGCGAGCGCACAGTTCAGCAGCGAAGTCCAAGGCTTCGTCATGGTCATTCTCGACGCCGCCGGCCAGGGCGACGATCAGTTTCAGCCCGTCGTTCATGGCCTCGCCTTGCGGTCCAAAAGCAAGCATCGCACGCCGCCGCCGAAGGCCGGTTGACGTCCGTCAAGGACGTGGCCCGAATTTCGATCTTGCGGCGATCCGCCCTGTGCGCCCATATGACGGGAGCCGGGGACTGCGAGGCTGATGATGGACGCTCCCCCTCTGCTCTGCGTCGCGACGTTTCGGCTCGGTCCGCGTCTGGACCGCCGGCCTGGCGTCAAGCTGAGCTACGCTGCCGACGAACCTGTCTATGTCGAGGGCGACCAGGCCCATTCCGTCTATGCGGTGATATCCGGCGCGGTGCGGACCCTCCGCTATTCCCTTGAAGGGCGGCGTCAGATCGGCGCCTTCTACTATCCCGGCGACCTGTTCGGCCTCGAACCCGGCGAGGATCATCGCTTCTCGGCCGAGGCCCTGTGTCCGACCGAGGTGGCGGCGATCCCGCGCGGCGCGGCGCTGCCGGACGAGAACGTCCTGACCCAGGCGGCGCTGGCCGAGCTAGCGCGCGCCCAGGACCATCTGGCCATGCTGGGCCGCCGCACCGCCTGCGAGAAGATGGCCAGCTTCCTGCTCGACATCGCCGCCCGCGCCCGCTCGAACGACGCCTCCCTGCCCATGAGCCGCCAGGACATGGCCGACTACCTCGGCCTGGCCATGGAGACGGTGTCGCGCGTCCTGGGCCAGTTCCAGAACGACGGCCTGGTCGCCCTCCCGACCTGCCGCGACTTCCGCATCCTGAAGACCCCGGCGCTGGAGCGGCTGGCCGCCCGCTGAGACGCTGCCCCGGTCGATGGGCACGATGCCTCCCCTTCCAGATGCACCGTACAAGCCGAACGCGACAACCAAGCCTGAGCAGTTCGGTCAATTGGGCTGTAGCTATCGGAATGTCCTCACTTTAGGCTCGCCTCGGAAACAAGGAGAGGCCGTTGTTCAAACACGAAGATTTCTGGTTGCCGGATGGCGAGCAGCACTGGCTCATGCCGGATCTCGCGAGCTATCAGTCGCCGGGCCGCGAAGCCGCCTTCGGTTACGTCAAGAATTGGGGCCGGGCGCTCGATATCGGCGGCAATATCGGCATTTTCGCCCGCGCCTTCGCCATGCGTTTCGACGAGGTCGTCAGTTTTGAGCCGATCCCGGGCATCCGGGAATGCCTGGCGCGAAACGTTCCCGACAATGTCGTGGTCCAGCCCTTCGCCGTCGCGGACAAGGCCGGAGAACTGATCATGCAGCAGCTCGTAAAGGGCTCAGGCGGGTCCTTTATCGCCAATCACCCCGAAGTGGCTACGCCCACCAGCAAGATGCCGACCGGGGAGAGGGCCATCCACGTCCAGGTTCGCACCATCGACAGCTTCGATTTCGATCATGTCGACCTCATGAAACTCGACATCCAGGGGGCCGAGTATCTGGCGCTCAAAGGCGCGGAGCAGACGCTGCGGCGATGCCGCCCCGTCGTATTGATCGAGGAAAAGCCGCGTCCGGGCGACGAACTGGACGCAGAGAACGCCCGCAAGGCCGCCGCCTTCCTGATCGCTCTCGGCATGACGCCCAAGGAGAAGCCCGGCGGCGACCGGGTGTATGTGTTCGAGTGAGCGACTAGCCGAAGCCCAGCGACCAGAAAGCGAAACGGGCGGCCTGCGTGAAGCAGAGCCGCCCGTCAAAATCCAAACAACTCAAAGGTTGAATGGTCGGAGCGACAGGATTCGAACCTGCGACCCCTTGACCCCCAGTCAAGTGCGCTACCAGGCTGCGCCACGCTCCGAAGGCGCTCCGTATAGACGGCGATTCCGCAGTCCGCAAACGCTAAAACGCTCTTCGAACAACAAGTTCGCCTCAGCGCTGCAGAACAGCTTCCAGACGCGCCTTGGCCGACTCCAGGTCGGCCAAAACGGCGCCCAGGCGCGCGGCCTCGAATGGCTGGGCCGCAATGGCGGCGACGGGTTCGCGTTCCACGTCGGCGTCAATCTCCAACACGGTCGTCGGATCGCCATAGGCGGCCAGGCGAGCCAGCCCCTGCTCTTTATGCAGACGCTGGACGCCGCGAATCGTCAGCCCCTCGTCATGCAGCAATCGACGCACGCCCTTCAGGACGGTGACGTCCTCGGGCCGATAGAAACGACGGCCGCCCGCGCGCTTCACCGGGGCGATGAAGTCGAACTTCGTCTCCCAGAAGCGCAGGACGTGCTGGGGCGCGCCGACTTCGTCGGCGGCCTCGGAAATGGTGCGGAAGGCGTTGGGGCTTTTGGCCACCGTGATCAGTCCTCGACGACGGCGTCGTGGACCCGGCTCTTCATGATCTGCGAGGCGCGGAAGCTGATGACCCGGCGCGGGTTGATCGCCGCCGGTTCGCCGGTCTTGGGGTTGCGGCCCATGCGGGCGCGCTTTTCGCGCACCTGGAAAACGCCAAAGCCGGACAGTTTCACCGTCTCGCCGCGCTCAAGCGATTCGACGACCAGTTCGAGCGTGCGCTCGACCAGACCGGAGCACTCCTGGCGGGAAAGCCCCACCTCCTCATGCACCGCCTCGCACAAATCCGCCCGGGTCAGGGTTTGTTGTCCCGTCACTGCGTCTCTCCGCTGCCAATCCGCACGCATAGAAGGGCAAAGTCGCCCCGAATCAAAGCCCTGAATGCAAATCAGAGACGGAAGGCGCAGGCGCCCCAGGTCAGACCGCCGCCCATGGCCTCGATCAGCACCAGATCGCCGCGCTTGATGCGCCCATCCTTGATGGCCGCGTCCATGGCCAGCGGGATGGACGCCGCCGAGGTGTTGGCGTGGAGCGCGACGGTCGAGATCACCTTGTCCTCGTCCAGGCCCAGGCGTTCGCCCACGCCCTTGATGATGCGCTGGTTGGCCTGGTGCGGCACGAACCAGTCGATCTCGGGGATCGAGACGCCCGCCGCCTCAGCCGCGCCGACGATGGCCTCGGAAATGTTGACCACGGCGTGGCGGAAGACCTGATTGCCCAGCATCTTCAGGTTACCGACCGTGCCGGTCGTGGCCGGGCCGCCGTCGACATAGAGCATATCGGCCTTGGAGCCGTCGCAGCGCAGGGCGAAGCCCAGCACGCCCTGATCGGCCTTGGTCCCCTGCCCTTCGCGCGGCTCGATGACAAAGGCGCCGGCGCCGTCGCCGAACAGGACGCAGGTGGTCCGGTCGCTCCAGTCCATCAGCTTGGTCATTTCCTCGGCGCCGATGACCAGGGCGCATTTGGCCATGCCGCGCGCGACGAAGCCGTCGGCCACGCTCATCGCATAGACGAAGCCCGAGCAGACCGCCTGGACGTCGAAGGCGATACCGACCGGCGCGCCCAGCTTGCGCTGCACGATGGCGGCGGTCGCGGGGAAGGTCTGGTCCGGGGTGGTGGTGGCGACGATGATCAGGTCGACGTCGGCCGCCGTCTTGCCCGCGTCGGCCAGGGCGCGGCGCGCGGCCTCGACGGCCAGATCGCTGGTCGGTTCGTCGTCGCGGGCCTGATGGCGCTGATGAATGCCGGTGCGCTCGACGATCCACTCGTCAGACGTGTCGACGAACTTGACCAGGTCGGCGTTGGTGACGACCTTCTCCGGCAGGAAGGAACCGACGCCGGTCACGGCGCTGCGGATGACGCTCACTGGTGGGTCTCCCCGAGGTTGTCGGCGGCGGGCGCGGGCTGCTCCAGGGCGGCGAGCCGTCCCAGGTTGGCCCCGACCTTGGCCATGTAATCACTACGCGCCAGATCGACGGCGATGCGGATGGCGTTTCCATAGCCGCGCGGCGTGGCGCCGCCGTGGCTTTTCACGACGATTCCGTTGAGGCCCAGCAGAGGTCCGCCGTTGATGGCGTTGGGGTCGATCCGGGCCGCCATCCGCTTCAGCGCCGGCATGGCGATCAGGGCGCCCAGCTTGGCGAGGGGGCCGGAGGTCAACGCCTCTTTCAACAGACTGGAGATGAATCGCGCCGTGCCCTCGGCTGTCTTCAGGGCGATATTGCCGGTGAAGCCGTCGGTGACGACCACGTCCACCGTGCCCTTGGCGATATCGTCGCCCTCGACGAAGCCGTGATAGGCCAGCGGGATGCCGCCTTCGCGCAGGATGGCGTGGGCCTCGCGCACCTCGTCATGGCCCTTCATGTCCTCGGAGCCGACGTTCAGCAGGCCGACCGTCGGCTTGGCCACGCCGTGCACGGCCGCCTGGAAGGCCTCGCCCATGATGGCGAATTCGATCAACTGCTTGGCGTCGCTGCCGATATTAGCGCCGACGTCCAGCACCGCCGTATAGCCGCGCAGGGTCGGCCAGCTGGCGACGATGGCCGGGCGCTCCAGCCCCGGCGCCGCCATCCGCAGGATCAGTTTGGAAATGGCCATCAGGGCGCCGGTGTTGCCGGCGGAGACGGCGGCCTTGGCCTCGCCCGTCTTCACGGCCTCAACGGCGTTCCACAGGCTGGAGCCCTTGCCCCGACGCATGGCCTGGGCCGGCTTTTCGTCCATGGCCACGACCTTGTCGGTGTGGCGGACGTCGCATTCAGCATTGGTCAGGCCGCAGCGCGTCATCTCGGCGCGAATCGCCGCCTCGTCGCCATGCAGCAGGAAACGCACGCCCTCGCCGCCATGCCGCGAGAGGTAGTCCTTCACGCCGCCGACCACGACCGAGGGACCGTGGTCTCCCCCCATGGCGTCGAGCGAGATCAGTGTTGGGGATGCCAAGTGGAAATGGACTCCGTCGCCGTCTTGTCGCGGCTTCATATAGGGATGCAGGACGCAAATGTCGCATCCTTGGGATGCTACCAGGCCGACGTCAGGTCAACCTTCGTCGGAACCGTCCTTGGGACGCAGGGTCTTCAGCACGGCGAAGGGCGAGATTTCGCCGGGTTCCTTGGGTTGCTCGAACACCGCGCCCGGCTTGCGCGGGAAGGGATCGAGGCTCAGCGTCAGTTGCTCGACGGCGTACTGACCCAGGTCGAGGCTGCCGCCTTCGATCTGATCCGCCGAATCGTCATCCAGCTCCAGGTCGATCTCGCCGTCCTCCTCGCCCTCGCGCTCGGTCGCCTCGACCATCTGGATCGAGAATTTCCGGTCCACGTGAACCGGCAAGGGCTCCAGCGTCAGGCCACAGGTCTGGACGGCGTCAGCGACGACCCGCCCCTCCATCCGCCAGCCAGACACCGTCGGCGCCAGATTGATCTCGACCTCGAACGCCTCCAGCGCCTGAAGGTCCAGGGCGCGGGCCACGCGTTTGCACGTTTCCGCATCCGGCGTGAGACGGCGCTGCACGCCGGCGCCGATCTGATGCAGCCTCAGCGGTTCGCTGTAAGGCAAGGGAGGGGCGTCGTTCATGCGGCGATCTCCGCCCAGGCCGGAGCGCTGGACACGGTTTCAAACGACTGCGTCGCCAGATTCTGACGCGACGTCACGGCGTAACGCGCCAGCGCGCGCCCGGCCTCAATGTCAGCGCTTTCATAAACGTTCTTGGCCAGGGACGAAGCCAGGGCCTCGACGTCCTCGGCGCGCAGCGGGCCTTCATAGGCGTTCATGCGGCCATACAGGGACTCGCCCAGCTTGCGCATCTTCTTGCCGACGGACACGTCGCCGACGCCCAGTTCGCGCAGGGTGTTGTCCAGCGACGAAATATAGGTGTCGAACAGCTTCTGGGCCGCGACCTCGCCGCGCTCGCCGTCCTGCTTGAGCCGCAGGAACAGAATCAGCACGTGCAGGGTGTAGAGCTCGAACCGCGCGTCGATCCGGTCGGCCACGCCAAGGGTGGTGTAAAAGGCCGGCTGTCGAGCCTGTGCGACGGCCAGAGCATACAGGGCGTCGCCCTGGCGCTCGTCGGGTCGTTGTCGGAAGAGATTTCTAAGCATGAGCAACAGCCCCTTTTTCGCCGCGCCGTTGCACTAGGACGCAGCGCCGGTTAGGTCAAAGACCTTGTTATGCTGAGGCGGACGCTGATGCCCCGAATTACACCGATCTTCGCCGCCATTTCGTTGGCCGCTGCAGCCGGCGCCTGTGCGCCTGTTGTCGCCACCCAAGGCTTTCAGGCGATCGACGCCAAGCCCCAGGACGTCGTGGCCGGCACTGACACCAAGGAAACGGTTCTGGCGCGTCTGGGTTCGCCCTCGACGACCTCGACGTTCGAGCCTGACACCGTCTGGTACTATCTGACCCAGACGACCGAGCGTTACACCTACAACAAGCCGCAGGTGTCGCAGCGCACGGTGACGGAAATCACCTTCGACAAGGCCGACGACAAGGTCGCCACCGTCCGCACCCTGGGTCTGGAAGATGGTCGCCAGATCACCATGGAACGGCGTGAGACCCCGACCCGCGGCCGCCAACTGTCGATCATGGAACAACTGCTCGGCACCGTCGGCCAGGGCCAGCTGCCGCGCACCGAGGAAGACGTCCCCGGCCAGCGCCGCCCGGATTAAAGGCCTCAAGCCGCGAGCGACCGCGTCGCAAGCATAGGCTGCCCTTGGGCCTCAAGTCGCGAGCCGCCGCACGGCGAGCATAGGCCCCCAAGAAAGAAAAAACGCCCCGGAGATCGCTCTCCGGGGCGTTCTTCGTTTCGGGCTTGCGAGGCCCCTAGACGATCTTCCCGCTGGCCAGCACCGCCAGCAGCAGCAGCGCCACGATGTTGGTGATCTTGATCATCGGGTTCACCGCCGGACCGGAGGTGTCCTTGTAGGGGTCGCCCACGGTGTCGCCAGTGACGGCGGCCTTGTGCGCTTCGGATCCCTTGCCGTGGGTCATGCCGTTCTTGTCGGTGAAGCCTTCCTCGATCAGCTTCTTGGCGTTGTCCCAAGCCCCACCGCCCGAGGTCATCGAGATGGCCACGAACAGGCCGGTCACGATCACCCCCATCAGCATGGCCCCCAGGGCGGCGAAGGCGTTGGCCTTGTCCGGCTGGATGAACAGCACCACGACGAACAGGACAATCGGCGACAGCACGGGCAACAGGCTGGGCACGATCATCTCGCGGATGGCCGCGCTGGTCAGAATGTCCACGGCCCGGCCGTATTCGGGCTTGGTCTGGAAGGTCATGATGCCGGGGTTCTCACGGAACTGGCGGCGCACCTCGGCCACGACGGCCTCGGCGGCGCGTCCCACCGCCGTCATCGACATGCCGCCGAACAGGAAGGGCAAGGCCCCCCCGAACAGCAGGCCGACCACGACGTAGGGGTTGGACAGGTCAAACGCGACCGCCCCCATCCCATGGAAGAAGCTGCCCGGCGTCGCTTCGGCCGAGAAGTGCTTCAGGTCTTCCACATAGGCGGCGAACAGGACCAGCGCGCCCAGGCCCGCCGAACCGATGGCGTAGCCCTTGGTCACGGCCTTGGTGGTGTTGCCCACCGCGTCCAGGGCATCGGTCGAGACACGGACCTCCGGCGGCAGGCCCGCCATCTCGGCGATGCCGCCCGCATTGTCTGTGACCGGCCCAAAGGCGTCCAGCGCCACAATCATCCCCGCCACGCCCAGCATGGTCGTGGTGGCGATGGCAATGCCGAACAGGCCCGCCAGTTGGAAGGCCGCGACGATGCCGACGATGATGGTCAGAGCCGGCAGGGCCGTCGATTCCAGCGACACGGCCAGCCCCTGGATCACATTGGTGCCGTGACCCGAAACCGAGGCGTTAGCCACCGATCTCACCGGCCGGAAGGCCGTGCCGGTGTAGAACTCGGTGATGACCACGATGCCCGCCGTGACCAGCAGGCCGACGACGCCGGACCAGAACAGGTTCATGGGCTGGATCAGCAGCCCGCCGGACGTCTCGACGGCGCCGGGCACCAGTTGATTGATGACCCACCAGACCGCCACGACCGACAGGACGCCCGTCACGATCAGGCCCTGATACAGGGCCCCCATGATGTTGCCGCCCTTGCCCAGACGGACGAAGAAGGAGCCGATGATCGAGGTCACGATGCAGATGCCGCAGATCGCCAGGGGCAGCAGCATCATCACTTCGACATAGGGCTGATTGCGGAAGAAGATGGCCGCCAGCACCATGGTCGCCACGGTCGTGACGGCATAGGTCTCGAACAGGTCGGCGGCCATGCCGGCGCAGTCGCCGACGTTGTCGCCCACGTTGTCGGCGATGGTGGCGGCGTTGCGGGGATCGTCCTCAGGGATGCCGGCCTCGACCTTGCCCACCATGTCGCCGCCCACGTCGGCGCCCTTGGTGAAGATGCCGCCGCCCAGTCGCGCGAAGATGGAGATCAGCGAGGCGCCGAAGCCGAGGGCCACCAGGCCGTCGACGACCGCGCGGCTGGTGCTTTCAAAGCCCATGCCTTGCGTCATGAAGGCGTAGTAGCCCGACACGCCCAGAAGCGCGCCGCCGGCCACGAACATCCCCGTGATGGCGCCCGAGCGGAAGGCCAGGTCCAGCCCCTTGGCCAGGCTTTCAGACGCCGCCTGGGCCGTGCGCACATTGGCCCGCACCGAGATCAGCATCCCGGCGAACCCGGCCGCGCCGGACAGCACCGCCCCGATCAGGAACCCGAGCGCAGCCCAGGGCCCGATAAGCAAAAAGGCCGCGACCAAGATCACGACCCCCACCATACCAATCGTTGTGTACTGACGCTTCAGATAGGCCGACGCCCCTTCCTGGATCGCCGCGGCGATCTCTCGCATCCTGTCGTTACCCGTGCCGGCCTTCATCAGGACGGCGGTCTGGACGGCGCCGTAAAGCACCCCCAGCGCGCCGGCCGCGATGGCCAGCCAAACGTAATTCATCATGGCGTTTCCAAGCCCTTGTGCAACGAGCACACGGATCCTTGGCGCGGGCGGGCGTTTCGCCTCTCTCCGCCTTCCGGTCCCCCCGTGCGCCTACGGACGCAACCTCACGTCCCCCGGGAATTGCGGCTTAACTGTGTCAAATGCGAAGAGGTGACGCAACAGCGGTTTCTCAGGCCTGACTTCAGACACCCTGCATCCCGGTACGACGGCGCGGCGTCTGGCTGACGACCTCGACGCGAGCCACCGCGCCGCGCCCGATCAGGCTCGAAGCCGAGCGGATCAGACTGGCGCTCAGCGCCGCCGTATCCAGCGCCACCCAGGTGTCCGGCAGGACAAAGGGCGTGCGGTGTCCGGCGCGAATCAGAGCGTCGCGCAGATAGGCTTCCTTGGCCCGCACCGCCTCGACCGTATGGCCCGGCCCGAGGTGCAGTTTCAGCACGATGAAGACGTAGTTGCGCACCCGGCCCTCGGTGATGACCGGCAGACCGACGCCCGTCATGTTGACGAAGGCGGCGGCGGGCGGCGCAGCCTTCTCCGACGCGCGGGCCGATCCCGCGACGGCGGCGGCGGCCATAGAGGCGGTCAGGACGGCTCCAGCCTGGATCAGGGCGCGACGTTGCATGGCGCCACCCTGCCCTGCCCCGGTTAGGATTCCGTTGCAGCCTAGTCGTGGGTCCAGCCGGTGCGGGTCGGGACGATCTCTTGCCCCAGATGGCGCGCGATCACGCCCTTGCCCTCCACCACCCGGCCGACGCGGGTCAGACGCAGGTGACGGCGTTCGGCCTCGCGGCGCAGGGCGTTCTCGGCGCCGGCCGGGATGGTCAGGACGATCTCATAGTCGTCGCCGCCCGTGGCCAGCAGTTCCAGCGCGCCTTGCGCGTCCACGCGACTGTCCAGCCAGGCCTGGGCCGCCGCCGACAGGGGCAGGACCTCCAGATCCAGTTCGATGCCGACCCGGCTGGCCTCCGCGATATGGCCCGCATCGGCCAGAAGGCCGTCGGACACGTCGGCGCTGGCGGTGGCCAGGCCGCGCACAACCGAGGCGAACTCGACGCGCGGCATGGGGGTGCGATAGGCGGCCTCCAGCGCGTCCATGCGCTCCGGCTCCAGCGACAGGGCGCCTTGCGCCGCCTGCAGTCCCAGCCAGCCGTCGCCGATGGTGCCGGTGACGAAGACCAGATCGCCCGGCCGGGCTCCGCCCCGGCTGACCGTCGATGAGGCCGGTGCCCAGCCCAGCATGGTGGCCGAGAAGCTGGCCGGTCCCGGCGTCTTGACCGTGTCGCCGCCCAGCAAGGCGATGTCGAAGATGGCCTGATCGCGCCTCAGCCCGGCGACGAAGGCCTCGCGCTCGGGCCAGCCGCAGCGTTCGGACCAGTGGCAGGCCAGCAGATAGCCGAAGGGCTCGGCCCCCTTGGCGGCCAGATCGGACAGGTTCACGCGCAGCAGCTTCTGCGCCACCGTTTCCAGAGGGTCGTCGGGCAGGAAGTGGACGCCCTCGATGATGGCGTCCTTGGTCAAAACCAGATCATGCCCTGGACGCGAGGGCAGCACGGCCACATCGTCGGCCAGCCCCCTCGCCCATTCCGGGTGAGCCAGCGGCTTCAGAAGCCGCTGGATGGTCTCGAATTCGCCGGCGACGTCAATCGCGGGCATCGCGCGCCACGCCGTCGAGCGCCGCGTTCACGAATTTGGCTTCGGCCTCGTCGAAGAAGGCCTTGGCCAGCTCGACATACTCGTCGATCACGATTTCACGCGGCACGTCGGGCTTGGACTTCAGTTCCCAGGCGCCGCAGCGCAGCAAGGCGCGCAGGGTGGCGTCCAGACGTTCCAGCCGCCAGTTGGAGGCCAGGCGCGCCTTGACCGCCTCGTCGATGCCGCGCTGGTGCTCGACCACGCCGTGGACGACCTCGGAGAACCAGTCCTCGTCGGCCTCGGCCAGGGGCGCGCCGTCGATGTCGGCGTCGAAGCGGTGATCGCGGAATTCCTTGACGATGACGTCCACGCCCTCGCCCGCCAGCTCCATCTGATACAGGGCCTGGACGGCGGCCAGACGGGCGACCGTGCGGGCGCGGCGCTGACGCGAGGTCAGTTGCGGCTCGGCGCGGGCTTTGTCGGCCTCGGCCAGCTGGGCCATGACTTCGGCGACGGTCGCCGGGGTGGGGTTGGTCGGCTCGGTCACGAGGCCAGTCCTCCGCGCAGGCGCTTGCGCAGCGCGATCAGATCCAGACAGGCGCGTGCCGCGCCGCCGCCCTTGTCGCCTTCGCTCAGACGGGCGCGGGCCCAGGTCTGTTCCTCGTCCTCGGTCGTCAGGATGCCGTTGCCGATGGCCAAGCCCCTGAGGCCCAGTTGCATGATGCCGGCCGCCGACTGATCCGAAACGATCTCGAAGTGATAGGTCTCGCCGCGGATCACGCAGCCCAGGGCGACATAGCCGTCATAGCGGGGCGCGGTCGGAAAGCGTCCGGCCTCCTCGGCCATGGCGATGGCGGTCGGAACCTCCAGGGCGCCGGGCACGGTGACGACGTCGAACTGCACGCCTTGCGCGCGCAGGGCGTCCTTGGCCCCTTCAAGAAGGGCGTCGGCCAGATCGTCGTAATAGCGTGCCTCAACGATCAGGACGCGGGTGGGGTCGTTCAGGATTGGTCTTCTCCGTCCATATCGCGCCAGCCCACGATGCGCAGGCCGTAGCCCTCAAGCGCCGTCGGATTGGGCCGCGTCGAGCTCATCACGATCATGTCTTTGACGCCGAGGTCGAGCAGAATCTGGGCGCCGACGCCATAGGCCTTCAGCGAACGATCCACGGCGGCGGGCTTGTTGGCGCCCCCAAGGCGCTCGGCCAGGCCGTGCAGGCCCGGGTCACGCAGGAAGACGACGACGCCGGGACCGTCATTGGCGGTCAGCGCCTGCATCGCCTTCGGAATATAGTCCTGACGGGCCTCGACATGGCCCAGCAGGTCGGCGGCGAAGTCGATCTGGTGCATCCGCACGACGGTCGGCCTGGTCGGGTCGATGTCGCCGCGCACCAGGGCGATGTGTTCGGCGCCCTCGATGGTGTTGCGATAGAGGATCAGCTTGAACGGCCCGCCGTGGACGCTCTCGAACGGCGTCTCCAGCACGCGCTCAACAAAGCGCTCGGTGCGGCGACGATAGGCGATCAGGTCGGCGATGGTGCCGATCTTCAGCCCGTGCAGCTGGGCGAAGGCGATCAGGTCGGGCATCCGCGCCATCTCGCCGTCGTCCTTGATGATCTCGCAGATCACCCCGGACGGGTTCAGACCGGCCATGCGGCTGATGTCGACGGCCGCCTCGGTATGGCCCGCGCGGACCAGAACACCGCCGTCACGCGCGACCAGCGGGAAGATGTGGCCAGGCGAGACAATATCATCCACGCCGCGCGTCGGGTCGGTCGCGACCTGAATGGTGTGCGAACGGTCTGCGGCGGAGATGCCCGTGGTCACGCCTTCCTTGGCCTCGATCGAGACGGTGAAGGCGGTCTTCATGCTCTCGCGGTTGTCGGCAGCCATCGGCGGCAGGCGCAATTGCCGAGCGCGGTCGCCAGTCACGGCCAGGCAGACCAGACCGCGCGCGTGGCGGATCATGAAGTTGATCTGATCCGGCGTCGCGAACTGGGCCGGAATGACGATGTCGCCTTCGTTCTCGCGATCCTCGGCGTCAACCAGGATGTAGGGACGGCCGTTGCGGGCGTCCTCGAGAATGTCCTCGATCGGACTGATCGGGCTGTCGTTCATGTTCGCCGCCAGCATTCCACGTTCCATTGGCATCACGCCGTCTCCTGCCACCGCGCGAGGTAGCGCGCCAGCATGTCGATCTCCAGGTTGACCTTGTCGCCGACCTTCAGGCCGCCGAGCGTGGTCGCATCCCACGTATGCGGAATGATGTTCAAGTCGAAGCGGCGCTCTTGCACCCCATTCACCGTCAGGGAAACCCCATCGACGGTGATTGAGCCCTTCGGCGCGATAAATCGGTGCAACGGAGCCGGCGCCTCGACCACGATGCGGTGCGATCCGCCTTCCGGCGTGATGGAGACGACCTCGCCCAGACCGTCGACGTGGCCCGAGACGATATGGCCGCCCAGTTCGTCGCCCAACCGAGCGGCGCGCTCCAGGTTGACGCGGGTGTTCTCGGCCCAGTCGCCGAGCTTGGTCTTGGACAGGGTCTCGCCCGAGACCTCGACCGCGAACCAGCCCTCGCCCTTTTCCGTGACGGTCAGGCAGCAGCCCGCGTGGCTGATCGAGGCCCCCAGGTCGATGCTGGCCGTGTCCCACACGGTCTCGATCTCATAGCGACGGTCGCGGTCGGTTTGGCGGACGCTGCGGACGCGGCCGATGTCGGTGACGATGCCGGTGAACATGAAAGCTCCGGTCCCTTCGGACCCAAAAAACAGAGTCTAATTAGTCTAATTCGTCTGAAATCGACCGAAGAGGCGTCACGCTCGCGCGTAGCGTTCCCACAGGTCGTCTCCGACAGGCTCGACGCCCAGACGACGGAACTTGGGGGCGTCGGCCAGCTTTGCAAGCGCCAGGGAGGCGACGCAGGGCCGCCCCTCCCCGCCCAGCAGGATCGGGGCGCGGAACCACTCGATGGCGTCCACCACACCCGCCCGAAGGAAGGAGGCGGCGACACGGCCCCCGCCCTCGATCAGCAAGGAGCCGACGCCGCGCGCAGTCAGGGCCTCCAGCACGGCGGCGATGGCGGGGCGGCCGTCCTCGGCGGCGACCGCCACAACCTGGGCCTGACCGACGGGATGGGCGGACGCCGTCGTCAGGATCAGGGTGTGTCCGCTGGCGACCTTGGCCGTCGCGGGGGTGCGCAGGCGGCTGTCGAGGACCACGCGCAGCGGATGCGCTCCGGCGTAGTCGGGCAGGCGCACGGTCAGTTCGGGATCGTCGGCCAGCACAGTCTCGACGCCGACCAGGATGGCGTCATGGCTTGCGCGCAGACGGTGCCCCTGCTGACGGGCTTCGGGGCCGGTAATCCACTGGCTTTCGCCATCGGCCGTAGCGATGCGCGCGTCCAGCGACGTCGCCAGCTTCAGGGTGACGCGCGGGCGCATCAGCGCGGGTCGTCGGGCTTGGTCTCGTCGAAGCCCTCGTCGCCGAGGAATTTGGCGAAGTCGCCGGTGTGGCGGAAGTCCTTGTAGACCGAGGCGTAGCGGACGTAGGCGACCTCATCGACCGACTTCAGCGCCTTCATGATGAAGTCGCCGACGATGCTGGACGGGATCTCGGTCTCGCCCAGGCTTTCCAGCTGGCGCACGATGCGGCTGACCAGCAGCTCGACCTGATCGGGCTGCACGGGACGTTTCCTCAGGGCGATGCCCAGCGAGCGCTCCAGCTTGTCGCGGTCGAAGGGGGTGCGGCGGCCGTTCCGTTTCAGGATGACCAGTTCGCGCAGCTGCACCCGCTCGAAGGTGGTGAAGCGCCCGTTGCACTGCGGGCAGGACCGGCGGCGGCGGATGGCCGCGCCGTCGTCAGACGGGCGGCTGTCCTTCACCTGAGTGTCCGGGTTTCCGCAGAAGGGGCACTTCATCCAGTCGGTCTCTTAGCGGTAGATCGGGAAGCGGGCGGTCAGTTCGCGCACCTGGGCGGCGACGCCCGCGACGACGGCCGGATCGGCTTCGTCGCCGCCGTTCATCGACGAGACGACGTCGGCGATCCAGTGGCCGATCTGCTTGAACTCTTCCTCGCCGAAGCCGCGCGTGGTGCCGGCCGGGGTGCCCAGACGAACGCCCGAGGTGACGGTGAAGGGCGCGGTGTCGAACGGCACGCCGTTCTTGTTGCAGGTCATCAGGGCCTTCTCGAGCTCATGCTCGGTGGCCTTGCCGGTCACGCCCTTGGGACGCAGGTCGACCAGCATCAGGTGGCTGTCGGTGCCGCCCGAGACGATGGCCAGGCCGCGCTCGACCAGGACGCCGGCCAGGGCCTGGGCGTTCTTGACGACCTGCTGGGCGTAGCCCTTGAACTCGGGCTTCAGCGCCTCGCCGAAGGCCACGGCCTTGGCGGCGATGACGTGCTCCAGCGGGCCGCCCTGCAGGCCGGGGAAGACGGCCGAGTTGATCTTCTTGCCCAGGTCCGCGTCGTTGGACAGGATCATGCCTCCGCGCGGGCCGCGCAGGGTCTTGTGCGTCGTGGTGGTGACGACGTGGGCGTGCGGGATCGGGTCGGGATAGACGCCGCCGGCGATCAGGCCGGCGTAGTGGGCCATGTCGACCATCAGATAGGCGCCGACCGAATCCGCGATCTCGCGGAAGCGCTTGAAGTCGATGTGGCGCGAATAGGCCGAGGCGCCGGCCAGGATCAGCTTGGGCTTCTCCTTCTGGGCCATTTCGGCGACGTGGTCATAGTCGATCAGGTGCGTGTCTTCGCGGACCTTGTAGGTCACGGGGCGGAACCACTTGCCCGACTGGTTGGCGGGCGAACCGTGCGTCAGGTGACCGCCGCAGGCCAGATCCATGCCCAGGAAGGTGTCGCCGGGCTGCAGCAGGGTGAAGAAGACGGCCTGGTTGGCCTGGGCGCCCGAGTGGGGCTGGACGTTGGCGAAGGCGGCGCCGAACAGCTCCTTGGCGCGCTCGCGGGCCAGGTCCTCGGTGACGTCCACGAACTCGCAGCCGCCATAGTAGCGACGGCCCGGATAGCCCTCGGCGTACTTGTTGGTCAGGACGGACCCTTGCGCGTCCAGCACCGCCTGCGAGACGATGTTTTCAGAAGCGATCAGCTCGATCTGCTCCTTCTGGCGGCCCAGTTCGCCCTGGATGCCCTTGAAGATCGCCGGATCGGCGTCGGCGAGGCTCTTGGAGAAGTACGAGTCGTGGGTGAAGGCGGTCACTGGCGGGCATCCCGAAGGCTGAGGGCGGAAACGGCGCTCCTATCTAGGCCGCGTCGCCCGACACCACAACATCTAGGGGGTCAGCGCTGCGACAACGCCCGCTTCAGCTTGGCGATCGCCACGCGTTCGACCGCGCGCGGCTCCAGCGCCGGGCCCATGGCGGAGACCTCGACGCCCGTGGCCGTGTGGATCGCAGAACACTTCAGATAGGCGCCGTTGCGGACGAACTCGACGATGATTTCGCCGAGTTCGGGGTCGGTCGTCATGCGGCGACCGGACGGCGCGCCACGTTGCAGTGCGAGAACAGCTTGTCCATCGCGTCGACCAGCTTGTCGATCATGCCGTCGTCATGGTTCGGCGACGGGGTGAAGCGCAGACGCTCGGTCCCCTTGGGCACGGTCGGATAGTTGATCGGCTGGACGTAGATGCCGTGCTCTTCCAGCAGCATGTCCGAGATCAGCTTGCAGTGGATCGGGTTGCCGACGTGCACCGGGACGATGTGGCTGACGCTGGGCAGGACCGGGATGCCGGCCTCGAGCAGGCGACGCTTCAGGGTCTCGGCGCGCTCCTGATGGGCGACGCGCAGTTCCGGGTGGGCCTTCAGGTGGCGCACCGAGGCCAGGGCGCCGGCGGTCAGGGCGGGCGGCAGGCTGGTGGTGAAGATGAAGCCCGAGGCCCAGCTGCGGACCGCATCGACGATGACCGCGTCGGCGGCGATATAGCCGCCCATGACGCCGATGGCCTTGCCCAGGGTGCATTCGACGATGTCGATGCCGTCCAGCACGCCGTCGCGCTCGGCCACGCCCGCGCCGGTTGCGCCGTACAGGCCGACCGCGTGGACTTCGTCCAGATAGGTCATGGCGCCGTATTTCCTGGCCAGGGCGATGGTGCCGGCGATGTCGGCGATGTCGCCGTCCATCGAATAGACGCTCTCGAAGGCGACCAGCTTAGGCGCGTCGACGGGGGCGGCGGCCAGCAGTTCCTCGAGGTGCGCGAGGTCGTTGTGGCGGAAGATGTGGCGCGGGCCGCCGCCGTGGCGGATGCCCTCGATCATCGAGGCGTGGTTCAGCGCGTCGGAGAAGATGATCAGGCCCGGCAGGATCTTCTGCAAGGTCGACAGCGTCGCCTCATTGGCCACATAGCCCGAGGTGAACAGCAGGGCCGCTTCCTTCTGGTGCCAGCTGGCCAGCTCGGCTTCCAGGTCCACCGCCGAGCGGGTGGTGCCCGAGATGTTGCGCGTGCCGCCGGCCCCGGCGCCCACGGCGTCGATCTCGGCCTTCATGGCCTCCAGCACCACCGGATGCTGGCCCATGCCCAGATAGTCGTTGGAGCACCAGACCACGACGTCCTGCTCGGAGCCGTCCTCGCGGCGGCGCACCGCCTGCGGGAACTGGCCGCGCACGCGCTTCAGGTCGGCGAAGACGCGATAGCGCCCCTCGCTGCGGACCTGCTCTACCGAGTTTTGAAAGGCGGACTTATAGTCGAACAAGACGGCAGTTCTTTCGCTTATACAGCTTTCCGCGTCTAATTGCGCCCGCTGCCCGGCCTTGTCCATGTCGAGAGCCGGACAAAACGTCACAACCCCTTAAATGATAACGGTTCTCACTTCGGCTTGACCACATGTATCGAGCGTCTAGTTTCCCGCCGCATGAACAGACGCCACCTGATCCAGACCGGACTCGCCGCCCTCGGGGCCGGAACAACCGGTTGCGCCGCGCCGACCGCCCCCTCCGCCTCGCGTTATGAAATGCCGCTGGAAAGCGCGCCCCATGTGCGGACCCTGATGCAATGGCCGGTCAGCGTCGACGTCTATGGCGCCCGCGATCTGGCCGCCGTTCAGGCCGACATCGTCGCCATCGCCAACGCCATCAGCGAATACGAGCCGGTGGCCATGATGGCGGCGCCCGGCGCGCGGGGGCTGGATCGCGCGCGGTTCAGCACGGCGGTCGAGTTCTGGGACATTCCCACCGACGATCTGTGGTGCCGCGACAGCGGGCCGACCTTCGTCAAGGACGCCGACGGCGGCCTGGCCGTCGCCCACATCCGCTTCAACGGCTGGGGGAACAAGCAGCGCCACCGCAAAGACGGGCGGATCGCCGCGCGCGTGGCTGAACGCCTGAACCTGCCGCTGATCGACAGCGGCGTGATCGGGGAACAGGGCGGACTGGAGCACGACGGCGCCGGGACCATGATGGCCCACGCCAGCTGCTGGGTGAACGACAACCGCAATCCCGGCCTGACCGAGGACGAGATCGCCGAACGGCTGGGCGTTGCGATCGGCGCAACCAAGATGATCTGGGCGCCAGGGGTCAAGGACGCGGACATCACCGACTATCACATCGACTCCCTGGCCCGCTTCACCGGACCGGGACGGGTGCTGATCCAGATCGACGACGAGATGGACCCCGAGGACCCCTGGTCGGTCGCGGCGCACGAAACCTTGGGCATTCTGCAACAGGCGACGGACGCGCGCGGGCGTCCGCTGGAGATCGCCCGCCTGCCGGAACCGATCGACATTCGCGGGACTGGAGACGACTTCGTCTCCAGCTACGTCAACTACTACGTCTGCAACGGCGCGGTGATCGCGCCGCAGTTCGGCGACCGCCGGGCCGACGCCGAGGCACGCGAGATTCTGGCGTCGCTCTATCCGGGCCGCGAGGTGGTGCAGCTGAACATTGACGCCCTGGGCGCCTCGGGCGGCGGCATCCACTGCGCCACGCAGCAGCAGCCGGCCTGACCTGAACGGTCAGGCCGCGCCGCGGATGGCTGGCTATTGAGCCAGCGTATCCAGCCGCCCGCGCAGCATCTGCACCATGGCGGAGAAGTCCTTGCCGCCGTAGCCGAGGCCGTTGAACAGGGCGTAGAGGGCCTCGGCCTGGGCGCCCAGCGGGGTCGTGGCGCCCGCCTTGGCGGCGGCGTCCTGGGCCAGCTTCAGATCCTTCAGCATCATGGCGGTGGCGAAGCCGCCTTCGTAGTCGCGGTTCGACGGGGCGGTCGGGACCGGACCGGCCCAGGGGTAGTAGTTGCTGACGCTCCAGCACTGGCCTGAGGACTTGGAGGCGATCTCGAAGAAGCGTTCCGGCTCCAGGCCCAGCTTCTCCGCCAGGGCGATAGCCTCGCAGGTGCCGACCATGGAGATGCCGAGCAGCATATTGTTGCAGATCTTGGCCGCCTGGCCCGCGCCGTGGTCGCCGGCGCGGATGGTGATACGGCTCATCGGGTCCAGCGCCGGCTCGACGCGGGCGAAGTCGGCCTCGTCGCAGCCGACCATGAAGGCCAGGGTGCCGGCGTCGGCGGCGGCGGTGCCGCCCGAGACAGGGGCGTCGGCGAAGGCGTAGCCCGCCTCCCTGGCCAGACCGGCGACCTTGCGCGCCGTGTCGACGTCGATGGTCGAGCAGTCCAGCAGCAAGGCGCTGGACGGGGCGGCGCCGATGATCTGTTCGGAATAGACGCTCAGAACGTGCGGCCCGGCGGGCAGCATGGTGATGACCACCTCGGCGTCCTTCACCGCCTCGGCGACCGAGGCGACCGTGCGGCACCCGGCCTCGGCGGCGCGTTCCAGCGCGGCGGGCGACAGGTCGAAGGCGGCGACATCATGCCCGGCCTTGGCCTGATTGGCGGCCATGCCGCCGCCCATGTTGCCGAGACCGATGAAGGCGATGCGAGTCATCTGAGCGTTTCCCTTATGGATTTTGGGGCAGGGTTAGCCCCTCCCCGGCCGCTTCGCCAGTCACCTGTTCGACAGTTTCGGCTCAAGCCGGTTTTCTGAACCGCAGCATGAACTGGCTCGTTTGGCCGCGAATGGACGGGTCGAAGACATTGGCGGTCAGCGGGTCGTCGGTGCGCACCAGAAGATCGCTGGCGCCGTCCAGCACGAAGCCCGCCGCCTCGACCTCGCGCCGGACCTGATCCACGTCGATGCGGTGCAGGGTTTCAGGCGTGTACGGCCCGGCCCCCGACGCCGCGGCATGGTCGATGATGACATAGAGACCGCCCGGCTTCAGCGCCTTGAAGGCGGCGGCGTTGACCCGGGCCGCCGTGTCCTCGGCGAAGGCCTTCAGGTGCAGGTCGTGATAGTTCTGGGCCGTGAAGATCAGGTCCAGCCCCTCGGGCCAGTCCGGCGCGCCGATGGGCGAGCTGATGGCGTCGGCGTTGTCGAGGGAGGCGGCGGCGGCCAGGGCCTCGGCATAGCTGGCCTGGAAACCGATGAACTCGGCCGGTTGCCAGGCGACGACATGGCCGTCAGGTCCGACGGCGGCGGCGAACAGGCGGGTGAAATAGCCGCCGCCGATGATCATGTCGCCGATCTTCTGACCCGGCTTGACCTCGGCGAAGGCCAGGGTGTCGGCGGCGTGGCGGGCCTGATCGCGGGCGACGTCGGCGCTCGTGCGGATGGGACTGGACAGGGCGGTCTCATAGACCTCGGCGGCGGTCAGGGGGACGGCCGGCTTTCTGAAGCGATAGACGAACTGGTCGGTCTTGCCGCGAATGGCCTCGTCAAAGACGTTCAGGCTGTGGTCGTCGGCCGGATTGGCGACGGCCGAGGTCTCGCCGTCGAAGACGAAGCCGGCGGCCTCGACTTCCTTGCGCAGCTGCGCGCCCTCTATGCGGTGCAGGGTCTCCACCACCGTATTGCCGGCGCCGGGCGCGGCCTGATGGTCGATGACCACGAACAGGCCGCCGGGCTTCAGCGCCTTGAAGATCGCCTCGTTCATCTTGGCCACGTCCACGCCGAAACGGGGGATGTGGAAGTCGTGGTATTCCTGGCTCATAAAGACCACGTCCAGCGGCTGATCGAAGCTCATGGCGTCCAGGTCGCCGTTGACGCGGCTGACGTTGGGATAGGCGGCGACCAGGGCGTCGGCGCGGGGGTTCTCGCGCTCGGCGGTGCGGTTGGGCACAAAGGCGTAGACGTGACCGTCCTCGCCGACCACCCGCGCGAACAGGCGGGTGAAGTAGCCCGCGCCGGGCCGGATGTCGGCGACGCGCTGGCCCGGCTGAAGCTGGGCGAAGGCCAGCATCTCGGCCGGATGACGCAGCGGATCGCGGGCGACCTCCTCGGCGGGACGCAGGGGGTCGGCGACGGCGCTTTGCACCAACTCAGCAGGCGGGGCGGTCTGGGCCAGGACCGACGAAGCGGCGGCGACCAGCAGGACCGACAGGGCGGCGGCGAGAAGACGGGACTTCATGGGGCGACCTCCGGGAAAGCTGGGCCGCATAAGGCGCGTGGAAAGGGCGACTGGCAAGCCGCCCTTTCCCGCAGGATCAGCCCGCAGCCATCGACGCCGGGGACTGCTTCTCCTTCAGCGTCACCAGTTCCTCGGCCATGGTCGGGTGGACGGCGCAGGTGGCGTCCCACTGGGCCTTGGTCAGGCCCGCCTTCACGGCGATGGCGGCCAGCTGGATCATCTCCGGGCTTTCCGGGCCGACGATGTGGCAGCCGACGACGCGCTGGCTGTCGGCGTCGACCACCAGCTTCATCAGCACCCGCTCGTCCGAGCCGGTGAAGGCGTACTTCATCGGGCGGAAGCGGGTCACATAGACGTCGACGCCGTTCGGGCAGGCGCGGCGCGCATCATGCTCGCTCAGGCCGACGACGCCGACCGGCGGCTGGCTGAAGACGGCGGTGGCGACGGCTTCATAGTCGAAGTGCTGCGGGTTGTTCCTGTAGACCGTCTCGTGGAAGGAGACGGCCTCGCGGATGGCGACCGGGGTCAGGTTCATCCGGTCGGTCACGTCGCCGATGGCCCAGATATTGTCGACCGAGGTCTTCGAATAGGGATCGACGGCGATGGCGCCCTCGTCGTTCAGCTCGACGCCTGCGTTCTCAAGGCCCAGTCCCTTGACGTAGGGGACGCGGCCGGTGGCGAACATGATCACGTCATGCTCCAGCGTCATGCCGTTGCCGAGACGGCTGACCAGACCGCTGTCGGTCTTCTCGATCGAGGTGTGCTGGCAGCCCAGGATGACCTTGATGCCGCGCTTCTCGATCTCGCCCGCCAGATGGGCGCGCACGTCGTCGTCGAAGCCGCGCAGGATGTTCGGACCGCGATAGATCAGGGTCGTCTCGACGCCCAGACCGGCGAAGATGCCCGCGAACTCGACCGCGATATAGCCGCCGCCCGCGATCAGGATGCGCTTGGGCAGTTCCGGCAGGTGGAAGGCTTCTTCAGACGTAATGGCGTGCTCAACGCCCGGCAGGTCCTCGGGCTTCCACGGACGGCCGCCGGTGGCGATCAGGATCTTCTCGGCGGTGAAGGTCTGGCCTTTTCCGACGATCTCGACGGTGTGGGCGTCCTTCATCACGGCGCGGCCGTGGACCAGATCGACGCCCGCCTTGCCCAGGTTGGCGGCGTAGATGCCCGACAGGCGGGCGATCTCGACGTCCTTGGCCTGCAGGAAGGTCGGCCAGTCGAATTTGGCGTTGTCGAACGACCAGCCGTAGCCCTCGGCGATCTCCAGCGCGTGGCTGACCTCCGACGCCATGACCATGAACTTCTTGGGCACGCAGCCGCGGATGACGCAGGTGCCGCCGACCCGGTACTCCTCGGCCACGGCCACCTTCTTGCCGCCCAGGGCGGTCAGCCGCGCCGCGCGCACGCCGCCGGATCCGGCGCCGATGACGAAGAGGTCGTAGTCGTAGGAATGGGTCATGGGCGAACTCCGCGCCCCAGGCGGATCAGACGACGTGGGGCGCCAGGGTGGACATGAAGGCGTCGCTGAGAGCCCCTCGACAACGCCGACACAGGTGACGATCCGGTCAGTTAGGGACCAATTCCGGGGTGCACAAGCTCCGCGCCGCTTCCCTCCGCCTGACTGAGCGGTTTGACCTGCACGCCTCGAGTAAAGTAACAACGACGAACAGCGTTCATGGAAGGATCGCCGATGATTGCCCTTGTCCTTGCAGCCGCGATCGCCGCATCTCCGACCCAGGCCGTGTCGCCGACGACGCCCGCCCCTGTCGCCCAGACTTCGACCGAAGAATCCCCGGTGCGGCTTGAAGACATTATCGTATCTGGCCGCCCCCTGGACTCCCTCATTTCAAGCTTTGTGGGAGAGGTCGCCGCTCCCAATCCTCATCGCGGCATTGCGCGCTGGGAGAACGGGCTTTGCATCGGCGCAGCCAATCTGAGGCCAGAGGCGGCCCAGTATCTGGTGGATCGGGTTTCGACGGTCGCCAGCGACCTGGGGCTGCGGCCAGGCGCGCCCGGATGCGCGCCCAATGTGATGATCATCGCCACCACCGACGCCAAAGGCACGGCCGAGCGCCTTGTGCAGCACAACCGGCGCGACCTTCGCATGGGTGGCGCGGGAATGGATCGGGGCGGCACGGCGCTGCAAGCCTTCCAGACCTCCGACAGGCCTGTGCGCTGGTGGCAGGTCAGCATACCTGTGGATTCCGAGACAGGCCTGCCTGCAACCCGTATCCCGGGCGAGTGCAATCCGCCATGCGAGAAAGCCGGCGATTACGCGCCCAATATCCCGATCTTCGCAGCATCCCGTCTGAGCACCCAGATCGTGGACAAGCTGTTTCGCACGATCATCATCCTCGACGTGGATCAGGTCAGCCGGGTGACGCCGGACCAGTTGGCGGATTACGTCTCAATGGTGACGTTCGCCCAGATCAATCCCGAAGCCGATACAGGCCGTTACGCCTCGATCCTGAATCTCTTTGAAGACCCTGGCAGCGCGCCAGGCCTGACCCAATGGGATCGAGCCTATCTGGAAGGCCTCTACGACGCCGAGCGCACGCGACAGAACCGCCGGGCGGGACGCACCGAAATCGCTGCATCGATCCGCCGCGCCCACGAAGACCTCAGAAACGAGGAAGCTCAGCCTTAACCGCCTGGCCAACGCCCTGGTCCAGGCGCTCGGAGGTTCAGGGGTTCAGCGTCTCGACGCCGTCATCCGTGCCGATGATGGCCAGATCGGTCAGGTCGAGGAAGAGGCCGTGCTCGACCACGCCGGTCAGGCTCTTGAGGTCGGCGGCGAGGCGGGCCGGGTCGTTGATGACCTTGCAGGCGGCGTCGTAGATCAGGTTGCCGCCGTCGGTGCGGATCAGGCCGCGGTCGGCCTGGCGCACGCGCGCGGGCGAGGCGATGTCGTGGTCGGCCAGGACGTCGGCGATGCGGTTGGCCGTCGTCTTGTGGCCGAAGGCGACGACCTCGATCGGCAGGGGGAAGGTCCCCAGAGCCGGGACCACCTTGGCCGCGTCAGCGATGCAGATGCAGCGGGCCGAGGCCTCCCACACCAGTTTCTCGCGCAGCAGGGCCGCCCCGCCGCCCTTGATCAGGGCCAGGCCGGGGCCGATCTCGTCGGCGCCGTCGACGGTCAGGTCGATGCGCGGGGTGTCCTCCAGCGTCGACAGGGTCAGGCCCAGCTCGCGCGCCAGATCAGCCGTGCGTTCTGATGTCGGGACGCAGCGCAGGTCCGGCAGGTTGCGCGCCGCCAGAGCTTTCACAAACCAGGCGGCGGTGGAGCCGGTGCCCAGCCCGACCACCATGCCGGCCTCGACATGGGCGGCGGCGGCTTCGCCGGCGTTGCGTTTTTGAAGATCAGACATTGGGGCCTGCAGATCGTTTATCGGGATGGAGGCCATCGACTTGAACTAGAATGCTCTCGTCGAGGGCGGAGATTGTCACGGAGCCATCGAGGCCGGGATAGACTTCACCTGCCGTCAGCGAAACGACATGCCCCCCGATTCTCATCGCAACAGCTTCGACTTCTGTTTCTTCAGCCGAGAAGCTGACGCAGACATGCTCAACAACGCCGACTGGCAGTTCGGGGATGCGGACATCCCGAAATATGGAGGCCGTATTCGACGCGAAGGGAGAATCGTCGACGGGGATCGTCCACCCCGATTTGCTGCCTGAAGAGTCGGCAACTTCAGGAAGCCACAGCCCGAAGCGATCATCATTTTGTGCGGTGCCAAGCGAAACTGAGGACGCGACGCCTATCAACTCCATCCGCTCGAACTGCCGCACCTCAATGCCCGGAAGACGCCAGACCGGGCCTTCAAGATTTTCGTCGAGAGCCATTTCCCGGCCCCGCCATTCGACAACCTCGAAGTCGACCAGATTCTCGAAAGCGTCCTTCTGCTTGGAGAGCCAATCCCTGACCTGGGATCTTGCCTGATGGAGGTCCATCACCTCGCCGCCTTCTTCGCGCGCATGGTGTTCATGAAGCGGGCGGCCCAGCCCGGCTTCGTCGTCTGTTCGGCGCGGCCCAGGGCCAGATCGCCGGGCGCCACCTCCTTCGTCACCACCGAGCCGGAGCCGATCATGGCGCCCGCGCCGATGGTCACGGGCGCGACCAGCGAGGAGTTCGAGCCGACGAAGGCCCCCTCGCCCACCGTGGTGCGGTGTTTGAAGAAGCCGTCATAGTTACAGAAGATAGTGCCCGCGCCGATGTTGGCCTTCGCGCCGACATGGCCGTCGCCGAGGTAGGCCAGGTGGTTGGCCTTGGCGCCTGCGTCCATGCGGACGTTCTTGACCTCGACGAAGTTGCCGATCTTGACGCCCTCGCCCAGGTCCGCGCCGGGGCGCAGACGGGCGTAGGGACCGACCTCGGCCTTGGGCGCGACCTTGGCGCCTTCGATGTGGCTGAAGCTGCGGATGCGCGCGCCCTCGGCCACGACCGCGCCGGGGCCGAAGACGACGAAGGGCTCGATGGTCGTGCCCGCGCCGACCTGGGTGTCCCAGGCGAACTGGACGGTGTCAGGCGCACTCATGGTCACGCCCGCGGCCAGGAAATGTTCGCGCTGGGTCGACTGGAACAGGGCCTCGGCCTGGGCCAATTCGGACTGGGCGTTGACGCCCATGACCGAGTCCTCGGACGCGAAGACGGCGCGGGTCGGGGCGCCGCGCTTGCGCGCCAGCTCGATCACGTCGGTCAGATAGTATTCGCCCTTGGCGTTGTCGTTCCTGACCTCGGCCAGCAGGTCGAACAGCAGGCCGACCGGGGCGGCCATGACGCCGGAGTTGCAGGCGGTGATCGCCAGCACGTCAGCCGAAGCCTCCTTGGCCTCGGTGATGGCCAGAAGCTCGTCGCCTTGCAGGATCAGCCGGCCATAGGTGCCGGGGTCGCGGGCCTCGAAACCGATGACGGTGACGCCTTCATGCACGTCCGCGAAGACCGGCTCGATGTCGGCGGCCTTCAACAGCGGCACGTCGCCATAGGTCACGACGACATGGCCGATGAAGTCGCCCAGCACGGCCTCGGCGGCGCGCACGGCGTGGCCGGTGCCCAGCGGCGGGTCCTGAACGGCGATGGCGTCCTCGCCCAGACGCTTTTCGACGTGGGCGCGAACCTCGGGCGAATGCGAGCCGACCACGACCACGATGCGCTCGCAGCCCAGGGCCTCGGCGGCGTCGATGGCGTGATCCAGCATGGCGCGCTGGCCCACCGGGTGCAGCACCTTGGGCAGCGGAGACTTCATCCGCGTGCCTTGCCCGGCGGCGAGAATGATGGCTGCGCGAGGGTGAGGTGCGGTCATGAATCGATCCGGCGGCTTGTCGTCCTGCGCGATCTAGCCCATTGCCGTGGTCTGCGCGAGCCGGGAGACAAGAGTGACCATCGAACGCGATCTGGAAGGCTGGACCATCGCCTTCGACCTGGACGGGACCCTGGTGGACTCGGCGCCCGATCTGATCGGCACGCTGAACCGGATGCTGGCGCAATACGACCTGCCGCCCGTGCCCATGTCCTCGGCGCGGCACCTGGTCGGACATGGGGCGATGGCCCTGCTGCGTCACGGCTTCATGGAGGCGGGCGCCGCCTGGGACGAGGCCCATGCGCCCGGCCTGTTCGAGCGCTTCATCGAGGACTACCTGGCCCATATCGCCGACGAGAGCCGCCCGTTCGACGGCGTGGTCCCGGCGCTGGAGCGGCTGAGCGCGCGCGGCGCCGTCCTGTGCGTCGCCACCAACAAGCGCACCGACCTGTCCGTCGCCCTGATCGAGGCGCTGGACCTGACCAAACACTTCGCCTTCGTCGCCGGACCGGACGCGGTCTCGGCCCGCAAGCCCAGCGGCGCCCATATTCATGAGGCGGTGCAGAAGGCGGGCGGCGATCCCGTCCGCTGCGTCATGGTCGGCGACAGCACCACGGACACCAAGGCGGCCAAGGACGCGGGCGTGGCCTGCATCGTCGTCGGCTTCGGCTACAACGACGTGCCGCGTGAGGAACTGGGCGGGGACGTGGTGATCGACCACTATGATGCGTTCGAGGCCGCGCTGGCCGAGGTGATGGCGGGGTAAGCTGCCTTCTCCCCTTGTGGGAGAAGGTGGACGGCGAAGCCGGACGGATGAGGGGTTGCGGGACGGTCAGTTCTCGCGGCCTTCATCCGCCGTTGCGAGACCCCTCATCCGGCCCTGACGGGCCACCTTCTCCCACAAGGGGAGAAGGACAGGCGTTAGAAAAACTAAAATTCTCGACAGAACTTCTGCGCGCCATCTGCCGCCGTTGCGGTTGCCGTCCGTTCGCCCGCGAAACACATAGACCGACCGCTCCTCCCCAAAGGTCGTCATGTTCCGTCGCTTCTTCGCCATCCCGCTCTGGCAGCGCACCGCCGCCGGTTTCGCCCTGGGCATCATCGCCGGCCTGATCCTGCGCGAGCAGGCGACGGTCTGGCTGCTGCCGATCGGCGACGTCTATCTGAACCTGATCCGCATGGTGGTGGCGCCCCTGGTGCTGTTCACCATCGCCAGTTCGATCGCCAAGCTGGGCGAAGGGGTCGGCGCGGTGCGGCTGGGGGTGCGGACGCTGTTGTGGTTCGCCATCACCTCCCTGCTGGCGGTGCTGGTCGGCTTTGCGTTCGGGCACCTGATCAATCCGGGCGTCGGCCTGTCCGACCTGCCGCTGGGCGAAGTGCGCGAGCGGGTCATTCCGACGCCGCTGGAGGTGCTGCTGGGCATTGTCCCGAGGAACCCCTTCGCTTCTCTGGCCGAGGGCAAGGTGCTGCAGATCATCTTCTTCTCGGCTCTGCTGGGCGCGGCCCTGGTGGCGCTGGGCGACCGGGCGCAGACCGCACGAAGGCTGGTGGATGAAGGCGCGGCCCTGATCTTCCGCATCACCCGCTGGGTGATCCAGCTGACGCCGCTCGGGGTATTCGGCCTGATCGGCTCGGTCGTCGGGGGCTATGGCTGGGAGGCGCTGCTGCCGCTGGGCAAGTTCATCTTCGCCATCTATGCGGCCTGCCTGTTCCACATCCTGATCGTCTATTCGGGCCTGCTGAAGCTGCACGGCCTGAAGATTCGCAGCTTCTTCCGCGGGGCGTTTGCGGCCCAGCAGACGGCCTTCGCCACCTCATCCTCGCTGGGCACCCTGCCCATCACCCTGCGCCAGACGGTCGAGCGTCTGGGCGTGCCCCAGGCCTATGCCGCCTTCGCCGTGCCTCTGGGCGCCAATGTGAAGATGGATGGGTGCGGAGCCATCTATCCGGCCATCGCCTCGATCTTCATCGCCCAGTATTTCAGCATCGACCTGACGCTGACCCAGTACGTCCTGATCGGCCTGACGGCGGTGCTGGGCTCGCTGGGCACCGCAGGCGTGCCGGGGACCAGCATCGTCATGCTGACCCTGACCCTGTCGACCGCAGGTCTGCCGCTGGAAGGCATCGGCTATATCGTCGCCATCGACCGGATCATCGACATGATGCGCACGGCCACCAACGTCACCGGCCAGATGCTGGTCCCCGTTCTGGTCGCCAAGGAGGAAGGCATCCTGAACGAGGATATCTATAATGGTCACGTCGCCTGGCTGCCCGGCGATCCCGAGGCGGAAACGCCCGAAGGCGTGCGCGCGGCGGGTATTTGATGGATTGAGACTTGCCGTCGTCGGAATCGCGGGCTACATCGCGCCTCCCGACGGCCCAAGCCTTTCTGATTTGGCCGTTCCTGCGCTGGACGCGTAGCTCAGCGGGAGAGCACCTCGTTCACACCGAGGGGGTCACAGGTTCAATCCCTGTCGCGTCCACCATCCTTTTCAAAGACTTAGGCATTTAGCCAGGTCCTTGCCCCAGATAACTCCCCCGGTTTTCGCGTCATCCCAACGCTTTGCGCGCCTTCTCGCTGATCTCTTCCTCAGAGTGGTCGAGTTCGTCAGGCGTCAAGCTTTTCCTCGTCGCAGAGCGCTTCAGCGATCTTGCTGGAACGTTGAAGGAAGTCGTTCTCCTCCACATGAGAAGCCGACGCTTTCGTCTCACTCCGCCCCCCTTGAGGGGTCGCGTGACGAAGGAAGGTTCGCATCACGTGGGAAACGCCTTCTTCGGTTACGTTGCGCAGGTCGTCGGCATAGTAGCCCCCTCGCGAGGCCATACTCGTGATGATTTCAAACGAGGGGAAGTAGTGAACGTTGCGGTGTTGGTTCACGAGCATCTCAGCCACGACACGAAGCACTGACTTCGAATAGGTGGTGGCCGACAGGACGTGTTGGTCAGGCTCTGCGGTGGCGGCCAACGGAACAGGAGAAACCGTGAGTATCACCTGCGCCGTAGGGTTGAGGACACGCAGATGGTCGAGGAAACTGTTCATGTCCGCCAGAACGTCCGCCACGCCATAGTTCTTGAAGGCGTATCGATCGGCGTCAAATGCGCCTCCGTCCACGCCGGGCGCGATGGGATAGGCGGCGCCGTCTATCTTGGAGACCCAGCCCTCAGTCAGGCCGAGCGTGAAGACGAAGACGTCCAGGTCCTCGAACATCCCTCGGACTATTCCGAGGTGTTGCGTCCGATCATCGCGCATCTCGTCCTCAGACACATAGCCGCCGGGCTGCGTCGAGGGACGGAAGGGATCGATGACAGCACCGTCCTTGGCGATCCACGCGTCGTCAGTCGGCGTGAAGGTCCCGATCGCTCGCTGCATCAACTGGAGCAACTGGCGGGCGGTGTAGATATTTCCGTATCGGGCGGAGAACAGGCCGTAGTTGTGCGCAACTGCGATGTCAGCCGGGATGAGCGGATGGGCTTGCTCGGCCACATAGTAGCAAAAGCCGCTGGCCTTCAGGTGACGAGCGATGTGCTGGGCAAAGCAACTGCCGGCCGTCGCGACCTTGGTGTCGGGAGCGATGGTCAGGTCAAAGCGCCCAACGGGGTCTATTTCGCCGGGAGGAACAGAGGCGACAGACCTTTTCCAGAAGGCCTTGTCCGGAAGGTTACGGTAGGGGTGGTCGCTCATGCTGCAGGCTTCCTCGGTAATGCCTTGTCGAGCATATCCAGAACCTTTGACCCATAGGCCGTGTTCGCGTGGGTCGCATCCTTGCCGTAGAATTCCGGCGCCAGATAGCCGTCCCTGGTAACGGTGTCGCCGGGCGGCAGGAGGACGTCGATTTTCATCGGAACGAAGACGCTTCGCATCACTCGCACCTGTAGCGCCCAGAGTTTCAGCCGAACGATGGCCGGAGTGACCCCGAGCTCGTCAATCCCGTTTTCCCGAAAGAGGGTCTCGGATTTCGTCCGAACAAACTCGTCATCCTCCTTGGGTGGCGGCGGCGCGAGCACGAAGACGCGACCCTCGCCAGCCTTCCGATAGCGCTTGAGAAGTTCAACATCGCGGCCGCCGACAAAGCGCCGAAAGGCTGCCTCCAGAACCCTGACCGGGACGACCCTTCTTCCCGAAATCAGGGATTCGGTTTTGATGTCAGGGTCATGAAAATCGAACGGATCCGGGTGCTGGATCATGCCGAAAGCATTGAACTGGTTACCTCCATGGGTGGAGACCAGAACGGCGTTGCGGGCCGACCGCGCGAACATCTCGACGCCCTCGGCCTGCGTTATGCCCTCGATGACCTTATTCGCCCTTGGCGATTTGATAGCGGCTGATTGACACGTCGCGGTCGGCAATCTCTCCGCCACGCGTTTTGTAGGCGCGGGCGATAGCCGTCGTGTGACTGTCTCCCAGAATGAGAAGGTCAGACACCGGGTGGTTCAACTCAAGATCGGGTTGCGAAGCGGTCGGGTCAGTCGCGCGAGGATGTACGACGGTTTCCATCTGTAACGCCTTATCGCTTTTCACGCAGTGGTTTCGGCATTTTTTGTAGCGGACGGACTTACGGATCACCGTCCGGCAGGCCGGCCAAATCCACCAGCCTGATGCTGAGGTTGTGCTCCTTGGCCCTGAGCGCCGCGATGCGTTTGTCGATCTCGATCATGCCTCCGCTCTAGCGGTCAAAAACTCCGTCCTCAAGCGCCGTCCACCCACGGCCTCGCTAGCCCTTCATGAGGCACACATGGAAGTCCTTGGTGTTGTCCACGTGCTCGATCGAGAAGGCTGAGTAGCCCAGTTTTTCAACGGCCCACTCGCAAACGCGGGACATTCCCGCATTCGAATAGAAGTGCACATGAATCGAAGCCTGGCTGGCTTCCAGCTTGCGGGCCAGATCTTGGGATTCGCGCGCCTTGCCATAGGCTTCGTAGTGCCGAGGCAGGACATCGAATGACCTCGACGCGTATTCCTCCTCCAACTCGGCGATCGTGGTCTCCTCCATGAGGAAGTCCTTTGAGCCGATGTAATCTGGAACGACCATCACGATCCTGCCGCCGGGCTTCAAGAGCGACGCCCATCGTTCAAGGTGACCGAGAGGATTGGCCAGATGTTCGAAGACATGGCTAGAGAAAATGAAGTCCAAAGTTTCCGGTTCAGCCGGAATGAAATGGGCGTCGCCGACGACATAGTGCTTGCTCAGCGCAGGATCAAAGCTCACGCTCTTGCCGCTAGCATACATCTCTCCCCATTTGTCGGGGTGAGTTTGTTCTACGTATGTTACAGACAGCCCGTCTGACGGAAGGACCTGCGGGCGCGGCCCGGGCCCGATCTCCACTCCGGTCCCGGAGCACATTTGCACGAATTGGCTTCGGTCGAGGACCGTGTTGTTGGCGACGAAAATGTCGCCGGTCGTCGTCGGGTCCGCAGCGACTTCAACGTCCAGAGGTCCAGCGAAAGGCTCTCTTGGCCAGGGAATGTGAATTTCTTGCAGGTTGATGGCGGGGCGCATGACGCTCGACCCCAGAATTTCGCCCGTGCCGGAGCAGCGAACATTGACGCGCATTTTGCCCGCATCGCCGTCAGCGTAAGCATACCACCCCACAGTTGCGGGGCGCTGCTTGAAGGGATTGCACTCCGTCGCCCTCAGAACCGTAAGGCCGGCGCCCGTACCGGCGGGCAAGGTCACGCCGCGCCACTTCCTTCCCTCGATCTTCTTCGAGGAGATGGAGGCGGCCTCATGCGTCAGAAGGCGCCGATGAGCATTGGACAGTAGATAGTGCAAATTCATGGAATCGTCTCCGAGGCCGCGCAATCTAGCCGTGACAGAACCCCGGCAAATGTAAACGGGCTGGTCATATGCGACGGGCACCCCATCGCCTTGGCGCAGTCACTGCCGAAGCCATTTTCGGCTGGCGCATCGCGGCGGGGCCAGCGCAGTTTATTTTCATCACGACCACGCACCCTTTCTGACGGGCTCGCGTTAGGGAGAAAGAATACGGGGGATGGGGTGCGTATACTCGCCAAGACAATAGATCTGGTCGCGGCGTTCGATGCTTCGCCCAATCCTTATATGCTGGTGGACGACCAGTTGCGTTATGTCTGGATGAACCAGGCCTATCTGGACGTCACCAAACGCCGCCGCGAAGATCTGATCGGACGGCGCGTCACTGACGCCTTTGACGCAGGCCCCGGCGAAGCGGCCGCCGAGAATGCTCGCCAACTGCGTCACTCGCTCGAAAAGGTTCTGGAGACCGGTCAGGCTGATCATCTGGCGGTGCTGCGCTACGCCATCCGTCCCAGCGGCGGCTCGGCCTACGAGGACCGCTACTGGAGTTGCACCCAGACGCCGATCAAGGACGCCGAGGGGCGCGTCACCCATATCCTGCAACACACCACCGACATCACGGAATTGGAGCAGTTGCGACGTCAGGTCGTGTTCCAGACGCCGTCCGAGCCCAGCACGGCCCTGGACATCATGATCAGCGGCGACGTCTTCCGTCGCGCCCTGACGGTCCAGGCCGACAATCGGCGGCTGGCGAGCGAGCGCAACCAACTGCTGGATATGTTCATGCAGGCGCCGGGCTTCATGGCGGTGCTGAGCGGTCCCGACCATATCGTCCAGATGCACAATCCGGCCTTTGGTCAGTTGCTGGGCGGCCGCGAAATCACCGATATGTCGCTGCGCGAGGCGGCGCCCGATCTGGACAGCCAGGGCTATTTTGACTTCCTCGACGACGTGCTGAACACCGGCGAGCCGTTCAGAGGCAGCCAGAGCCGAATGCCGGCGCCCCAGGGGTCCGACGGGCCGACGGCCACCCGGTTCCTGTCCTTTGTCTGCCAGCCCATCCGCGACGCCGGCGGCGAGATCGCCGGCATCTTCATTCAGGGCCACGATGTGACCGACAGCGTCCTGGCCGCCGAACGCCAGAAGCTGATGATCGACGAGTTGAACCATCGGGTGAAGAACACCCTGGCCACGGTCCAGTCCATCGCCATGCAGACGGCACGCTCGCACGGCGATCCCCGCTCCTTCGCCGAGACCTTTCAGTCGCGCATTCTGTCGCTGTCGCACACCCACGACCTGCTGACGCGCAGCCACTGGGAGGGCGCCGACCTGCGCGAGGTTCTGGAGCATGAGACGGCGGCGCACGGCCTGCACCGCCTGACCCTGAACGGGCCGAACGTGGCGCTGGACCCGGCCATGGCCGTGTCCCTGGGGATGATCTTCCACGAGCTGGCGACCAATGCCGCCAAATACGGCGCTCTGTCGTCGGGCGAAGGCCGGGTGCTGGTCGACTGGTCGGTCGTGGAATTGGCCGACCCGCGCCTGACCATCACCTGGCGCGAGACCGGCGGACCGTCCGTGGCGACGCCCGACCGACGCGGCTTCGGCAGTCGGCTGATCGAACGCAACGTGCGTCATGATCTGGCCGGAACGGTCCAGCTTCATTATCCTGACATTGGGTTCACGGCGGAGATCACCATTCCGCTGGACAGGGAAACGCCATGACCAACGCCTTGCAGGGCCGTCGCGTGCTGGTCATTGAAGACGAGTCTCTGGTGGCCATGCTGCTGGAGACGATCCTGGACGACATGGGCTGCGCCGTGGTCGGCCCCGCCTCCAACATCGACGACGGGCTGAGAACCGCCACCAGCGAAGCGGCGCTGGACGCCGCCCTGCTGGACGTCAACGTCGCGGGCCGCGAGGTCTTTCCGGTGGCCGAGGCGCTGAAGGCGCGCGGCGTGCCCTTCGTCTTCTCAACCGGCTACGGCGAGGCGGGTCTGCCCGAACACTGGCGCGGCCACCCGACGATCCAGAAGCCCTTCACCGAGGCCGCCATTCGCGAAGCCCTGATGAAGGCGCTGAACATCAGCCTGGTCTGATATCCTTCAAAATGGCGCGGGCCGCGTTGTGGCCGGGCGCGCCCGTCACCCCGCCGCCGGGATGGGCGCCCGAACCGCACAGGTAGAGCCCCGGGACCGGCATCCGGTGATCGGCGTGACCCAGCACCGGCCGGGCGCTGAACAACTGATCCAGTGTCAGCCGCCCGTGGAAGATGTCGCCGCCGATCAGGCCGAAGCGCCGCTCCAGATCGCGCGGCCCCAACGCCAACCGCCCGACCACCGAGGCCTTGAAGCCCGGCGCGTGGGCCTCGACCGTCTCGATCATCAGGTCGGCCACGGTGTCGCGATGTTCGTCGGCCAGATCGGGCGAGACGTGCTGGCAGAACAGGCTGGCGACGTGCTGGCCCGACGGCGCCAGGCTGTCGTCCAGGGTCGAGGGGATCAGCATCTCGACGATGGGCTTTGACGACCAGCCGTTCAGGCGCGCCTCGGCATGGGCGCGGTCCATATAGGCCAGCGTCGGCGCGATGATGATGCCCGCCGTCAGGTGATCGCCCGCCCCCGGCAAGGCGGTGAAGCGCGGCAGTTCGGACAGGGCCAGGTTCATACGGAAGGTGCCCGAGCCCGAGGCGTAGCGGCTCATCCGCTCGGTGAAGTCGGCGGGGACCACGGCCGGATCAACCAGCCGGTCGAACAGCAGGCGCGGGTGCAGGTTGGAGACGACGGCGCGGGCGCGGACTGCGTCGCCCGCCTCGGTCACGACGCCGACGGCCCTGCCCTTTTCCGTCAGCACCTCGGCGACCGGCGTGTCCAGCCGGATGTCGACGCCCTGTTCGGCGCAGGCGGCGGCCATGGCCTGGGTGATCGCCCCCATGCCGCCGACGGCGTGGCCCCACGCCCCCCTCTTGCCGTTCACCTCGCCGAAGACATGGTGCAGCAGGACATAGGCCGAGCCGGGGGTGTAGGGGCTGGCGTAGTTGCCGACGACGCTGTCGAAGCCGAACAGGGCCTTGATCGGATCGCTCTCGAACCAGCCGTCCAGCCAGTCGCCCGCCGACTTGGCGAACAGGTCCAGCAGGTCGCGCTGCGCCGCCAGACCCAGGCCCGAGACCCGCCGCCCCAGCGAGGCCGCCTTCAGCATCTCCGGCAGGGCCGCCAGCCAGCCGCCCTCGACGACGTTCGGCGGCGTGGTCAGGATCAGGTCGCGCAGGATGGCGGCCACCGTCTCCAGCCGCGCCTCATAGTCGGGCAGACGTTCCGCGTCGCGGGTCGAGAACTTGGCCACCTCGGCCTGGGTCCGCCCCTCGCCCGTCAGCAGGTAGCGGCCGTCGTCGAAGGGCAGGAAGTTGGCGGCGCGCCGCTCGACCACCCGCAAGCCGTGGCGCGGCAGGTCCATGTCGGCGATGACCCGCGGGTTCAGCAGGCTGACGGTATAGCTGGCGGTCGAGTTGCGGAATCCGGGATAGAACTCCTCCGTCACCGCCGCCCCGCCGACGACGCCGCGCCGTTCCAGCACCGTGACCTTCAGCCCCGCCCGCGCCAGGTAGAAGGCGCAGACCAGCCCGTTGTGGCCCCCGCCCAGGATGACGACGTCCGTCTGTGATTGCGCCATCCTGTTCGCTTCCCCCAAATCGAAGTGAGGACGCTAGCATCAGACTCGGCGCGGGGTGAACCATCCGTCCGGGGTGCGCTGCACCGACCCGGCCACGGCCAGAACCGCCAGGGTTTGTTCGATCTGATCCTCCATCCGCCGCCCGTGCCGCCCGCCGAACCGGGCCGCCAGGGCGCGCGGGCCGACGGGGACACCTTCCTGCCGCAGAGCGTGCAGCAACGCGGACGCCATCGCCCCCGGCGCCTCCGGCAAGGGCGGCAGGCTGGCCGCGGCGTCCAACGCCGCCTCGATCTGAACCGGTCGGCGGGACGTCTTGACCCGGCTCGTCTGGAACTCGGGACGCAGGAAGCGCACCTCGCCGCGCGCCTCCTCGGCTGCGCGTTCCCGGTTCAGGGCGACCAGCCGCACCATCGCCTCCTGCACCGACAGGTCGGCCGGCCAGCCGTAGGCGGCCAGCACCGCCGCATCCAGGCGACGATGCAGATGATCCAGCAGGCCGATGCAACCCGCCTCATGCACAGCGCGCTCCGCCTCGGTCAGCGGGCCACCCGCCGACAATCGCGCTCTGGCGTTGTAGAGGCCGGTCATGGACAGGAAGGCGTGGCGCGCCAGCACGCGCGTTCGCAGCTCATCGACCTCGCCAGCCAGAACCGCGATTTCGGCCCCGGCTCGCCCTTCTAGATTCGGGAAGGGAAAGGCGTCAAAGCAGGCTCCCTTCGTATAGACCGGACGGTCTTCCAGCGTCCCGCCCTGCGCCAGCGCCCAATCGCCGTGCAAAAGCGACGACAAGACGCCCAGGACAGCCGAGCTGTCCGACGCAATGCAGACCAGCCGGTTGTCGGGCAGGATGTCGGCTTCCATAAACTGGAACCACCGATGCTTGGCGGTCTCGACGGTGGCGATGTAGCGCGGCAAGCCCTCCAGCGCCGGGCGCAGCTCGCGGCGCGGCTCGCCGAAGATCCACCAGTTGTCGCGGTACGACGCCCGATTGTTGCGGTCCCGCTCGGGCTTCACCGTCTCGAGGACGTGCTGAAAGATCGCCGGGTGCCGCCGCCGCACCTCGGCCTCATCCCAGCCGAACAGGTCGATGACGTTTACACCGCGCGGACGGTCCGCCAAATCGCGCCCGTTGCGATAGGCCCGGATCGGCGAGGCCGCCTCGGGCTCAGACGCGGACAGCAGAGCCGCTGCACGATCCGGCGCGACGATGAAGCCGGCGCCGTGCAGCTTGACCCCCGGCGAACACAGCAAGGCGTTGGCCTTCAGCGCGACGGCTTCGGTCACGTCCACGCCTACGGTCAGATCAGCCGACACGGCGCCGCGCGCCTCGCTGAAGACGATCTCGGGCGCGTCGGTGTGCAGACCTGTTTCGGACATGACGGTCAGCAGCCGCCCCTGTCCGTCCGGCTCGCCGCGCTCGGCCACGGTCATGGCGATGCGGACTGCGGCCCGGTCGCCGCCCTTGATCCAGGGGTGGTCAGGGATGGCGAAGACCAGCCGCATCGGCGGCGCACCCTTCAGATGATGCTCCAGCACCCGGCGGGAAAAGGTCTGGGTGATCGAGTTGGTGGTGATGAAGCCGAAACGACGCAGCTTGCTTCCTCGCGTCGTCAGGATGTCCGCGGCCCGGTCCCACCAGGCCGTCACCAGATCGGCCGAGCGGAACCGCCCCTGCCGCACGTGCCACAGGGCGTCGACATAGCCGTCGCCCAGTTCGCGTCTCAGATCCTTGCCGCCAATGAAGGGCGGATTGCCGATGATGAAGTGGACGTCCGGCCAGGGTGTCGGGCTCGGATCAATCAGGCGGACGACCTCGCGTTCGTCGGCCACAGAAAACAGCACGGGCGCGTCGCCGTCCTTGCGTCGAGGCCGGGCGCGCGTGACCGGGCGGCCGATGGCGTCGCGAACCAGCTCCTCGCGCGACCAGGACAGCAGGGCGTCGATCTGACGGATGCGCTCGAAATTGCGCAGGATCGGTTCGGACGGCTTGGCGTCGCCATAGACCCGGAAATGCCACTGCAGATAGCCGATCCACATCACCATCTCCGCGATCCAGGCGGCGTAGGCGTTTTTCTCCAGGCCCCAGAACTGTTCCGGACTGACCGTATGGCCGTCCAGCGCCAGGGTCCCTTGCGCCTCGCCCATCTCGGCCAGAACAGCCAGGACCTCGCCCTCAAGCTCCTTCATCATCCCCATGGCGACATAGAGAAAATTGCCGGTGCCACAGGCCGGGTCCAGCACGCGGATGCGGCAGAGATCGCGATGGAAGTCTCGCACCAGCCTGCGCGCGCTCTTGTGATCGCCGGCGACGTAGCGGCCGATGGCGCTGGCCTCGGCGGCCTCCCAGTCGGCCCGCAACGGCTCCATGATCGTCGGCTCGACCAGGCGTTCGACATAGGCGCGCGGGGTGTAGTGGGCGCCCAGTTCCGCCCGCTCGTCCGGGGCCAGGGCCTGTTCCAGCAAGGTCCCGAAGATGGCGGGTTCGACCGAGGCCCAGTCTCGCCGGGCGGCGGCGATCAGGGCCTCCAGTTCGTCCTCGGTGATCGGCAGGACGGCGGCGTGGCGAAACAGGCCGCCGTTGAACCGGCGCAGGGTCTGGCGGATGGCCGAGCAGTGCCCGCCCTCGTCCATGCGCCGAAAGAAGTCCCCCGCGCCCAGATGGAACTGGTCCGCGTGGCCGCGATAGCCTTCCAGAAAGCGGCGGAAGCCCTTGTCCTCGATCAGGCCGACGCTGTCGGCGAACATGGCGAAGATGCACTGCATGACGAACAGGGCCGTCTGATTGGCGCGCGCCGCCCTGGCCACCGGATCGGGCCGCCCATCCGGTCCGGCCGGAACCCGTCCGCCGATGGAGCGCACCAGCCAGGCCAGGCGCCCGGCGATGTCGGTCGTCACCTCGGCCACGCGGGCGGCTGGGTCCAGGCTCATCGGATCAGACCAGACACGTCTCAGCCGATCCCGCACCGCCGCGTCGCGCAGGTGCGCCATCTCGATGCGATAGCGGGCGCGGTCGGGGAACGGGACATAGGCCTTTCCCTGTCGCCCGAAGTCGGACCACAGCTCGATGGCCCGCCCCACGTCGATGACGACGATGAAGGGCGGCCATTCGTCCAGGGCCTTGGCGTAGTTCTCGGCCTGACGCTTGGCGTTGCGCATCAGGGCTTCCAACCCGCCCGTCACGCCTGCGGACGCCTTGCGCCCGCGCCCCCCGAACAGGGCCAACTGAGGCTGCGGGTCCAGCGCCCCGCCCGCCCCGCGCTTGCCCGACTGCTTGGCCTCCAGCACGAAGGCGCCGCGCCGGTAGCAGTCGATATAGCCGGGGTGGCTGCCGCCGTCCTCGTGCAGGAACTTCACCGGGCGCTCGAAGCAGTAGTCGAGGTCGCCCGTCCGCTCGTCATCGGGCGCCGCCACGCCGATCAGGCGGCACAGCTGGGCGATGAAGGTCTGATAATGGGCGCGCTCGCTGATCGGCGCCTCGGACCAGCGGCGAATGAAGTCGTCTGCATCCATGGATTGTCGGCCTCCCCGCCAACAACCTTAGATTAGCTTGACTGCGAAATACAACCCTTAGGTGATTGCGCCGCCGAGGTAGCGCCGATGCAGCAGGGGCGCGCCCAGCCAATAGCAGAGCTCCGCCGGGCGGCTGATGTCCCAGACGGCCAGGTCGGCGGCCTTGCCGGTTTCGATCGTGCCCGCCTCATCCTGCAACCCAAGGGCGCGGGCGGCGTGGCGGGTGGCGCCGGCGATGGCTTCTTCCGGGGTCAGGCGGAACTGGACGCAGGCCAGGTTCAGCGCCGCCGTCATCGAGGCGACGGGCGAGGTGCCCGGATTGCAGTCGGTGGCCACCGCCATGCGGACGTCGTGCCGGCGCAGCAGGGCGACCGGCGGAAGCTTGGTCTCGCGCAGCATCAGGAAGGCGCCGGGCAGCAGGACCGCGACCACGCCCGCCTCGGCCATGGCCTGTACGCCCGGCTCGGTCGTGTGCTCGATGTGGTCGGCGGACAGGGCCTGATAGCGGGCGGCCAGCGCGGCCCCGCCGCCGTCCGACAGCTGGTCGGCGTGCAGCTTGACCGGCAGGCCCAGTTGCTCGGCCTTGTCGAACAGGCGGCTGACTTCCTCAGTGCTGAAGGCGATGGGCTCGCAATAGGCGTCAACGGCGTCGACCAGACCCTCGGCGTGGGCGGCGGGCAGGATTTCATCCACAGCCTTGTCCACATAGGCCGCGCGATCAGTTTTGTGCTCCGGCGGGACGGCGTGCAGGCCCAGGTAGGAGGTGCGGACCCGCACCCCGGCCTCGCGCCCGATGCGGCGGGCGACGCGCAGCATCTTCAGCTCGCTGTCGTGGTCCAGGCCATAGCCGGACTTGATCTCAAGCGTGGTGACGCCGGTGGCTTTTAGCCCCTCCAGACGCTTGCAGGCCGAGGCGCAGAGTTCGTCCTCAGACGCCTCGCGCGTCGCCTTGACCGAGGAGACGATGCCGCCCCCGGCGCGTGCGATCTCCTCATAGGTCGCCCCCTCCAGCCGCCGCTCGAACTCGCCCGAGCGGTCGCCGCCGAAAACCAGATGGGTGTGGCAGTCGATCAGGCCCGGCGTAACCCAGCGGCCGCCCAGACGGTCGGTGTCCACAGCCTTGTGCACAGGCAGATCCGCGCGCGGCCCGACCCAGGCGATGCGCCCGTCCTGGATCAGGATGGCGGCGTCCTCGATCGCGCCATAGGGCTGGCCGCCCTCGGTCATGGTCGCGACATGGCAGTCGGTGATGAGGCGGTCAGCGAGGATCATCGCGCAGCTGCTCCGCTCAGGATCTCGCAGAACCAGCGCCCGGCGGTCAGGGAGCCGAGGTCGCCGACTTCCAGCGAGGGGTCGTATTCGGTCAGGTCCACGGCCCGCACCTTGGGATGAGCGCCGATGGCGCGGGCGGCGTCGAAGAAGTCGTGGACCGAGACCCCGCCGGGCCGCGCGCCGGGGCTGGCGGGCCACTGGCTGCGGTCGATCACGTCGATGTCGAAATCGACGTAGATGACCTCGCACAGGGACGACAGGCGCTCCAGCTCCTCGACCACTACGGTCGCCAGACCGCGCTGGCGGCACTCGCGGGCGGTGCGGACGCTGATGCCCGCGGCCTCGGCCTTTTCATGGGCGCGGCGGGTGTTGGCGAAGGGGGCGAGGCCGACCTGACTGATCCGATGACCGTCCATGCCGTCGTCCAGCAGGGCCTGGATCGGATTGCCGTTGGTCAGGCCCTGATCCGTGTCACGCAGGTCGAAATGGGCGTCCAGCGTCAGGATGCCGACGCGGTCGAGACCCAGGGCGTGGGCGCCGGGCCGGGTGATGGCGTTGTTGCCGCCGACGAGGATGGTCAGGGCGCGGTGGGCCTGAGCGGCGACCGCGTCGCGCACCGGCTCGAAGGCGTCGAACGGCGAGACGGCCTTCAGCGCCACGTCGCCCGCGTCATGGACCTTGATCTCCAGCTCCAGCCCCGTCTCGACGTCATAGGTGGACAGGCGCGGCAGGACGGCGCGCAGGGCCTTGGGGCCGAGGTCGCAGCGGCCCGGCGTCAGCGAGCGCTCGTTCAGCGGCGCGCCGATCAGGGCGACGGAAGCGTCAGGATGGTTTCCCACCAGGTCCGCGACAGAGCGCCAGCCGAGGGCTTCAGACGGTTCGCTCATGAGGGTCATCCTTTGGTGGGAGAGAAGCGGGCGACCAGATCATAGGCCGCGCCGGGGAAAATCTGTGAGGCCCAGGTCACGCCCTGACCGTCGCGCCATGTGCGGCGCTCCAGCCGCAGGCAGGGGGCGCCATCGGCCAGACCCAGGCCCGCCGCCGTCTCACGGTCGGCGCCGACCGCCGAGATGCGATGCTCGGCCTCGGTCCAGGGCATATGGGCCAGCAGCCAGCCGCCCGGCGGCTGGGCGGTGAAGTCGGCGGCTTCGGCCTCGGGCGCGGCGCTCAGAGAGATCAGGCGGCGCTCGAAGACGAAGGGCAGGTCGTCGGCCAGATGCAGGGTCTCCAGCTCGATGACCCGCTCGCCCAGCCCCTCGTCGGGCTGCGCCGGACGCACGATCCGGCCCAGCAGGCGGTGGGAATAGGCCAGCCCCCTGCCCTCGACCTCGGACTGGATGTCGGGGATGGCGACGAGGGCCGAGGAATGCACCGGGGGATGGGCCACCACGGTCCCGGCGCGGCGCCGACGGACCACCAGACCGCGCGCCGACAGGTCCGACATGGCGCGCGACACCGTCATGCGGGCGCAGCCGTATTCCGCCGTCAGCTCGGCCTCGGTCGGGATGCGGAAGCCCGGCCGCCACTCGCCCGAGGCGATGCGGCGCTCGATGTCGCCCGCAATGCGACGATGAAGCGGCTCCTGATCCATGACGCGAAACTGCCCCTTGCGCGCATTAATGTCTAGACATAACACTGAGCCCGACGCACGACGGCGACCGACGCCGCATGGAGGAATCGATGGCCACGCCCAACACCCGCATCATCCGCAGCCCGCGTGGGTCTGAAAAGACCGCCAAGACCTGGGCGGCCGAAGCCGCCATGCGGATGCTGATGAACAACCTCGACCCCGAGGTGGCCGAGCGTCCCGAGGACCTGGTCGTCTATGGCGGCATCGGCAAGGCGGCCCGCAACTGGCAGGCCTTCGACACCATCGTCGATCAGTTGCAGAAGCTGGAAGCCGACGAGACCCTGCTGGTCCAGTCGGGCAAGCCGGTCGGCGTCTTCCGCACCCATGCCGACGCGCCGCGCGTGCTGATCGCCAACTCCAATCTGGTGCCCAAGTGGGCGACCTGGGAGCATTTCAACGAGCTCGATAAGAAGGGCCTGGCCATGTACGGCCAGATGACCGCCGGCTCGTGGATCTACATCGGCACCCAGGGCATCGTTCAGGGCACCTATGAGACCTTCATGGAGGCGGGCCGCCAGCACTATGGCGGCGACTGGTCGGGCAAGTGGATCCTGACGGCGGGCCTGGGCGGCATGGGCGGCGCCCAGCCCTTGGCCGCGACCATGGCCGGCGCGTCGTGCATCACCATCGAGTGCCAGCGCAGCCGCATCGAGTTCCGCCTGCGCACCCGCTACGTCGACGTCATGGCCGAAACCCTGGACGAGGCCCTGGCGCTTCTGGAGCAGTCGTTCAAGGACAAGAAACCCTTGTCGATCGGTCTGTTGGGCAATGCAGCTGACCTTCTGCCTGAAATGGTCAAGCGCGGCGTCCGCCCCGATCTGGTGACCGATCAGACCAGCGCCCATGACCCGGTCAACGGCTACCTGCCCTCGGGCTGGACCGTCGCCGAGTGGGAAGAAAAGCACGTCAGCGACCCCGCCGCCGTCGAGGCCGCTGCGCGCAAATCCATGGCCGTCCACGTTCAGGCCATGCTCGACTTCCACGCCATGGGCATCCCCACCACCGACTATGGCAACAACATCCGCCAGGTCGCCTTCGACGAGGGCGTGACCAACGCCTTCGACTTCCCCGGCTTCGTGCCCGCCTATATCCGCCCGCTGTTCTGCCGCGGCATCGGCCCGTTCCGCTGGGCCGCCCTGTCGGGTGATCCCGAGGACATCCGCAAGACGGATGAGGCGATGAAGAAGCTGTTCCCCGACAACGCCGGCCTGCACCGCTGGCTGGACATGGCCAGCGAGCGCATCGCCTTCCAGGGCCTGCCCGCCCGCATCTGCTGGATCGGTCTGGGCGACCGTCACCGCGCGGGTCTGATGTTCAACGAGATGGTGGCCTCGGGCGAACTGAGCGCGCCCATCGTCATCGGCCGCGACCATCTGGACAGCGGCTCCGTCGCCAGCCCGAACCGCGAGACCGAGGCCATGATGGACGGCTCGGACGCCGTGTCCGACTGGCCCCTGCTGAACGCCCTGCTGAACACCGCGTCAGGCGCGTCCTGGGTGTCGCTGCACCACGGCGGCGGGGTCGGCATGGGCTACTCCCAGCACTCGGGCGTCGTCATTGTCGCTGACGGTACGCCGGAAGCCGCCAAGCGTCTGGAACGCGTCCTGTGGAACGACCCGGCCACCGGCGTCATGCGCCACGCCGACGCCGGATATGACATCGCCAAGGACGCCGCGCGCGAACACGGCCTGAACCTGCCGAGTTTGACGTGACCGGATAGCCCTCCCCCTCGAGGGGGGAGGGTTGGGTGGGGGTGAACCCTCCACCCCTTCCTTGAATGGCTCTGGAGGTGCCGCCTCCCGCGCCCTTGATTGCAGGCCCGCTGCCTACACCCCATCCCCGGCCCTTCCCCCTCGAGGGAAGGGAGGAGAAGAAGAAATGACGAAGATTATTATCGGCCAAGACCCGCTGACTCTTAATCAGCTGCGCCAAGCCCTGAACGGTCCCGTTCAGGTCGAACTCACGCCCGCCGCCTGGGCCAACGTCGAAAAGGGAGCGGCGGTCGTCGCCGCCATCCTGGCCGAGGGCCGCACGGTCTATGGCATCAACACCGGCTTCGGCCTGCTGGCCAACACCAGCATCGCCCCGGAAGACCTTGAAACCCTTCAGAAGAACCTGGTGCTCAGCCACGCCTGCGGCGTCGGCGCGCCGCTGGACGAAAACGTCACCCGCCTGCTGATGGTGCTGAAGATCGCCAGCCTGTCCAAGGGCGCCTCGGGCGTGCGTCGGCACACGCTGGAGACCCTGATCGGCATGGTCAACGCCGGGGTCCTGCCGCTGATCCCGTCCAAGGGTTCGGTCGGCGCCTCGGGCGACCTGGCCCCGCTGGCCCACATGAGCTGCGTCCTGATCGGCGTCGGCGAGGCCCGTTATCAGGGTCAGACGCTGGACGCGGTGTCGGCCCTGGCCAAGGCCGGGCTGTCGCCGGTCGTCCTGGGCCCCAAGGAGGGTCTGGCCCTGCTGAACGGCACCCAGTGCTCGACGGCCCTGGCCCTGACCGGCCTGTTCGCGGCCGAGGACGTCTTCGCCGCCGCCATCGCCGCGGGCGGCCTATCGGTCGACGCCCTGCTGGGTTCGGACGCGCCGTTCGATCACCGCATCCATGCCCTGCGCGGCCAGCCGGGTCAGATCGACGTGGCCCGTCGTCTGCGCGAACTGCTGACCGGCAGCGCCATCCGCGACAGCCACCGCCACGACTGCGCCAAGGTGCAGGACCCCTACTCGCTGCGCTGTCAGCCGCAGGTCATGGGCGCGACGCTGGACGTGCTGCGCAACGCCGCCGCCATGCTGGAACGCGAAGCCAACGCCGTGACCGACAATCCGCTGGTCTTCATCGAGGACGGCGACGTCATCTCGGGCGGCAACTTCCACGCGGAACCTGTTGCTTATGCAGCGGATCAGATCGCCATGGTCCTGTGCGAGATCGGCAATATCTCCGAGCGCCGCACCTCCATCCTGGTCGACCCCAAGATGACCGACCTGCCCGCCTTCCTGGTCAAGGACAGCGGCGTGAACTCGGGCTTCATGATCGCCCAGGTGACGGCGGCGGCTCTGGTGGCCGAGAACCGCATGGTCGCCCACCCCTGCGTCATCGACACCGTGCCGACCAGCGCCAATCAGGAAGACCACGTCTCGATGGCCACCCACGGCGCGCGCCGCCTACTGGACATGGCCGCCAATACGGCGACCGTGGTGGGCATCGAACTGCTGGCCGCAGCGCAAGGCATCGACTTCCGTCGTCCGCTGACCTCGTCGCCGGAACTGGAACAGACCTACGCCATCGTGCGCGAGGCGGCCGAGCCCTATGCCTCCGACCGCTACTTCGCGCCGGACATCGCGCGGGCGACGGACGGGGTGCGGGCCGGTCGTTACCGCGCCTTCGCCGGCGACCTGCTGCCTTCGGCCTAAGGCCGCGTTGCAGCCCAAGGAAAAGGCCTCGGCGGAACCGCCGAGGCCTTTGTCGTATCCAGTCCTGACGGCCCGCGATCAGCGCATGATCGAGACGGTGGCCGTGTATTCGCCCTCTTCGGCGGCGCTCAGGGTGTTGGCGCGGAAGGAATAGGTTCCCGGCCTCAGGTCCTGGACGATCAGGGCGCTGGTGCGGCCGCCGCTGTCGTCGTCGCTGGCCAGGGAGTCGCCGTCGCATTGCGGCCCCTCGTACAGCGACAGATAGGCGTCGAACTCCGGCGCATCCAGACGAACGGCGACGCGGCCCGCGCGGGCGACGGTCAGGGCGTAGCAGTCGTAGAAGGAGCCGTCGCCGGCGCGGCGATCGCTGACCTCCAGCCGGCCCTGACGGCTTTCGCCGACGGCGATAGGCTGGACCTGGGTGGTCGGCCGCACGCGCTCGCCCGCCGAGACGGTCAGCTGATAGCGGCCGGTCTCGCCCTCGCTGAGCGTATTGGCCTTGATGATCCACAGGCCGCCGCCGGAGGAAAAGCGCAGCTGCGAATTGGTGCCCATGTCGGGGCCGTCGTCGTTGGTGACGGTCGTCTCATCGCAGTCGGCGCCGGGACCGGCCGACAGATAGGTGTCGAAGTCCGACGAGCTGAGCGTCACCGTATAGGCTTCATCGGCATTGGTCTGGATGACGTAGCAGCGGTAGTGCGAGCCGTCGCCCATGCGGGCGTCCTTGGCGCTGAAATTGCCCTGCACCGTCTGGCCGGGGCGGATGGTGCTCTGTGCCGAGGCGGCGCCGGCCGCGGCCAGGGCGGACGCCAGAACGGTCGTCATCAGAAGGGCGCGCATGGGGGAGGTCTCCGAAGGTTGAACCATCGCCTGTAGCGCGAGGGCTCTAAACGACTGATTTATCGCGCCGCCAGCAGCGGCGCCCGCTTGAGCGCGCCCAGGTTGGCGGCGTCGGTGCAGAAGCAGACCGTGCGCAGCTGGCGGATCACCACCTGGAAATGCGCGACCACCGCCTCGGTCGAGACGGTCGCCGCCTGGATGACGCCCGAGGCCATGCCCACCACGTCGGCGCCCAGGCGGACGGCCTTGGCTGCGTCGACCCCGTCGCGGACCCCGCCGGAGCCGATGATCAGGGCCTCGGGCAAGGCGTTGCGCGCCTCGGCGATGGCGCGGGCGGTGGGGATGCCCCAGGCGGCGAAGGCGGCGGCGTGGACCTTGTCCGCCGGATCGGTGGCGCGCTCGCCCTCGATCAGGCCCCAGTTGGCGCCGCCGGCCCCGGCCACGTCGATCCCCGCCGCCCCCATGGCGATCAGGCGCTGGGCGGTGACGGCCGATATGCCCGCCCCCGTCTCCTTGACGATGACCGGCGCGTCCAGATCGCGGATCAGGGCCTGCAGCGCGGCGCCGACGCCCCACCAGTCGCGGTCGCCCTCGGGCTGACAGGCTTCCTGCAAGGGGTTCAAATGCACCACCAGGGCGTCGGCCCCGATCATATCCAGCGCCCGCCTGGCCTGATCCAGGCCAAAGCCGCGCGTCAGCTGGGCCGCGCCGATATTGGCCAGGATCGGCGTGTCCGGCGCCCGGTCGCGCAGGGAGCGATCCAACCCGCCCGTCGCCCCGCCCTCGATGGCGGCGCGCTGCGATCCGACGGCCAGGGCGATGCCCAGATGCTGGGCGGCTTCAGCCAGGCGGGCGTTGATGGCCTCGGCGCGTGCAGGCCCGCCGGTCATGGCGCTGATCAACAGAGGCGCCTGCAGCCGCCGCCCCAGGAAGTCGGCGCCCAGGTCGATCTTGGCGTGGTCCAGATCCGGCAGGGCCTCGTGGACGAAGCGCCAGTCGTCGAAGCCGCTCGCCAAGGCGTGCCGCCCGCCGCCGGACAGCACCACGTCGAGGTGCTGGTCCTTGCGGCCCAGGATCAGGTCGTCGCTCATCTCTGAACGGTCAGGGCTGACGCTCGACCGTCAGGACATAGCCGCCGGTCGAGTTGGGGGCGAAGCTGCGGGCGCGCACGACATAGGTTCCGTCGCGCGGCGCGGTCCAGTCCAGCCGGGCGTGGGTGTCCGACAGACTGTCGTCGTCCTCGGCCAGACCGTTGAAGTCGCCGTCCTTGTCCTCGCCCACCTCGACCACCGCGTCGAAGACGGCGGAGATCAGGGTGAAGCGCAGCTTCTCGTCCGCCTTGGCCTTGAAACTATAGGCGTCGAAGTAGACGCCTTCGTCGTTCAGGGCGTCGTTTTCGGTCAGGGCGCCGCGCGCCGTGGCCCCGATCAGCAGGCTGCCGGCCGCCGGTTCGGGGCCGCGATCAATCAGCTCCAGCGAATAGAGGCCCTTGCTGTCCTTGCCGAAGGGCGAGGCCCGCAGGACATAGTCGCCCGTCTTGGGCAGGGTGAAGGTCAGGCGCGCGTCCGTCCCCTGGCCCAGGCCGTCGTCGTCGGTCGCCAGAGGCTCGGCGTCGTCGTCGCCCGCGTCGCGCAGCTGCAGCAGGGCGTCGAAATCGCCCGAGCGCAGGATGGCCTGAACCCTCTGCCCCTCGGTCCCGCTGAAGGTGTAGCCGTCGAACAGCCGACCCTCGTCGTCCGTGCCGTCGCCATCGGCCAGTTCGCCCTGCACCGTCTGGCCAAAGGCGATGGCGGCGGGAGGCGGCGGCGGCGTCACCTCCTCGATCTTCAGCGAATAGCGGCCCGTGGCGTCCGAGAAGCCACGCGCCTCGACCAGATAGTCGCCGTCCTCGGCCAGGGTGTAGGTCAGGCGGGCGTTCAGCTCGCCGCCGCCGTCGTCGTCGGTGGCCAGGCTGTTGCGATTGGCGTCGAACAGTTCGAGGTAGCTGTCGAAATCGTCGGCGTTCAGGCTGATCGCCACCCGCTGCCCGGCGCGGCCGGTGAAGCGGTAGAGGTCGGCCGGGGCGCCCGAGTCGCTCCTGGCGCTGTCCTCGTTCAGGCGACCGTCGACCTCTTCGCCGACCGTGATCGGCCGGGCGGTCGGCGCGGGCGGCCCCTGCTCCAGCGACAGGCGATAGTCACCCTCGGCGGCGCCGGCGACCGAGGCCGCCTGGATCACGTATTCCCCGGCCTGGGGCGCGGTGAAGACCAGGTAGGAGTTCAGCCCCTTGCCCGCGCCGTCGTCGTTCTGGGCCGCCTGCACGAAACCGCCGTTGATCATGCGCCCGACGCGGACCACCGGATCGAAGTCGTCAGCTTCCAGCAGGACCGCCACCCGGTCCCCGGCGTTCGCCCGGAAGGCATAGGCGTCAAAGACATTGCCGTCCTCGTCCTCGGCGTCGCCGCTGGTCAGGCGGCCCGAGACATCGCCGCCGACCGTGATGCGGCCCGGGCGCGGCTGACGCGGCGCCACGCGCTCGCTGAGAGCCAGGGTGTAGGCGCCGGTTTCCAGTCCCGAGAAGGGCCGCGCGCGCACGATGTAGACTCCGTCGCTTTCCGGCGTGAAGCGCAGGCGGGCGTTGGTCCCGCTGCCGGCGCCGTCGTCGTCGGAGGCCAGGGGCTCGCCCGAGGCCCGTCCCTCGGCGTAGATCGCCAGATAGGGGTCGAAGTCGCTGCTGCGCAGTTCGGCCTGCAGCCGCTGACCAGCGCGAAGCTGCACGCGGTAGTCGTCGTAGCGGTAGGCTTCGTCGCCACGTGTGCGGGCGTCCCCGTCCTCCAGCCGCCCGCGGACCTCGGCGCCGATGCGGATGTCGGCGGCGCCCGCTTCCGAAGATTGGGCCAAGGCGGAACCGGACGACAGGAGGGCGACGGCGCTGACCGCCCCGAACAGGGCCCCGAACTGAGAATGACGCATGAAAACCTCTTTGCTGGCGCTATCATAGACGCCGAACCGCAGCGGCTGTAAATCGCGGCCACGCTTTCCAGTTCCCGAGCCCTTGGAGCCGATCATGGCTGACGAACCCGCCCGCGCCTCGCTGATCGACGGCAAGGCCTTCTCGCACACCCTGGTCGAGCGCGTCGCCGCCGCCGCCGCGCGTCTGCAAACCGCCCGCGGGATCAAGCCCGGCCTGGCGGTGGTCATCGTCGGCGAGGATCCCGCCAGCCAGCTCTATGTTCGCAACAAGGGCGAGACGACGCTGAAGGCCGGGATGCGGTCGGACACCCACCGCCTGCCCGACACCACGACCCAGGCCGAGCTTCTGGCCCTGATCGCGGCGCTGAACGCCGACACGGGCATCCACGGCATCCTGGTGCAGCTGCCCCTGCCCAAGCATATCGATTCGGCGGCGGTCCTGGGCGCCATCGACCCGGACAAGGATGTGGACGGCTTCCACGTCGTCAATGTCGGGCGTCTGGCGGTCGGCCTGCCGGGCATGATCCCCTGCACCCCGCTGGGCAGCCTGATGCTGCTGAAAGACCAACTGGGCGAGCTGTCCGGCCTGAACGCCGTCATCGTCGGCCGCTCCAACATCGTCGGCAAGCCGATGGCCCAGCTGCTGTTGGCCGAAAGCTGCACCGTCACCGTGGCCCACTCGCGCACCCGCGACCTGCCCGCCCTGTGCCGGACCGCCGACATTCTGGTGGCCGCCGTCGGTCGCCCCGAGATGATCAAGGGCGACTGGATCAAGCCGGGCGCCACCGTCATCGACGTGGGCATCAACCGCGTCCCCTCGCGCGATCCCGTCAAGGCCGCCGAGGGCAAGACCCGCGTGGTCGGCGACGTGGCCTTCGATGAGGCGGCTCTGGTTGCCGGACGCATCACCCCCGTCCCCGGCGGCGTCGGTCCCATGACCATCGCCTGCCTGCTGGCCAACACCTATACCGCCGCCTGCCGCTCGGTCGGCGTGACGCCGGACGATCTGAACGCTTGAAGCCGGGCCGTAGTGGTCCGATAGTCCTCCCCGAACAGCGATCATTTCGATCGTCGGAGGACTTTCATGGCTGGATTTTCGTCGCGTAACACCGCCGTCATCGTCGCCCTGGCCCTGACCCCCGCCGTCGCGGGGTGCGGCTACAACACCATTCCGACCAAGCAGGAGCGGGCCGAGGCGGCCTGGGCCGACGTCCAGAGCCAGTATCAGCGCCGCTCGGACCTGGTGCCGAACCTGGTCGCCACCGTGCAGGGCGCGGCCATTCAGGAACGCACCACCCTGACCCAGGTGATCGAGGCTCGCGCCAAGGCCACCAGCGTCAACATCGACGCCTCGCAACTGGATAACCCCGCCGCCTTCCAGCAGTATCAGCAAGCGCAGGGCGAGCTTTCCAGCGCCCTGTCGCGACTGCTGGTGACGGTCGAGGCCTATCCGCAACTTCAGGCCAATCAGAACTTCCTGACCCTGCAGTCGCAGCTGGAAGGCACCGAGAACCGCATCGCCGTGGCGCGCCGCGACTACAACGAGGCCGTGCGCGACTACAACACGTCGCTGCGCACCTTCCCGACTGTGATCTGGGCCAAGACCCTGCACGGCGGCTCCAAGGCGATGCAGCTGTTCACCGCCACGGCCGAGGCGCAAAGCGCGCCGACGGTCAACTTCAACCTCGGCGTTCCGGGCGCGCAACCGGGCGGCAGCGCACCCGCGACTTCGCCGGGGGCCGCGCCCGGTTCGCCCCCGCCCGCGGCGGCTCCGGCTGCGGCTCCGGCGGCCTGATCCGCCCGACATGACCCCTTCCGCCCTCGCCGCGAGGGACCGCAGCGCGCCGGATCTGATCCCGGCGCTGCTGCTCGGCCTCATACTGTGGCTAGCGGCCCTGCCCGCCTTCGCCGCGGAGATCCGGTTCCCCGCCCTGACCGGTCGGGTGGTCGATGACGCCCAGTTGCTGACGCCGGAACAGGAACAGGCCCTGACCGGCAAGCTGGCGACGCTGGAGCAGCAGACCGGCGACCAGCTGGTCGTCGTCACCCTGCCCTCGCTGCAGGATCAGGAGATCGAGGACTTCGGCTATCAGCTGGGGCGTCACTGGGGCATCGGGCAGAAGGAGAACGACGGCGGCGCCCTGCTGATCGTCGCGCCCAACGAACGCAAGGTGCGGATCGAGGTCGGCTATGGGCTGGAGGGCGTGCTGACCGACGCCTATTCGTCGTTGATCATCCGCAACGACATCCTGCCCGCCTTCCGCACGGGCGACTATGCCGCCGGCATCATCGCCGGGACCGACGCCGTCATCGCCCAGCTGACCGCCGATCCGGCCGAGGCCCAGGCCCGTGCGGCGGAGGCGAAAAGCGCGGCCAGCGAGCGCGAGGCGCCGATCCTGCCCGCCCTGATCATCTTCCTGATCTTCTTCTTCCTGTTCATCAGTCTGGTCCAGGCGGCGGCGGGCGGGCGGCGGCGGCGCGGCAAGAACGACGGCCTGACGCCTATCCTGATCTGGGCCGCCAGCGAGGCGCTGAGGAGCCAGGGCCGCGGCGGACGTGGCGGCGGCTGGGGCGGCGGCGGAGGCGGTTTC
>NZ_JBOHLI010000014.1:0-55282 GCF_050729455.1 Brevundimonas sp.
CGCCGTAACGCCGCGCGCGACCGCGCCGGTCCAGCGCGCCGAAGCCCCCCGCACGCCGGAAAACCTGACCGCCGCGCTGAACGGCGGGACGGCGACAACCACGCGCCGCACGACCTCCGCCGCCACGCCTGCGCGCACGCCGACACGCGAAGTCGCCCGCCAGCCCGCCGGACGCTGGACGGTTCAGGTCGGCGCCTTCCGCGAGGAATCGGTCGCCCGCGACTGGCTGAACGACGTCAGCCGCCGCTTCCGCACCCAGTTCACCGACGCTCAACGCGACGTTCAAAGCGCCGACGGCTGGTATCGCTCGCGCTTCACCGGCATGAGCCAGGCCGCCGCCGAGGCCGCCTGCGAAGCCCTGGGCGAGCGCCGCGTCACCTGCATGGTCATCCGCCCCAGCTAATCGCTTTACCGACCCTGACCGTTGAGCCAGCCGCCTTCGGCCAGGCGGGCGGCGTAATCGCGCACGTCCGCCGGCCAGTCCTGGATCGCCGCATCGAACGCGGTCCAGTCGCCGGCGAACAGCATTCGCGCCGCCTCCTCATAGCCCGGCTTGTCGCCCGCCACGGCGGTCATGAAGCGATAGGCGGCCTCGCGGCTGCGGCGCACCCTGTCCGGCCCTTCGGCCTCGCGCAGGGCGTTCTCGACCAGCTTCCTCAAGGCCACCGACGCCCCGCCCGGCTGGGCCGCCAGCCAGTCCCAGTGACGCGGCAGCAGCGTCACTTCGCGCGCCGTCACCCCCAGCTTGGGTCGCCCCGGCCCACGCCTCTCGACAGGCTCGGCGGGCAGACGCGCCAGCACAGCGTCCAGATCGCCGCGCAGGTCGAACTCCACAGGCCGCGCCTCGGCGTCGTCGAACACCAGAACCCCCTCCCCGGCGTCATGCGCGGCCTTCACGGCGGCCACGACCAGGGACGGCGCGCCCGAGGCGATCAGGCGATCCCCGGCGAAGGCGGTGCAGGTTGCAGCAGTCATCATCGTCTCCCTGAAAAGGTCGAGACGATTTACCCGGGCAAAATACGTTCGTCAATATTACCCGGATTTATTTATAGACCCGTTCGCGATCGCCGCTGCCGAACAGCGACCCTGCGACCCAGCTGACCAGGCCGGTGACGACGGCTTGAATGATGAAACGCAGCATGGAAGCTCCTGTCCGCTGAACCTTGACCATATAGTGCGTCAGATCGCGTTCCGCTCCGTGCGAAATCCGCCCTGCCCTGCTAGCCTCGCGCCGACACCTCTGACGGAGCCTCCCCATGAGCCTTCACGGCGCCTACGACCCCGACAACATCTTCGCCAGGATTCTGCGCGGCGAGATCCCCAGCGTGAAGGTGTGGGAAGACGACGAGGTCCTGGCCTTCATGGACGTCTTCCCCCAGTCCGAGGGTCATGTGCTGGTGGTGTCCAAGACCTCGCAGGCCCGCAACCTGCTGGAGGTCGAGCCCGCGACCCTGGCGATCCTGACCGCCGCCGTCCAACGCACCGCCCGCGCCGTCGAAAAGGCGCTGAAGCCGGAAGGCCTCAGCCTGATGCAGTTCAACGGCGAGGCCGGCGGCCAGACCGTCTTCCACCTGCACTTCCACATCGTCCCACGCTGGACCGACCGCGCCATGAAGGGCCATGGACACGCCCCCATGGCCGACGCCGACCATCTGAAGGCTCTGGCCGCCCGGATCGCCGCCGAACTGGACTGAAGCGGCTTTTCCCGACTTGCCTCCGTCGCGCCGGGCCAGCATAAGGCGCGCAACGCCGGTTTAGCTCAGTTGGTAGAGCGCCAGTTTTGTAAACTGGATGTCGCGGGTTCGATTCCTGCAACCGGCACCATCATCTTCGGCCGCCTCCCCCCCATGTCCGAGACGACCAACAAACTGGGCCACAAGATCGGGGCGCGCGGCGCGCGGACCCGCCGGGCCATTCTCGACGCCCTGCGCGGCCTGCTGAACCACAAGCATCTGGGCGAAATCCGCGCCGCCGACGTGGCTCTGACGGCGGGCGTCTCGGCGCCGACCTTCTACACCTACTTCAAGTCGGTCGAGGAAGGCCTGCTGATCCTGTGCGAAGAGGCCGGCGAGGATTTCCAGCGCCTGGCCAAACACATCCACGCCGACTGGACTGGCGACCGCGCCTTCGAGGCCGTCCGCGCCTATGTGCTGGAAGTGCTGGCCCTGTGGGGCGACCACGGGCCGGTGCTGCGGGTCGAACATATGTTGGCCGACAAGGGCGAGCCCGCCTTCGCCGAAAGCCGCATCAAACGCCTGCGCCGCCTGCACCTGGCGCTGGAGCGCCGCATCGCCCAGGCCAAGGCCAACGGCTATCACCCCGAGGGGCTGAACCCACGACTGACCTCCTATGAGACCGCCAATCTGGTGGAATCCGTCGCCGCCGGCTTCGCCCTGATGCGCCGCGCCGACACGGCCGAGGCCATCGTCGATACGACCGCGCATATCGTCGTGAAGCTGACGACGGGGCGCTGACGACTCGTCGTCAGCGCCCCTTCATTCTTGTGGGCCGCGGTCAGAAGGCTGCGCCTTCTCGACCCGACGCGGCCTGACGGCCTCAACTCAAGCAGCACGAAAGAGCGTTAGGCCGCCCTAGCCCCCGCCCAGCGCCACGGCGACGTGATAGACGATGAAGGCCGCCAGATAGGCCAGGCCGAACAGATAGCCGACCATGATCAGGGTCCACTTCAGCGACCCGGTCTCGCGCCGCACCACGCCGAGCGTCGGCAGGCACTGGGGCGCGAAGACGTACCAGGCCAGGAAGGCCAGGCCCGTGGCCAGGGACCAGTCGGCCGACAGGACCGAGGCCAGGGCCCCGACGTTCTCTTCCGCGCCGGCGACGGCGTAGACCGTGCCCAGGACCGCCACGGCGACTTCGCGCGCGGCCATGCCGGGCACCAGGGCCACCACCATCTGCCAGCTGAAGCCGATCGGAGCGAAGATCGGCTCCAGCGCCTTGCCGATCATGCCGGCGAAGGAATAGTCGATGGCGGGTCCCGTCGCGCCCTCCGGCGGATAGGGGAAGGTCGCCAGCGCCCAGACAATGATCATCAGCGGCAGGATGATCTTGCCCGCGCGGCGCATGAAGATCTTGGCGCGCAGCCACAGATTGAACAGCACGCTCTTGATGTCGGGGATCTTGTAGGCGGGCAGTTCCATCATGAAGGGCTCGACCGCCCCGCGCCAGAAGACCTTGCGAACGACCAGCGAGACCAGAAGCGCGCTGATGATCCCGGCGGCGTAGAGGCCGAACATCACCAGGCCTTGCAGGCTGACGAAGCCCCAGACCGTCTCGTTCGGGATGAAGGCGGCGATGATCAGGACATAGACCGGGATGCGCGCCGAGCAGGTCATCAGCGGCGCGATCAGGATGGTGGTCAGGCGGTCGCGCTTCGCCTCGATCACCCGCGTGGCCATGATGCCGGGAATGGCGCAGGCGAAGCTGGACAGCAGGGGAATGAAGGCGCGGCCGTGCAGCCCCGCCCCGCCCATGATCTTGTCCATCAAGAAGGCCGCACGGGCCATGTAGCCGAAGTCTTCCAGCACGATGATGAACAGGAAGATGATCAGGATCTGCGGCAGGAAGACCAGGACGCTGCCGACCCCGCCGATCAGGCCGTCGACGATCAGGCTTTGCAGCAGGCCGTCCGGCAGGACCGTCGCCACCCAGCCGCCGACCAGGGCGAAGAAGGCCTCGATGCCGTCCATCGCGGGCGTGGCCCAGGTGAAGACGGCCTGGAACATGACGAACAGGATGCCCAGCAGGATCGCCAGACCGGCGACGGGATGCAGCAGGACGCTGTCGATCTTGCCGGTCAGGGTGTCGGGCCGCTCGGGCGGGCGCACGCAGGCCTTCATGATGCGCTCGGCCTCGCGGTGGGCGGCGCGGATTTCGGCGGCCGAGGGGGCGTGCCATTCGCTGCGGGTCTCGCCGACGGCCCGATCCGCCTGTCCCTGAGCGGCGGCCACCAGTTCGGCGATGCCGCGCTTGCGCGTCGCCACGGTCGTGACCACGGGCGCGCCGATCTCGGCCGACAGCTTCTCGAGATCGATACGCAGGCCCTGACGCTGGGCGATGTCGAACATGTTGAGGGCCAGCACCATCGGCCGCCCGACCTGTTTCAGCTCCAGCGCCAGACGCAGCACCAGACGCAGGTTGGTGGCGTCGGCGACGCAGACCACCACGTCCGGCGGCGTCTCGCCCGGCAGGGCGCCCAGGACGGCGTCGCGCGTGACTTCCTCGTCCAGGCTGCGTGCCCGCAGGGAATAGGTGCCCGGCAGGTCCAGCACCGACAGGGTGCGGCCGTCGGCGGCGTGGATGCGCCCCTCCTTCCGCTCGACGGTGACGCCGGCGTAGTTGGCGACCTTCTGATGGGCGCCGGTCAGGGCGTTGAACAGGGCGGTCTTGCCGCTGTTGGGGTTGCCGACCAGGGCGATACGGGCGGTGCGAACAGCCATGTCCATCAGGCGTCTCCCCCATCCAGACGAACCGTCAGGCTGGCGGCCTCATGCCGGCGCAGGGCCACGCGCATGTCGTCCACCTTCAAGGCGATGGGGTCGCGGCCGAACAGGCCTTCGTGCAGCAGCTCGACGTGGGCGCCCTCGACAAAGCCCAGCTCCAGCAGGCGTCGCTCCAGTTCGCCCTCATGCTCCTGATGGTGGCAGTGGGCGCCGACCTGAACGATGACGCCGCGATCGCCGCGGCGGGCCTGGCTGAGTTTGATGGTGTCGGTCATGGCGCTCATTACGACGGCGCCCGGCGCCGCTCACTTATGTTGACAGTGATTATCAGCTGCGAACGGTTCGCGTCCAGTAAGGATGACAGTCGCCATTGCGACCAAACGCCCATCGGCTATCACGGCGGATAGGTCTATGGAGTTCGCCATGCACACCGCCCTGATCCCGTCCCCCGCCTTGGCCGCCGTTCTGACCGCCTCGCTGGGGCTGGCCGCCTGCGGCGACAACGCCGCGCCCGCCGCCGCCAGGACCCCAGCGCCGCCCGCGCCGACCGAGGCGGAGAAGGCGGCGCTGCTGGCCTCCCTGCCCGCCCCCTACAACGCCGGTGATCTGGAGAACGGCCGTCGCGCCTTCGCCCGCTGCCGCTCGTGCCACACGATCACGCCCGGCGGCCCGAACATGACCGGCCCGAACCTCTACGGCGTCTTCGGCCGTCAGGTCGGGACACATGAGAAATACAGCTACTCGACGCCGGTGAAACAGGCCGGCTTCACCTGGGACGCCGACCGGCTGGACCACTGGCTGCAGAACCCGCGCACCTTCCTGCCCGGCAACAAGATGAGCTTCCCGGGCCTGCCCGACGCCGAGGACCGCCGCGACGTCATCGCCTTCCTCAAGGTGGAGACGGGCTACAAGCCGGAAACGACGAAGGCCGCCGCACCCGCGACGGCCCCCGCTTCCTGACGATTAAGCCCGGAGCGCCCTAGCCGGGGGTCATGTCGGGCGTCTTGCCGTCGGCGATCTCCTGGGCTTCCCATTCCTCGATCTTACGGGCCGTGTACTCCGGCGACTTGGTGAAGCGCGCCAGCACGCCGTAGATCACCGGCACCACGAACAGGGTCAGGACGGTGGCGAAGATCGCCCCCGTGAAGATGACCACGCCGATGGTCTGACGGCTGCCGGCCCCCGCGCCTTGCCACAGCACCAGCGGCAGGGCGCCGAAGGCCGTGGCGATCGAGGTCATGATGATCGGGCGCAGACGCAAGCTGGACGACTCGATGATCGCCTCGCGGATTGAACGCCCCTGATCGCGCAGCTGGTTGGCGAACTCGACGATCAAGATGCCGTTCTTGGCCGCCACCCCGATCAGGATGATCAGGCCGATCTGGCTGTAGATGTTCAGGCTGGAGCCCGCCATCAGCAGGCCGAACAGCCCGCCGGCCGCCGCCAAAGGCACGGTCAGCATGATGACCGCGGGGGTGATCCAGCTTTCGAACTGGGCCGCCAGCACCAGGAAGACCAGCAGCAGGGCCAGGGCGAAGGCCCAGCCCACGGCGCTGCCCGCCTCCTGCTGATCGCGCGCCGCCCCGCCCCAGCGGATGGTGGCCAGGCCCTGCGGCTGCTTGGCGACCTCGGCGTTCAGGAAGGCCACCGCGTCGTCGATGGTCGTGCCGGGGTTCAGGTCGGCTTGGAGCGAGATGGCCCGCTGGCGGTCCAGACGGCGACGGTCGGGCGTGTCGCCAGACGTCTGAGTCGTGACCACCGCCGACAGCGGTACCAGCTGGCCCGCGCCGGTCGAGACATAGAGGGCCTCGAGGTCCGCGACCTCGCGGCGGTTGTCGCGCTCGGTCTGCAGGATGACGTCGTACTCCTGGCCGCCCTTGATGTAGGTCGTGGCGCGGCGGGAACCGAACATGGTCTCCAGGGTGCGGCCGATCTGCTGCGACGACACGCCCAGGGCCGCCGCCTTCTGCGGATCGACGTCGACCAGCAGGCGCGGCGCGTTCGGCTCATAGTTCAGGCGCGGACGCGACAAGCCCGGGTTCTCCTGCGCCGCCGCCAGGATGGGCTGCAGCCAGTCGTAGATCGGGCCGTATTCGGCGCCGGTGACGATCATCTCGACCGAGTTGGAGTTGCCGCCGCCGCGCTGGAAGGCGCCGGGGGTCGAGGCGTTGACCTGGGCGTCGGTCTGGCCGCGCAGCTTGCCGTTCAGCTCCTGCGCGATCTCGTCGGCCGACCGTTTGCGTTCGGACCAGTCCTTCAGAGTCAGGCTGGCGTTGCCGGTGTTGTAGCTGCCGCCGCCGAAGCCGGGCGCCGAGACCAGATAGGATTCGACCTCGCCGTTGGCCTTGTATTCCGCCAGGATCGGCTCCAGCCCCAGCATGATCTTGCGGGTGTAGTCATAGCCCGCGCCTTCCGGCCCCTGAACGCGCACGCCGACACGGCCCCGGTCCTCGGACGGCACCAGCTCGTTGGGCAGGGTCAGGAAGATGCCCCCGGCTCCGGCCGCGACCAGAACGATCAGGCCGACCACCCCGCCGACAGCCGCGCGGCGGCCCAGCAGGGCGTTCAGCGAGTTGGCGTAGGAGTTCTTCAGCGCGTCCATGGCCCGGTCGACGCGGCGCGCCAACCATCCGCCGGTCTGGGCCGGCTTCAGGATCTTGGACGCCAGCATGGGCGACAGGCTCAGCGCCAGGAAGGCCGAGAAGGCCACGGCCGCGGCGATGGCCGCCGCCAGCTCGACGAACAGACGACCGACGTAGCCCGGCAGGAACAGCAGCGGCGCGAACACCGACAAAAGGACGACGGTCGTGGCGACAACAGCGAAGAAGACCTGACGCGCGCCGCGCTCGGCGGCGACCAGCGGCGGCTCGCCGTGATCCAGACGACGCTGGATGTTCTCGACCACGACGATGGCGTCGTCGACGACCAGGCCGATGGCCAGAACCAGCGCCAGCAGGGTCAACAGGTTCAGCGAGAAGCCCAGCGGCGCCAGAACGATAAAGGTCGCCAGCAGGCAGATGGGCGCCACCACCGAGGGGATGATCGCCGCCCGCAAACTGCCCAGGAAGATGAAGTTGACCAGGGCCACCAGCGCCATCGAGATGCCGATGGTGATCCAGACCTCGTCGATGGCGTGGGAGGTGAAGACCGAGTTGTCCGAGCCGACTTCCAGCGTCGTGCCGGGCGGCAAGGTCGGCCGCACCTGTTCCATCAGAGCGCGCGCGCCCTCGGAAATGGCCAGGTCGTTGGACTGGGCCTGACGGGTGACGGCCAGGCCGATCTGATCAATGCCGTTGCCGCGGAACAGGCGGCGCGCCTCGGCGGGGGCCTCCTCGATCCGGGCGATGTCGCCTAGGCGGGTGACATAGGCGGCGTTGCCCAAAAGGGCGCCGGTCACGCCATTGGTCATGGCGGTCGTGGCGGCGGCCAGCGTGCCCGAGCTTTGCGCGCCCGTCGCCGTCGAGGCCGAGCCGCGCGTGCCGATCGGCAGCTGGGCGAAGTCGGCGGGCCGCGCATAGGTGCGGGCCACGCGGACCGTATAGTCCTTCTGCGCCGACTCCAGCGAACCGGCGGGCAGTTCGACGTTCTGGTTCGTCAGCGCCGTCTCGACGTCATTCACCGTCAGGCCGCGCGCGGCCATGGCGGCGGCGTCCAGCCATATCCGCATGGCGTAGCGCTGCTCGCCGAAGATCTGCACCTGGGCCACGCCCGGCACGGTGGCGAAGCGGTCGACCAGATAGCGGTCGGCGTAGTCCGTCAGCTCCAGCCGGTTCATCGTCGTGGACCGCAGGAACAGGATCATGATCGGCTGGCTGTCGGAATCGGCCTTGGCCACCTCTGGCGGATCGGCCTGATCCGGCAGGCGGCCCTGGACGCGCGACACGCGGTCGCGCACGTCGTTGGCGGCGTCGTCGATATTGCGGTCCAGCGAGAATTCGATGTTCACGTTCGACCGGCCGTCGCGGCTGGACGAGTTGATGCGCTCGACGCCCTGGATGCCGGCGATCTGCTGCTCGATCGGCTCGGTGATCCGGCTCTCGATCACCTCGGCCGAGGCACCGGCGTAGGAGGTGCTGACCGAGACGACCGGCGGATCGACGTCCGGCAGTTCGCGCACCGGCAAGAAGAAGAAGGCCGCCAGACCGATCACGCACAGGACGATGGCCGCCACCGCCGCAAAGACGGGGCGCCGGACCGAGAGATCAGACAGCATCATTTGCGGGCCGCCTCAGCAGCTTTCTCGCCGCCCTTCTCATCAGCCCCGCCGACGCGAACGGGCGCGCCCGGCTGGATGCGGTTCAGGCCCGAGGCGACGACGCGGTCGTTGTTGGACAGGCCTGACAGGATCTCGACATAGCCGCCCTCGACGGCGCCGGTCTGGACCTCGACACGCTGGGCGGTCGCGCCGTTCTCGCCGGGCGCGATGCGATAGACGAAGGCGCCCTGCCCCTCATACTGGACGGCGGCTTCGGGCACCGACAGGCTCTGGCGGCGGCCCTGATGCACGGCGACCCGCATCATCATGCCGGGACGGATGCGCCCGCCCGGATTGGGGAATTCGGCGCGGGCGATGACCGCGCGCGTCTGTTCATTGACCCGCGTGTCCAGCAGGGCGATCCGGCCCGAGAAGGTCTCGCCGGCGTAGGCGTCGGCGGTGGCGCTCAGCGGCGTGCCCACTTGCAGCACGCCCAGATAGCGTTCCGGCATCGGGAAATCGACGCGGACGGCGCTGGTGTCGTCCAGGGTGGTGATGACCGATCCAGGCGTGATCAGCGTACCCGGCGTCACCGTCGTCAGGCCCAGAACCCCGGCGAAGGGGGCCCGCAGCACGCGGTCGCCGCGACGGGCTTCCGACGCCGCCACAGCCGCACGGGCGGTCTGCAGAGCGGTTTCGGCCTGCTCGGCGGTGACGCGCGGAGCCACGCCGCGTTCAGCCAGAATCTTGAAGCGATCATATTCGCGCTGGGCCTGGGCCAGCTGGGCGCGGGCCTGGATCAGGTCGGCGTCTTCCTCGCGCGCCTGAAGCTCGACCAGGGGCGCGCCCGCCGCGACGCGCTGGCCGTCCGTGAACATGACGCGGGTGATCAGTTCACTGGTGTTGGAAGTGATGTTGACCGAGCGCTTGCTGCGCGCCACGCCCAGAACCCGGATCTGATCGGCGAACTCGCGCGAGGTCGCAACCGCCTCGGCCACGACCTGACCGCGCCCGCCGCCGGGACCGCCCCGGCCGCCCGGACCGCCGGCGCCGCCCTTGCTGTCGTCAGCGAAGGCGATTTTCAGAACCGCCGCCAGGACCATGAGTCCCACGAGACAGGCTGCGGCGATGATGAAGAAATGCCGTTTGATCACGCGATGCAGCCTCCCACAGACAAGAGGCCCCGCTTAAAGGGTCGCGCCTGTTACGCAAAGTCAAAGTAGCTGTAACGGCGGCGAGGCTCGGTTCCGTCGCGGCTTGACGGTCAGAATCGTCGCCACAGGCCGATGACCGGCCCATGCGCCGCGGGCGTATCCCGACCCGCTACCGTCTGACGCCATCCCGCCTGCACGCTCCAGTCGCCGAATTCGCGAACGACCGACGCTTCGACCGACAGCCAGCGCGCGCCGGTCGCGTCCGTCGACCCGTCGGCCGCACCGCCGAAGGCCTGGCCCAGCAGCATCCAGTTTTCGCCCAGGTGCGCGCCCGCCGTCAGGTCGATCCGCACCTCGTCCGACAGGTCCTGGCGCCAGCGACGCGCCACCTGTCCCTCGACGAAGACACGCGGTTGCGTCCAGCCGCGACCGGCCATCAGCCGCAACTCCCAATCGCTGTCGCCCGCGCCCGGCGGCGCATAGCCGGCGTTGCGTCCCTCCCCGCCCTGGGCGTAGCCCGCATAGACGGCCACGACATTGTCGTCGTCGCGATAGGCCTGCCAGCGCGCGCCGATCTCGACCGGACCGCGCCCTTCATAGTCGACGAAGTCGTCGCGACCCGACTGCCATTCGCCCTTGAACTGCAAGGTCAGTCGGTGAGTCAGGCCATACTCGACCAGCAGCGACGCCGCGCGATCCACCCGCTCGGCGGGCAGATCGACCCGGCCGCCCGGCGCAAAACGCTCGTCGGCGCGCATATCCTCGTATTTCACGATCGCCTGCCCCTGGCCCCTGGGCAGATTCCAGGCGCCGGCGACGGCGGACGAGGCCGTCCCCGCCAGCCCCAGTCCGATCAGCAGCCCCCCGACCGCCTTCACTCGTCGTAGCCAGGCGATTTTCGCGCCAGCTGGCGCAGGGCTCCGGGCCAGGCGAGCGACGAGATGAAGCCGATGCCCCGCCCCTGATCCCTGGTCTCGGCCTGGGCCTCGTCCGGGGCGATCAGGACGTGCTCGCGGCCGCCCGACAGGGCGGCCACCTGCTGGGCGCAGGCCCGTTCCAGGAAGAAGATCCCGACCCAGGCCTGGGCCGCCGTCTGCCCCACCGCCAGCGTCCCGTGGTTGCGCAACAGCATCAGCGGCTTGTCGCCGAGGTCGGCCACCAGCCGCTCGCGCTCGTCGTGGTTCAGCGCCAGGCCTTCATAGCCGTGATAGGCTACCTGATGCTGCAGCAGACAGGCGTTCTGGCTGATCGGCAGCAGGCCGTCCCGCTGCGCCGCCACGCCGACGCCCGCTACCGTGTGCAGGTGGATGACGAAATGGGCGTCTTCGCGCGCCGCGTGAACCGCCGAATGGATGGTGAAGCCGGCGGGATTGATGAAGCTGGTCGTGTCCTGGACGATGTTGCCGTCCAGATCGACCTTCACCAGAGAAGAGGCTGTGATCTCGTCGAAATACCAGCCGTAGGGATTGATCAGGAAATGATGCTCCGGCCCCGGCACGCGGGCCGAGATATGGGTGAAGATCATGTCGTCCCACCCGTGCAACGCCACCAGCCGGTAGAGCGCGGCCAGTTCAACGCGCGCCTGCCATTCGGCCTCGGACACGTGGGACTTCAGCGACAATGCCGATCCATCCGCCATGACGACCTCCCTTATCATTGTTCTGTTGAACCTCGCCCCGCTCCGGCGCCGCGTCAAGCGACCCGCGTTGGGCGCGGAAGGTTTTCGTTAACCCTGTTTTCACGCCATCGGACCCAGGATGCCGCGCGGTCCAGACGCCGTGTTTCGATGCGCGGAGCCGTCGGTGTCCACAATCGTCCCGCCAGAGCCGACGACAATCGCTCAGGCCGTGCCGCTGTCCGGGCTGAATCAGCTGTTGGACCTGACCCGCAATCGTTCGCCCGACGACCAGCGCCGGCTGCTGCTGGGCGTGGCGGGCCTCTATGAATCCGCTCGCGCACATGGCGGCGCTCCCGACGCCCTGGCCGACATCTTCATCGCCCTGACCCGTAGCGCCGAGCGCGAAATTCGTCAGGCCCTGGCCCAACGGCTGGCCAAGGTGGAGTGGGCCCCCGCCGCCCTGGTGCGGATGCTGGCCGCCGACGAGATCGAGATCGCCCGCCCGGTGATCGCGGCCAGCCCCCTGCTGCTGGACGACGACCTGCTGCAGGTTCTGGCTGACTGTTCGATCGAACATCAGATTCAGGTCGCCCTGCGCCCCAACATCGGCGCCGCCGTGGCCCGCTCGATCATCGCAGGAGCCGACCCGGCGGTGATGACCGCCCTGGCGACCAACCGCAGCGCCCATATGGATGCGGCGACCTTCTCCAGCCTGGTCGACCATTCGCGCCAGTTGGCCGCCCTGCGCGCGCCCCTGACCCGCCACCCGTCGCTGGACGAGGACCTGGCGTTGCGCCTGTATCAATGGGTCGGCGAAGCCCTTCGTCAGGCCATCAGCGACCGTTTCACCCTCGACCCCGCCCGACTCGCCGAGGCCGTCCAGACCGCCGCACAGGCCGGCGCAGGCCGGGCCGCCGCCGTCGAATGGGGAACCGCTTCCTCAGCGCCCCCCGCCGAGGACCACGACGCTCGCTTGGTGGCCAAGCTCCACGCGGCCGGCCAGTTGCGCCCCGCCTATCTGATCCGCGCTCTGCGCGAAGAAAAGCTGAGCGTCTTCGCTCACGGCCTGGCGACCCTGGGCCGGTTCGAGGTCGCCCAGGTTCACCGCGCGCTTGCGGGCGACACGGCCCGCCCCCTGTTCCTGGCCTGCACCGCCGTTGGGTTGGACCGCGCCGCCTTTCCCGCCATTTTGGCCGAAATTCGCAAGCTGAACAAAGGCTTCCCGCGCGATCCCGACGCCTCCGCCTGGCGTCTGGCCGAGCGTTCCGCCGATCAGGCCGCCTATGAATTCCGGTTGCTGATGGCCGACGCCGACGGCGCTTCCGTTTGACACGGGCCGCCCGCTCCGCTTGCGTAGAACCGTGACTACGCCCGCCGCCCCCCTCGCCCTGACCTTCGTCGCCAGCGACCGCCCCGAAGCCGAGGCCGCGCGCGCGCGTCTGACTGCGCGCTACGGTTCGGTTCCCGTGACCGAGGCCGACGTCATCGTCGCCCTGGGCGGCGACGGCTTCATGCTGGAGACCCTGCACAACAACCTGCAGCTCCGCACGCCCGTCTACGGCATGAACCGGGGCTCGGTCGGCTTCCTGATGAACGACTATGAGGAAGACGACCTGCTGGCCCGCCTGGCCGAGGCCGACCGCACCGTCATCCACCCCCTGCAGATGGACGCCTGGGTCGAGAGCGGCGAGGTCCACAGCGGCCTGGCGATCAACGAAGTCTCCCTTCTGCGTCAGACGCGCCAGACCGCCAAGCTGCGTGTCAGCATCAACGACAAGGTGCGGCTGGAGGAACTGAGCTGCGACGGCTGCATGGTCGCCACCCCGGCCGGTTCCACCGCCTACAACCTGTCGGCGCATGGCCCCATCATTCCGCTGGACGCGCCCAGCCTGGCCCTGACGCCGATCAGCGCCTTCCGTCCCCGACGCTGGCGCGGCGCCCTGCTGTCGCACACGGCGCGCGTCCGCTTCGAGGTGCTGGAGCCCGACAAACGCCCGGTCAGCGCCACCGCCGACAATTTCGAAGTCCGCCGCGTCACCCGGGTCGAGGTGCGCGAACGCCGCGATATCAGCCTGACCATGCTGTTCGACGCTGGGCGCTCGTTCGAGGAACGCGTCATGGCCGAACAGTTCGCCAGCTGAAACGTCACGGGTTTTTAAGGCTCCGTCGCCTAACCTCCTCGCTACGAGTTCAGGAGCCCGTCACGTGAGCAACCCTCCGCAAGTCATTCGTCCGCCCAACCCGCTGCGCGCCAAGGTCGGCGGCTTCGGCGGAATCGACGCCGACGCCATCGCCAAGGCCGAAGCCGCCCTCAAGGCCATGTCGGCCCAGTTCGGCCAATGGCTGCAAGACGAAATCGTCAAGCTGGATAAGGCCCAGGCCGACATCCGCGCCATGGGCTACACGCCCGAAACGGCCGAGGCGCTGTATTTCCGCGCCCACGACCTGAAGGGACTGGGCGCCACCTACCAGTATCCGCTGGTGACGCGAATCGCTGGTTCCCTGTGCCGGCTGATGGACGACGCCGACAAGCGGATGCAGGCGCCGGCCGCCATCCTGGACGCCCATATCGACGCCATCCGCGCCGTGGTCCGCGATGAAATCCAGACCGACGACCACCCGACCGGCCGCATCCTGGCCGAAACCCTGGAAGGCCGCGTCGCCGAACACCTGGGCTGACGCCAGACGACCGACAAAGGAAAAGGCGCCGCCGATGCCGGGGGCGCCTTTTTTGTAGGCAGAGACCTGGATCAGGCGGCGCTGACGGCCGCGTCCACGCCCTGAGCCATTGGGCGGTCCAGCCGCTCCATCAGATAGGCCAGATCGTCGCGCGACGTATTCGGCCGCTGGCTCAGAAACCGCTCCAGCATCCGCTGGCGGAAGACGTCGCTGGCGGTGTCGCCACCCTCGGCCTGCAACGCCCGCCAGGTGTCGACGCCCGCGCGGAAGGCCTGGAACAGGCGGGGCGGCAGGCCCGCCCGGTCATAGATGGCTTTCAGCCCCAACGGCCCAGCGTCATGCACCATCAGCCAGGCGCGGTGATGCGGCGTCCCGGTCAACTCGGCCAGGGCGTGTTCGAACAGGGCCATCTGCCCCCGCGCCAGCGCCCGCAGCAGCAGGGACGCGTTCAGCGCCTTGCGCGCGTTCAACCCGGCGACAAAGGCCGGCAGATCGTTGCTGACCCGCGCCTGATCGACCAGATCGACCGTCACCCGCTCGCGCGCGAACTGGGAGAACTGGATGGCGGTCTCGGGCGCCACAGCGTGGCGCGTGACCAGATGTTCGCGGACGGCGTCACTGGCCAGGGCCACCAGCCGCTCGGTGACGGACAGAGGCAGGACCTGACGATAGGCGACGGCCGAGACGATCTCGGACGCCTGGCCGAAGCGGTCGATGACGACGCCCAGGGCGGCTTCGGAAATGTCGGCGTTGTCGTTGGCCGCCAGGGTGCGAACCGCCGACTGGCAACCCTCCGCAGCCAGAACCGTGGCGACGTCGCGCGGCACGCGGCCACGCCCCGCCACGGCGTTCTGACGCACCACCGAGCCGGCGCGGATAATCTCGATCAGATCGTCGTCGGTGAAGGCGGGCGAACTGCTGATGATCGGCAGGGCAACGCTGTCCACATCGGCGACCAGGCGGCGCGCCACCTCGCGCGGCATCAGGTCGGACGATTTCAACGTCACGGCCAGGGCCCGGCGCACCAGTTCGGCGGCGTCGTTGGCGAGGACGTTCAGGATCTTCTGCGCAGCAGCCCGTTCCGTCTCGTCCAGCGGCATACGGTCGATGCTGCGGCACAGCTTATGCGCCGCCGCCGCGCGGTCGTCTTCCGCATCGGACTTGATCAGACGCCTGATATCGCTTTCCGTCAGTCGGGCGCGGTAGGCGGTCATTCGGAGTGCTCATGAGCAAGGCGGCGAAGAATCAACTGTCACGCCTAGCGTTACATAGTTAACGCCTCGTTAGGAACGCCGATAAACCGCGTTCCTTCAGCCCACGCTCTCGGACGGCGGCGCGAAGGCCCCGCCGAAGCCGCCGCCCTGGCCGCCCAGGCCGTCCTGGCCCAACAACAGGGCCAGAAGGCTCTGATCCTGCTTCAGCCGATCTAGGCGCGCAGCCAGCATCCGGTCCTTGTCGCTCAGGTCCGGGGTCGCATTCAGGGTCGAGCCCGCACCAGCCGCCGGGGCGCCCTCGCCTGCCGTGCGCTGCAGGTTGGCGTGCACCTCGGCCACCGTGGCGTGACGGCCGTTGCGGTAGAAGATCGAGCGATTGGCCGAGGCCGCGTCGGGGAACAAGGAGGCCGCGCTGGCGCCCGGCCGCGACTGCATCGCCTCCATCAGCTTGGCGGCGCCCGCCGGGCCGAGGAAGTGGGCGGCGTAGAGGTCGCCCGCGCCCGGCTCCTGCCCCGTGCGGCCGCGCAGATAGGCGGCGTTGGAGGCGGTCAGTTCGGCCGCCATGGTCGAGGCGGCCTGAGGATCGAAACGCAGGTCCAGCACCACGTTGCGGGCCGAGCCCTGCACCCGCCAGCGGCCGTCGTCGCCGCGATGGATCAGGTCGGCGTACTGGCCATAGCCGTGCTTGGCGCCGTGCTGCTTCACCGTGGCCAGCCAGGTCTGCTCGATGAACTGGAACAGGCCCGAGGCGGACGAGGTGCCGGCCCGCGCAGACGGGTTCATCGCGCTCTCGCGGCGGGCCGTCTTCATCAGGAAATCGAAGTCCACGCCGGTCGTGCTGGACGCACGCCGGATGGCCGCCTCAACCCCGCCGGATGATGGAATCGCTCCTACGCTCATAGGGTGAACGGTCGCTAACCAAGGTTAACGAAAGCCTAACCGGCAAGCGCCGCAATATCGCCGCAACCTGAGCGCGACATCTTGACCGTGGGCGCTGGGGAGGGCCTGCGACAGGAGGCGTTGAAGGCCATGATGATCAGAACCGCGGGCGGCCCCGGACTGGTGAGCCCGATAGACTTTTCGGAACGCAAGAAACCGATTCCGCGCTGGATGTGGGCGGCGATCGGGGTGTCGGCCCTGGTCCACGTCGGAGCCGGGGTGTGGCTCTATAATCAGCGGTTCCAGTTGGCGGAGATTCCGGCCGTCAAGGACACGCCGACCACGGTCGTCGAACTGTTCCCGTCGCCCAAGCCGCCGGAGCCGACCGTCGCGCCCAAGACCCCGCCCGCGCCGACGCCGCCGCTGCATCGCCCGGAAACGGTCATCGCTTCGCCCGTGGCGCCGCTGGAGGTCCCGGTCGCGCCCGTCACCACGACGGACCCCGGCACGGTGATCAACCTGACCGCCCCGGCCAGCGAGCCCTCGACCGGCACGACCGTCTCGGCCGAGCCAATGCGCACGCCGCCGGTCATCACCAACCCTGACTGGGTGAGGCGCCCGACGGCAGACCAAATGATGCGGGCCTATCCGTCGGCGGCCGAGACGCGCGGCGTCAGCGGCGTCGCCAACCTGTCCTGCCTGGTCAAGATCGACGGGACCCTGACCGGGTGCTCGGTGTCGTCCGAGACGCCGGGCAACCAGGGCTTCGGGCGGGCGGCGCTGGGCCTGACGCGCTACTTCCGCCTGAGCCCGCGCACCGTGGACGGTCAGGCCGTCGACGGCGCCCGCGTCAGCATGGCCATTCGCTTCACCCTGCCCGAGTAGGACTGCCCTCGAAGGTCAGGTGAAGCGACGGGGGGCGAGGGTCGGTTCTTTCGAGGACCGGCCCTCGACTTCGTCGGCGACCACGCTGGCGACCAGCGGCCCCAGCAGCCAGCCGTTGCGGCGCGGCCCCAGCGCCAGATGCAGCCCCTGCCCGACCGCCCCCGCCATCGGCAAACCATCGGGCGTGGCGCCGCGCACCCCGGCGCGCCACTCGATTTTGAGCGGACGCGGCGTCTGGTCCAGCACGGTCCAGGCCGCCGCCAACATCTGCGCGCAGCGCTCGGGATCCGGCGTCAGCGACCGCTCGCCCGCCTCCATCGTCGCCCCGATCACACAGCCCTCGCCCATCGGCGCGACATAGGCGCCGGGCCCGCGCACGACGTGTTCGACCAGCCGCTCACCCACCAGACCGATCTGCCCCCGGATCGGCGTGATCAGAGCCAGCAGGCGAGCCGCATCGTCCGGCAGGCCCGCTAGCGGCGCGGCCGCCCCGGTCGCCAGCACGACCTGATCAGCCTCGACCGGGCCCGCCGTCGTCTCCACGCGCCAGCGCAAGCCCGACCGCGACAGGGCCGTCGCGCGGCCTTCCAGCAGCCGAACGCCCTGCGCCAGCGCCGACAGCGCCTGCGCTGGTTCGACCTTCCAGTCCTCGTGGGTCGTCAGTCGTCCGGCCTCGCGGTCGTAGGCGTGTTCAAAACCCAGAGCCGCCAACCGCACCGCCAGAACCTCGACGTCGCCGCCGCGCCATTCGGCCGGGTCGCGGTCCAGCCTGACCCCAGTCGCCTCGGCGAAATCGGCCCAGGCGTCGCGGCCGCGGCGCAGCAGGGACGCGTGGTCGGGGCTCAGGTCGTCGACGGCGCTTTCCATCGCCGGGGCGATCATCCCCGCCGCCACGGCTGAAGCGTTGAGGCCGCCAGGATCGACCACCGTTACCGCATGGCCGCGCCGGGCCAGTTCCGCCGCCGTGCACAGGCCCAGAACGCCCGCGCCGATGACCAGGATGTCTTGAGAATTGAAAAGGGGCACGGTCAGTCCTTCGACCTCCCGCGCCCCGATTTCAACCCGGCGCCTGCCTTATTCGGCGGCGAGCTTGGCCGCGCGGGCCTCTTCCAGACGCTTGGTCAGGGCCGCGTGCTGGTCCCACAGGACCTTGGGCAGGCGCTCGCCGAACTTCTCGTAGAAGGCGGGGATCAGGGCCGCTTCCTCGGTCCAGACGTCGGCGTCGACGTCGAGCAGGATCTTCAGGTCGGCGTCCGACAGGCTCAGGCCCGACAGGTCCAGCGAAGCCTTGGTCGGCAGGCGGCCGACCGGGGTGTCCACGGCCTCAGCCTTGCCGTCCAGACGCTCGACGATCCACTTCAGCACGCGGGCGTTGTCGCCAAAGCCCGGCCAGACGAACTTGCCGTCCTCGTTCTTGCGGAACCAGTTGACGAAGAAGAGACGCGGCAGCTTCGCGGCGTCGGCCTTCTCGCCCAGCTTCAGCCAGTGGCCGAAGTAGTCGCCCATGTTGTAGCCGCAGAAGGGCAGCATGGCGAAGGGATCGCGGCGCAGCTCGCCGACCTTGTTCTCGGCGGCGGCGGTGCCTTCCGAGGCCACGGTCGAGCCCATGAAGACGCCGTGCTCCCAGTCGAAGGCTTCCGTCACCAGCGGCACGGCCGAAGCGCGGCGGCCGCCGAACAGGATGGCGTCGATCGGCACGCCCTTGGGGTCTTCCCATTCCGGGGCGATGGCCGGGCACTGACCGGCGGGGGCGGCGAAGCGCGCGTTGGGGTGAGCGGCAGGCTCGCCCGAGGCCGGATCGTGCGGCTGGCCCTTCCAGTTCGTCAGGCCTTCCGGCGCTTCCTTGGTCAGGCCTTCCCACCAGACGTCGCCGTCGGCGGTCAGAGCGACGTTGGTGAAGATGGTATTCTTCGCCAGGGTCTCGAGCGCGTTGTGGTTGGTGTTGCGGCTGGTGCCCGGCGCCACGCCGAAGAAGCCCGCTTCCGGGTTCACAGCATACAGACGACCGTCGTCGCCGAAGCGCATCCAGGCGATGTCGTCGCCGACCGTCTCGGCCTTCCAGCCCGCCAGCGCCGGTTGCAGCATGGCCAGGTTGGTCTTGCCGCAGGCGCTCGGGAAGGCGGCGGCCACGTATTTGGACACGCCCTCGGGGCTGGTCAGCTTGAGGATCAGCATGTGCTCGGCCAGCCATCCCTCGTCGCGGGCCATGATCGAGGCGATGCGCAGGGCGTAGCACTTCTTGCCCAGCAGGGCGTTGCCGCCATAGCCCGAGCCGTAGGACCAGATTTCGCGGGTCTCGGGGAAGTGGACGATCCACTTGTCGTCGTTGCAGGGCCACGGCACGTCGGCCTGACCTTCAGCCAGCGGCGCGCCCAGGGTGTGGACGGCGGGGACGAAGACGCCGTCGGCGCCCAGCATGTCCAGCGCGCCCTTGCCCATGCGGGTCATGACGCCCATCGACACGGCGACATAGCCGCTGTCGGTGATCTCGACGCCCAGGGCGGAGATCTTGGAGCCCAGCGGGCCCATGCAGAAGGGCACCACATACATGGTGCGGCCCTTCATGCAGCCGTCGAACAGGCCCTCGAGGCGATCACGCATCTCGACCGGATCGGACCAGTTGTTGGTCGGGCCGGCGTCGGCCTCGTCTTCCGAGCAGATGAAGGTGCGGCTCTCGACGCGGGCCACGTCCTTGGGGTCCGAGGCGGCGTAGTAGCAGCCGGGACGCTTGCTCTGATCCAGCGCCTTCAGCGTGCCCTTGCCGATCAGGTCGGCGATGATGGCCGACTTTTCCGCTTCCGAACCGTCGCACCAGTGAACCCGGTCCGGCTTGGTCAAAGCCGCGATCTGCTCAACCCAGGCGACCAGACCCTTGTGGGCCGTAGGGGCCGGATAGAGTCCCGGAATCGATACGTCTGCAGTCACAACATGGTCTCCTGAACCGTGCCGCCCGACGATCTGACGCCGCCGTGACGAGTCGGACGCCGATCACGTCCTGTTTCAGGCGCAATGCCACCGGAGACGACGCAAGGTCAACCGTTGCCGGAATTCACCTTGGCCGGAATAGAATTGCTGCATTGCAGCAAGTTTTCCGGTCGCGACGGACACCGAGCGGCGATATCACGCTCAGATGCGAACCATGGACACCCTCACCGCCCTGCCAGACGGCGCTTTGGCCTCGCCGGCCTCGGTTCGCAACGCCGAACCGATCCTCAGCCTGCTGCGCGCCCATCTGCCTAAAAACGGGCGGGTGCTCGAAATCGCGGCCGGTTCCGGCCAGCACGCCGTGACCTTTTCCAGCGCCCTGACCGGCCTAGAATGGACGCCCAGCGACCCCAGCCCCGATGCTCGCGGCAGCATCGCCGCCTGGGCCGCTCAGGCGGGCGCCGCAAACCTTCAGCCCCCGCTGGCGCTGGACTGCATGGACGAAGCGAGCTGGCCCGATGGTCCGTTCGACGCCGTCCTCTGCATCAACATGATCCACATCAGCCCCTGGGCGGCGACCGAAGGGCTGATGAAGCTGGCCGAGCGCGCCCTGCCCCGCCCCGGCGGCCTGCTCTATCTCTACGGCGCCTATCGCGAGGCCGATGTTCCGCTGGCCCCGTCGAACGAGGCGTTCGACATCAATCTGAAGGCCCGCGATCCGGCCTGGGGTCTGCGCGACCGCGACGAGGTCGTCGCCCTGGCCCGATCGCACGGCCTGACGCTGACCTTGCGGACGGAAATGCCCGCCAACAACATCAGCCTGTTGTTCCGCCGGGCCTGACCCTCTCCGCCCCGAGGCTTGCCCCTGCGCCCCCCGGCCCTCTACAGAGCCGCATGGCTTTCACCCGCACCTACGACGGCCCCGAGCCGGTCCGCATCAACAAGTGGCTGGGCCAGACCGGCGTCTGCTCGCGCCGCGAGGCCGAGGCCCTGATCGCCGCTGGCATGGTCACCATCGACGGCGAGAGCGTCACCGACGCCGGCCGCAAGATCGAGCCGGGCCAGACCCTGACCCTGAACGACCGGGGCGAAGCCGCCCTGGCCTCGGGCGTCACCATCCTGATCCACAAGCCGCTGGGCTATGTCTCGGGCCAGCCCGAGCCGGACAAGATCCCCGCCGTGCGCCTGCTGACCGCCGAGAACCTCGTCGGCGAGGGCGTGCCGCCCGCCGAGGGCGCCTCCCTGCCCCCCATCGGCCGTCTGGACGAGGACTCGCGCGGCCTTCTGATGCTGTCGTCGGACGGCGTGGTGGCCAAGGCCGTGATCGGGCCGCAGTCGAACCTGGACAAGGAATACCTGGTCCGCGTGGCCGGCGACGTCACCGAGAAGAAGCTGGCCCTGCTGCGCCGCGGCCTGATGCTGGACGGACGAGTGCTGAAATACGCCAAGGTGTCGCGCATGGAGCAGAACCGGCTGCGCTTCATCCTGACCGAGGGCCGCAACCGTCAGATCCGCCGCATGTGCGAGATGGTGGACCTGGAGGTGATCGACCTGCTCCGCATCCGCGTCGGCCCGATCCATCTGAACAACCTACCCGAGGGCAAGTGGCGGATGATCACCCCTGAGGAACGCGAAGCGTTGATCAGCGGCGCGACGGGCTGAGGATCAGCCCCGCAGCGCCTCGAACCACCGCTGCAACAGGGTCGCCTCGGCGCGGTGCGCGGCGACGCGGGCGGCGGCTTCCTCGTCCACGCCCCAGCGTTCCTCGGTGAAGGCTTCGTCCAGACGCGACAGGTCCAGCGCCGCCTCGCCCGACAGGGCCCCGCGCTGCACCGCCAGACCCAGCACCGCCGACCCCAGCAGAGGCACCGCCGTCGCCAGGCCGGTCAGGCTGTGGTCGTCCATCTCCAGCGCCAAGGCCTTGACCCGTTCCAGCGCCTCGGGCGCCTGAGGCCGGTGCACGATGCCCTCGGCGGTGTGCAGGGCCACGCCCAGCTCCTTGGCCGCCCAGTCGCGCCATGGTCCCCATTCCGCCTGCTGACGCTCGATCAGGGCCGTCGGATGTTCGGCCAGGTAGCAGATGACGTCCGACCCGGCATAGGCGGCGATCTCGGCGGCCACCGGCTCGCGCGTCTGGCTGACCCGGTCGATGGCCGTCGAGGCTAGACGGGTGGCGGGCATGGTTCCGGGCTCCACGAACTCGCCCTGCGCCGCCCATTCGTCAGCGACCAGCTGCGCGGCGGCCTCGGTGGGCAGGGTCAGGGTGTTCCCCGCCGGCGTCTTGGGCGTGCGCCCGTCCAGCCGCACCGTCCAGCCGTTCGCGTCCGCGGAGACGTCAGCGACCTTCCAGAAGCGTTTGATGCGCTCCTCGGACTCGCGAAAGCCCTTGCGGGCGGCGACGTTGGGATCAAGCGGGGGAATGTGGGACATAGGGTCGTCTCAAGCGGCAAGAGCGGTCGAGGCGAAGCGATCCAGCGCCGCCTCCAGATCAGGACAGTCGACGGCGACGTGGCGGGCGCCCGCCGCCACCTGTTCCTCATGGGTGTGGAAACCCCAGCCGACGCCCAGCGGATGCACGCCCGCGTTCAGCGCCATCAGGATGTCGTGACTGGTGTCGCCGATCATGACGGTCGAGGCCGCGTCGGCCCCGCAGGCGGTCATGGCGGCGAACAGCATGGCCGGGTCGGGCTTGCCCGGACCGTCGGCGGCGCAGTGGCTGGACAGGAACAGCTCGCTCCATTCCGGCCGCGCCAGATTGCGGGCCACGCCGCGCCGGTTCTGGCCCGTCGCCAGCGACAGCCGCCAGCCCTCGCGCTTCAGCCGACGCAGGGTGTCCATGACGCCGGGGTAAAGAGGCTCCTCGTGCCCCGCATCGTACATGGCGCGGAAGCTGGCCTGAAAGGCCGCGACGAAGTCCGCCAGCTCGGCCAGCGTCAGGCTGGGCTCCAGCACATGCAGCGCCTTGTCCAGCGTCAGACCGACGATCTGACGCACCCGGTCATAGGAGGGCTCGGGCAGGCCCAGGGCCCGCGCCGCCTCGCACGAAGCGCGATGGATCGAGGCCCGGCTGTCGACCAGGGTCCCGTCGATGTCGAAAACGGCGAGCGGGCGGCTCATCGCTGGCGCTTGACCCCTTCGAACGGATCCGTGTCGCACTCGTCCTCCGAGAAGCCGAAGTGGGCGAAACCGGCCTTCATCTCGGGACTCAGCGGGGCCTCGACGATCAACTTGCCGCCGCCGGGATGGTCCAGCTCGATGCGGCGGGCGTGCAACTGCAGCTTCAGCACGCCGGACAGTTCACGCGACTTGTCCTCGCCGTACTTGGGATCGCCCAGGATGGGGTGACCGATGGCGGCCATGTGGGCGCGCAGTTGGTGCGTCCGGCCGGTGAAGGGGCGCAGCGCCATCCACGACGCCCGATGGGCGGCGCGACTGATGGTGGCGAAGGCGGTCTCGGCGGGCTCCCCCTTGGGGTCCTTGGGATCGGCCGGGCGCATCATCTCGAAGTCGTTGATGCCGGTCTTCTTCAGCGCCATGTCGATCTGGCCCGCCGAAGGCTTGGGGTTGCCGATGACGATGGCCCAATAGGTCTTCTTGGCCTGACGCCGCGCGAAGGCCCCGGCCAGACGCTTGGCCGCCTCGGGCCCCTTGCCCAGCAGCAGCACGCCCGAGGTGTCGCGGTCCAGGCGGTGGACCAGACGCGGCCGGTCCATCCCCTCGCCCCAGGCCGACAGCAGACGGTCGACGTGCTTGGTCGTCTTGGTGCCGCCCTGCACGGCCAGGCCGTGCGGCTTGTTCAGGGCGATGACCATGTGATCTTCGTAGAGGACCAGCGACTTGGCGTAGGCGATGTCGCGCTCGGTCAGCTCATGGGCGTCGCCGGGCTTGCGCGGGTTGGCCTCGGGCAGGGGCGGCACGCGCACGGCGGCCCCGGCGGTCAGGCGGTCCTGCGGCTTGACGCGCGATCCATCGACGCGGATCTGGCCGCTGCGGGCCATCTTCTCGACCTGGATATGGGTCAGGTGCGGCCAGCGGCGCTTGAACCACCGATCCAGGCGGATGTCGTGCTCGTCTTCGGCGACATAAAGGGTCTGGACTTCGCGGCTCATGCGCCCACTCCGGTAAACAGTTTGCGCGCGATCATCAGGCCGACGAACAGGGCGGCGATGGAAAGAACCACCGAACCCACCGCATAGAGGAAAGCCGAGACTATTTCACGGCGTTCGATCATCAGGGCCGCTTCCAGCGAAAAGGCCGAGAAGGTGGTGAAGCCGCCCAGCACGCCGACGGCGGCGAAAAGACGGAGGCTCTCCTGCCCCGCGCCCGCCTTCAGCGCCAGCCATCCGGCCAGCAGCCCCATCAGCAGACCGCCCGAAATATTGGCGGCGAACGTCGCCCACGGCCAGCCCGCGCCGGGGGCCAGCCGCCCCACGGTCAGGCCCAGCCCATAGCGGGCGACGGCCCCCAGGGCGCCGCCGGCGGCGACGAGAAGAAATTGCGTCATGCCGGGCTTCTACACCGACACGCCGCGAATGACAGCGGTCGGCGGCCCTTACAGCCGGTTGCGGATCGCGTCCTGCACCCGGCGCGCGTCATAGGCGTCGGGACTATCCGGCTTGGCGCCGCGGCCCATGACGATCTCCAGCGTGGTCGAGGTCGGCTGCGGCCCGCTGAGGTCGAAGCCCAGACCGACGCCGACGCCGGACGAACGATAGCCGCCGTAACGGCTAGAGCCCGCGCCGATCGAGACGCTGGGGCGCACGCCGCCGGCGCTGTCGGGACGACCGTCGATCCAGCGCTGCGTCACCTCGAACCAGTCATAGCCCTGATCGACGGTCAGTTGCGCCGCGCGGAACAGGGCGCGATCGACCACGGGACCAGGCGCGCCGACGCCGTTGTAGGTGACGCGGAATCGATTGGATTCAATACGTTGCTCGCTGAACCCCTGCCCCCGCGCGCCCTGCTGCGGACCATAGGAGGCCAGGCTGGCGCAGGCGGTCAGCGCCAGAGCCGAAACCGCGATCAGGCTGAAGGTCAGACGTTTCATGCCGTTTCTCCCTGCCCGAATAGCGCCGGGCCCGTCGGGATGTTCCGCCGTGAAGCTGAACAGAGACTGAACCGCCTAGAGCCCCGCCGCCGCCTGCAGCGCGGCGAAGTCCTCGGGCGGGGCCGCCTCCAGCGTCATCCGCTCGCCGCCCTCGGGGTGCGGGAAGGACAGCTTGGCCGCGTGCAGCATCAGCCTCGGCGCACCGCGACCGGCAAACGTCAGCGCCCCGCCATAGCGCACGTCCCCGACCAGAGGCCGACCGATCGAGGCCATGTGGACCCGCAGCTGGTGCATCCGCCCCGTCTCGGGCGACAGCTCGACCAGAGCGCCGTCCTCGCTCGCGGCCAGGGTGCGATAGCCGCTGACGGCGCCTTGCGCGCCCGGCGCGTCGAACTCGACCACCCGCATGTAGGATTCGCGCCCGATCTCCTCGCGACGCAGGGCGGCGGTGATGCGGCCCGACTTAGGCTCGGGGGCGGCGGACACCAGGGCCAGATAGGTCTTCTGGAACCGGCGCATCTGCATGGCCTTGCCCAAAAACCCAGCGGCGGGCTTGGTCTTGGCCGCCAGGATGACGCCCGAGGTGTCGCGGTCCAGCCGATGCACCAGTTCGGGCCGCTTGCCGTTCGAGCGGGCGAAGGCCCACAGCAGGTCATCCAGGGTATGGGCCTGGATGCGGCCGCCCTGGCTCGACAGGCCCGAGGGCTTGTTGAAGGCGATGATGTGCGCGTCCTCGTGGATGACCCACGAACGGACGGCGGCGATGTCTTCTTCGGTCAGGGAAGCGGGCTGGCGGGTTTTCACCCGCCGAGCCTTTAGCGGAGGACGCCCTTCTTCGCCATGGTCCAGGCGTACCAGAGCAGGAAGGCCGCGATCAGGGCGATGACGTAGGGCATCCATTCCATCATCGCCAGCTCCGGCGGCAGAGCCGGCGGCGGGTTGATGAATTTGGAATAGATCAGGCTGACCACCGCCCCCAGCAGCGACAGGGCGAAGGCGTGAACCGCCCAGCGACTGCGCGCCAGCAACAGCAACGAGCCGATCACCGCGCCCCAAACGCCCAGCGTCCACGGCAGGTACATCCAGGCGGGCATGGCGTTGAAATAGGCGATCATGTCGTCGCCGAAGCCGGATTCGCGCATATAGACTTCGCCGCGCGTCGTGGTCTGAATGAAGTCGTAGCCGCCGAAGCCGCTCCACAGCAAAGACAGCACGCCGACCAGCCACAGGTGCCACGGCGTGCGCTGCGTTCTCAGAATATCGGTCATTGTTCCCTCCCCAGGTTGCCGATCAGCAGGAGGCTAAGCCCGAACCGCCATGCTTAACAATGAACAGTGATCAGGAACCCGCAACGCGCCACGGCGGGTTCATCCGGTTCTCGCCGGCCCAGTAGAAGCACAGACGGTTGCCGTCAGGATCGCGCAGCCAGGCTTCGCGCCACAGCCAGGTCTGATCGACCGGATCATGATCGAACGCCACGCCCGCCGCCCTCAGCGCGGCCACCCGCTTATCCAGATCAGCGCACTCGAAATAGACGCCGGCGCCGCCGGGCGTCACCTGATCGGTCAGGTGGACCGAAAAGGTCGCGGGCGCGCCTGATCCGTCGCCGGGACAGAGGAAACGAGCATAGTGATCGCTCGACACGATCATCGTCAGCCCCAGCCGCTGGTAGAAGGCCTTGGCGCGCGGAATGTCCGTCGTTTCGACTGTGACCTGATTGAGATTCATGGCGTTACGGCTTCACAACTGAGGAGCGCAGGACTTGGGAACCCCACGGCCTCGCTTCAACGCCGCCCGCGCCTCAGCCTTCGCCCTGCGCCCGCGCCCGCGCCCGCATCGCCGCCCAGCGTTCCAGCCGCGCCTTGACCTTCTCTTCGTGGCCCTCGCCCTTGGGCTTGTAGAAGGTGCGGCGCTCCATCTCGTCGGGGAAGAAGTCGGCGCCGGAGAAGCCCTCGGGCGTGTCGGGGTCGTATTGATAGCCCTTGCCGTAGCCGAGTTGCTTCATCAGCTTGGTCGGGGCGTTGCGGATATGGGCGGGCGGCATCAGGGAGCCGGTTTCGTGCGCCGCCTTCTTGGCCGCCTTGAAGGCCTCATAGACCCCGACCGACTTGGGCGCCGTGGCCAGGTGGACCACGGCTTGAGCCAGGGCCAGTTCGCCTTCGGGACTGCCGAGGAAGTCATAGGTGTCCTTGGCGGCGTTGGCGACCAGGAGGGACAGGGGGTCGGCCTGGCCGATGTCCTCGACCGCCATCCGCACGATCCGCCGCGCCAGATAGAGCGGGTCCTCGCCCCCATTCAGCATCCGCGCCAGCCAGTAAAGCGCCGCGTCCGGGTCTGACCCGCGCACCGATTTATGCAGGGCGGATATGAGGTTATAGTGTTCTTCTCGACTCTTGTCGTAAGCAGGCGCGCGCTTCTGCAGCACACCCGCCAGGGCCTGAACGTCCAGCGGTTCGCCTTCCGGCAGGTCGAACAGGACCTCGGACATGGTCAGTAGATAACGGCCGTCGCCGTCGGCCAGGGCCAGCATGGCGTGGCGCGCTTCGGGCGTCAGCGGCAGGGGCCGCTCCATCAAAACCGCCGCCCGGTCCAGCAGCTGATCCAGGGCCGCATCGTCCAGACGCTTCAGCACATAGACCTGGCTCCGCGACAGCAGGGCGCCGTTCAGCTCGAAGCTGGGATTCTCGGTCGTGGCCCCGACCAGGGTGACGATCCCCTCCTCGACGAAGGGCAGGAAGCCGTCCTGTTGGGCGCGGTTGAAGCGGTGGATCTCGTCCACGAACAGCAGGGTCTGCTGGCCCGCGGCGCGGCGCATCCGGGCGGCCTCGAACGCCTTCTTCAGGTCGGCGACGCCTGAGAAGACCGCGCTAATCGATTGATATTCATAGCCTGCCGCCTTGGCCAGTAGACGGGCGATGGTGGTCTTGCCGGTGCCGGGCGGTCCCCACAGGATCATGGAGCCCAGACGCCCGGCCTCGATCATGCGACGGATCGGCCCGCCCTCGCCCAGCAGATGGTCCTGACCCACGACCTGATCCAGCGTCTGCGGGCGCAGACGGTCGGCCAGCGGGGCGTCGGGGGCGTGGATGCCGGAGGCTTCGAACAGATCACTCATGAGACAGACAAGGTTTGGGGAACAGCCTAGATAGGCGTTCGTTCAGGCGAATACACGCACTTCCAGCGGCCCGAACGGAGGAACCATGTCCGCATCCCAGCCGAACCAGGGCCCGACCGGCGGCGTCACGCCCCATCTGACCATTCCGTCGCGCGGCGGTGCGGCGGCCATCGAATTCTATGGCCGGGCCTTCGGCGCCGAGGAGATCATGCGCATGCCCGCCGAGGACGGCGAACGGCTGATGCACGCCCACCTCAAGATCAACGGCGCCAGCCTGATGCTGGCCGACGAGTTCCCCGAATGGACCGGCGAGGCCGACATCACGCCCAGGGGCGTGACCCTGCATCTTCAGGTCGATGATCCCGACGAATGGTGGAACCGCGCCCTGGTGGCGGGCGCCATCCCGGTCATGCCGCTGGAGGATCAGTTCTGGGGCGACCGCTATGGCCAGGTCCGCGACCCCTTCGGCCACACCTGGTCCATCGGCGGCCGCAAGAAGGGATAAGATCATGTCCGACCCCGCCTATCCCCCGCTCAGCCCCTATCTGATGGTCAAGCGCGGGCCGGAGGCGCTGGACTGGTATAGCCGCGCCTTCGACGCCGAGGTGGTCGAGCGCTACGACATGGACGACGGCCGCCTGGGTCACGCCACCCTCAGCCTGAACGGCGGCTCGCTGATGCTGTCGGACGAGTTTCCCGAAATGGCCGAGATCACCGGCACGGCCTCGCCCGAGACCCTGGGCGGCACCACCAGTTCGGTGAACCTGTCGGTCGATGACGTGGACCGCTGGTTCGACCGCGCCATTGAGGCCGGGGCCATCGCCCTGAGACCGCCCGCCGACGAGTTCTACGGTCGTCACGGCAAGCTGCGCGATCCCTACGGCCACGTCTGGTCGATCATCGGGCCAGCCCGGGGCGCCTAGGACGCCTCGCGTTCCAGCCGCGCCTGGAGCCGCCCCTTCGCCCGTTCGGCATAGGCGCGACAGGCTGACGGATCGAGGAAGGGGTTGGGCGTCGCCCCGGCCTGCAAGGCCGCGATCTTGACGTCGCCGCCCGAGTTGTCGGGATGGGCCGAGATCAGCAGGTCGCAGGGCAGCGCCTCCACCCGGTCGATCGAGGCGCGCAGCGTCGCCGTCACGTCGGGGTGCCCCGTATAGGTGAAGGACCCGTTCGCCACCGCATTGAGACTGGAGGCGAACACCACGTCCACGCAGGTCTCGCCTTCGCAAGATTTCCAGGTCCAGCTGACGCTGCCAGGCGTGTGGCCCGGCGTGAAGACCGCCGTCACCGCCGTATCGCCCAGGCGCACCGCCTCTCCATCACCGATGCCGCGAGCGTTGGGGACCGACGGATGTTCAGGGATGTCCGCGGCCTGCGGATCATGAGCGTCGACCCGCCCCGTGCGCAGCGCGGCGGCGCCGATGGGACTGGTGATCACCTCCGCGCCGCTATCGCGCGCCAGGGCCGCCAGACCGCCCGAATGATCATAGTGCGCCTCGGTGTTCAGGATGTAGCGGATGTCCTCGACCCGAAACCCCAGTTGGCGAATGTTCGCCTCCGTCGCCGCCACGGTCTGAGGCAAGGTGCCGTCGATCAGGATCAGGCCGCCGCCGGTGTCGATCAGCACCAGGCTGAGGCCGCCAGTGCCGACGAAATAGGTCTTACCGTAGAGCTTCAGCGGCGTCTGCGGCTTCACCCAGTCCGCGTTGCCCGGGATGGGCTGCGTCAGGGGGTCGTCATGGACAGCGCCCCCGGTTGCAGACATCAGGGCGAGAGCGGCGGCGAAGGGCAGGAAGATCATCCCGCCACTCTGCACGCGCGCTCCCTCTCAACAAGCCATGGTGAAGCCGGGCCTCAAAGCTATCCCCAGCGCCATTCCTTTCGGTCGATTACGGCAACCGCCCCGTCAGCTTGCGCCCGCCGCGTACGATGGTCAGCTCCGAGCCGCGCTGCGCCCTCGCCAGAGCCGCGACCGAGGTCGCCGGGCGGCCGTCCACCTGAACGATCAGGTCGTTGGGACGCAGGCCGATGCGGGCCGGGATGCTGTTGCGTTGCAGGCCTGTCACCACCACGCCGCTGGTGAAGGGATCGCCGCCCAGCCTGTCGGCCAGAGCCGGGTTCAGCGCCACGCCCTGCAGGCCGGCCAGCGCGCCCTGCCCCACGGTCGTGCCCTGACCGGGATCGGCCACGCCCGGCAGGGCCGAGACGCGGGCGTTGACCGTCTGGGTCTTACCGTCGCGCAGGATGGTCACGGCCACCGTGTCATTGGGCGCGCGCGTGCCGACGCGGAAATTCAGACCGCCCTGATCGTTGATCTCGGCGCCGTCGATGGCGGTGATGACGTCACCTTCCTCCAGACCCGCACGCGCGCCCGGCCCTTGCGGGTAGACCTCGGTGATGATCAGGCCCTGAGGGCGCGACAGGCCCAGGCTGCGGGCGATGTCGGCGCTGACGGTGTCGCCCTTCACGCCCAGCCACGGGCGAACCACGGCCTTGGCCCCGCCGACGGCGGAATCCACCACCCGCTTCACCATGGTCGCCGGCACCGCAAAGCCCACGCCGGTCGAGGAGCCGGTGCGCGAGAAGATGGCCGTGTTGATGCCGATCAGGTCGCCGTCCATGTCGACCAGGGCCCCGCCTGAGTTGCCGGGGTTGATGGCCGCGTCGGTCTGGATAAAGGAGCCGGAATCGCTGATCCCGGTCTCGGTGCGGTTCACCGCCGAGATGATGCCGTTGGTCACGGTCTGACCGACGCCGAACGGGTTGCCGATGGCCAGGACCAGATCGCCGACCTGCTGTTCCTCCTGATCGTCGATGCGCAGGGCCGGCAGCGTCCCCTCGACGCCCTCCAGTTGCAGCACCGCAATGTCCGAGCGCGAGTCCGCCAGCAGCACCTTGGCCGCGTACTCACGCCGGTCGTTCAGGGTGACGCGGATCTCCTGCATGTTCTCGATGACATGGTTGTTGGTCACCACGATCCCGTCGCCGCGCACGATGACGCCCGAACCGATCGAGCCGGTCACGCGCGACTGCGGCCCGCCGCCGAACATCTCGAAGAAGGGATCGCGGACCTGCTGCACCCCGCGCGCCGAGATATTGACCACAGCGGGCGCGGCCTCGCGCACCACGGGGGCGAAGCTGGCCTTTACGGAGGCGGCGTCGCGCGGCGCCTGACGCGGCTGCTCGGCGAAGACCCCCTCCTGCGCCTTGGACGGTTGCGGCTGACCGCAGGCGGACAGCATCAGGGCGGCGGCAATAGCCTGTCTGGAAGTCTTCATCTCGTCCCGGTCTTGTTCGGAAGGCTGAGTTTTCAGGCCATTGCGCAATGGCTTTGGGACAGGATCAAGGCCAATGGCCAAGCCTGCGACGCCCCACGATCAAACGAGCGTGACCGCCGCCCGTTCCAGCCTCAGCGCGTCGTCACCGGCAGGGTGTCTTCCGGGCGACCGTCGCCACGCGGCGCGTCCACGCCCAGCAGACGGGCGAGGAAGGGCTGGACGTCCACGCTGTCCAGATCATGCAACCGCCGACCCTGGACCACGCCCGGACCGTGGGCGATGAAGATCGCCGCCATGTCCGGCGAGGCGTTGTCATAGCCGTGCGCCCCGCCCGGCTTGGTCACCGGCCGCGCCCGCGTCGTGAAGGTCCAGCCCGTCTCCGAGGCGCAGACGATGGCCGAAACGCGCGGGTTGGAGCCCAGCACGAACCGGGCCGGGATCTCGCTCTTCCTCCAGCAGTCCAGATGCGGACGCGAACCCAGCAGCCCCGCCTCGACCTCGGCCTCGCGACCCGGAACCGGGTTCAGGAAGGTCACCGCGCCGGAATAGACGATCTGAATCGCGGCGGGATCGATCAGGTCGTCGATCCACGTCACCCGCTCGGGCGAGGTCGCGGCCATGCCGTGGTCGGACACGACGACCAGCACCGTGCGCTCATACAGGCCGCGCGCCTTCAGCCCCTCGACCAGACGGCCGATGGAGGCGTCGACCGAGCGGATCGCCTCGGCGGTTTCCGGCGCGTCGGGGCCGTTGTGGTGGCCCTGGGTGTCGACGATGTCGAAATAGAGGGTGGTCAGCTGCGGCCGCTGATCCGACGGCAGGTCCATCCATTGCAGCACGCGGTCCACGCGCGCATCGCCGGGCATGGCTTGGTCAAAGGTCGTCCAGTAGGAGGGCCGCACGCCGCGAATATCGGCCTCCGACCCCGGCCAGAACATGGTCGCGGTCTTCACGCCCGCCTTCTCGGCCGAGACCCAGATCGGCTCACCCTGATCCCACCAGCGGCGGTCGGTCACGGCCTGCTTGTTACCCAGCGAGAACCGGCCCAGTTCGGCGTCGACCATGTTGTTGCCGACGATGCCGTGGTGATCGGGGTGCAGGCCCGTCACCAGCGTATAGTGGTTGGGGAAGGTCACGCTGGGGAAGGACGGCCGCATCGGCCCCGTCGCGCCCTCGCCCGCCAGACGTGACAGGTTCGGCGTGATCCCCCGGTCCAGATAGTCGGCGCGGAAGCCGTCGATGGAGACCAGCATGACCAGCGGCCGCTCGGCTGGCGGCTCCGGGCTCTGAACCGGCGTGGTGGCGCAGGCCGCCAGCAGCAGGGCCAGACACAGGCCCGCGACACGAGAAAACATGGGGAACTCCGAAGCGGCTTCGGGAAGATTGCCTAAGCTTAATCTACGACAGGCAGAAGACGGCTTGTCGGCTTATCCCCACCGGGCCAAGCTCCGCCGTATGACCGCTGTTATCGAAACGACCGGCCTGACCAAGACCTATGGCGCCGTGCGCGCCCTGGACGGGCTCAGCCTCTCCATCCCGCGCGGCGGGGTCTACGGCGTGCTGGGGCCGAACGGCGCCGGCAAGTCCACCCTGTTCCGCATCCTGCTGGGCCTGATTCGTCCGACGGCGGGCGAGGTCCGGGTCCTGGGCCAGCACGCGGGCGATCCCGCCGTCATGCGCCGTATCGGCTCCATGATCGAGACGCCTCGCTTCCCGCCCTACATGACCGCGCGTCAGGTGCTGGAATGGCTGGCCCTGGCGCACGGCATGGGGAAAGACGCCGCCATCGAGGCCTGGCTGGACCGGGTCGGCCTGACCGAGGCCGCCAATCGCAAGGTGCGCGGCTTCTCGGTCGGGATGTTGCAGCGCCTCGGCGTCGCCGCCGCCCTGATGACCAAACCGGATCTCGTCATCCTGGATGAACCGACCAGCGGCATGGACCCGCCCGGCATCCAGGAAATGCGCGCCCTGATCCGCAGCCTGGCCGACGACGACGGCGTGACCATCATCCTGGCCAGCCACCAGCTGCTCGAGGTCCAGCGCGTCTGCGACCGCGTGGCCATCTTCAATCGCGGCACCCTGGCCGCCGAGGGCAAGGTCAGCGACCTGACCGCGTCCGGTGAGCGCCTGCGTCTGTCGGCCACGCCGCTGGCCCGGATCATGAGCGTTCTGGGCGACAAGGGTTCGCTGGACGGCGACGCCGTCCTCGCCGCCATCCCCCGCGCCGAGGGCCCCGCCCTGCTGCGCGCCCTGATCGAACAGGGCGTGGACGTCGACGAGGCCCGCTGGGTCGGCGCCGATCTGGAAAGCGTCTTCATGGCCGAGACCGGCCCCGCACGCACCGATGCTCAGGTCCGGGAGGCCCTCCATGCTGGCTGACGCCATCCGCTCCGAATCCTATCGCCTGTTTCAGAACCGCACCGCGGTCTTCTGGAGCGTCTTCTTCGTGCCGGTCATCAGCCTGGCCCTGTCGACCCTCGGCTTCTTGCTGGTCAAGTCGAAGGCGGCCCAGATCAACGGCGGCCAGTTGCCGCCCGAACTGTCGCTGGGCGGCCCGCTGGACCTGGGACAGGCCATCGCCGGCAACGCCGGCGACCTGGCCAATCCGGCCATCCTCGCCTTTCTGCTGATCGGCGCCGCCACCCTTTATGCCGGCGACTATCGCTGGGAGACCTGGCGCCTGATCAGCGCCCGCAACAGCCGGCCCAACCTGCTGCTGGGCAAGGTCGGCGTGCTGAAGCTGCTGACCCTGGCCGCCATGCTGGTCTTCCTGCTGACCGGCACGCTTTCCGAGGTGATCAAGGCGGGGATCTTCGCCCGGCCCTTGACCTTCACCTTCGGCGCGACCGAGGCGGGCCAGTTCGCCCTGCTCTTCCTGCTGTCCTTCGTGAGGGTGGTGCAGTTCCTGATGATCAGCCTGCTGGCCGCCACCGTGACCCGGTCGCTGCTGGCGGCCCTCTTCATCCCCCTGGTGGTCGGCGTCGGCCAGTTCTTCCTCGGCGGCCCGTTCGCGCCCATGCTGGGGCTGGCGCCGGGCGACTGGTTGACGCAACTGCTCCTGCCCGGAGCGGCGTTCGACGCGCTCAAGGCCCTGATCACGGGGGGGATGGAAGCCGCCGCCCTGCCCGACGGCGTTGCCTTCAAGGCCATCGCCAGCCTGGCCCTGTGGAGCCTCGTCCCCCTGGCCGCCGCCATCGCCTGGTTCAGCCGTCAGGACCTGTCGAAGGAGTAGCGGTTACAGCCGCTTCTCCATCCAGACGTCGCAGCGCGCATAGGGCGTCGGCTGCGGCGACAGGATCACGAAGCCAAAGCGGGCGTAAAGGCCCAGCGCGGGCGCCAGCGTCGAGCTGGTCTCCAGATAGAGGCGGTGTGCGCCCGCGTCCCGCGCCGCCGCTTCGCAGGCCTCCAGGAGCCGCAGCGCCAGTCCGCCGCCCCGCGCCTCGGGCCGCACCGTCATCTTGGTGACCTCATAGCCGCCGTCCCCCATGGCGATCAGGCCGCAGCAGCCCACCGGCGTCCCGTCGCGCTCGGCGAAGAAGATGCGCCCGCCCTTGGCCAGGATCTGCCCCTCGGGATCGTCCAGCGTCAGGTGGTCCTTGGCCTCCAGCGTGAAGCCGCCCGCCACGAGCCAATCGGTGTTCAACCGCTTCCAGGCATCCCTATGGGCGGGCGTATAGGCGACGATGCGATCTTCAGGCGTAGTCATGGCCGCTCTATCGCCCGCTCGCCTCGCCCCAACAAGCCCAGTCGGACAAACGAAAGGGGCGGCTGGATCGCTCCAACCGCCCCTTCAATGTCTCAAGCCTATGAAGCGATTAAGCTTCGTCGTCGCCTTCGATCGCATAGACCGGACCCGAGTCCAGGCCCTTGGCGGCGGTGTCGCGGTCGACGAACTCGATCACGGCCATCGCGGCGTTGTCGCCGTGACGGAAGCCAGCCTTCATGATGCGGATGTAACCACCCGAACGTTCGGCGTAGCGCGGGCCGATCGTTTCGAACAGCTTGCCGACTTGCGGCACGTCGCGGACGGCGCTGATGGCCTGACGACGAGCGTGCAGGTCGCCCTTCTTGGCGAGCGTCACCAGCTTCTCAACGAAGGGACGCAGTTCCTTCGCCTTCGGCAGGGTGGTCGTGATCTGCTCGTGCTTGATCAGCGAGGCGGCCATGTTGGCGAACATGGCTTGGCGGTGGCTGACCGTACGGCCGAGCTTGCGGTAAGCGGCGCCGTGGCGCATCGGGGTCTCTCCTACTCAACCCTGGTTTCCGGCCCTAACTAAGGGGCGGGACCTGGGGCCTTTTCATTCTAACCGCCCCATCCGCGCCCCGAAGGGCGCTGGGCGGAGGGTTGATGATCAGATCTGGTCGTCGAACTTCTTGGCCAGATCTTCGATGTTTTCGGGCGGCCAGTTCGGCACGTCCATGCCGAGCGACAGGCCCATCGTCGCGAGAACTTCCTTGATCTCGTTCAGCGACTTGCGGCCGAAGTTCGGGGTGCGAAGCATTTCGCCCTCGGTCTTCTGGATCAGGTCGCCGATGTAGACGATGTTGTCGTTCTTCAGGCAGTTGGCCGAACGGACCGACAGCTCCAGTTCGTCGACCTTCTTGAGCAGGGCCGGGTTGAAGGGCAGGTCGGGCTTGCCGTCCGCCGCTTCGACCGCCTTGGTCGGCTCGTCGAAGGTGATGAATATCTGCAGCTGGTCTTGCAGGATGCGGGCGGCATAGGCCACCGCGTCAACCGGCGAGACGGCGCCGTTGGTTTCAACTTCCAGGATCAGCTTGTCGTAATCCATCGACTGGCCCTGGCGGGTCGGCTCGACGCGATAGGCGACGCGCTTGACCGGCGAGTACAGGGCGTCGACGGCGATCAGGCCGATCGGCGCATCTTCCGGACGGTTCAGTTCGGCGGCGACGTAGCCCTTGCCGTTCTGGACGGTCAGTTCCATGCGAACCGAGGCGCCGTCGTCCAGCGTGCAGATGACGTGGTCGGGGTTCAGAACCTCGATGTCAGCCGGAGCTTCAATCTGGCTGGCCGTAACGACGCCGGGGCCCGTGGCGCGCAGGGTCATGCGCTTGGGGCCTTCGGCGTGCATACGCAGCGCCAGTTGCTTGATGTTCAGGACGATGTCGACCACGTCCTCGCGAACGCCTTCCAGCGACGAGAACTCGTGGACCACGCCGTCGATCTGGATGGCCGTGACAGCCGCGCCTTGCAGCGAGGACAGCAGAACGCGACGAAGCGCGTTGCCAAGCGTCACACCGAAACCGCGCTCGAGAGGCTCAGCGACCAGACGCGCCTTGCGCAGCGGGTCGGAGCCGCCTTCGACTTGCGGCTTCTCGGGACGGATCAGCTCTTGCCAGTTTCTTTCGATCATAGAGTCCCTCGAACGGGTTTCGCCGGCTCCGCGCCCTCACGTTCAGGGCAGCCGGAACCGGCGGGAAAAGGGGTAGTCGGTCGCTTAGACGCGGCGGCGCTTGGGCGGACGGCAACCATTGTGCGGCATCGGGGTGACGTCGCGAATGGTCGTGATCGTCAGGCCGACGGCTTGCAGGGCGCGAAGCGCCGACTCACGGCCGGAACCCGGACCCGAGACGTTGACTTCCAGCGTCTTCACGCCGTGCTCTTGAGCCTTCTTGCCGGCGTCTTCCGCAGCCATCTGGGCGGCGTAAGGGGTCGACTTACGCGAACCCTTGAAGCCCATGTGACCGGCCGAAGACCAGGAGATCGCGTTCCCCTGGGCGTCCGTGATCGTGATCATGGTGTTGTTGAAAGAGGCGTTCACGTGGGCGACGCCCGACGTGATGTTCTTGCGCTCGCGCTTCTTTACGCGACCCTGTTCCTTGGCCATCGATCAGCCCTCTCTTACTTCTTCTTGCCGGCGATCGGCTTGGCCGGACCCTTGCGGGTACGGGCGTTGGTGTGCGTGCGCTGACCGCGGACCGGCAGGCCCTTGCGGTGACGCAGACCGCGGTAGCAGGCCAGGTCCATCAGACGCTTGATGTTCATCGACGTCTCACGGCGCAGGTCGCCCTCGACCGTGTGATCCTTGTCGATCGTTTCACGGATCTGCAGGATTTCAGCGTCGGTCAGCGAGTTGACGCGGCGAGCGGGCTCGATGCCGACTTTCGCGGTGATTTCCTTGGCGGCGTGAGCGCCGATGCCATGGATGTACTGAAGCGCGATTTCGACGCGCTTGTTGGTCGGAATGTTGACGCCAGCGATACGGGCCACGAGAATCTCCAGATACGCTTAAACAGACGCGGAAACCGCTCCGGTCAACAGACCAGGAGCGTGTGCGCCCTTCGCGGAAGCGGCCCTTATACAGGGGATTCTATTTGCGTCAACGGGCGCACATCGACTGCATCCCGTCACGGCATGAACTCCACACCCACAGTGATCTCGCGTCCTTCAACAGGGCGACCGTCGCGCGTGGGAGGACGAAAGCGGAAATAGGCCGAGGCCGCAAGGGCCGCCTGTCCGAATCCCCGCCCCGGCGGCGCTTCTTCCACAACCCGGCAATCCTCCAGACGGGTGTCGAGCCGAATCCGGCAGGCGATCACCGCCCGCCCGTCCAGCCGCTGACGGAAGGCTTCTGGCGGATGCAGACGCCTGCGCTGGTCGGGCGTCGGCCCTTGCAGGAAGCGCGGCGGCCCGTCCCCTACCCCCGGTCCCGCGCCGGATCCGACGCCTCCGCCGGTTCCGGTCCCCTCGCCGCCCTGCCCCGCCCCCGGAACCGGACCGGCGACCGGCGCGACCCCGACGACCAGCGCCTGCTCAGGCGCGGGCTTGGGCGGAGCCGTCACCTCTGGCGGACGTTCGGTCTTCCTGGGCGGCAGGTGAAGCCGCGAGGGCGCCGCCGGCGCCCCGCCGCCCTCCGACGGCGCTGGCCTGGGCGGCGGCGGAACCGGGGGGAGCGGAATTGGCGACGGCCGGACGAGGACAACCTCGACCGGCCGCGACGGCGGCGTGAATTGAGTGGGGACCTGCATCCGCCCCAGAAGACCGAACAGCGCCAGATGCAGCGCCCCGACGCCGACCGCCACGCCCGCCGTGACGAGCCTGACGTTTCGGGGCGACGATCTTCTGCTCATGTGCGCCCCGTTGAAGCGGATACCCAGACGCTTAACGCCCGAACCCCCGCTTCAGATCAGGCGCGTCTCAGGCCAGGGCGCCGTCGATAGCGGCGGCGACCGTGGCGATGTCGCCCATGCCGTCGATCTCGGTCAGCTTGCCCTGGGCGTCATAATAGGGAAGCAGGGGGGCGGTCTGGGCGTTGTAGACGGCCAGACGGTCCTTGAAGGTCTCGGGATTGTCGTCCGGACGGCCCTGCTCGGCGAACCGCTTGGCGATCCGGTCGGTCAGGGCCTGATCGTCGACCTTGAGGCGGACGACGCGATCGATCTTGGCGCCGCGCTTGGCCAACATGGCGTCCAGGGCTTCCGCCTGGGACACATTGCGGGGGAAGCCGTCGAAGATGGCGCCGCCGGCGGCCTCGGCCTCCGGCAGGCGGTCCTCGATCAGGGCGATGACGATCTCGTCGGTGACGAGGTCGCCGCGCGCCAGCACGTCCTTCACCTTGAGCCCCAGTTCGGAGCCCGAGGCGATCGCCGCGCGCAGCATATCGCCGGTCGAGAGCTGGACCATGCCGCGCTCTTCGACCAGGCGCTTGGCTTGCGTGCCTTTACCGGCCGCGGGCGGGCCGAACAGGATCAGGTTCATCTTACGGGCTCCCCTACCCGAGCATCAGCGCCGGGCGGGGGCGGGACCGCCCCGGCCGCGACCACGCAGCTTGGCCTTCTTGATCAGGCCTTCGTACTGGTGCGCCAGCAGTTGGGACTGAATCTGGGCGACAGTGTCCATCGTGACCGAGACGACGATCAAGATAGACGTTCCTCCGAAGTAGAGGCTGTTGCCCAGGTTGCTGACCAGGAATTCCGGCAGCAGGCAGACCGCGGTGATGTAGGCCGCGCCGATCACCGTCAGGCGCGTCAGCACATAGTCCAGATACTCGGCCGTGCGCTTGCCCGGACGGATTCCCGGCAGGAAGCCGCCGTACTTGCGCAGGTTCTCGGCCGTGTCCTCGGGGTTGAAGGTGATCGAGGTGTAGAAGAAGCAGAAGAAGACGATCAGGACCGCATACAGGATCATGAACAGCGGCTGGCCGTGCGTCAGCTGCGCCGTCACCAGCGGCAGCCAGCTCATCCACTCGGGCAGGTTGGCGTTGGCGGTGAAGGTGGCCACCGTCGTCGGCAGCATCAGCAGCGACGAGGCGAAGATGGCCGGGATGACGCCGGCGGTGTTGACCTTCAGCGGCAGGAACGAACGCTCGCCGCCCGTCATGCGGTTGCCTTCCTGGCGCTTCGGATACTGGATCAGAAGACGGCGCTGGGCGCGTTCCATGAAGACGATGAAGACGATAGTCGCCACGGCCAGGGCGGCGATGAACAGCAGGACGAAGACCGACATCTGACCTTGCTGGGCCAGGCCCAGCAGTCGGGCGATGGTAGCGGGCAGGACCGCCACGATGCCGGCGAAGATGATCAGCGAGATGCCGTTGCCGACGCCGCGCGCCGTCACCTGCTCACCCAGCCACATCAGGAACATGGTGCCGCCGGTCAGGGTGGTGACCGTCGAAATGATGAAGAAGATCCCGGGGGAATCGATCAGGCCGGCCTGGGCGTTGAGGCCCGCCGCGATGCCGAAGGACTGGGCCAGGGCCAGAAAGACCGTCAGGTAACGGGTGTACTGGTTCAGCTGCTTGCGGCCGCTTTCGCCGCCTTCCTTCTTCAGCTTCTCCCAGGGCGGATACACCGCGCCCATCAGCTGCACGATGATCGAGGCCGAGATGTACGGCATCACGTTCAGCGCGAAGACGGCCATCCGCTCGACAGCGCCGCCCGAGAACATATTGAACATGTCCAGGATGCCGCGCTGGCCATCAGGGTTCTGGAAGAAGGCCAGGAAGGCCTCGGAATTGATGCCCGGAATCGGAACATAGGTGCCGATCCGATAGACCAGCAGCGCGCCCAGCGTGAACAGCAGGCGTTTGTGCAGCTCGGTCGCTTTCGCGAACGAGCCCATGTTCATATTGGCAGCGAGTTGTTCAGCGGCCGAAGCCATCAGGCGGTCCCCACGACTATGCCCGTCGTCAGATAGGCGGAAAGCGGCTCCCTTGCGAGAGCCGCTTTCGGAAAATCGTCATCCCGGTGCGGATGATCCCGGCGAACGTCGCGTCAGCGACGCTCGCACGGGATGACGATATCGATTTTAGGCCTTGGCCGCGGTGCGCTTGGCGCGGGCCGAGATCTTGTTGGCGTCGCCCAGCGGAGCCTTAGGAGCCGGAGCCTTGCCCTTGGCGGCGTTGCGCTTCTCGACGCGAGCAGCGGCCTTGGCTTCAGCGGCGATGCGCTGTTGCTCGACCGAACCGCCGGCGGCTTCGATGGCCTTGATGGCGCCGGCCGAGGCCGACCACACGACCAGGTTCAGCTTGGCCTTCAGCTCGCCTTCGCCCAGAACGCGGACGCCGTCCTTGACGCGGCGGATCACGCCGGCGGCCACCAGGGCGGCGCCGTTGATCTCAGCCTTGGCGTCCAGCTTGCCGGCGTCGATGGCTTCTTGCACGCGCCACAGGTTCACTTCGGCCAGCTTCAGAGCGTTGGCGTTGTTGAAGCCGCGCTTCGGCATACGCATGTACAGCGGCATTTGACCGCCTTCGAAGCCGCCGATGGCGACGCCCGAACGCGACTTCTGACCCTTGACGCCGCGACCGGCGGTCTTGCCCTTGCCCGAACCCGGGCCGCGGCCGACGCGCATACGCTTCTTGTGGGCGCCTTCGTTGTCGCGAATTTCGTTCAGTTTCATATGCCTGATCCTTTCGGGTTCTAGCGCCAGGCTGCGTAACGCAATCTGACTCGGCGTTGGAAAAATTGAAGGCCGCTTCTAAGCGGCCCGTCGCAGCATCGCAAGATGCTTCTTCAAAAGCGAAACGCCCTCCCCCGCGAACGGGAGAGGGCGCACCTGCTTATTTTTCGACCACTTCGACCATGTGGGCGACCTTGGCGATCATCCCACGAACCGAGGGGGTGTCTTCCAGCGTCGACTCACGGCCGATGCGGTTCAGACCCAGGCCCGACAGAGTGGCGCGCTGATCCGACTTGCGGCGGATCGGGCTGGCCGTCTGGCGAACCGTGACGGTGGCTTTTTCGTTCTTGGCCATGTCTATCAGCCCTCGACTGCTTCAGGCGCCGAGGCGCCGTCGTTGCGGCGGCCCATCAGGTCGGCGACCTTCTTGCCACGCTTTGCAGCAACCTGACGCGGCGACGATTGAACCTTCAGAGCTTCGAAGGTCGCGCGGATCATGTTGTAGGGGTTCGACGAACCGGTCGACTTGCCCACGACGTCCTGGACGCCGAGGGTTTCGAGGACCGCACGCATCGGACCGCCGGCGATGACGCCGGTCCCGGGAGGGGCGGCGCGCATCATGATCTTGCCGGCGCCCCAACGGCCGTTGCCGTCGTGGTGCAGGGTGCGGTTCTCGCGGAGCGGAACGCGGATCATGGTCTTCTTGGCTTCTTCGGTCGCCTTGCGGATGGCTTCCGGCACTTCACGCGCCTTGCCGTGACCGAAGCCGACCCGGCCCTTGCCGTCGCCGACGACCATCAGGGCCGCGAACGAGAAACGACGTCCGCCCTTAACGGTGGCGGCGACGCGGTTGATGTGCACCAGCTTTTCGACGATGTCCGAATCCGGACCGTCGACAGCGGGAGCGTTACGGTCGCGGCGGTCGCGGTTCTGACCACCTTGTCCGCGTTGGGGTTCACGAGCCATGCTTCTCGATCCCTTAGAAGTTCAGGCCGGCTTCACGCGCGGCCTCCGCCAGCGCCTTGACGCGGCCGTGATAGATGTAGCCGCCGCGGTCGAAGACGACGTCCTTGACGCCCTTCTCGATGGCGCGTTCGGCGATCAGCTTGCCGATGAGAGCAGCAGCGGCGACGTCCGAACCCTTCGAGCCCTTGCCGCCTTCCAGCGACGAGGCGGCGGCCACCGTGACGCCTTGAGCGTCGTCGATGATCTGAGCCGAGATGTTCTTGTCCGAACGGAAGACCGACAGACGCAGACGACCGTTGGCGACAGCCTTGAGGCGACGACGGTTGCGTTCGGCGCGGCGCTTGGCTTGTTGTTGCAGAGAAAGAGCCATGACTTACTTCTTCTTGCCTTCCTTGCGCCGGACGGTTTCGCCCTGATAGCGCACGCCCTTGCCCTTGTAGGGTTCCGGCGGACGCAGCTTGCGGATGACGGCGGCGATTTCACCGACGACCTGCTTGTCCGAACCCGAGATCTTGATCTCGGTTTGCTTCGGCACGGCGAAGGTGATGCCGGCGGGCGGCGCGATGTCGACTTCATGCGAGAAGCCGAGCTGCAGCGACAGAGCCTGGCCCTTCAGGGCGGCGCGGTAACCGACGCCGACCAGTTCCAGGGTCTTCTCGAAGCCGTCGGTGACGCCGACAACCATGTTGTCGACCAGGGTGCGCGACAGACCCCACATGGCGCGAGCGCGCGGGGTGTCCGAACGCGGGGTCAGCGACAGACCCTCTTCGCCCTGGGTGACTTCGATTTCTTCGGCCACGGTCCAGGAGCGTTCGCCCTTGGGACCCTTCACCGAGACGGTCTGGCCGTCGAGCGTGACAGTCACGCCCTTCGGCACAGCGATGGTTTTCTTGCCAATACGGGACATATCAGTAGACCCTGCAGAGGACTTCGCCGCCGACGTTAGCGTCGCGGGCGTTGGCGTCGGACATGACGCCCTTCGAAGTCGAAAGGATCGAGATGCCGAGGCCGTTCTTGATCGGCTTCAGATCGTTGATGGCCGAGTAGACGCGGCGGCCGGGCTTCGACACGCGAGCGATCTCAGCGATCACCGGCTGGCCGTCGAAGTACTTCAGCTCGATCTCGAACTGCGGGAACTCGCCGGGGTTTTGAACCAGCGAATAGCCGCGGATGTAGCCTTCGTCCTGCAGCACGTCGAGGACGCGCTGGCGCAGGCGGGAGGCCGGGGTCAGCACCTTGGAACGCTTGCGGGTCGCCGCGTTCTTGATGCGAGCGATCATGTCGCTCAGGGGATCGTTGATCATCATGTCTGTTCGCTCCCCTTACCAGCTCGACTTCGTCAGGCCGGGGATCTGCCCCAGGTTGCCCAGTTCGCGCATGGCGATCCGGCTCATCTTGAGCTTGCGGTAGAAGGCCCGCGGACGGCCCGTGACTTCGCAACGGTTGCGAATGCGGGTCGGGGCGGAGTTGCGCGGCAGCTCGGCCAGCTTCAGGCGCGCGTCAAAGCGCTCCTCCAGCGGCAGGCTTTCATCGTTGGCGGTCGCCTTGAGGGCAGCCCGCTTCGCGGCATACTTCGCAACCAGGGCCTTGACGGCTTCGTTACGGTTTACGGCGCTTTTCTTAGCCATTGTTCTCTTCCCTTCCCGCTCAGTTCTTGATGAACGGGAAATTGAACTCGGTGAGGAGAGCCTTGGCTTCCTCATCGGTCTTGGCCGTGGTGCAGACGACGATGTCCATGCCCCACATCTGATCAATCTGGTCGTAGTTGATCTCGGGGAACACGATGTGTTCCTTCAGACCCGTGGCGTAGTTGCCACGACCGTCGAACGAGGTGCCCTTCAGACCACGGAAATCCTTCACGCGCGGCAGCGCGATCGTGATGAAGCGGTCCAGGAACTCGTACATCTGGGCGCCGCGCAGCGTGACCTTGCCGCCGATGACCATGCCTTCGCGCAGCTTGAAGCCGGCGATGGAGTTACGAGCCTTGGTGGCGACAGCCTTCTGGCCGGCGATGGCCGTCAGATCCTTGAGGGCCGCGTTGGCCTTCTTGGAGTCGGCGACAGCTTCACCGATACCCATGTTCAAGACGATCTTGTCCAGCTTGGGGATCTGCATCTCGTTCGTGTAGCCGAACTTTTCCTTCAGGGCGCCGCGGATGCGGTCCTGATACTCGGTCTTGAGACGCGGCGTGTACTTGGTGTCGGCCATCAGATGACGTCTCCCGTGGTCTTGGCGAAGCGAACCTTGGCGTCGCCTTCGACCTTGAAGCCGACGCGGGTCGCCTTGCCGTTGGCGTCGGCGATCGCGACGTTCGACAGGTGAAGCGAGGCTTCCTTGTTCTTGATGCCGCCTTGCGGGTCAGCCTGGGTCGGGCGCGTGTGGCGCTGAACCATGTTGACGCCTTGCACGACGACGCGATTTTCGGTCGGGAGGACCTTCAGCACCTGGCCGGTGCGTCCCTTGTCCTTGCCGGTCAGGACGACGACGTTGTCGCCCTTCTTGATCTTGGCGGCCATGTTACAGGACCTCCGGAGCCAGCGAGATGATCTTCATGTGGTTCTTGGCGCGCAGTTCGCGGGGAACCGGGCCGAAGATCCGCGTGCCGACAGGCTCGTTCTGCTTGTTGACGATGACGGCGGCCGACTTGTCAAAACGGATGACCGAGCCGTCCTTGCGCTGGATGTCCTTGGCGGTGCGCACGACGATGGCGCGAACGACGTCGCCCTTCTTCACGCGGCCGCGAGGAATAGCTTCCTTCACCGAGGCGACGATAGTGTCGCCCACCGAGGCGTAGCGGCGCTTGGAGCCGCCCAACACCTTGATGCACATGACCCGGCGGGCGCCCGAGTTATCGGCGACCTCCAGGTTAGTTTGCATCTGGATCATAGGATCCGATCCTTTTCTTTAGGAAGCCGAGGCGGGGGAAACGACTTCCCAACGCTTCAGCTTGGACTTGGGGGCGCACTCGACGATGCGTGCGACGTCGCCGACTTTGAGGGCGTTGCCCTCATCGTGAGCGTGGTACTTCTTGGACAGACGGACGATCTTCTTCAGGACCGGGTGCAGCAGAGTGCGCTCGACCTTCACAACGACCGTCTTGTCGCCCTTGTCGGACACGACCACGCCTTCAAGAATACGTTTGGGCATAGGTGTTTCCTTAAACCGCCGCGCGCTTCTCACGCAGAAGCGTGGAGATGCGAGCGATGTCCTTGCGCACTTCCGAGACCCGATGGGTCTTTTCCATCTGGCCGGTAGCGGCCTGGAAGCGCAGGTTGAACTGTTCCTTCTTGAGCTTCAGCAGCTCGTCGGACAGTTGGTCGGGGGTTTGACCCCGGAGATCGGCGATCTTGGTCATGCCGCTTCCTCAAGGTGAGCGATGCCGGCGTCGAGGCGGGTGACCACCTTGGTGCGGACCGGCAGCTTGGCGGCGCCGAGGCGCAGCGCTTCGCGAGCCACATCGTCCGGCACGCCGTCGATTTCGAACAGGATGCGGCCCGGGTGGCAACGCGCGGCCCAGTGGTCCACGGCGCCCTTGCCCTTACCCATCCGGACTTCAGCCGGCTTGCCCGTGACGGGCAGATCCGGGAAGACCCGGATCCAGACGCGGCCCTGACGCTTCATCTGGCGCGTGATCGCGCGGCGAGCCGCTTCGATCTGGCGTGCGGTGATGCGTTCCGGTTCCACCGTCTTCAGGCCGTAGGAGCCGAAGTTCAGCGAGAAACCACCCTTGGCTGCGCCATGGATGCGGCCCTTGAAGGCCTTGCGGTACTTGGTCTTTTTCGGTTGCAACATGGCCTATCAGCCCTCACGACCACGGCGCGGACCGCGATCACCGCGGGGGCCGCGCTCACGGCCTTCGTTGGACGACGGACCCGAAGCTTCCTGGGCCCAGCGCTTGTCCTGAGCCATCGGGTCGTGCTCGAGCACTTCACCCTTAAAGACCCAGACCTTCACGCCAATGATGCCGTAGGTCGTCTTGGCTTCGTAGAAGCCATAGTCGATGTCGGCGCGCAGCGTGTGAAGCGGCACGCGACCTTCGCGATACCATTCCATACGAGCGATTTCAGCGCCGCCCAGGCGACCCGAGACGTTGATCCGAACGCCCTTGGCGCCCAGACGCATCGCCGACTGCATCGAACGCTTCATGGCGCGACGGAAGGCGATCCGGCGCTCCAGTTGCTGTGCGATGTTCTCGGCGATCAGCTGCGCGTCGGTTTCCGGCTTGCGGACTTCGACGATGTTCAGGTGAACTTCGCCTTCGGTGCGAGCCGAGATGTCCTTGCGGAGCTTCTCGATGTCAGCGCCCTTCTTGCCGATCACGACGCCCGGACGGGCGGCATAGATCGTCACGCGGCACTTCTTGTGCGGACGCTCGATGATGATGCGCGACACGCCGGCGGCGACCAGGCGTTCCTTGAGCCACGTACGCAGCTTCAGGTCCTGGTGCAGCAGGCGGGCGTAGTCGGCGCCGCCGGCGAACCAGCGGCTGTCCCACGTGCGGTTCACGCCAAGGCGCAGACCGACCGGATTGATTTTCTGTCCCATCAGGCGGCCTCGCCGGCTTCACGGACCACGATCGTGATCTCGCTGAACGGTTTCAGGATGCGCGACGAGCGACCACGAGCGCGGCTCGCGAAGCGCTTCATCACCAGGTTCTTGCCCACGAAGGCCTCGGCGACGATCAGGTTGTCGATGTCGAGGTTGTGGTTGTTTTCGGCGTTGGACACGGCCGAATACAGGACCTTGCGGACGTCGGTGGCGATGCGCTTGCGGCTGAACTCAAGCTCGTTCAGCGCCTTCTGAACCGGCAGACCGCGGATCGAAGCGGCGACCAGGTTCAGCTTTTGAGGGCTGATGCGAACGTTGACCAGCTTGGCGCGAGCCTCGGTGGCGCCGACGCGGCGGGGGTTGTTGGACTTGGCCATCAGTTACTTCCTTTTGGCCTTCTTGTCCGCCGCGTGGCCCGGGAAGTTCCGGGTCGGGGCGAACTCGCCAAACTTCATGCCGACCATGTCTTCGTTGACCATCACCGGCACGTGCTTTTGGCCGTTGTGGACGCCGAAGGTCAGGCCGACAAACTGCGGCAGGATGGTGGAGCGGCGCGACCAGGTCTTGATCACGTCCTTGCGGCCCGACGTTTGAACGGCGTCGGCCTTCTTGAGCAGATACCCGTCGACAAACGGGCCTTTCCAGGAGGAGCGGGCCATTCTTAGCGAGCCTTCTTCACGTGGCGAGTACGGATGATGTATTTATCCGTAGCCTTGTTCTTGCGGGTGCGGGTGCCCTTGGTGTCCTTACCCCACGGCGTAACCGGGGTACGACCACCAGAGGTCCGGCCTTCACCACCACCATGCGGGTGGTCGATCGGGTTCATGGCGACGCCGCGAACGTGCGGACGCCAGCCCATGTGACGAACGCGACCGGCCTTGCCGAGGTTCTGGTTCATGTGGTCCGGGTTCGACACGGCGCCGACAGTGGCCATGCACGAGTCCAGGACCATGCGCAGCTCGCCCGAGCCCAGACGGATCTGGGCGTAGCCCTGATCGCGGCCGACCAGCTGGGCGTAGGCGCCGGCCGAACGGGCCAGCTGAGCGCCCTTGCCCGGCTTCATCTCGATGTTGTGGATGATCGTACCCACGGGCATCGAGCGGAGCGGCATGGCGTTGCCCGGCTTCACATCGACCTTTTCACCCGCGACGACGACGTCGCCAGCCTTCAGGCGCTGCGGAGCGATGATGTAGGTCTTCTCGCCGTCGGCATAGGTCACCAGGGCGATGAAGGCGGTGCGGTTCGGGTCGTATTCCAGACGCTCGACCGTACCGATGGCGTCGAACTTGCGACGCTTGAAGTCGATCTTGCGATACAGGGTCTTGGCACCGCCGCCGCGGAAGCGAACAGCGATGCGACCGCCCTGCCCGCGACCGCCCGACTTGGTCAGGCCTTCAACGAGCGACTTCTCGGGACGGCCCTTGTGGAGCTCGGACCGGTCGACCAGCACCAGGGCGCGGCGGCCCGGCGACGTCGGATTGTAGGTTTTCAAGGCCATCGTCTTAGAGCCCCGTCGTGACGTCGATCGACTGGCCGTCAGCCAGCGTCACGATCGCTTTCTTGATGTCCACGCGACGGCCCAGGATGCCCCGGAAGCGCTTGGTCTTGCCCTTTTGAACCAGGGTGTTGACCTTGAGGACGTTGACTTTGAACAGGCTCTCGACCGCAGCGGCGATCTCGTCCTTGGTCGCCGTGCCGGCGACGCGGAAGACGACCTTGTTCTGCTCCGACAGGATCGTGGCTTTTTCCGTGATGATCGGAGCCAGGACGGTGTCGTAGTGTTTGGCGGTGGGTTGAGCGGCGGCCATTATGCGGCTTCCTTCTCAGCGAAGCGCGCCTCGATCGCCTCGACGGCGGCCTTGGTCAGCACCAGTTTGTCGGCCCGCAGGATGTCATAGACGTTCAGGCCGGCGTTCGGCAGCACGTCGATGTGCGGGATGTTGCGAGCAGCCAGGCCGAAGTTGGTATCGACTTCCGGACCCGCGATGATCAGAGCCTTGGTCCAGCCGAGCTTGCCGAAGGTCTCGCGCAGCGAGGCCGTCTTGGCTTCCTTGACCGAAACGCTGTCGACCACGATCAGATCGCCGGCCTTGGCCTTCGAGCTGAGGGCGTGACGCAGAGCCAGGGCGCGGACCTTCTTCGGCAGCGAGTAGCCGTGATCGCGAACGACCGGACCGAAGGCGCGCGAACCGCCGACGAACTGCGGTGCACGGCGCGAACCGTGACGAGCGCCGCCGGTGCCCTTTTGCTTGTACATCTTCTTGCCCGTACGAGAGTTCTCGTTGCGGGTTTGAACCTTGTGCGTGCCGGCGCGGCGCTTGGCCAGCTGCCAGTTGACGTAACGGGCCAGCAGGTCGCCGCGAATGTCGGAGATGCCGAAGACGGCTTCCGACAGTTCAACGTCGCCGGCAGCCTTGCCGTCGAGCTTGATGACAGAGAGTTTCATTACGCTTCACCGCCTTCGGTCGCTTCAACGGCCGGAGCTTCTTCAGCCGGCGTCGAGGCGGGTTGAGCGGCCTTCGTCGACTTGACGGCGCCCGGGAACGGGGCCTCAGCCGGACGGGCCTTCTTAACGGCGTCGCGAACCTTGACGTAGCTGCCGTCGTGACCCGGGACAGCGCCCTTGATCAGGATCAGGCCACGCTCGGCGTCCACGCGGACGACGGTCAGGTTCTGCTGGGTGACGACTTCCTGGCCGTAGTGGCCAGCCATCTTCTTGCCCTTGAAGGTCTTGCCCGGGTCTTGACGCTGGCCGGTCGAACCGTGCGAACGGTGAGACACCGACACGCCGTGGGTGGCGCGCAGGCCGCCGAAGTTCCAGCGCTTCATGGCGCCGGCGAAGCCCTTACCGATGGTCTCGCCCTGGATGTCGACCTTTTGACCCGCCAGGAAGTGATCAGCCGACAGTTCGGCGCCCACGTCCAGCAGACCATCCGCATCAACGCGGAACTCGGTCACATAATGTTTGGGTTCAACCTCGGCCTTGGCGAAAACTTCGCGCTGAGCCTTGTTGGTGTTTTTTGCCTTCTTGGTTCCGGCACCCAGTTGCAGGGCGACGTAGCCGTCCCGCTCTTGAGTGCGCTGACCCACGACCTGACAGCCATCAAGCTGCAGAACCGTGACCGGGATGTGCACGCCGTCTTCAGAGAAGACGCGCGTCATACCCAGTTTCTTGGCGATCACGCCCGTACGCATGTCGGATCCCGCCTCTTTCTTTCTTAAATCTTGATCTCGACGTCCACGCCAGCGGACAGGTCGAGCTTCATGAGCGCGTCCACGGTCTGCGGGGTGGGGTCGATGATGTCGAGCACGCGCTTGTGCGTGCGGATTTCAAACTGCTCACGCGACTTCTTATCGACGTGCGGCGAGCGGTTCACGGTGAACTTTTCGATCAGGGTCGGCAGCGGGATCGGACCGCGAACGGTCGCCCCGGTGCGCTTGGCGGTGTTGACGATCTCGCGCGTCGAAAAGTCGAGGACGCGATGATCGAAGGCCTTGAGCCTGATGCGGATGCTTTGATCCATATCGGTTGTTATTCCCAAGCGGTCGGAACCGCGTCCCTGTGAACCATTTCAAAGACCGAAGCCTCGGGCAGAGCCCCAAGGAACGCAAATCCGCAAAAACGATCGGCCCACGCAGTTCCCCGCGAAGGCCGTAAAGTCCCAAGAAGCTGCAAAGAACAGTAACTTAGGTCGTTCCTGCGAACCGCGTCTGCACCCGAAGATGCACAGCCGGTCCAACAAGAGGGGCGCTTATGCCCTCCGATTCCGTTTCCGTCAAGCGGCGAAACCGTGGCGGCGCGGGGCTTTCGGACTCACTCGCCCAACCTGCCGCGTCGAACGCTCGACGCCAGGAACCCGAACGGCTCCGCCCGTCGACCGACACCCTTCCGCGCCACGCCTTTAACGGTTTGGGCCAAAGAACGGCGAAATGACAAGGCCGTTAGGGCTTGGCCTCATTCCGCGCCGTCCAGTGACGCAATCATGCCGCAATGCGTCACACTTCGGCAACATCGGCCCTAAACCGCTGAAAGATGACAAGTTCGTTACAGCAAAGCGTCGATCCGGGGACTATCTGCGCAGTCCCGCTGCGGTGCGAACCCGGCGGCACGACAAAAAGGATAATCATAATGAAAACCGTCTTCCTCGCCTCGGTCGCCGCCGCGACCCTGATCGCCGCTCCCGCCCTGGCTCAAGACGCTGTCGGCTCGGCCGGCATCGGCTACGTCCACACGGACACCGAAGGCTTCAAGACCGACGGCGCTCAGCTGGACGGCGTCAGCGCCTTCAAGGTCGCTCCTGAATGGACCGTGACCGTCAACGGCGCCGTCACCTACTCCAACAGCAACGCCGGCGACGACACCGCCGCCTCGGGCGCCGCCCACCTGACGAAAACCTTCGGTTCGGACCTGCGCGCCGGCGGCTTCGTCGGCGTCACGGACATCGGCGACGCGAACACCTTCACCGTCGGCGGCGAAGTGCAGAAGTACCTGGCTTCGGCGACCCTGACGGGTCTGGTCGCCTACACGGATCTGGACGGCGCTGACGCCTGGACCTTCGGCGGCGACGCCGCCTACTACGTCAACCCGTCGCTGCGCCTGAACGCCGGCGTCTCGTACAACACCATCGACGCCGACGTGGTTGGTGAAGTCGACGCCTGGGCCTACGGCGCCGGCGCCGAGTACCAGTTCGCCAACAGCCCGTTCAGCGTCTACGGCACGTATCAGCGCGTGTCGCTGGACGACGTCGACGTCGATTCGGACACCTTCATGATCGGCGCCCGCTACAACTTCGGCAGCACCCTGCAGTCGCTGGACCGCGCCGGCGCCAACCTGGGCCGCACCCTGGCCGGTCTGCCGGGCATCCGCGGCTTCTAATCCAGAAGCCTCGACTTCCGGTCGAAACGAATCCCCGGCGGAGCGATCCGCCGGGGCTTTTTCTTGGCTGAATCTCGACCACGTTACAGGCACGAAAAAGGCCCGGGGGGTTCCACGCTCCCGGGCCTTCTCTCGCAGCGATCAGTCGGATCAGCGTCCGATATGCACCTCGCCCGAACCCACGATAGAGCGCGACACCGGCCCCGTCACTTCGGCGACCCGCACGTCGCCCGATCCCGCGATCGAGACCTCCAGACTGCCGGCCGTGCCGTTAAAGGCGACATCGCCCGATCCGGCGATGGAGACCTCGAGGCTGGACGCCCGGCCGCCCCGGACCGTCACGTCGCCCGAGCCGCCGATGGACACCTCAGCGGCCCCGTTCACGCCGGCCACGGCAATGCTGCCCGAGCCGCCGACATTGGCCTCCAGATCACCCGTGGCGCCCGCCAGGATCGAGCCCGAACCGCCAACGTTGGCTTCAAGTTCCCGCGACGTGCCGGCGCGCACGCTGCCTGATCCGCCGACGCCGATCTCCATGCGGCCGTCGACATTGGCTACCGTCCAGTTGCCGCAGCCGCCCGCGCCCAGATCGACGGAGCGTGCGCCGCGTCCGATCGCGCCATAGATTCCGCTTTCCGAACTGACGTCCACGTCGCGCGGCGTGCGCAGGACGATCAGCGGCGCGTCCTCCAGGCGGATGCGGCCCAGGCCCCGCAGTTCGACCGTGGCGCCTTCGCCCGGCTGGCGGGCGTCGGCCGGGCCGCTGTTGCAGCTGCGGATGCTGTCGCTGTTGAACTGTAACAGGCTGCGGCGGCGGCCCAGTCCGCCGTCGATGCGGACCTTGTTCCCGCGGCGCTCGACGCTGGGCTGAGGCAGGTTCGCCGATCCGGGCGTGATCTCGACAGCGATGTCGGCCCGGTCCTCGGGAATGACGATGACGCGGGCCACCGCATTGCGAATCTCGGCGTCCTGGGCGGCGGCGGGCTGGGCGGCGGCGAATGCGGCCAGAACGGCGGCCGAGGCGGCGGCGTAGACGGCGATCTTCATGGCGGTGTCCCTCTCCTGATCTGTGGCGAAGGTGGTCGCTGACGGGCCTCAAGTCATTTTAAATCGAGGTCATGAAGTCGTTGTAAGAAAGCAGCCTTCCGCCGATCAGGCCTTCAACGCGCCCGCGCCGTCGGCCACGCCGACCTGCGGCTCGAACTGCCGCTCGATGTGAGCGATCCGGCTTTTCAGCGCGCCCGTCCGCTTCAAACCCAGCGACGCGGCCCAGCGCAGGGCCAACTCCCCCGGCCCCATCCGGTCCGTCTGCCGCGGCGAACCGCCTCGGCTGCGCAGCACGGCATTGGTGTAAAGGGCGCCATTGCGGAACCGTGACGGCCAGGTCTGGAAATCCATCGACAGGGAGACGCAGAACCGATCCAGATTCTCCACCCGATGCGGGGCATACAGCGGCCAGGTCAGCGCCTGCCCCGGCTCCAGATCCACCACCTGGGCGTCGCCCTCGAAGGCCAGGGTGTAGGGCAGTTCCTCGGTCGTCTGGCGCGCGACTACCTGTTCCATGTCCTGCTCGGCCAGGTGCGCCTCGTCGCCCGGATAGACGAAGATCCGCTTGCGACCGCGCAGGTGGAAAAGCACCACCCCGGCCGCATCGAAATGATAGGGCACCCTCGCCTTGGGCGACGACAGGATCAGCTGCCCTGCGTTCTTGACCGCCTTCAGGCCCGGATAGGCCGCCTCGACCGTGCGGAACTCGGCCATGGCCGCCGCCCATAGCTCGGGCCAACCGGTCTCGACGTTGCGCAGGTTGACCCACAGCCGCCCCTGCTGGATCGCCTCCAGCAATTGCCCGCCGTCCAGCCGCCCCCGCGCGCCGGTGCGCAGCGAGACCTGCCCCTCGTCGTCGTAGTCGTACAGGTTGATGTCGAACAGGTCCGCAGGATAGCGGTCCAGCAGCGCGGCCAGAGCGGCGTCCTCGGCGAAACCCCGGGCGATCAGGCCGTGCGGGTGCACGCCCGCCTGGGCGATTGGGCCGGGATAGCGGGTGCGGCGCTCGGACATGGACATCTCGTTCATCACGCCGCCGCCCAGCGGCCGGCGGCCTTGGACAGGGCCGTGCGCGTGGCCAAAGCCGCGCCTTTCAGTCGACCTGCCGTACTGATCTCGCAGGCCTCGATGACGTTCCAGCGCCGGCGCACGCTCGCGGCCAGCTGCTCGCCCCCCGCCAAGGCCAGCGCCGCGGCGCCGGCGCCGTTCAGCGCGGCCCCCAGGCCGGGTTTCAGGATCGTCGCCTCAACCACGGGCTGAACCGTGTCGCAGAAATAGCGCTTATAGGTCTCGCCCCCGAAGCCGTAGTCGAAGTCGCGATAGCCCAGGTCCGCCCCCTGCCGAATGGTCTCCATGCTCAGCATGATGCCCGGCGCGCACCTCGCCAGGGCCGGGACATAGGCCGGGAACCAGAAGTGGAACCGCTGGCCGGCGTGCAGCGAAAACTCCATGGCCGCGATCCTGCCGCCGGCCCGCAGCACCGCCACCGAAGCGCCGAAGTCGGCCTGCTCATGCGCCATCAGCGCGTGCAGCAAATCAGCCGTCCAGCCGCAGGCGAAGACGTCGTGGCGCCCGGTGCGCCGATACTGCTCGCGCTTCAGCTCGATCAACTCGTCCAGCAGCGCCGGGTCGCGCAGGCCGATCTGGACCTCCAGTTCGCCCAGTTCGCTGGCCATGCTGCGGCGCGCCCGCTCCTTGTCCTTGAAATACTTGCCGAAGGCCTGGCGCCGAGCCGCATACCAGGCGTCATAGCCGCCCTCCTCGGGAATAGTGGTGCGGAAGCTCTCGCCGCTCACGCCGCCCGACGCTGTCCCTACCCAGCCGCTGACGCTGAACCGCGCCCCGCCCAGCAGTTGCGCCGCCTCCCCCAGCGACGGACGCATCGCCTTCGGCCCGATCACGCCGTGATAGTCGTTCATCGGCGCGGCGACGGGAAGAATGGCCCCGCCGCGTCTCTGATAGGGATAGTAGCCGACCACGGCGCCGTCCCGGCGAAACACGGCCAGGGCGCTGTCCGGGCTGACCCTGCCGGCGATCTCGGCGAACTCCACGCGGAAATAGGGGCTGGCCAGATCAGGATCCGCCGCCGCCCAGCCGTTCCACTGCGCGCGCTCCTCGCCCGTCAAACTTTCCAGGCTACGGATTTCGATGGTCAGTTCGCCGGACATGAGCCCCCCTTTGGGCAGTAGGGACAGCAAGTTCCGTTCCAACATCGCGGCATCAAGATGGGGCCTACCGCCCTTCGGGCTACTTGAGGCCGTTTATGCTGGGCCTACCGCGCACGCTGTCCATCACCCCCTACGCAGAAACGGCCCCCGGATTGCTCCGGGGGCCGCTCTGTTACTCGATACTACGGTCCCTCCGAGGAGAGGCCGGTACGCCTACTGTTCGAGCCCGAGGGCCCGGATCAATCGATTACTCGATGATCTTGGACACCACGCCGGCGCCGACGGTGCGGCCGCCTTCGCGGATGGCGAAGCGCAGACCCTGATCCATGGCGATCGGGGTGATCAGTTCGACGTTCAGCTCGGCGTTGT
>NZ_JBOHLI010000015.1:0-53046 GCF_050729455.1 Brevundimonas sp.
GCTGAAGGCCGTGACCGGGCCGAGCTTGGCGACCACGCGGCGGCAGGCGCGCGGGGCCGGCTGGCTGGTTCCGCCCGTGGCGGTGCAGGTCGCGCCTTCGCAGCGCCAGGCGGCGCCGTCGACGATGACGCGGCCGGCGGGGGCCTTGGCGGCGTCGGCCAGGGTCAGGCTGGTGGCCGGGGCGTTGGCGAAGGCGGGGGTGGCCGCGAACAGAATGGCGGCGGCGAGAAGAGCACGCATGGACAGGTCTCCGGTATGGGTAGGGCGCACGCCCTTGTGACGCCATAGTCCGTTTTTTTTAAAAACTGTCAATGCAGTTTCGAGGTAACGGATCGACGTTTACTGACCCACGTTTACTTACCGACGATCATGTTTCAAGTGGGGCGTTTCCTCGGCCATTTTCATGGCGGCGACGGCCTCCTCGACCGTATCGACGCTGATGTAGGCGTCCAGGAAGCTGGCGGGCGTCATGCCTTCCTCGACGCTGTGGCGGATCAGGGCGAAATAATTCTCCCAGAAACCGTTCAGGTTCAGGAAGATGACCGGCTTGGCGTGCAGGTCCAGGCGCTTCCACGACAGCAGTTCGATGGCTTCTTCCAGGGTGCCGATGCCGCCCGGCGCCACGACGAAAACGTCGGATTGATCATACATCAGCTGCTTGCGCTCGTGCATCGAGGTGACGACCACGGTCTCGACGTCGTCGAACAGGCGTTCGCGGCTGCGCAGGAAGGCCGGCATGATGCCGACGACGCGACCACCGGCCTCGTGCGCCGCACGCGCCGAGGCGCCCATCAGGCCCACGCCGCCGCCGCCATAGACCAGCCGCCAGCCCGCCTCGGCCGTCGCCTTGCCGAAGGCGCTGGCGGCCTGGACGTACTGCGGACGGGCGCCATCGGACGAGCCGCAGAACAGGCAGACAGAGCGGCCGTCGAAGGGGGCGATGGTGGCGGGCGGCAAAGACATGGGGCCTCGATACAGGAAGGAAGACAGGGCGGCGTCAGCCACGCTATCTGAGAGACACAGGCATATCGCTACGCGGGGCAGGATGAAACGTCGGATTGTCGTCGCATGGGCCGGCGCCGCACTGGTGCTGGCGGGCTGCAACGCTCCCGTGGAGCGTTCGCAGGACGAGGAAGCCCGTCAGGACGGCGGCTGGACGGCGGCGCCGCGCATCAGCGCTGTCGAACGCCAGGGCGCCGGTCTGGTCGTCCGCGGCGATGCGTCGCCGCGCGCGCGCGTCGTGCTGCGCGGGGATCAGGAAGCGGCCTTCGCAGCTGGGGCGGACGAATCCGGGCGATTCGAGTTGCGCGTCGGCGCCCTGCCGTCGGCCATGCTGCTGACGCCCGAGGTCCAGATCGGTCAGTTTCCCGCCCCGGGGCCTGAGCAGCTCGTTCTTGCCAACGAGGAAGCGATGCTGGCGGCATTGCTGATCCAGGGTGGGGCCAGCCGTCGCCTGTCACCCGGACCAGCGCTGGATTCGGTCGACGGCGACGGCCATGGGCTGGTGGTTTCGGGAAGGGCCGGGCCAGGCGCGCGCATCTCCGTGTCGGCCGAGGGCGGCGCGGCGGTGGAAGTCGTCGCCGATTCGAGCGGGCGCTGGACGGCGGCTCTGCCCGGCGTCGGGGATCGGGCCGCGAACATCACGGTGGGCGGCGCCTCTTTCGCCTATCCGGGTCCGGCCGCGGGTGAGGGCGTCGGCCGGATCGAGCGGTCAGGCGGCGGATGGCGGCTGACGCGGCTCCTGTCGCCGTCGGCGCGGCAGACCAGTTGGTTTCCCGACGCCTGATGGAGACAGAGGCGCATCATTAACGACCAATTAACCAAACCGGTCGATCAACGGGGCGTCTTCTTTTCTTTTGAGGACACCCACCATCACCGAACGACTTCAGCCCGGCGCGAAATGCGTCGGGCTTTTTTCTGCATCCCTGAAGGGGGATGGCTTCTTATCGATGTTTGGGAAAAACCCCCGAGTGGCTCCGCGGGTAGGATTCGAACCTACGACCAGCCGATTAACAGTCGGCTGCTCTACCACTGAGCTACCGCGGAACATCCCCTCGGGGGAGGCCGCCGTATAGCAGCGCCTTTTTGATTCATGCAACGGCTAAAACGCAGAAAACGCCGAAATTTATTCAACGGGTCAGGCTAAAAGGCTCGGCATGAATTTGATCCCTGTCTCCGATCCCGCCGATCCCTGCATTTCCGCCTTTCGCGATGTAAAGGAGCGCGACCTGACCGGCCGCCAGGGCCTGTTCGTCGCGGAGGGGGAGGTGGTGCTGCGGGTGCTGGCCTCGCCCGCCTCGCGCTGCGCGCCGGTGGCCGTCCTGATCGCCGAGAAGCGGCTGGAGGCCCTGCGTGACGCGCTGGAGCGGCTGCCGGAGGATGTGCCGGTCCATACGGCGCCGCAGGCGGTGCTGGACGCCATCGCCGGCTTCCACCTGCATCGGGGGATACTGGCGCTGGGGCGCAAGCCTGAGCCCCTTGGGCTTGAGGCCTGGCTGGACGTCTTGCCCGACCGCGCCGTGGTGGTCGGGGCCTGCGGCATCGGCAATCACGACAACATGGGCGGCCTGTTCCGCAACGCGGCGGCGTTCGGGGCGGCGGGGCTGCTGCTGGACGAGACCTGCTGCGATCCCTTTTACCGCAAGGCGATCCGCGTCTCGGTCGGGGCGGTGCTGCGGACGCCCTTTGTCGAGGGCGTGACGGCGGCGGCCATGGTCGAGGCGCTGGAGGCGCGCGGATTCGAGGTCCTGGCCCTGACGCCCTCGGCGACCGAGACGCTGTCCGAACTGAAACCGGCGCCGCGCTCGGCGATTCTGTTGGGATCGGAGGGGCCGGGTCTGCCGCCCGCAGTCATCGCCCGCTGCCGGCCGCTGGCGATCCGGATGTCGGGCGGATTCGATTCGCTGAATGTCGCGACGACCAGCGCGGTGGCGCTGCATCATCTGACCACGGCCAAGGCGCGCTAAGGGCGCTTTGGCGCCCCGGAGCGGGGAGGGAGTGGATTGTAGGGTTAGCTCGCGATGGAGGCCTGACCGGGAATCGAACCCGGGTGCAAGGATTTGCAGTCCTCTGCGTCACCACTCCGCCATCAGGCCGTTGGGCCCCCAAATCTGTGGGCCGCACCATCGCGAGGGGCGTCAGCTATCAGATCGCATTGTCGGCTGCAACGCACGGACCTATAAGCGCCGCAGATTTCTTCGCTTTGCTGAACTTAAGGACCTCGGAACATGGATTTCGCCGCAGCGCGCAAGGTCATGGTGGACTCACAGGTCCGCGTGAACGACGTCACGGACCGTGACCTGCAGGCCGCCATGGGCGCGGTCGAGCGCGAGCGATTCTGCGCCGCCGACCGCGCCTTCGCCGCCTATGCCGACAATGAACCGGAAATCGCTGGCGAGCGTCGCCTGATGCTGCCGCGCGATCTGGCCAAGCTGTTGCAGGCGCTGGACGCCCGCGCGGGCGAAAAGGCCCTGGTCGTCGCCGGGCCGTACGCCGCCGCGGTTCTGGCCCGCATGGGTTTGACGGTCACGGCCCAGGAATCGGACGCCGCCGTGTTCGAGGTCACGGGCGCGGCCCTGGCCGACGAAGGCGTGGCCACGGCGGTGGCGCCGCTGAATCAGCCGCAGGGCGAGGGTTATGACCTGATCGTCAGCGAAGCCGCCGTCCCGGCGCGTCCCGAATCATGGCTGGCGGCCCTGCGTCCCGGCGGCCGCCTGGCCGTGGTCGAGCGCTCGGGGCCGGTGGGCAAGGCCGTGCTCTATGTGCGGGGTCGCGACGGGGTTTCGCGTCGGGAGCTTTTCGATGCGACGCCGCCCGTATTGACAGAACTGGTTCCGGAGCCGTCTTTTGCACTCTGACTTGTTGAGTGAACGCGACGGAGTCCTGCGTCGCGAGCGTGAAGAAAACTTAACTGGCGCGGGGCGAGAGTAGCCGCCAACTACGCCATATAGGCACTAGGGGCGCGCCGTCGGGGGCGTCAGGCAGGAACAGGTTCATGTTGAAACGCTCGCGCTCGCTCGCGTCAGTCGCTCTGGTCGCTCTCGCCATGGGGGCCGGCGCGGCTCCGGCGTGGGCCGATACGCTGCAGGAAGCGATCGGCCTGGCCTATCGCACCAATCCGACGCTGCTGGCCCAGCGGGCTAATCAGCGCGCCCTGGACGAAACCATTGTTCAGGCCCGCGCCGGCCTGCGTCCGACCATCAGCGCTTCGGGCGGCGTCAGCTACACGCGCACAGACATCGACGGTCTGGGCGTGACGGAAAGCGACGGCGCCACCGCCAGCGTCAGCCTGGCTCAGGATATCTGGACCGCCGGCCGCACGGCGCGCGGCATCGACGCCGCCGAGGCCAATGTCCGCGCCGGTCGCGAGAACCTGCGCGAGATCGAACAGCAGGTGATGACCTCGGTCGTTCAGGCCTACGCCGACGTGGTGCGTGATATGGAGATCCTGCGCATCCGCCAGGAGAACATCACCGTCCTGCGTCGTCAGCTGGATGAATCCAACGCCCGCTTCGAAGTGGGCGAGATCACGCGCACCGACGTGGCGCAATCCGAGGCGCGTCTGGCCCAGTCCGACGCCGATCTGGCCAATGCCCAGGCGCAGCTGTCGGTGTCGCGCGCGGCCTATGCCGCCGTGGTCGGCCAGGCGCCGGCGAACCTGGATGCTCTGCCGATCCTGCCGGGGCTGCCGGCCGATTTCGACGGCGCTCTGGACGTGGCCCTGGCTGAGAACCCGGGCGTGCGCGCGGCCGGTTACGCCCTGCAAGCGGCGGAAGCCAATGTGGCGGCGGCGCGGTCCGAATACCTGCCGTCGGCGCGTCTGTCGGCCTCCTATGGCGGCACGGCCAACGACCTGTCGGGCTTTGACCTGACCGACCGCACCAGCTTCACGGCCGGCGCGACTGTGTCGGTGCCCCTGTTCACCGGCGGTCTGAATCGCTCGCGCGTGGCCCAGGCTCTGGAGCGCGCCAACGCGGCCCAGATCAGCGTCGAGGGCGAGCGTCGCGACGTGCTGCAGACCGTCAGCTCGACCTACGCCCAGACCATTGCCGCCAGATCGACCCTGCAAGCGGGCCAGGAAGCGGTGCGCGCCGCCTCGGTCGCCGCCGAGGGCGTGCGTCAGGAGGCCCAGGTCGGCCTGCGCACCACGCTGGACGTGCTGAACCAGGAGCTGGAGCTGCGCTCGGCCCAGGTGACCCTGGCCAGCGCCCATCGCAACCAGTACGTCGCTCAGGCCCAACTGCTGGCCGCCATGGGGCGTCTGGGCGGGCCGAACCTGGATCCGTCGATCGACGCCTACGACGCCGAGAACAATTACAACTCGGTGCGCAACCGCGGCGGCCTGCCGTGGGACGGCGTGGTCGAGACGCTGGATCGCCTTGCTTCGCCGGGCATCACGCCCGCCGCCGACGCCGAGGACGCGCCGATCGACACCCAGCTGAAGGGCGAAATCGTCCGTACCGCGCCGGGCGCCTGAGCCGCGTTTTAGCGTGACAGGCGAAAAACGTCCGTTGATTCCGACGGGCGTTGGTGCGACGACAGGGCAGGGGTTGGGCGAGTCTGCTGGTTCGATCCCTGATCGTCGTGCGCCGCTCGGCGCCGGCCCGGCGGTCGTTGAGTTCAAGCTCCAAAGTCGCCCCCAAGGTTCGCCCAAGGTTCGCCATGACCGATCAGACCGCTCAAGAACCGACGATGGAAGAAATCCTGGCGTCGATTCGCCGGATCATCTCCGAGGACGACGCGCCGGCCGAGGCCGCTGCTGCTGCGCCGGAACCCTTCGTGGAAGCTGCGCCCGAGCCAGAGCCGGTCGTCAGCGTCGCCGAACCCGAGGCGCCCCTCATCGTCGAGGATGACGTTCTGGAACTGAGCGAACCCTATGAAGCGCCGGCCGCTGAGCTGATCGGCGATCTGGACGTCGCCGAGGCGGCGCCGTTCCCGGCCGTCGTCGAGCCGGAACCCGCGCCCGCCCTGGAATACGACTCCCTGGTCGGAGAAAGCGCCGCCGCCAGCGCCGCCTCGGCCTTCGCCGGCCTGGCCGCCACCTTCCAGAAGCCGGAAGCGCCCGTCGCTGCCGCGCCGCAGGACCTGCCTTTCGTCAGCGGCAACACGGTCGAAGCCATGGTTCAGGCCATGCTGCGCCCGATGCTGAAGGATTGGCTGGACGCCAACCTGCCGGGCATCGTCGAGGCCCAGGTACGCAAGGAAGTAGAACGCATCGCCCGCAACGCCGGCTAGCCCTTCGCTTCACCAGACACTAAGTCACAGAGGGCGGCTCCGGCGGGGCCGCCCTTTCGCGTTCAAAAATCACCCTCAAGCAGCGACGCGCCGCGCGTGGAGCGCTAGGGAAAGAAAAACAGACGCCCTCATGCAGCGACGCACCGTGTGCGGAGCGGTAGGGCCACAAGAATGATGATGACCATGCTCGAGAAGACTTTCGAACCCCAGGCCGCCGAACCGCGCCTCTACGCCCTGTGGGAAGAGAGCGGCCTGTTCGCGCCGCGCGCCGCCAAGGCCACCGACGGCGCCGCCGACGCCTATTCGATCGTCATTCCGCCGCCGAACGTGACCGGTTCGCTGCACATCGGCCACGCGCTGAACAATACGCTTCAAGACATTTTGGCCCGCTATCACCGGATGAAGGGCAAGGCCGTGCTGTGGCTGCCCGGCACCGACCACGCCGGCATCGCCACCCAGATGGTGGTCGAGCGCCAACTGGCCGCCGCGGGCAGCCCCGGACGTCGCGACATGGGCCGCGACGCCTTTGTCGACAAGGTCTGGGAGTGGAAGGCGGAATCGGGCGGCACCATCGTGCGCCAGCTGCGCCGGCTGGGCTCGTCCTGCGACTGGTCGCGCGAGCGCTTCACCCTCGACGAGGGGCTGAACGCCGCTGTCCGCAAGGTCTTCGTCAAGCTGCATCAGGATGGCCTGATCTATCGCGACAAGCGGCTGGTGAACTGGGACCCGCATTTCCAGACCGCCATTTCCGATCTGGAAGTCGAGCAGCGCGAGCAGGACGGCCACTACTGGCACTTCGCCTATCCGCTGGCCCCCGATGAAGACGGAAAGCCCGTCACCTATGAGCATCCGGTCGCCTTCGACGAGGACGGCAAGGCCACCGAGTTCGAGACCCGCGGCTTCATCGTCGTGGCCACGACCCGGCCTGAAACCATGCTGGGCGACACCGGCGTGGCGGTTCACCCCGAGGATGAGCGCTATGCGGATCTGGTCGGCAAGGACGTCATCCTGCCGATCACCGGTCGTCGCATTCCCATCGTCGCCGACGACTACGCCGATCCGACCAAGGGTTCGGGCGCGGTGAAGATCACCCCGGCGCACGACTTCAACGACTTCGGCGTCGGCAAGCGCGCCGGTCTGGCCGCGCTGAACGTGATGGACGCCTTCGCGCGCATCACCAATGACGACGTGCCGGAAATCCCCGCCGATCTGGTCGGTCTGGATCGCTTCGCCGCGCGCAAGGCCATCATCGCCCGCGCGGAGGAAGAGAACTGGCTGCGCGAGATCGAAAAGACGAAGCACGTCGTTCCGCACGGCGACCGCTCGGGCGTGGTCATCGAGCCGTGGCTGACGGACCAGTGGTACGTCGACGCCCACACCCTGGCCCAGCCGGCGCTGAAGGCGGTGGAGGAGGGCGCGACCGTCTTCGAGCCCAAGAGCTATGAGAAGATCTATTTCGAATGGCTGCGTAACATCGAGCCGTGGTGCATCTCGCGCCAGCTCTGGTGGGGACACCGCATTCCGGCCTGGTACGGCCCAAACGGCGAGATCTATGTCGCCGAGACGGAAGAAGACGCCCGCGAACAGGCGATGTCGGACTATGATTCCGAGGTCGTGCTGCATCAGGACGAGGACGTTCTCGACACCTGGTTCAGCTCGGCCCTGTGGCCCTTCTCGACCATGGGCTGGCCCGAGAAGACCGAGGATCTGCAGCGCTTCTATCCGACCAGCGATCTGGTGACGGCGGCGGACATCATCTTCTTCTGGGTCGCCCGGATGATGATGATGGGCCTGCACTTCATGGACGGCGAAGTCCCGTTCAAGCGGGTCATCATCAATGGTCTGGTCCGCGACGAGAAGGGCCAGAAGATGTCGAAGTCCAAGGGCAACGTCATCGACCCTCTGGGCATCATCGACGAGCTGGGCACCGACCCGCTGCGTTTCACCATGGCCATTCTTTCGGGCACGCGCGACATCAAGTTGTCGAAGCAGCGTATTGAAGGCTATCGCAATTTCGGCACCAAGCTGTGGAACGCCGCGCGCTTCAGCCAAATGAACGAGGCCAAGCGGGTCGAGGGCTTTGATCCCGCGACCGTCGAGCAAACCATCAACCGCTGGATCTGCGGCGAACTGACCAAGGCCGAACGCGCCGTGTCGGACGCCATTGAGGGCGGCCGCTTCGACGACGCGGCGGGGGCGCTCTACCGTTTCGTCTGGAACGTCTTCTGCGACTGGTATCTGGAGCTGGCCAAGCCGGTGTTCAACGGCGCCGATGAGGCCGCCAAGGCCGAGACACGCGCCATGACCGCCTGGACCATCGACCAGACGCTGAAGCTGCTGCACCCGGTCATGCCCTTCATCACCGAAGAGCTGTGGGCCGAACTAGGCAAGGAAGGCCCGGCGCGCGACAGTCTGCTGATCGGCGCCGAATGGCCCATCCTGCCGGACGCCTTCATTGACAAGGCTGCGGAAGGCGAGATCGGCTGGCTGGTCGATCTGGTCGGTGAAATCCGCGCCCTGAGGGCCGAGATGAACGTGCCGCCGTCGGCCAAGCCGCCACTGGCCTTCGTCGCGCCCGACGCCGTGAACGCCGAGCGCATCGCGCGTCACCGCGACCTTCTGCTGACCCTGGGCCGCGTGTCCGAGATCGCGACGGCCGAGACCGCGCCCGCCGGGGCCGTGACCTTCGTCTCGGGCGGAACCACGGCGGCCCTGTCGCTGGCCGGGATCATCGACCTGACCGCCGAACGCGCACGTCTGGAGAAGGAGATCGCTGTCTTCGAGAGCGATATCGGCCACGTGAACAAGAAGCTGGGCAACCCCAACTTCGTGTCGCGCGCCGCGCCGGAAGTCGTCGACGAGCAGCGCGCCAAGCTGGCCGAAGCCGAAGAGGGCAAGGCGAAGCTGCAAGCCGCCCTGGCCCGTCTGGACGCGATGGCCGGGGCGTGAGGAAGGTCCGTCTGGATCAACTGCTGGTCACACGCGGCCTGGCCGAAAGCCGGGCCAAGGCCAAGGCCGCTGTCGAGGCGGGCGGCGTCACCGTGGACGGCGCGCCGGCCAAGTCGGCGTCGCAGACCGTCAGCGACGACGCCGAGATCGGCTATGCCGCCGCCCACCGCTGGGTCGGGCGCGGGGCGCTGAAGCTGGAACGCGCGCTGGACCTGTGGCCGGTCGCGGTTGAGGGGCGGACGGTGCTGGATGTCGGGGCCTCGACCGGCGGCTTCACCGAGGTCTGTCTGGATCGTGGGGCGGCCAAGGTCTTCGCCGTGGATGTCGGCTACGGCCAGATGCACCCCAAGGTCGCGGCCGATCCACGCGTGGTCAATCTGGAACGAACGGATGCGCGGAACCTGACGTCCGCCGTCATTCCCGAAGCGCCGTCGCTGATCGTCTGCGACGCCAGCTTTATCGGTCTGTCGAAGGTGTTGCCCGCCGCGCTTGAGTTGGCGACGCCGGACGCGGACCTGATCACCCTGGTCAAGCCGCAGTTCGAAGGGGCCGGTCCCAAGGACGCCGGCAAGAAAGGCGTAGTCAAGGATCCCGAAGCCCGTGCGGCGGCGGTGGAAGGCGTCCGCGTCTGGCTGGAAAGCGTCGGCTGGTCCGTGCGGGAAACGGCCGAAAGTCCGATCACCGGGGGCGACGGCAATGTTGAGTTCCTGATGTGGGCGCGACGGGCATAGCGCCAAAAATATAGAGGGCCGCCGGATCACCCGGCGGCCCTCTTCACGTCGTGGATCGACAGGGGGGCTGAAACTTAATCCACGACGCGATAGCGGCCGTTCTGGTCGGGGCAGGTGCGCACGTAGCGCGTCTCGCTGCGACCGTCGGGCAGACGAATGACGCTCTCGGCGAGGCGGCATTGGTCGTTGTTCTGATTTTGGTAGCGATAGTCCGGGGCGGGTTGGGTGTAGCCCTGATCGTACTCACGGTAGTCCCGGCCATAGCCGTCGTCATAGCGACGGTCGTAGCCGCGGTTGTCGTAGCCGTAGGCCGGCGGGACATAGGTGCCGCCATAGGGCTGGCTGTAGCCGGACGAACGATAGCGGCTGTCGCAGTTGGCCGAGCTGTTGCCCACGCCGGCGCCGATGGCCGCGCCGAGCACGCCGCCCAGGACGCTGCCTTCGGTGCGGCGGCCGCGCGCCGCCAGTCGCGAGCCGGCGACGGCGCCGATGGTGGCGCCGAGCACGCCGCCCGTCGTCGCCCGATTTCGCTGATCGCCGACGCAGGGATCGTTGTAGCGACCCTGCGAGCCGTAGCTGTTGTAGGCCGGAGGATAGCCGTAGCCATAGGTCTGGGCGCTGACGACACCCGGAGCCACCAACGAGCCGGCAACCGCGAGGGCGGCGACAGCGGAAGCTTTTTTGGACAGATGACCGATCATCTTATTCGTTCCCTGTGACAGAGCCTGCAGCTGAACGGCTTCGGTGCGCTGTCTGTTGCACCGAGAGATAGACGGGCGAAGCTGAACGGCTTTTGATCGGCCTGTTCATCTTCGTTCAGGTTTCAGATTCTGCGCGAGAGCGGGTAGAAGCCGCGCCATGACGCAAACGCTGAAGATAGCCCGCATGGGCCACCAGGGCGACGGGATCGCCGAAACGCCCAACGGCCTCGTCTTCGTGCCGGGCGCCCTGCCGGGTGAAACGATCTCGGCCGAGGTCAAGGACGGGCGGGTCGAGCAGTTCGACCTGATCGAAGCCAGCCCTGACCGCCGCCCGATCCATTCGGAAACCTATGCCGAGTGCGGCGTCGCGCCGCTGCAGCACTGGGCGGACGAACCCTATCTGGCGTGGAAGCGCGAGGTGGTGATCCAGACGCTGGCGCGTGAAGGTATAGAGACCGAGGTCGAGGCCACCGTCGCCGTGCCACAGGCCAGCCGCCGCCGGCTGGCGCTGCACGCGCGCAGCGGCCCGGGTGGCCGCGTCCTGCTGGGCTTCAAGGCGCGCCGGTCGTGGCGGCTGGTCGAGTTGACCGACTGCCCGGTGTCGGACCCCGCGCTGACGGCGGCCTTGCCGGCGCTGGCCAAGGTGGCGGCGCCCTTCCTGGGGCATCCCAAATCGGCGCCGACCCTGCATGTGACCCTGACCGACACTGGGTTGGACGTGGACGTGACCGGCGTCGAGAAGAGGTCGGGCGGACTGACGGCGGATGTGACGGCGCGGGCTATTGCAGCGGCGGCGGAGGCCGGTCTGGCAAGGCTTAGCCTGGACGGCGACACCCTGGTCATGGCGCGCCAGCCGCGCATCACTTTCGGCCGGGCGACCGTGCCCCTGCCGCCCGGCGCCTTCCTGCAGGCGGCCCCTGCGGCCGAGGCGGCCATGGTCAGCCGGGCTGTGGAAGCGGTGAGGGGGGCCAAGAAGGTCGCTGACCTGTTCTGCGGCGCCGGCACATTCACCTTCCCCCTGGCCGAGGTGGCCAGCGTCTTGGCCGCGGATTCGTCGGCGGCGTCGATTGCGGCGCTGAAGGCTGGCGTTTCCACGGCTCAAGGCCTGAAGACCATCGAGGCCCAGGCGCGCGACCTGTTCCGTCGGCCGCTGTCGCCCTACGATCTGAAGGGCTGCGAGGCCATCGTGATCGACCCGCCGCGCGCCGGGGCGCTGGAACAGACCCAGCAACTGCCCGGGACCAAGGCCGGCGTCGTCGTCGGGGTCTCCTGCAATCCTCAGACCTTCGCCCGCGACGCCCGCGTCCTTATCGACGGCGGCTTCCGGCTGGAGAAGGTCACGCCCATCGACCAGTTCCTGTGGTCCACCCACGTCGAACTGGTGGGCGTTTTCCGCCGCTAGGCGTCAGGACGCCAGGTCGAACAGGTCCATCTGCGGCCTCATGTCGGGCGGGACGCGGAACCGGGTCACGTCCAGCGGCGTGCGAGGGGCGTCGAGGCCGTAGCGTCTGATCGCCGCCTTGAAGCGGGCGGCGATCAGTTCGGCGACGGGGCCCGTCCCTTTCATGCGCTGGGCCCAGTCGGGGTCGTAGTCCTTGCCGCCGCGCGTCTGGCGGATCAGAGACATGACGCGGGCCGCGCGCTCGGGTCGGGCGTCGGCCAGCCACTCGCGGAACAGGTCCTTGATCTCGAGCGGAAGGCGCAGGGTCACGTACATGGCCGACGCAGCGCCGGCCTTCTGGGCCGCCTCGAGGATGGATTCCATCTCATGGTCGTTCAGGCCGGGGATGACGGGGGCGAAACCGACGCCGACCGGCACGCCCGCGTCAGCCAGACGGCTGATCGCCTCCAGCCGCTTGGCGGGGGTGGAGGCGCGCGGCTCCATCGCCCGGGCCAGGCCGCGATCCAGGGTGGTGATGGAGACGAAGGCGGAAGCCAGTCCGTCGCGGCCCATAGGCCCCAGAATGTCCTCGTCGCGGGCGATCAGCACCGACTTGGTGATGATGCTGAACGGCTGGTTGAACCGCTGCATGACTTGCAGGATCGAGCGCGTCGATTGGGTCTCGCGCTCGACCGGCTGATAGGGATCGGTGTTGCCGCCTATGTGGATGCGTTTGCAGACGTATCGGGGCCTGGCGAGCTCCTGTTCCAGCAGACGCGCGGCTTCGGGCTTGAAGAAGATCCGGCTCTCGAAATCCAGACCCTGGGATAAGCCCATCCAGGCATGGGACGGACGGGCGTAGCAGTAGATGCAGCCATGTTCGCAGCCCTTGTAAGGGTTGATGGAGCGATCGAAGCCGACGTCGGGACTGGTGTTACGGGCGATGATGGTGCGCGCGTGTTCGGGCGAGAGGGTGGTGCGAAGCGGCGCGGCCGCTTCGTCCTGATCCGTCCAGCCGTCGTCGAATTCCTCGCGCCGGTCGGCTTCATACCGGCCCGAGTCGTTGGAGCGTGCGCCGCGTCCTTTCATCGCCGTTCTCATGCCGGGAGCATGGCACGAGTTTGGAACAAATCAAGAACAAAATAGACGCCGCCATGGGTGAGGTCCGGCGCGGGCCGCAATCAGGCTGCTGTAGCTGCCGCTGCGAGCGCGGTTTCGTGGGGCGTTGGAACCTGAATGGCGTGAGCGACCGGGCGGCCGGTGGCCTCGGCGATCAGTTCGGCGGTCTTGCCTTCGATGGCGGCTTCGAGACGGGCCAGGAACTCGTCCTTGGCCAGACCGGTCGGGATGGAGTCGAGGAACTCCAGCGTGGCGGTCCCGGGCGTCTTGCGGGAGGCTTCCTGCGGCCAGAACAGGCCGAGGTTGGTGGCCAGGGGCACGACCGGCATGTCGAAGTCGCGGTACATGTGCCAGACGCCCGAGCGATAGCGGAACTTCTCGCCGATCTTGGCCAGATGGCCCTCGGGATAGATCAGGATCTTGCGGCCTTCGCGGTGGGCGTCGGCGGCGCGTTCCTTGAGCGCGGCGCGGGCCGTGTGGCCGCCGCAACTGTTGACGACGATGGCGCCCAGCTTGGTCAGCACCGTGCCGAGCAGCGGGAATTTCTCGAGGTGGTCGCCGGTGACGAAGGCCAGGTCGTCGAACTGGTCATAGGTGGCGAAGCCGTCGCCCCAGCTCTGGTGCTTGGAGGCGACGATGAAACCGCCTTGCGGCAGGCGCTCCCTGCCGCGCACCTGCAACCGGATGCCGGCGAACAGGGCCATGGCCTGCACCATGCGGCGCACATAGCGGCGAATGATCCAGCTGGTCGCGCGGCGACCGGGCGCGAGGGCGGCGAAGGCCGCCGCCAGGCAATAGACGATCGAGAGGGCCCAGTAGGCGAGGTTGAAAGCGAAGCTTCTCATCCCGCCGTTATGACACGGTCGGGGGGCGGTTGGGCAACCGCTTAGGCGGCGGCTTGGGCCATGAGCTCGGCGTTGGTGACGCAGTTCCGGCCGCCGCGCTTGGAGGCGTAGAGGGCTTCGTCGGCGCGCTCCAGCACGCTCAGGGCGGTTTCACCGGGACGACGTTCGGCGAAGCCGACCGAGATGGTCACGGCGCCCAGGTCGTCGTTGGTGGAGCGGCGGCGCAGCGAACGCGAGGCGATCTCTTCGCGGATGGCGTTCAGCGCGGCCTCGACCGTGCCGGGCGTCTCGCCGGGGAAGATGACTGCGAACTCCTCGCCGCCATAGCGGGCGGCGACGCGCGGGTTGCGCGCGATGCGCCCCAGGACGCTGGCGACGTAGCGCAGCACCTGATCGCCGGTCTGGTGTCCCCAGGTGTCGTTGAAGCGTTTGAAATGGTCGATGTCGACGATGGCCAGGGTGACGGGTTTTCCGCCCGCTTCCGCTTCTTCGCAGATGCGGGCCAGCTGTTCGTCGAAGGTCTTGCGATTGGCCAGATTGGTCAGGGCGTCGGTCATGGCGTCGCGGCGCACCTGTTCCAGGTGTTCGCGCAGGCGGACGACTTCGCGGTTGGAGGACTCCAGCCGTTTTTCCAGCGCGGAGGTGTGGCGCTGGACCTTGCGGGTGGCGCTGGACAGGGTGCTGACGATTTCCGTGAGGTCAGTCGGTCCTGCTGCGTCCTGCATCTTGGCCGAGGCGTGGCTCAGAGTTTCGCCATAGGCGGTCTGGGTCTTGCGCGCATTGTCGATGGCTTCGGCCACGGCGGCGAGTTCGCGGTTCAGCACGGCCCCGACGTCACGGATTTCCTCGGACAGGCGGCCGCGCGGCAGGAATTCGGCGGCCAGCATTTCAGCCGTGGCGTCCGTGAAGGGCGCGTCGCCCGACAGCAGCCGCTGAAGCTCGCGCCCCAGCGGCCCCTCGGAATCGCTGACGTAGTGCAGCCACAGCTCGAAATTCAGCGGGGTCGGCCAGACTGAAGCTTGCTGCATCGCATCCACGACGCGGTGCGCGAGCGCATATGCCTCCGGTCCCCGAAGGGCGGTTTCGACCTGCGCCGTCATTCTGTTCCTCGCCCCCTGGTTCCAGTAGGGGAAATCTCTAGGACAGCGATCCGTAATGAGCAGTTAAGCTGGCCGCTGAAACGGCCGTTTCACCGTCTCAGTCCGAGAAGACCACTGGCCGGCGCAGGAAGGCGGGAATGTCGTCGCCGAAACCACCGCGAGCGGCCTGGACGGGCTGCTCCCTGGGCTGTTCGGGCTTCTTCGCTTCGCGGGGAGCATGGTCGCGGGTGCGCTCGCGGCGCGAAGGCGTGGCCTTGGCGGGAGCGGCCTCGGCTTCGGGCGCCGTTGCTGCGGCGACGATTTCCGCAGCCTCGACGGCGGCTTCGGGCCGGGTCGAACGACGGCTGCGCGAACGGCGCGGGGCCTCCTCGGCGCTGTCGGCTTGCGGCGCCGCGCGGGCGATCGGTTCCATCGAGGCGATGTTGTCGCTCTTGGAGATGGGGCGCGGGCGGTCGCTGCGGCTGCGGCCGCGGCCCTTGGAATCGTCGCTGCGGGGACGGTCCTTGATGGCGGCGAAGTCGATGCCTTCCAGCGTCAGCTCCTGCGGCGCCATCTTGATCAGCTTCAGCACCTTATCCAGCGACTTGTCGTCGGACGGAGTGACGATCATGAAGGCCTCGCCCTTGCGGCCTGCGCGGCCCGTGCGGCCGATGCGGTGCACATAGTCGTCGGCGTGGTGCGAGACGTCGTAGTTGAACACGTGGCTGACGTCGGGGATGTCCAGGCCGCGCGCGGCGACGTCCGAGGCCACCAGAATCTTCAGGTCACCGGCGCGGAAGTCGGCCAGGGTCTTCATGCGCAGCGACTGATCCAGGTCGCCGTGGATCGGCGCGGCGTCGAAGCCGTGCGTCTTCAGCGATTTGGCGACGATGTCGACTTCCGACTTGCGGTTGCAGAAGACGATGCCGTTCTTGACCTCGGCCCTTTCGATCAGGGCGCGCAGCGCCGTGCGTTTGGCCTTGGGGTCGCTGGTCGGGATGCGGACCAGATACTGGGTGATGGTGTCGGCGGTCATGGCCGGACGCGAGGCCTCGATCCGGGTCGGATCCTTGAGGAACTGCGTGGTCAGGCGCGTGATCTCAGGCGGCATGGTGGCCGAGAAGAACAGGGTCTGACGGCGCGGCGGCGTCAGCTTGAAGATGCGCTCGATGTCGGGGATGAAGCCCATGTCGAGCATACGGTCAGCCTCGTCGACGACCATCATCTCGACGCCGGTCAGCAGGATCTTGCCGCGTTCGAACAGGTCCAGCAGACGGCCAGGCGTGGCGATCAGGACGTCGACGCCCTTGTTCAGCAGGGCGACCTGGTCGCCCATGGACACGCCGCCGATCAGCAGCGCCCAGTTGAGCCTGGTGCCCTTGGCGTATTTGGCGAAGTTCTCGGCGACCTGGTCGGCCAGTTCGCGGGTCGGGGCCAGGACCAGGGCGCGCGGCATACGGGCGCGGGCGCGGCCGGAGCCGAGCCGGTCGATCATCGGCAGGGTGAAGGCGGCGGTCTTGCCGGTGCCGGTCTGGGCGATGCCCAGAACGTCGCGGCCGGCCAGGGCCACCGGAATGGCGGAGGCCTGAATGGGGGTGGCTTCGGTGTAGCCCGTATCGGCGACCGCTTTCAGGGTCGTGGCCGAAAGGCCCAGCTTGGTGAATTCTGTCATGTAACCTTGAGGACGGAGGAAACGTCGTAACGTCTTCGACTTACGGAACCGCCCCTCGTGGGCGAGTGGGCGGCGCGCATCGCCAGTCCTATCCCGAGCCTGCGGCGGTATATGGAAACCCCTACGCCTCAGTCAAGTATTTCCGTTCGGGAACCAGACGGTTGGCAAAACCTTACTGGCCTGTAATGTCGCCTGTGGGGAAGGGAAGGGTTGTCGTATGCGTATGAAAACGCTTGCGTTCGCCTTGGCTGCCAGCTGCGCGATCGCGCTGCCGGCCCAGGCGGAGATGGAGTCAGCTTTCGGAAACACCGTGATCTCCCACTATCCGGATGGAGCGTGGGTGAAGCACTGGTTTGACCGGGACGGCAGCTATCGGGCGCTGTTTTCCGATGGGCGTCGGTTGACGGCGCGCTGGGCCGTCGAGGGCGAACGAGTCTGTCTGAACGGAATTCGACCGAGGATGCTGCTATCGCGGTTCTGCACGACGCTGGTTGAAGCGTCGATCGGCCATACATGGCCAGGGCGCGATCCGCTGGGGCGCCGGGTTCGCAACGAGCTGGTGGCCGGGCGCTAGATGCGCTCCCGGTCCGCTGGGCGAACCGGGAGGCGTCATCACGATCTTACTCGGCGGCTGCCTTCTTGGGTGCGGCCTTCTTCGCAGCCGGCTTCTTGGCGGCGGGTTTCTTGGCCGCTGCGGGCTTTTTCTCGGCGACGGCCTTGGCCGGAGCCTTCTTCGCGGCGGGCTTCTTGGCGGCCGTCGCCTTCTTCTTCGGCGCCGCGCCGGCCTTGGCGGCCAGCAGGGGCAGGGCGGCTTCCAGCGTCAGGTCTTCCGGCGTCATGCCCTTGGGCAGGGTGGCGTTGACCTTGCCCCATTTGACGTAGGGGCCGAAGCGTCCGGCCATGACCTGAACGGGGGCTTCGTCTTCCGGGTGGGCGCCCAGTTCCTTCAGCGGCGCCGTGGCCGAGCCGCGACCGGGACGACCGGCGCGCTTTTCAGCCAGCAGGGCGACAGCGCGGTTGATCCCGACCTCGAACACCTCGTCGATGTCCGAGACATTGGCGTAGGTGCCGGCGTGCAGGACGAATGGGCCGTAGCGGCCCAGACCCGCCGTGATCATCTTGCCGTCCTCGGGGTGAGGGCCGACTTCGCGCGGCAGAGCCAGCAGGCGCAGGGCCTGTTCCAGCGTCAGCGACGCCGGGCTCCAGCCCTTGGGCAGGGACGAGCGCTTGGGCTTTTCCTCGCCGGGCGGCGTGGTTTCGACATAGGGGCCGAAGCGACCGATCTTGAGCTGCACGGGCTGGCCGGTCGACGGATCGACGCCCAGTTCGCGGTCGCCGCCGTCCGCGCCGCCTTCGGCGCCGTCAGGCGAGGCCACGGGGCGGGTGTACTTGCAGTCGGGATAGCGCGAGCAGCCGATGAAGGCGCCGAAGCGGCTGGTCTTCAGGCTGAGTTGGCCCTGATGGCACAGGGGGCATTCGCGCGGGTCCGAACCATCGCCCTTGTCCGGGAAGATGTGGGCGCCTAGGGCGTCGTTCAGATGATCGAGGATCGCCGTGGTGCGCAGTTCGCCGGCGGCTTGCGTCGCGGCGTGGAAGTCGGTCCAGAAGCTGCGCAGCAGCGCCTTCCAGTCCAGTTCGCCTGCCGAGACCTCGTCCAGCTGCGTCTCCAGCGCGGCGGTGAAGTCGTATTCGACCCAGCGAGTGAAGAACTGCTCCAGGAAGGCCGTGACCAGCCGTCCCTTGTCCTCGGGATAGAAGCGGTTCTTGTCCATGCGGACGTATTCGCGGTCGCGCAGGGTCGTCAGGATCGAGGCGTAGGTCGAGGGACGACCGATGCCCAGCTCTTCCAGCTTCTTGACCAGGGTGGCTTCCGAGAAGCGCGGCGGCGGTTCGGTGAAGTGCTGGTCGGTGCGGATGGCTTCGACCTTGGCCTTGGCGCCTTCCTTCAGCGCGGGCAGGCGACCGCCTTCGTCCTCGTCGTCCTCGGCCCCCTTCTGCTTCTCGTCGCGGCCTTCTTCATAGGCGGCGATGAAGCCGTCGAAGACCACGACCTGGCCGGTGGCGCGCAGGCCGGTCTGGCCGTCGGGGGTCTCGATCTCGACCGTGGTGCGGTCCAGACGCGCGCTCTCCATCTGCGAGGCGACCATGCGCTTCCAGATCAGCTCGTAAAGGCGCTGCAGGTCGCCTTCGAGGCGCAGGCTGTCAGGGTGGCGCGCGATGTTGGTCGGGCGGATGGCTTCGTGCGCTTCCTGAGCGTTCTTGGCCTTGGTCTTGTAGTAGCGCGGCTCGGCCGGGACGTAGGCGGGGCCAAAGCGGTCGGCGATGACTTCGCGCGCCTGGGCGATGCCCTCGGGACTGACGAACAGGCCGTCGGTACGCATGTAGGTGATCAGGCCGCCGGTGTCGTCGACGCCTTCATACAGCTTCTGCGCCGCCTGCATGGTGCGCTGGGCGGTGAAGCCCAGCTTGCGCGAGGCTTCCTGTTGCAGGGTCGAGGTGGTGAAGGGCGGGGCGGGCGAACGCTTGGCGGGCTTCTTCTCAACCGACTTGATGGTGAAGTCGCCAGCCTTGATGGCGTCGCGCGCGGCGAAGGCCATCTCCTCGGTCGGGATGTCCAGGCGCTGGATGCGCTTGCCGGCGTGCTTGACCAGGCGGGTGGTGAAGGGCGGGCTGTCAGCGACCAGATCGGCCTCGACCGACCAGTATTCCTGGGCCTTGAACTTCTCGATCTCCATCTCGCGATCGACGACAATGCGCAGGGCGACCGACTGCACCCGGCCCGCCGAGCGGGCGCCGGGCAGCTTGCGCCACAGCACGGGCGACAGGTTGAAGCCCACCAGATAGTCCAGCGCGCGGCGGGCCAGATAGGCCTCGACCAGCTCCATATCCAGCTGACGCGGATTGGCCATGGCCTCCAGCACGGCGGCCTTGGTGATGGCGTTGAAGGTGACGCGCTGGACCTCGGTGTCCTTCAGCGCCTTCTTTTTGTTCAGGACTTCCAGAACGTGCCAGCTGATCGCCTCCCCCTCACGGTCGGGGTCGGTCGCGAGGATGACGCGGTCGGCGCGCTTGGCCGCCTCCGCGATTTCGGACAGGCGCTTGGACGCCTTGGCGTCGACCTCCCACTGCATGGCGAAATCTTCGTCGGGCAGGACGGAGCCGTCCTTCGACGGCAGGTCGCGGATATGGCCGTAGGAAGCCAGCACCTCGTAGCCGGAGCCCAGGTATTTATTGATGGTCTTGGCCTTGGCGGGGCTCTCGACGATGACGAGATTCATGGCGCTCTGTTCGGGAAATCGGGGCGCGAACGTGGTTGGCGTCGCGAGGGAAGTCAATCGCATGGATGCAGGGCGACTACCTGAAGGCGTTTATTCACCTTGTCGCGCTATTAAAGGTTGTGCATTAATCATGAGCACAATCAGGAGCGAGACGATGTCGAGCCAAAGCGCCCAGGGACCGCTGCAGCAACGTGTTTCGACGGCCAGGCGGGCCGCGCAGCCTGCCCCGGACCTGACCGATTATCCCGTGCGAGAATATGTCACGGCCATGGCGCTGGAGCTGGCCCGGATGGCGCGCTGGGACGGGGATGAGGCTCTGGCCGGAGCGCTGGAAGCTGCATCGACGATGGCTTCGGCCGCGACGGCGAAATAGCTCGCCTGTAGCTGCCGTCAGGCGGAGGCCAGGCCTCCGGGCAAGAGCGTCGCTCGACCGGAAAGGCTCAACTCCAGCAGGGCGGCGGCGACGACGCCAATCGGCAGGGCCAGCGCTCGGGCCAGTTCGTCGCGCGGCGCGGGCGTGGGGGACAGCAGGGCCGCGACCTGTTCGATGAGGACTTCGTCCAGATCGTCCGGCGCGCCGTTGAAGGGCGAATCAGCCGGCGGCTCGCGCAGGGTCCGCAGAGTGCTGAAGGCGCGCTCCACGTCCTCAAGTCCCTCGCACAGGATGGCGCCCTGACGTAGCAGTTCGTTGGGGCCTTTGGAGCGCGGGTCCAGCGGCGAACCCGGCACGGCGAAGACGTCGCGCCCCTGTTCATTGGCCAGACGGGCGGTGATCAGGGAGCCCGAGCGGATTTCCGCCTCGACCACGATCACCCCGCGCGACAGGCCCGAGATGATGCGGTTGCGACGGGGGAAGTCGCGGGCCTGGGCGCGGGCGCCGACGGGGCTTTCCGAGACGATGCAGCCCTGTTCGGCGATCTGGCGATAGAGGTCGGCGTTGTCGGAGGGATAGACGTCGTCCACGCCGCCGCCGAGGACCGCGACTGTGCCGGTCGGCAGGGCGCCTTGGTGGGCGGCCGCGTCGATGCCGCGCGCCAGACCCGAGATGACGACGTGGCCCGCTTCGCCCAACTGTTGCGACAGGCCGCGCGCGATGCGCTGGCCGCCCGCCGAGGCGATGCGGGCGCCGACCACGCCGACGCAGGGACGCGACAACAGACTGGCGTCGCCGCGCGTCCACAGCAGGGGCGGCGGCGGATCGACGGCGGCCAGCATGTCGGGATAGGCGGCGTCGCCCAGCAGGATCAGCCGCGCGCCGATGCGCTCGCCCGCCGCCAGTTCGGCTTCGACGCGCTCGACGGCGGGCAGGGCGTAGCCGTCGCGGCCGCTGCGACGCACCAGATCAGGCAGGGCCTCGATAGCGCGGGCGGCCGAGCCGAAGCGTTGCAGCAGTTGGGAAAAGGCCACGGGGTCGACGCGGTCGGTGCGGGCCAGCCGAAGCCGGGCGAAACGCTCGGCGTCGGAAAGCGGGCTCAAGCCTTTTTGGCCCCGATCTTGGGCTCAGCGCCTTTCAGCAGCCGGCCGATGTTTTCGTGATGGCGGATATAGATCAGGACGGCGGTGAAGACGGCCAGGATCAGAATGGGCGCGGGGGCGGGCAGGCCCAGCATTGGCAGAGGCAGCAGGGCGTAGAGCGGGGCCGCCGCCGCCGCGATCAGGGCCGCCAGCGAGGAATAGCGCAGGGCGAAGGCCACGATCAGCCAGGTCGCCGCCGCCATCAGGCCCAAGGGCCAGCAGGCGGCCAGGATCAGGCCGAAGAAGGTCGCGACCCCTTTTCCACCCTTGAAGCCCAGCCAGACGGGAAAGAGGTGCCCCATGAAGGCCGCGCCGCCGGCGATGGCGCCCGCGGCTTCGCCGCCGAACAGGTGTCGCGCGATCAGCAGGGCGACCGCGCCCTTGCCGGCGTCGAGGATCAGGGTGGCGATGGCCAGATCCTTGCGGCCGGTCCGCAGGACGTTGGTCGCGCCGATATTGCCCGAGCCGATCTTGCGAACGTCCCCGGCGCCCGCGGCGCGCGTCAGGATGACCCCGAACGGAATCGAGCCGAGCAGGTATCCGCCGATAGCCACAAGCCCGAGCGTCAAAAGCGCCGGCGCCGCCAGATCCTGCAAGTGATTCGCTCCCGTTTAGCGTGCGTCGTGGACGATGCGTCCCCCGACGACCGTGAGCAAGACCTTCCCTTGCAGACGACGGCCGTCAAAGGGCGAATTCTTCGATTTGGAGCGAAGCGTGGCCGCATCGACCACAACCGGAGCATCTGCGTCGAACAGGACGAGGTCGGCGGGCGCGCCCTGGGCCAGAACGCCAGCGTCCAGACCCAGAAGGCCGGCGGGGCCCTGTGTCAGCGGACGCAGCACGTCCAGCAGGTCCAGCCCATGCTCATGATGCAGCATCAGGGCGGCGGGCAGCAGGGTCTCCAGCCCCACGGCGCCGGGCGCGGCCTCGGCGAAGGGGCGGCGCTTGTTCTCGGCGGGCTCGGGGGCGTGGGCCGAGGTGATGGCGTCGATCAGGCCGTCGCGAACGGCCTCGACCAGGGCCTGACGATCGCTCTCGGCGCGCAGCGGCGGGTCCAGCCGATAGAAGGTCCGGTAGTCGCCGATGTCGATCTCGTTGAAGCAGAGGTGGTTGATCGACACCGAGGCCGAGACCTCGAGCCCACGCGCGCGGGCTCTCGCCAGGGTTTGCAGCGCGCCCTCGGTCGAGATCTGATCGACCAGGAAGCGGGCGCCGGTCTGTTCGACCAGGGCCAGGTCGCGCTCCAGCTGGATGCGCTCGGCGATGGCGGGGGCGCCGGACAGGCCGAGGCGCGTCGCCAGTTCGCCCGAGGTGGCGACGGCGCCCTCCGACAGCCAGGGCTCGGCCGGGCGGCAGGCGATCAGGGCGTTGAAGGCGGCGGCGTAGCTCATCGCCCTTTGCAGGGTGCGGGTGTTGACGATGACCCGGTCGCCGTCGGTGAAATAGAGGGCGCCCGCTTCGTGCATCAGGCCGATCTCGGCCATGCGCTGACCATCGCGGCCTTGCGTTGCGGCGCCCGCCGCACGGACGTTGACCAGTTCGAGCGCCGCACCGCGCCGCTGGATGTGGTCGATCAGGGCGGGATCGTCGATGGCCGGGTCGGTGTCGGGCTGGACCACGATCGTGGTGACGCCGCCCGCCGCCGCCGAGAGGCTGGCTGACTTGAGCGTCTCCTTGGGCTCGTTGCCCGGCTCGCCGGTCTTGACGCGAATGTCGATCAGGCCGGGGGCCAGGCAGCGGCCTTGCGCGTCGATGACGGTGACGCCTTCGGGACGCTGGGTCGCCTGACCGTGGACGACCTCGACGATGCGGCCGTCCTGGATCAGGATCGCGCCGGGGCCGTCATAGTCGGTCGCGGGGTCCAGCAGGCGGGCGTTGACGATGGCGAGCGTGTTCGGAGCGGCGGTCATGCGGCGGCTCCGGCGCGGCGGTGGGCGAGGGCGGCCAGAACGGCCATGCGGGCGGCGACGCCCATCTCGACCTGATCCTGGATCAAGGAGACGCTGAGGTCGTCGGCCACGTCGGAGTCGATCTCGACGCCCCGGTTCATCGGGCCCGGGTGCATGACCTTGGCGTTGGGGGAGGCCCAGGCCAGCTTCTCGCGGTCCAGACCCCAGAAACGGAAATACTCGCGGGTCGAGGGGATCAGGGCGCCGGTCATGCGTTCCAGCTGAAGACGCAGCATCATGACCACATCGCAGCCGGCCAGGCCTTCCTTCATGTCGTGGAAGACCTCGCAGCCCCAGCGGTCGGCGTCGCCCGGCACCAGGGTCGGCGGACCGATCAGGCGCACGCGCGCGCCCATCATCGACAGCAGGGCGACGTTGGAACGGGCCACGCGGCTGTGGGCGATGTCGCCGCAGATGGCCACGGTCAGACCGCCGACGTCGCCGAAGGCGCGGCGTAAGGACAGCAGGTCAAGCAGGGCCTGGGTCGGGTGTTCATGACGACCGTCGCCGGCGTTGACGACGGCGCAGCCGACCTTTTGCGACAGCAGGTCCACGGCGCCCGACGACGAGTGGCGGACCACCAGGATCTCGGGCTTCATCGCGTTCAGCGTCACCGCCGTGTCGATCAGGGTCTCGCCCTTGGCGACCGAGGAGGCCGAGACCGGCATGGTCACCACGTCGGCGCCCAGGCGCTTGGCGGCGATCTCGAACGAGGAGCTGGTGCGGGTCGAGTTCTCGAAGAAGAGGTTCACGACCGTCTGGCCGCGCATCAGGTCGATGCCCTTGGCCGACTGTCGATTGAAATCGACGAAGGCGTCGGCGAGATCCAGCAGCGCCAGAGCGGCGGGCGGGTTCAGATCGCCAGCGGCGAGGAAGTGATCGCGAGGGAACGGCAGCAGCCGTTCCTCGATGGTTTCGGTGACGGAAGCGGCATGGGTCATCGAGACGCCGCTATAAGCCCGACTCTCTCCGAGGGGAAGGTCAGGCGCGCAGTCGGTCCAGCGCGCCCTGCAGAATCCAGGCGGCGGCGGTGCGGTCCACCACGTCGGCGCGGCGTTTGCGGGTCAGGTCCAGTTCTTCGATCAGGAAGCGCTCGACCGCCGTGGTCGACAGACGCTCGTCCTGGAAGGCGACGTTGACCGGGCGCAGGCGCTCCAGATTGCGGGCGAAGGCGCGGCAGGACTGAGCGCGCGGCCCCTCGGTGCCGTCCATGTTCAACGGCAGGCCGATGATCAGGGCCGAGACGTTGCGGCCGTTCATCAGCTTGATCAACTGCTCGGCGTCCTGGGTGAATTTCGTCTTGCGGATCAGCTGTAGCGGACTGGCGATCATGCGGCTGGTGTCGGACACCGCCACGCCGATGGTGTTCTCGCCCAAATCCAGCCCGATCCACGGGGTGTCGGGCGGGCAGGCGGCGGGCAGGTCGGTCAGGTCGAATACGGGCACGGCCTCCCCATATTGCAATGCGGAACGCTTGTCGAAGCCGCATCGGGCGGTTAACCCACGACAAGAGTCAGTCTGGGCGACTCCCTTGCGCCCGGGCCGGATGAATTTCGGAGATTTCCATGGCTATCGACGCCGCGACGGTGAGGCGTGTCGCCCACCTCGCCCGCATCAAGACCCCCGAGGACCGCCTGGAGCCGCTGGCCCAGGAGCTGAACGGCATCCTGAACTGGATCGAGCAGCTGAACGAGGTCGACGTGCAGGGTGTCGAGCCGATGACCTCCAACGTCGCCCAACCGCTGCGCCTGCGCGAAGACGTCGTCACCGACGGCGGCAAGGTGGACGCGGTCCTGTCGAACGCCCCGAAGTCGGCTGACGGCTTCTTCGTCGTGCCCAAGGTGGTCGATTAAGCCATGACCGATCTGACCAAACTTACGCTCAAAGACGCCGTCGACGGCCTGAAGGCCAAGACCTTCTCGTCGGAAGAGCTGACCCGCGCCTTCCTGAGCAACATCGAGGCCTCCAACCCGGCGCTGAACGCCTATGTCGAGGTGACGGCGGACAAGGCGCTGGAACAGGCGCGCGCGTCTGACGCCCGCATCGCCGCCGGGACGGCTGGCGCGCTGGAAGGCGCGCCGCTGGGCATCAAGGACCTGTTCTGCACCGAGGGCGTGCAGACGACCGCCGGCTCCAACATGCTGCGCGGCTTTGTGCCGCCATATGAATCGACCGTCACCGCCAATCTGTGGCGCGACGGCGCGGTCATGCTGGGCAAGCTCAACATGGACGAGTTCGCCATGGGCTCGGCCAACGAGACCTCGGCCTTCGGTCCGGTGAAGAACCCGTGGAAGGCCAAGGGTTCGGACGCCGAACTGACGCCGGGCGGTTCGTCGGGCGGGTCCGCCTCGGCTGTGGCCTCGGATCTGTGCCTGGCCGCGACGGCCTCGGACACCGGCGGCTCGATCCGCCAGCCCGCCGCCTTCACCGGCACGGTTGGCATCAAGCCCACCTATGGCCGCGCCAGCCGCTTCGGCATGGTGGCCTTCGCTTCCTCGCTGGATCAGGCCGGCCCGATCACCAAGACGGTGACAGACGCCGCCATCCTGCTGAAGTCCATGTGCTCGTTCGACGCCAAGGATTCGACCAGCCTCGACATCCCGACCCCGGACTGGACGCAATCGGTCGGCCAGTCGGTCAAGGGCCTGCGCATCGGCGTTCCGGCGGAATACCTGATCGACGGCATGTCCGAAGAGATCAAGGCGCTGTGGGAGCAGGGCGTGGCCTGGCTGAAGGCCGCCGGTTGCGAGATCGTCGAGATCAGCCTGCCGCACACCAAATACGCCCTGCCGGCCTATTACATCGTGGCCCCGGCCGAGGCGTCGTCGAACCTGGCCCGTTATGACGGCATGCGCTTCGGTCACCGCGCCGAGGACTTCTCGTCGCTGGACGATCTCTACGCCGCTTCGCGCGCCGAGGGCTTCGGCAAGGAGGTCCAGCGCCGCCTGACCATCGGCACCTATGTGCTGTCGGCGGGCTTCTATGACGCCTACTACGTCAAGGCGCTGAAGGTGCGTCGCCGTATCGCCGAGGACTTCGACAACGTCTGGGGCAAGGTGGACGCCATCCTGACCCCGTCGACCCCGACGGCGGCGTTCAAGCTGGGCGACAAGCAGATCGACCCGCTGACCATGTACCTGAACGACGTCTTCACGGTGACGACCAACCTGGCCGGTCTGCCGGGCATCTCGGTGCCCGCCGGCCTGAGCAGCGACGGTCTGCCGCTGGGCCTTCAGGTCATCGGCAAGGCCCTTGATGAGGCGACCGTCTTCCAGGTCGCGGCTGCGCTGGAAGACTCCGCCGGCTTCGTGGCTAAGCCGGAGAAGTGGTGGTGACTGATTGGCGGCTGGTTCTTCGAAACTGGCTGTTGATCGCTTTCGGAGCGCTGCTTTTGGTTTGGGGACTCGGAAACGAGTTGGTCTTTCCTGTGCAACACAGCATTGAGATAGACGAAGTTGAAAGCAGCCGACGCGTGTTCGGCGTTGAATCGGCTCTCTGGCTTGCTTTGCCAGCTCTGCTGATCGCCATCGTCGGGTTGTGGCGCTCCTACGATGCTTGGGCGACCGAGCTTTCTCCCTCTCATCGAGGGAAGGACAAGAGATAGAGATGACTGAGGCTCACACGTCCAAACTGATCAAAGGTCGCACCGGCGACTGGGAAATCGTCATGGGGCTGGAAATCCACGCCCAGGTGGCGTCGAACGCCAAGTTGTTCTCGGGCGCGGCCGTGGGCTTCGGCGCGGGGCCGAACGAGCAGGTGTCGCTGGTCGACGCCGGCTTCCCCGGCATGCTGCCGACCCTGAACAAGCACTGCGTCGAGCAGGCGGTGAAGTCGGGTCTGGGCCTGAAGGCGCAGATCAATCTGCGGAGCCAGTTCGACCGCAAGAACTACTTCTATCCCGACCTGCCGACCGGCTATCAGATCAGCCAGCTGTATCACCCGATCGTGGGCGAGGGCGTGGTCGAGGTCGAGGCCGAGGACGGCAGCTTCTTCAACGTCGGCATCGAGCGCCTGCACCTGGAGCAGGACGCGGGCAAGCTGATCCACGACCTGTCGCCAACCGAGTCCTATGTCGACCTGAACCGGGCCGGCACGGCGCTGATGGAGATCGTCTCGCGTCCCGACATCCGTTCGCCGGAACAGGCGGTCGCCTACGTCAAGAAGATCCGGACCATCCTGATCTATCTCGGCACCTGCGACGGCGACATGGAGAAGGGCAACCTGCGCGCCGACGTCAACGTCTCGGTCTGCCGCGTCGGCAACTACGACAAGTTCAAGGAAACGGGCGACTTCGGCTTCCTGGGCACGCGCTGCGAGATCAAGAACGTCAACAGCTTCCGCTTCATTTCTCAGGCGATCAATTACGAGGCGCGCCGCCAGATCGAGATCCTCGAGGACGGCGGTTCGATCGTTCAGGAAACCCGCCTGTATGATCCGACGGCGGGCGAGACGCGCTCGATGCGCTCCAAGGAAGAGGCGATGGACTATCGCTACTTCCCCGACCCCGACCTGCTGCCGCTCGAGATCGAGCAGGCCTGGATCGACGCGATCAAGGCCGATCTGCCGGAGCTTCCGGACGAGAAGCGCCGTCGCCTGATGGCGGACTACGGCCTGTCGCAGTACGACGCCGTGGTGCTGATCTCGGAACAGGCCAAGGCCGACTACTTCGAGGCCGCCGCCAAGGGCCGCGACGCCAAGCTGGTGTCCAACTGGGTCACCAACGAGGTCTCGGCGCGTCTGGCCGCGGACGGCAAGGACTTCAGCGAGAACCCGCTGCCGGCCGCGCACGTGGCCCAGTTGGTCGAACTGATCGAGACTAACGTCATCTCGTCCAAGATCGCCAAGGAAGTCTTCGACTACGTCTGGAACGGCGAAGGCTCGCCCGCCGAGGTCGTTGAGAAGCACGGTTTGAAGCAGGTGACCGACACCGGCGCCATCGAGCAGGCGGTCGACGACATCATCGCCGCCAACCCGGACAAGGCCGCCGCCGTTGCCGAGAAGCCCCAGGCCCTCGGCTGGTTCGTCGGTCAGGTCATGAAGGCCACGGGCGGCAAGGCCAACCCGGCTGCCGTCAACGACATCCTCAAATCAAAGCTTGGGCTTTGATCTGAGCGTTCTTCCTGGGGGCTTCGGCCCCCATACCCCCGTGGGCTAACGCTCGCGATGCGGTCGCTCGCTGCATGAGCGAGCGCGAAGCGCCAGGCCGCGTCGGGTCGAAAAGGCGGAGCCTTTTGACCGCGGACCACAAGAAAGGCCCCGGAGATCGCTCTCCGGGGCCTCTTTCGTTTCGACGCCGGCTACTAGTTCCAGGCGTCTCGGACGACTTCGATGATGTAGCCGTCGTACTCGTCGATCAGATAGATGGTGTTGTCGACATAGACCCAGCGGGTCCCCGGAGGCGGGTAGCCGAGGCCATAGGTCCGCCAGTCGTTGACCTGATAACGCCAGAAGATGTCCGGCAGGTACTGGCCGACGTAGTACTGACGGTTCCAATAGCTGCGCGGCACGCTGTAGTAGCCGTAGCCCGGCGCGAAATAGAAGCCGAGCCGCACGCCGTTCCAGCCCCGGAAGCGCCGGTCGTGGCGCCACCAGTCGCCGCGGTGCCGCTGGTTCCAGTCACGCCGCCACTGGTCGCGGTTCCAGCGGTTGTGGAAGTCGCGATAGTCGCGGTCCTGGTTCCAGTTCGGCCGATCCGGACGGTTGGGGCGGTCGGGCCGATCAGGGCGGTCAGGCCTGTTCCAATCCGGCCGGTTCGGGCGGTTCGGTTGCTGCGAGCCTGGCCGCTCGGGGCGATCCCAGTCCGGACGGTCAGGTCGATCAGGGCGTCCGGGCCGATCGGGGCGGTTCGGACGATCCGGGGCTCCCGGTCGGTCAGGCCTGTTCTGTTCAGGAGCATCAGGACGGTCCGGGCGGTTGGGACGCTCAGGCCGATCCGGCCGGTTGGGGCGACCTTCCCCGCCCGACCACTGGGGTCGTTCGGGACGGGAAGCACGGGGTTCATGCGCGCGCTGTTGCGGCGACACGGATTGATCGCCGCTCTCGGCCCGCCTTTGTGCGCGTGACGCGCGCGGGGCGTCTTCCTGCACCTCTTGCGCCTGCTGATCCTGAGCCAGCGCCGCCATGGGGGCGACGGCCGGGAGGACAAAGCCGGCGATGGCCGTGAACACCATCAGGGAACGTTTCATGGTCGTGTTCCTCGCACGCCGAGAATGGCGGCTTGATCGCAAATCTGATCCCGTCGCCATGAACCGCGGCTGAACATCGGTCGATGGAGACTTGCAGGTTTCCATGAAAAAGCCCCGCAAAGCCAAGCTCTGCGGGGCTTTCTGAAGGCGATGCACAAGACCTAGTAGATGTCGTGCAGCACGCTGGCGATCAGGCCGCTGGCGACCGCGATCAACAGGATGTCGTTGTTGGCGTGGACATAGCGATAGCCGCGCGGCGCGGGGCGCAGGCCGTAATAATAGGGATCGTCGACGTAGTAGCCGCGATAGGCCGACGGCAGATAGCCGCCCTGGCGCCAGCGATAGTCATGGTAGCGCGGCTCGACGCGATAATAGCCGCGGCCGGGCGCATACCAGTAGCCGTTGCGGGCGCCGCGATAGTCGCGGAACTCGGGTCGGCCGCGCCACCAGTCGCGATTGTTGCGGTCCCAGCGATCATGGCGGCGATCATGGCGATAGTCGCGGCGGTCGTCCCGCCGATCCTCGCGCCAGTCACGACGGTCTTCGCGGCGGTCCTCGCGCCATTCACGGTGATCATCGCGACGATCGCGGCGGTCCTCGCGGCGCTCCTGGCGCCATTCGCGATAGTCCTCGCGGCTCTGGGCCTGGGCGGCCAGCGGGGCGGCCGTGGTGGCCAGCGCCAGGGCGACGACGGCGGCCTTGGTCAGGCGGTTCATCGGATGCCTCCATACTCTGGGCGCCGGGGGAAGCTGCGGACGGCCCGTTGAAACAGGAGGCCAAGGTCGGGCCCGACGCATGAACCCGTCCTGAACGGTCGCGTCAGGTTTCAGCCGCGAGCTTAGCCGCGAAAATTGAAGCGCCGGTTGGCCGTTAACTCTAATTTCAAACCGGCGGTATTTGAATGAGGCTCGAAAGGCAGGGTCAGAATGACCAACGCCCGGAGGACTGGCTATGACCGCGCACGAAACCGCGCCTGAGGCTATCGAAACCGCGGCCCTGCCGCTGCCGACCGTCGACATGGACGGTGACGCCCTGTTCCGACTGGGACTGGCCTACTCGGCCGGACTGGACGGCTGCCCCATAGACCGGGTCTCGGCCCACATGATCTTCAACCTGGCGGCCATGAAGGGCTCGGTCGAGGCGCGCGTCTATCGCCGCGAGATGAGCCAGGAGATGGAGCACGACGAGATCGCCGAGGCCCAGCGCGCCGCGCGCCGCTGGATCGACGCCGGTTCGACCACGCTCGCCGCCTGAAGCTTATAGGCCCGGACGCTGGACCGGGCGGCGACGTCGGGTTATGGACCCGGCAAGACACGTCGCCGAAGGATTCCCGCCCATGCTCGCTCGCATCTATCGCCCGGCCAAGACCGCGATGCAGTCGGGCAAGGCCAAGACCAACGACTGGCGGCTGGAGTTCGAACCGGCCTCGGCGCGCACCCAGGACCCACTGACCGGCTGGACCAGCTCCAACGACATGAACGGCCAGGTCCGCCTGAGCTTCGAGACCAAGGAAGAGGCGGTCGAATACGCCGAACGGCACGGCATCGCCTTCCGCCTGCACGAGCCGCAGGACGCACCGCTGATCCTCAAGGCCTACGCCGACAACTTCGCCACCAACCGCAAGCAGTCCTGGACGCACTGAGTCCAAGGAAGCGCGGTTTCGGCTCCGGCGCCCTTAGCTCAACCGGATAGAGCACCCGCCTTCTAAGCGGGATGTTGCAGGTTCGAGTCCTGCAGGGCGCGCCATTTTCTCGACAATTCCTGCTGCCTGCGGCCTCAAAGCGGAACGTCTGTGTGTCCGCCTAGGGGGAGCGGGCTTGACGGTACCATATTTCACATTGGGAGGGTGATCGTTGCAGTTCTTAAAAGGGCGATTCAACAGGGCCACTTACTGGACCGGAATTGCAATCATCGCTGCGATGCTCATCGCTGCCCGGCTTCTGGGGTTCAAATCCACGATCTCCGAGTTCCTTCTCGTCCTCGTTTGTATCCCAAGAATGCATGACATGGGGTGGTCCGGGCGATGGGTGTTTCTCCCTGTCGCCATAGAGGTGATCGGTGTCTTCTGGGCCGTTACATTGCCTCCCGAACAGGCTGTCATCGTGATGGGCACGATAACCTTGATGATAGCAGCAACAATGGTTTGGCTCGGATGCCTGAAGGGGCAAGCAAAGTGGAACCAGTATGGCGATCCACCCCCGCCTGGTCTCGCTTTCAGAAGCAGGGCAGCTTCGACCCATTAAGGCCCGCTACGGGACGAAAGCCGCCAGTCCGTTCTTCAGATCGGCAATCAGGTCCGCCGGGTCTTCCAGCCCGATATGCAGACGCAGAAGCTGACCCGACAGGGCTGGGGCGTGCTGGCGGTAGGCCAGTTGCGGGGTTTCGTGGGTGATCAGGCTTTCGAAGCCGCCCCAGGAATAGCCCATGCCGAACAGGGTCAGCGCCCGCATCAGGGCGTGGGCCGCCGCCTTGTCGCCGCCCTTCATGACGACGCCCATCAGGGCCGCGCCGCCGGAATAGTCGCGCCGCCACAGGTCGTGGCCGACCGAGCCGGGCAGGGGCGGGAACAGGACGCGCTCGACCTCTGGCCGGGCTTGGAGCCATTCGGCGACCTGAAGCGCGGACTTGAGCGCCTCGTTGTAGCGCAGCGGCAGGGTCCGCAGGCCGCGCAGGGCCAGCCAGGCGTCGTCGGGCGAGACGTGCCAGCCCATGTCCTCGATGGTGTGCAGGACGGCGCGGGCGACCTCAGCGTCCTGAACCGCGACGGCGCCCATCAGCAGGTCGGAATGGCCGGCGGCGTACTTGGTCACGGCCTGGACGCTGACGTCGACGCCGTGATCCAGCGGGCGGAAGGCCAGGCCCGCCGCCCAGGTGTTGTCCATCACCGTCAGCACGCCGCGCGCCTTGCAGGCCTCGGCCAGGGCGGGAACGTCGACGATCTCGAACGTCAGGGACGACGGGGATTCGATCAGCAGCAGACGGGTCTGTTCGCCGCACAGCGACAGGATGTCCGACGTCGTGGCGCCCGCCGGATGGAAATGCGTGGCGATCCCTCGCGCGGCCATGTGGCGGGTCAGGAAGCGGCGGGTCGGGCCATAGACGGCGTCGCTGGCCACCACCTCGTCACCCGGACGCAACAGGGCCAGCAGGGGGACGGTCACGGCGGCGAGGCCCGACGGGACCAGGAAGGCGTCGCTCGCCCCCTCCAGATCGGCCAGGGCGGCGCGCAGTTCGCGGGCGGCGCTGGTCCCATCCAGGCCATAGACCGGCCCCGGCGTCGAATCCTGCATCGAGGCCGGGTCGTCGCTGAGCATGGTGGAGGCGCGCTCGACCGACGGATTGACCGGCCGCCGCCCCTGGCCGCGTCGCGTGGCGGAAGCGATCAGGCGAGTGCGGTCGGAAAGGCGAGGCATGAGAGCTCCGGCGGGTTGCGGTTCCGGGCCTAGAGGGCTCTAAAGAAGCCGGGGGCGCAAGCTGGCGAGGGTGACGGAATGCGGGCGGCGAGGATCGTGACGGGAATATCGCTGGCGCTGTTGCTGGCGACGGGCGCCTGCGAGCGCCGGGCCAAGACCGATCACACCGAGACGACGCCGACCTCGCGACCGACCACGACCGCCATGCCGGCGGACGTCGCCAGCCCCACTTTGGCGGCGATCAAGCAACGTGGTCACCTGAACTGCGGGGTCAATCAGGGGCTGGTCGGCTTCGCCTTCACCGACAATCGCGGCGCCTGGCGGGGCTTTGACGTCGATTTCTGTCGGGCCACGGCGGCGGCGATCTTCGGCGACCCGGACGCGGTGCGCTTCGTGCCCCTGACCGCCGAACTGAGGTTCGACGCCCTGCGCGACGGGCGCGTCGACGTGTTGTGGCGCAATACGTCCTGGACCATGAGCCGCGACACCGGCGGCGACCTGAGCTTCGCCGGGGTCAACTATTACGACGGCCAGGGTTTCCTGGTGCGCCGCGCCTTGAATCTGAGCAGCGCGTCCGAGCTGAACGGGGCGCGAATCTGCGTCCAGTCGGGCTCGACCACCGAACTGAACGTAGAGGACTATTTCCGCACGCGCGGGATCGAATACCGCCCCGTCGTGGTCAAGACCGAGGAGGAAGCCCGTCAGGCCTATGCGCGCGAGGAATGCGACGCCTTCACCGCCGACATCTCGGCCCTGGCGGCGGCGCGGACGACGCTGGCCAATCCTCAGCAGCACGCCATCCTGCCCGACGTGATCTCCAAGGAGCCGTTGGGGCCAGTCGTGCGGCGCGGCGATGACCAGTGGACGGCGGTGATCCGCTGGACGCTGAACGCCCTGATCCTGGGCGAGGAGTTGGGAGTCACCAGGGCCAATGTCGCCGCTTTGGCTCGCGACAGCCAGGAACCGCGCATCCGCCGCCTGTTGGGGATCGAGGGCGAGTTCGGGCCGTCGCTGGGCCTGCCTCGCACCTGGGCGCGCGACGCCATCGCGGCGGGCGGCAACTATGGCGAGGTCTTCGAGCGGAACCTTGGCCAGCAATCGACGCTAAACTTGGCCAGAGGGCTGAACGCGCAATGGAGCGCCCGGCCCAGTGGTCTGATCTACGGCCTGCCGATCCGGTAGTCCGTCGTCGAGCGGAGATTGGAGGGCGTATGGATCCGGCGAGAAAACGCGGCCTTCCTCTCCATACGCTGATGCTGATCGGCTTCCTCGTGGGGCTGGGCGGAGGGTTGATCGTCAATCTGACCATCGGCAGCGATGCGCCCTGGGTTCAGTGGCTGACCGCCAGCATCACGGGGCCGGTCGGGCAGATATTCCTGCGTCTGCTGTTCATGCTGGTGCTGCCGCTGCTGTTCTCGGCCCTGGTGATCGGCGTGGCCGAAATGGGCGACCTGAAGACCCTGGGAAGGGCAGGGACCAAGAGCCTGGTCTTCACCGTCTTCATCTCCGCCATCGCGGTCCTGATCGGCTTGGCCATGGTCAATATCTTCCGGCCCGGCGACGGGGTCGATCCCGCCCTGGCCCAGCAACTGCTGGAGCAGGGTCGCGGCGGCGCCGCCTCCATCGTCGGCAGCGCGCCTGAATCGGTGAAGGCGGGGGAATTCTTCCTCGACCTGGTGCCGACCAATGTTTTCACCGCCGCCGCCGAGAACCAGATCCTGCCGGTCATGGTCTTCGCCCTCTTCTTCGGTGTCGGCCTGGTGATGACCCGAAGCCCGGCGACGGAGCGGCTGCAACAGGCCATCGAAGGTCTGTTCGAGGTGATGATGAAGCTGATCAACATCGTCATCCGGATAGCGCCCGTGGCCATCGCCTGTCTGATGTTCAACCTGGCGGCCCTGTTCGGCTGGGAGCTGCTGGTGCGGTTGGCGGCCTATGTCGGCGTGGCCGTGGGGGCGATGGCGATCCATATGTTCGTCGTCTATCCGATCTGCGTCGCAACGCTCGGAGGGATGTCGCCGCTGAAGTTCTTCCGAGGCATCCGCGAGGCCATGGTGGTGGCCTTCTCGACCGCTTCGTCCAACGCCACCCTGCCGGTATCGCTGCGCATCGCCGAACAGAACCTGGGCCTGCCGCGCAAGATCGCCCGCTTTGTCCTGACCGTCGGGGCCACGGCCAACCAGAACGGCACGGCCCTGTTCGAGGGGGTGACAGTGCTGTTCCTGGCCCAGTTCTTCGGCGTGGATCTGAGCCTGGGTCAGCAGTTCGTGGTCATGCTGGTCTGTATTCTGGGCGGGGTCGGCACGGCGGGCGTGCCGGCGGGGTCTCTGCCGGTCATCGCCATGATCCTGGCCATGGTGGGCGTGCCGCCGGAAGGCATAGGTCTGATCCTGGGCGTCGACCGCTTCCTGGACATGTGCCGCACCACGCTGAACGTGACCGGCGATCTGGTCGTGGCGACCGTGGTGTCGCGCGGCGAGGAAGACACGGACGCGACGGCGCCGGTGACGGTCGCGACCGCCTGAAAGGACTACCCGACCGCAACGGGCGCGTCCTCGCGCGCGCCCCATTCCGCCCATGAGCCGTCATAAAGCCGCGAGGACCGACCCAGTTCGGCCAGGCCCAGGCTGAGGATGGCGGCGGTCACGCCGGACCCGCAACTGGTGATGACAGGGCGGTCAAGATCAAGCCCGGCGTCGCGGAAGGCGCCTTCTAGCGCGGACCCTCGCTTCATCGTTCCATCAGCATTCAGCACCTGGCCGAAAGGCAGGTTGATCGCGCCCGGCATATGGCCGGACCGCAGACCCGCGCGTGGCTCTGGGGCCTCGCCGCGAAAACGCGGGGCGGCGCGCGCGTCGAGCACTTGAATCGGCTCATTCAAGGCCTGTCGCACTTGATCCAGATCGACCACGGCTGCGGCATCGAGTTGAGGCTGGAACTGCGCCGGCGTCGCTGGCGTGGAGGGTGTCTGTGCCAGCGGCCGGCCTTCGGACCGCCATTTCGGCAGACCCCCGTCCAGCACCTGAACATGCGTCGCCCCCATCGAGCGCAACATCCACCACACCCTTGGCGCGGAGCGAATTCCCATGGTGTCGTACACCACGATATGGTCGGTCTCGGCTAGCCCCAGGGCTCCCATGCGGGCGGCGAAGGCTGCTGCGCCAGGCATCATGTGGGGAAGGCTGGAGCCCTGATCGGAACTGGCCTCAAGGTCGAAGAAGACGGCGCCGGGCAGGCGGCTCGCTTCGAAATCGGGCCGTCCGTCTCGCCCGTCCAAATGCCAACTGCCGTCAACTATGCGGAGGGTCGGATCGTCAAGGCGGGTCTCTAGTTCCGCGGTTGAGATCAGAGGTGAGGCCAGCGGCGAAAAGGGGGTCATAGGAGCAGACTATCACATTGCGCGGTATGCAGGGCTCTGCGGGCCTGTGGTCAGGCGGTGAGTCGCCCTGTAGGTTGCGCAGCCGAGGGTCCGACGCCACCTGTCGGACGCAAAGTCGCGGCATAGGCCCGCGAACATATCGATTCAAACAGCCGAAAGCGCCGCCGTGAACCGTCCCAACGCCGTCATCGAACTGTCTGCAGGTCTCAAGAAGCCCGTCGTGATCGGCGGCGGCCGTCGTATCGTCTTCATCGCCGGTCCCTGCCAGATGGAAAGCCGCCAGCACGCGCTGGAAACGGCGCATCGGCTGAAGGAAATCGGCGACCGGCTGGACGTCGGCATCATCTACAAGACCAGCTTCGACAAGGCGAACCGCACCAGCGCCACTGCCGCGCGCGGCATCGGCCTGAAGGAAGCCCTGCCGATCTTTGCTGAAATTCGCGAAGTCACCGGCCTGCCGACCCTGACGGACGTCCACTCCGAGGCGCAGTGCGAAGGCGTGGCTGAGGCCGTCGACGTGCTGCAGATTCCGGCCTTCCTGTCGCGCCAGACCGACCTGCTGCTGGCCGCCGCCGCCACCGGCAAGGCGATCAACATCAAGAAGGGTCAGTTCCTGGCCCCCTGGGACATGAAGAACGTCATCGCCAAGGTGGTCGGCGCGGGCAACCCCAACGTCATGGCCTGCGAGCGCGGGGCCAGCTTCGGCTACAACACTCTGGTCAGCGATATGCGGTCCCTGCCGATCATGCGCGAGATCGGCTGCCCGGTCGTCTTCGACGCGACCCACAGCGTGCAGCAGCCGGGCGGGCAGGGCACGTCCTCGGGCGGGCAGCGTGAGTTTGTGCCGGTGCTGGCACGCGCCGCCGTGGCCGTGGGCGTGGACGCGGTCTTCCTGGAGACGCACGAAGACCCCGACAACGCGCCGTCGGACGGCCCCAACATGGTGCCGCTGGACCAGTTCGAAGCCCTGGCCGCCGAACTGATCGCTTTCGACGACCTGGCCATCAAGGTTGGCGCCAAGGCGCCGATGGCGAACCTGGCCTGAATCCGGTAGTTCGGCGGCATGGCTGAACGATCACTGGATTTGGGCGCGCTGCAAGGGTTGCTGGCGCAGGTGCATGAGCTGAAGGTCGCCTGCGTGGGCGACCTGATGCTGGATCGCTATGTCTATGGCGAGGTCAGCCGCATCTCGCCCGAGGCCCCGATCCCCGTCCTGCGCGCGCGCCGCACCGTGGCCATGCCCGGCGGCGTGGGCAATGTGGCGCGCAACGTCGCGGCCCTGGGCGGTCATGCCCGGCTGGGCGCTGTGGCGGGTCAGGATGCCGCGGGCGCCGAACTGACCGATCTGATCGCCGCAGAGGTCCGGGTCGAGGACGCCCTGGTCCGCCCTGAGGGCGCGGCCACCATCGTCAAGACGCGCTTTGTCGCCGCCGGTCAGCAACTTCTGCGTCTGGACGACGAACAGCCCGCCACCGGCGCCTATGGCGACAAGTCCGTGTTCAAGGGCGCCAAGTCCATCCTGTTGTCGGACTACGCCAAGGGGGTGGTGGACGACGCCCTGATCGAGGCGGCGCTGTGGGCCGGTCGCGAATACGGCGCGCCGGTCATCGTGGACCCCAAAGGGCGCGACTTCGCCCGCTATGGCGCGGTCGACCTGATCAAGCCGAACGCCAGCGAACTGGCCGGGGCCACCGGCCTGCCGGTCGATACGGACGCCGAGGTCGAGGCGGCGCTGGCGGCCCTGCTGGCCGCGACGACGGCCAAGGCGGTCGTCGTCACCCGCGCGGGGAAGGGCATGACCCTGGCGCGCCGCGACGGGGCCGTCGTGCATTTCCCCGGTCGGGCGCGCGAGGTCTATGACGTGTCCGGCGCCGGCGACACCTCGCTGGCGGCGTTGGGTCTGGCGCTCGGCGCGGGCGCGTCGTTGGAGACAGCGGTGCAGTTCGCCATCCTCGCCTCGGGCGTGGTGGTCGGCAAGAGCGGCACGGCGGTCGTGACGCCTGCCGAACTGATCGAGGCCGAGATGAGCCAGCATGCGGCCCTGGCCCAGTCCAAGGTCACGCCGCTGGACGAACTGTCGGATCAGGTCGAGGCGTGGAAGCGCCAGGGCCTGAAGGTCGGCTTCACCAACGGCTGCTTCGACATCCTGCACCGCGGCCACGTCGCCTATCTGGCCCAGGCGCGCAGCTGGTGCGACCGGCTGGTGGTGGCGCTGAACACCGACGCCTCGGTGCGTCGTCTGAAGGGCGAGGGGCGGCCGGTCAATGATCTGGACAGCCGCGCCGCCGTCATCGGCGGTCTGGCCAGCGTGGATCGGGTGACGGCCTTTGACGATCCGACGCCGATGGCTCTGATCGAGCGGCTGCGGCCCGATGTCCTGATCAAGGGCGCGGACTACACCAAGGACAAGGTGGTCGGCGCCGCCGAGGTCGAAAGCTGGGGCGGCGTGGTTCGTCTGGCTGATTTCGCCGACGGCTATTCCACGACCAAGACGATCGAGAAGATGACGACCGGAGCTGCCGAATGATCCCTCGCATGATCGTCGTCACGGGCGGCGCGGGCTTCATTGGCTCCAACATCGTCGCCCGCCTGTGCGAGAGCGAGGCCTGGGACGTGGTCGTCTGCGACCGGCTGGAGACGGCCGACCTCGCCAAGTGGAAGAACATCGCCAAGCATCCGATCGCCGACCTGTGGGCGCCGGAAGAACTGTTCGAACAACTGGAGCGCCACGCCGAGCGGATCGAGGCCGTGGTGCACATGGGCGCCATTTCCTCGACGACCGAGCCGGACGCGGACCTGATCCTGCGCACCAACTTCAGCCTGTCGCGCGACATCTGGGACTGGTGCGCGCTGCGCGACGTGCGGATGATCTACGCCTCCTCGGCGGCGACCTACGGCGACGGCGAGACGGGTTTCGAGGATCGCGACGATCCTGAGAGCCTGAATGCGCTTCGACCGCTAAACGCCTATGGTTATTCGAAATATCTGTTCGACCAGTATGCGGTGCGTCAGGCCGATCGCGGTCAGGCGCCGCGCCAGTGGGCCGGGCTGAAATTCTTCAACGTCTATGGCCCCAACGAGGGTCACAAGGGCGGGATGAAGTCGGTCGTGGCCCAGATCTGGCCCAAGGTGCAGGCGGGCGAGACGGTCAGCCTGTTCCGCTCGCACAACCCCAACTATCCCGACGGCGGGCAGCTGCGCGACTTCGTCTACGTCGACGATGTGGTGAACATCATCGAGTGGCTGCTGCAGACGCCGGGCGTGTCGGGCGTGTTCAACGCCGGGTCGGGTCAGGCGCGGTCCTTCGCCGATCTGGCGCGGGCGACCTTCGCGGCGGCGGGCAAGGAGCCGTCGATCGCCTATGTCGATATGCCCGAGACGATCCGCGACCGGTATCAGTACTTCACCGAGGCCAGCATGGACCGCATCCGCGCGGTCGGCTTCGGCGGCCAGTCGACCCCGCTGGAAGAAGGCGTGCGCCGTTACGTCCAGGACTTCCTGTCCCAGCCGGACCCCTATCGATGAAGGCGCCCAGCCTGACCTTGCGCCAATGGGTCGGCTATACGGGCTTTGCGCTGGTCTTCATTCTGGTGGCCGCAGTGGCCGTCTGGCGAGGAGATATCCTGAAGGCCGGGCTGGATCCTCAGGTCCCGTTCCAGACCTATGAGCCGCCGCCCGCGCCCGACTATGGGCTGGCCTCGGCCTGGGCCCTGCGCGATGCGCGCGCGCCGGGGGCGGGCGTCGCTCACGTCTTCTTCGTTCACGCGACGACCTATGAAGGCGGCAGCGACTGGAACGGCCCGATCGATCATCGCGACGCTGCGACCGATTTGCGGCGCAGCGTGTTGCCCAACTACGCGGGGCCGTTCGCCCGCGCCGGCGACGTCAGCGCGCCGCGCTATCGTCAGGCCAGCCTCTACACGCGACTGACCCTGCGCGAAGACGCGCGTGAGGCTAGGGCGTTCGCCTATCGGGATATTGACGCGGCCTTCAGCGCCTGGTTGCAGGCCCACCCCACCGGCCCGATCGTCCTGGTCGGGGTGGAGCAGGGCGCGGATCTCGTTGATCGGCTGCTTCATGATCGGGTGGTCAAGAGCGCTGAGCTAAAACAGAGACTTGCGGCGGCCTACCTCATGGAGGGGTTGATCCCCGCTACACGTTTCGAGGTCGTTCAACTCTGTCAGAGCCGCGATCAGGTGGGGTGCGTCCTGGCCTGGAAGTCGGTGGAAGAAGGCGACGACACCGAGGCGAACCGGGTGCTGCGGCGAGCCCTTGTCTGGGACGAACGCGGCGCCCTGGTCGGCGCCGACGGCGCGCCGACCGCTTGCGTCAACCCGGTGACGGGATCGGTGAAGCAATCGGCCTCGGCCATGCGCGACAGCCGTGGCGCGACCAATGCGACCAATCTGGAATGGGACGCGCGGCCCGCCTTCCAGAGCCGCATCGTGGCGGCGGAGTGCCGCGATGGAATCCTGTGGCGGTCGCCGCTGAACTCGGAATCCTTCCGAGCGCGCGGGTCGTGGGCGGATCGCCGCAAAATTCCGCCCTTCAACCTGTTCTTTGCGGACATCGAGGCCGATGTCCTGAATCGTACCGCTGCGTGGGAAAGATCTCGTGGGGCCTGAAGGCGTGAAGTCGGAATGGGGCGTCGACGGCGTCATCGTGGTGAACCTGGACCGCCGCCCTGACCGCTGGGCGGCGTTCCAGGAGGCCTGGCGGGATATCCTGCCGTGGGATCGGGTGGTTCGCCTGTCGGCTTCGGACGGTCAGCAACTGCCGGGATATGGTCAGAAGCCGTGGTTCCGGGGCCGCAAGCGCGACCGCACCTGGGCGGGCCGTGCGGGCTGCACACTGTCGCACGCCCGCGCCTTGAGGGAGGCGCATCGGCTGGGCTGGGGGCGCGTTCTGGTCATGGAGGACGACGCCATCCCCTCCGGACCGGCCGAGGCCTTGCCCGTCGTCCTGTCCTCGACCGACTGGGACCTGCTGTATCTCGGGTGCCGCGAACCGGTCGGCGTCGAGGATACGGTCGGCGGGCTCATGGCGATCCATGGCGGCCACGACACCCATGCCTATGCGGTCAACGAGCCGCTAAGGGATTGGTTGATCGCGCAGCTGCCCGACGAGACCAATGTCTGGGGCTGGATCGCCCGCGAACGCGCGGTGGATCGCTGGATGCGCCGCGAGATCGGCCGGCGATTTTCGGTCAAGCTGTGCCAGCCGCAACTGGCGATCCAGGCGGACGACGTGTCCGACATCACCCAGCGTCGCGAAGGCGCCTATTCATCGCCGGCCGAAGCGAAAAGATCGGCCCGGCGCCCGTCTGAAATGGGGCGGATCATCGAGATGGCTGGGGACCGCGTTCGTGCGGCCGTGAAGCGGATGGTCGGCTTCTAGTCCACGCCCGGCCGGTCGTTGCGCCAGTCGAACAGGGATTCCAGCACCCGCACGGCCTGACCGCGCGGGCTGGTCAGGTCGGGATCGCGGCCCAGGATCAGGCGCGCGTCGTCCGACGCCGCCAGCATCAGCGAGCGGTGCTTGATCGGGTCGGCGAAGCGATAGACGGGGAAGCCGCTCTGCTTCAGGCCCAGGGGGTCGCCGCCGCCGCGCAGGCGGAAGTCTTCCTCGGCGATCTCGAAGCCGTCCTCGGTGCGGCGCAGGGTCTCGAGCCGCTCGCGCGCGGTCTCGCCCAGCGCGCCGTCCTGGCCGCCGTACAGCAGGATGCAGGAACTGGACTTGGCCCCGCGTCCGACGCGTCCGCGCAGTTGGTGCAACTGAGCCAGACCGAAGCGGTCGGCGTGTTCGATGACCATGATCGAGGCGTTGGGCACGTCGACGCCGACCTCGACGACCGTGGTGGCGACCAGCAGCGGGATGCGGCCCTCGGCGAACTCGGCCATCACGGCTTCGCGCTCGGCGCCGGGCATCTGGCCGTGGGCCAGTCCGACCTCGACCTGCAGGATGCGGCGCAGGTCGTTGGCGCGCTCCTCGGCGGCGGCCAGATCGATGGCTTCTGACTCGGCCACCAGAGGACAGATCCAGTAGGCCTGAGCCCCGCTGTCAATCGCCGCCTTCAACCGTTTGGCGACTTCGCCGATGCGGACCAGTGGCACGACGGCGGTGGCGACCGGGGTGCGGCCCGGCGGCTTCTCCATCAGGCGGCTGACTTCCAGTTCGCCGTACTGGGTCAGTTCCAGCGTGCGCGGGATCGGGGTGGCCGACATGGTCAGCAGGTGGACGCCGTTTTCGCCCTTGGCCTGCAGCCGCTGGCGTTCGTTGACGCCAAAACGATGCTGTTCGTCGATGACGGCCAGGGCCAGGCGATGGAACTGGACCGCGTCCTGGAACAGGGCGTGAGTGCCGATGGCGACCTGGGCCTCGCCCGAGGCCAGGGCCGCCAGCCGCTGACGTCGCTCGCTCTGCGTGTCGCGGCCGGTCAGCAGGATGGTCGAGACGCCGGCTTCCTCCAGCATCGGGGCCAGCCGCTGATAATGCTGGCGGGCCAGGATCTCGGTCGGGGCCATCAGGGCCGACTGGAAGCCGCTGGAAGCCGCATCGGCCAGAGCCAGGGCGGCGACAGCGGTCTTGCCCGAACCCACGTCGCCCTGCAGCAGCCGCCCCATCTGCTCGCCCGAGGCCAGATCGGCGCGAATCTCCTCGATGGCGCGGGCCTGGGCGCCGGTCAGGGTGAAGGGCAGGGCGGCCAGCATCCGCTGCGAGGCCTCGCCTGCCGTGATGCGTGGGGCGGGCGTGGCGTGGCGGGTGCGGCGACGACGGGCCAGCGCCAGTTGGTGGGCAAACAGCTCGTCATAGGCCAGGCGCTGACGCGCCGGGGCCTCGGGCGTCAGGTCCATCTCCGAGGTCGGGGCGTGCAGCACCTCCAGCGCCGCGCGCCAGCCGGGCCAGCGCCGCGCCGACAGCCAGGCGGCGTCCTGCCATTCCTCCAGTTCCGGGGCCGCCGCCAGCGCGCCCTGCGCCAGCTTGCGCACCACGCGCGAGGTCAGGCCCTGGGTCGCCGGATAGACAGGCTCGGACAGGGGAATCTCGTCCGCCTTTTCCAGCGGCAGGATGTAGTCGGGGTGCGCGATCTGCACCTCGTTGTTGAAGCGCTCGACCTTGCCCGTCACCAGCCGCCGCTCGCCACGCGGTGCCAGGCTCTCGATGTGGCGCGGCGAACCTGCAAACCAGATCAGGTGGACGAAGCCGGTGTCGTCGGACGCCCGCATCTTCAGCGGCGCGCCGATCTTGTGCGGCGGGATCAGACGGTCGATCAGGACCTCGAAGACGCCGATCTCGCCCTCGACGGCGGCGGCGGCGGTCGTGCGGCGGCGCTGGATGATGCCGGACGGCGACAGGAACAGCACGTCGCGGACCAGCGGACCCGCCAGCTTGTGCACCAGAGGCGCGCTTCGAGGCCCCACGCCCTTCAGGGTGGAGACGTCCGCAAACAGGGGAAAGAGAATCTCGGGCCGCATTAGCCTCAGCATAGCTGGCGAAAACGGAACGGGAACGCTATCTGATCGAACTCTTCACATGAACGGACCGGGCAAGGAACCGCGTGGCCGATATTGATGCACGTCCAGAGGACGCCCGGAAACAACGACTCGGTCGGATTTCCTATCGCGCCTGGCGACGCGGTTTCCGCGAAGCCGACATGGTGCTGGGGCCGTTCGTCGATCAGGTCGGGCCGACGCTGAGCGACGAGGAACTGGATCAGCTGGAGCACCTCCTGAACGAGGAGGACCAATACCTCTACGCCTGGATCATCGAGAAGGAGCCGACGCCGCCGGAGTTCGACGGGCCGATGCTGGCGCGCATCCGGGCCTTCATGCGTGAACACGTCGCCGCGGAAGTGGCCAAGGGTATCGGTTGATGAGTGAGGCGATGGCGCGGCGTGACGTCGAACTGGGCGGCGCGCCCGAGGGGCTGGACGCGCTGGTCGTCGCCGAACGGCTGAAGGCCCAGGGCGGCGTCGGTCTGCTGGTGGCGCGTGATTACCAGCGCTCCGGTAATTTCGTGCAGGCGCTGAGCTTTTTCTCCAAGGAACTTGAAGTTCTTGAGTATCCTGCCTGGGATTGCCTGCCCTATGACCGGCTGAGCCCGACGGCTTCGGTCGCGGCCCAACGCATGGCGACCCTGACCCGGCTGGCCCAGCGCGATCCGTCAGACGTCAGGCCGCTGTTGGTCGTCGCCACCATCGCCGCCGCGACCCAGCGCACGCCGCCGCGTCAGGCCGTCACCGGCGCCGGGTTCGAGGCCAGGGTCGGCCGTGATCTGGATACGGCGGCGCTTGAACGCTACGTCGCGGCCAACGGCTATGTGCGCGCCTCGACCGTGTCGGAGCGCGGCGAGTACGCCATTCGCGGCGGCGTCATCGACGTCTTCCCGCCGGGCTTCGATGAGCCGGTGCGTCTGGACCTGTTCGGCAGCGAACTGGAATCCATCCGCGCCTTTGATCCCGAGACCCAGCGCTCGACCAAACAGCTGAAGCAGGTCGCCCTGCTGCCGGTGTCGGAGGTCCTGCTGGACGCCGAGAGCATATCCCGGTTCCGCAGCGGCTATCTGAACCTGTTCGGCGCGGCGGGCGACGAGCCCATGTACGCCGCCGTCAGCGAGGGCGCGCGCCGTCAGGGTCTGGAGCACTGGTTGCCGCTCTTCTACGAGCGGCTCGACACCCTGTTTGACTTCCTGCCGGATGCGGCTCCGGTCTTCCTCGACAGCCAGGTGGAACAGGCTCGCGCCGAACGCTGGAGCCTGACGACCGACGCCTATGAGGCGCGCAAGGAGGCCGCCAAGGGCAAGGGCGGCGCGGCCTATCGCGCCCCGGCGCCGCAGCGCCTCTATCTGGACGAAGGCGACTGGAACAGCGCCCTGGCCGGACGCGCCGTGCGCCGCCTGTCGCCGCTGTCGGGAGGCACGGGCGAGGACGCCGGCGGGCGGCTGGGCCGCAGCTTCGCCGCCGAGCGTTCACAGGACAGCGTCAATCTGTTCGCCGCCGTGGCCCAGCACGCCGAGACGCTGAAAGGCGAAGGCAAACGGGTCCTGTTCGCCTCCTGGACCGAGGGCTCGGCCGAGCGTCTGGCGGCCATGCTGGGCGACCATGGCCTCACGCACGTTCTGCCGGTGCGCGACTGGAACGATGTTCTGGCGGCGCCCAAGGACATCTATCTGCGCGCCGTCCTGCCGGTCGAGCATGGCTTCGTCACCGACGACGTGGCGGTGATTTCCGAGACCGACATCCTGGGCGACCGTCTGGCGCGGCCCAAGCGCAAGCGTCGGGCCTCCAACTTCCTGGCCGAGGCCTCGGCCCTGACGGCGGGCGATCTGGTCGTCCACCTGGATCACGGCATCGGACGGTATGAGGGCCTGAAGACGCTGGAGATTCAGGAGGCGCCGCACGACTGCCTGGAACTGCTCTACGCCGGCGACAGCAAACTCTATTTGCCGGTTGAGAATATCGACCTTCTGACCCGCTACGGCACCGACGCCGACGGGGTTCAACTGGACCGTCTGGGCGGCGCCGGTTGGCAAGGCCGCAAGGCCAAGGCCAAGGAGCGACTGCGCGCCATGGCCGAGGGGCTGATCGCCCTGGCCGCCAAGCGCGCCCTGCGCGTGTCCGACGCCGTCACGCCGCCGTCCGGCCTGTTCGACGAGTTCTGCGCCCGCTTTCCCTACGAAGAGACGGACGACCAGTTAAACGCCATCGGCGACGTGCTGGAAGATCTGGGCAAGGGCACGCCGATGGATCGCCTGATCTGCGGCGACGTCGGCTTCGGCAAGACTGAGGTCGCGCTGCGCGCCGCCTTCGTCGTGGCCATGACGGGGCAACAGGTGGCCGTCGTCTGCCCGACGACCCTGCTGGCGCGTCAGCACTTCAAGACCTTCAGCGAGCGCTTCGCCGGCTGGCCGATCACGGTGCGGCACCTGTCGCGCATGGTTACGGCCAAGGACGCCAACGAGACGCGCGCGGGCCTGAAGGACGGCACGTTCGAGATCGTCGTCGGGACCCACGCCGTGCTGGCCGAACAGGTCGGCTTCCGCGATCTGGGGCTGGTGATCGTCGACGAGGAGCAGCACTTCGGCGTCAAGCACAAGGAGAAGCTGAAGTCCCTGCGGGCCGATGTTCACCTGCTGACCCTGACGGCGACGCCGATCCCGCGCACCCTGCAGATGGCGCTGTCGGGCATCCGCGAGATGTCGATCATTGCCACCCCGCCGGTCGATCGCCTAGCGGTGCGGACTTATGTGACGCCGTGGGACCCGGTGCTGGTGCGCGAGGCCCTGCTGCGCGAGAAGTATCGCGGCGGTCAGGCCTTCTATGTCGCGCCGCGCCTGAAGGAACTGCCGGAAATCGAGAAATTCCTGCGCGAGCAGGTGCCCGAGGTGAAGTTCGTCGTCGGCCACGGCCAGATGAGCCCGACCCAGCTGGAAGACGTGATGAGCGCCTTCTACGACGGCAGCTATGACGTCCTGGTCTCGACCACCATCGTCGAGAGCGGCATCGACATTCCCACGGCCAACACCCTGATCGTGCACCGCGCCGACATGTTCGGTCTGGCCCAGTTGCACCAGATCCGGGGCCGCATCGGTCGGTCCAAGGCGCGGGCCTTTGCCTATCTGACCACCGATCCCAAGCGCCCGTTGAGCCTGTCGGCGGAGCGGCGGCTGCAGGTGCTGCAGTCGCTGGACAACCTGGGCGCCGGCTTCCAGCTGGCTAGCCACGATCTGGATCAGCGTGGCGGCGGCAATCTGCTGGGTGACGAACAGTCGGGCCACATCCGCGAGGTCGGGGTCGAGCTGTATCAGCAGATGCTGGAAGACGCCGTCGCCGAACTGCGAGAGCAGGGCGAGGAAGTGGCCGATCGCGGCTGGTCGCCGTCGATCAATGTCGGCGCGGCTGTCCTGATTCCAGAGGCTTATGTGCCGGACCTGAACGTTCGCCTCAGCCTCTATCGCCGTCTGTCGGACGCCGAGAAGATGGAAGATCGCGAGGCCATGGCGGCGGAATTGATCGATCGCTTCGGGCCGCTGCCTGACGAGGCGCAGCAGCTTTTGCGGATCGTCGGCATCAAGGCCAACTGTCGCACGGCCAGCATCGAGAAGATCGACATCGGGCCCAAGGGCGCGGTTCTGACCCTGCGCAACAACAGCTTCCCCAATCCGATGGGATTGGTGGGCCTGATCCAGAAGAACCAAGCATTCTGGAAGATCCGTCCGGATCAGAAGATCGTGGTGAAGGGCGACTGGCCCACGCCCGACGACCGTCTGAAGGTCGCCGAGCGGATCACCGCGGATCTGGCGCGGGTGGCGGGGGCGGCCTAAGCGAAATCGGCTCGAATGCGATCGCATTCGAGCTCAGATATTCGCTCAAGAACCAGCGACGAGCCTGATCCCGCTTCTGTGGATCAGGCTCTAACCCCGCCCCTTCATCTGCCGGATCAGGGCGCCGAACAGGTTGACGTAGTCGTCGGTCCACGGCCGCACCTCGGTCGGGGCCAGCTTGCGCCAGCGCCCGTCGGCCTTGAAGTCGGCCAGCCCCTCGGGGGTCGGTGAGATGGCCAGGGCCTCGGTCGAGGCTTCGGACATTTCCGGCGCGTTCGGCTGTTCAACATAGATCTGATGCAGGTCCGCCGCGCCCAGCTGACGCGCGGCGGCGACGGCCGGCATGGTGATCTCGAGATTGCGGTTCGACAGGTGCAGCACCACCACGCCATCGGGCTTCAGCAGCCGTAGATAGCCCTGGATGGCCTCGACCGTCAGCAGATGGGTCGGCACGGCGTCTGACGAGAAGGCGTCGATGACCAGCAGATCGTAGGCGCCTGGCGTCTCCTTGGCCATGGTCAGTCGCGCATCGCCCAGAACGGTGCGAATGGGGCCGTCGGCGCAATTCGAGATGTAGGTGAACCAGGACGGGTCGCGCGACACGCGGTCCACCATCGGGTCGATCTCGAAGAAGGTCATTTCGTCTTCGGCGCGCTTGTAGGCGGCCATGGCGCCCGAGCCCTGTCCAACGATGCCTATTTTGGCCGCCGGAGTGCGTTGCTGGATACGCATGGCGGCCTGACCCAAGGGGGTGGAGGGTGCGTAATACATGGTCGGGCCGCAGGCGAAGCCGCGCGCGCGCGCCTGAGCGCCGTGCAGGGTGGTGCCGTGCATCAGGACATGAACGTCGCCGCCCATGCCGTCGTCACGCGTGACCGCGACCCGCATGACGCCGAAGAAGCTGCGCTCCGTCAGGCTCCAGTCATAGCCGCGACCGACGTGATGCGCCGACAGGGTGATGACGCCGATGATGATGGTGAAGAGAACCGCGCGGTCTCGGACCAGGAAGGCGCAGATCGCGGCGCCGCCCAGAATGAACTGAACCATCTGCAGCCGCGCCTGATCGCTGAGCAGCGCCCGGAAGTCGGGGTTGTAGCGCATGAACTCAAGCACGATCGGCGGCGCAGCGGCGACGCCGATGCCGATCAGCAGGATGACGATCTCGCGGCGCGACAGGGCGCCTTCGCCCCAGGGCCGGGCCAGCCCGACCAGCACCATAACCAGAGGGTATTCCCAGACTCCGTTGAAGATGACCGGCGCGATCAGGGCGTTGAAGGCCCCGCCGACGACGCCGCCCAGCGACAGCAGCAGGTAGAATTCGGTGAGCCGATCAGGCGCGGGCCGCCGGGCCGCCAATCGCTGATGGCACATCAGGGCTGTGATGAAGAAGGCCGCGAGGTGCCCCAGCAGCAGCAACAGCCACTGGCCTGTGTTCATCCCCACCAGGCTGACGACGACGGCGCCGAGTGCGGCTTGCAGCACGAGCGTCGTGGGAAGGCTGATCCACGGCCTGGCCTGGAAGGCGATCACGAAGGTCAGCAAATAGAGGGCTAGCGGCGCGACCCAGAGGAAGGGGGCGGAGGCCACGTCGGTCGACAGGTGGGCGGTGACGCCCAGCATCAGGCTGGACGGGGCGGCAGCCAGCAGGACCAGAATGCCCTTTTCGCGCCAGGGGATGGGTGCGCTGACGGCCAGGGGCGCCGGCTCGGGCGCGTCCTGAACCCGCCGGCGCCAGACCACGACGGCCAGGCCGATCACCAGCAGGACGAACAGGCCGTAACCGCCGGTCCAGCTCGTCCTCTGGCCTGACAGGGACATCAGCGGCTCGATCAGGGCGGGGTAGGCGAGCAGGGCCAGGAAGCTGCCGAGGTTGGAGGCGGCGTAGAGGACGTAGGGGTTTTGACCATCCTCATGATCGGCTCGAACCCGCGCATACCAGGCTTGCAATAGCGGTGCAGTGGCCGACAGGAGGGCGAACGGCGCCCCGACGGACAAGGCCAGCGTCGCCAGCAACCAGGCGGTGGGTGCGGCGGGGTTCGGCTCGCCCAGCAGGCCGCTGATCTGCAAGGGCAGGAACAGGGCCGCCGCCAGCAGCAGGGTCAGGTGAATGGCGGCCTGCCACTTCAGCGAGCGAACCCGTTGCAGCAGGTGGGCGTAGCCGTAGCCGACCAGCAGCGCGGTCTGGAAGAAGACCATCGAGGTGTTCCACACCGACGGCGATCCCCCCAGCATGGGCAGGACCAGCTTTGTCACCATGGGTTGAACGACAAAAACCAGCGACGCCGACGTGAAGATGGCGACGGCGAACAGCGCGGGTGTTATCGCATCGGCCTTGCGAAAGGCCGTCGTCATGGTGGAATCGGTCATTCGCGATCCGCTGGCATCGGCATGGTCGTCTGACCCGCCCCCTGTCGGCAGGTTTAGACCGACTCGCAGACGGAGCGCATAGCCATGTTCCCGGACGACATTCAGACCTCCGCCGCCGCCGTGATCCAGGCCGCGTTGAAGGCCGGCGTCATGGTCGCCACGGCGGAAAGCTGCACCGGCGGCCTGGTGTCGGGGGCCCTGACGGCGATCGCCGGATCATCCGCGGTGCTGGACCGAGGTTTCGTCACCTACAGCAACGAGGCCAAGACCGATCTTCTGGGCGTCTCAGACGACTTGCTGGCGCGGTTCGGGGCGGTGTCGGAACACGTGGCGCGAACGATGGCGCTGGGAGCGGTCCATCGATCGCGGGCCTCGGCGTCTGTCTCCGTTACCGGGGTGGCTGGTCCAGGTGGAGGCTCGGCGGAGAAGCCGGTCGGCCTGGTGCATTTCGCCGCCGTCGGCCCCAGCGGCGCCGTTGTTCACGTTGAGCGCCGGTTCGGCGACATAGGGCGAGAGGCGGTTCGGCTGGAGAGCGTCCGGGTTGCTCTGGGTATGCTTTTGGACGCGGTGACGGCGTGAGCGAGCCGATTCTGGTCGATGCGCGCGGCCATCGCTGCCCGGTGCCCAGTCTGCGGCTGCGCAAGGCGATGGAGGGCGCGCCCGGCGGCGCGCGCCTGACCCTGCTGGCCACCGATCCGATGGCGCGGATCGACGTGCCCTATCTGATGAGCGAGCAGGGCGGGCGGGTCTGCGAGATCGTCGAGGTCGAGGGGACCTTGCGGATCACTGTCGAGACTGGCGCCGCTCCGACAGGCTGACGACCGAGCCGCCGGTTTCGATTTCCGGCTCCTCCGGCTTCCAGGCGATCTCAAGTTCCGTGGCGAAGGCGCCGCCGTAGAAGATGGCGTTGACGTTCCACGACAGCCAGATGAGCAGCACCACCACCGCGCCGACCGAGCCGTAGGTGGCGCCGAGTTGGGCGATCTGTTCGACATAGATGACGCACAGCCATGAGAAGACCGACGACATGATCGTCGCCGTCAGTCCGCCCAGCAGGGCCGGGGGCCAGGCCACCCGCGTCTTGTGGGACATGGCGTAGCGATAGAGCATGGTCAGCCCCAACCAGAGGCCAAGCGAGGGCCACAGCCCGTCCAGAGGCATCGTCAGCCAGGCCAGCGGCCGCGCTTCTTGAGTATGTTCCAGCAGTCTGGAGGTCACGACCGCGCCCGAGACCACGGTGAAAAGCGCAAAGGCGAACAGGGCGACGAAGACCGCCAGAAGGTTGAATTTGAAGAAGCCGTGTGGCTCGGTTTCATCATGGATTAGGTTAAGACCCGCCAGTAATGCCTTGAAACCTCGGTGCGCGGCATAGCCGCCAATCACCAGGGCCAGGGCGCTTTGCGCCGAGACGGTTCTGGCCGAGGTATGGGCCAGGCGGTCGATCTCGCCGACGAAGATGGCGCGGGCGGCGTGGGGCAGGACGTCGGCCAGCGCCGTCGCCTGCTCGCTGACCTGAGCGATGGACAGGACCGCCTTGTAGAAGCCGATCAGGATGGCGATGGCCGGAAACACGGCCAGCAGCGCAAAGAAGGACACGCCGCCCGTATAGAGCATGACGTCGCGCCCCCAACTGCGAGCGAAGGCGCGCACCGCCAGGCGACCCCAGAACAGGGGGTGGGCCAACAATCGGGTGGGCTGATCCAAGCTTGAGCCTCGGCAGACGTCAAAGCGACCGATTAACCTCATTCGGCCTATGGTGAAACCCTCTGAGAGCGGCGTTGATTTTGCAGCGCTCTCCGACGCGGTTCCCATTGCTAGATCGGGGGCGTGATCAGTATCATGAGCCGGCCTGGAGCGTCGGCGTCGGGGGCGAGCCGTCCAGGCCAAGGGGAGAGAAGTTTGGATTCCGATCCGCGCGTACTGGTCGTCGCAGTTGATGACGCCCTGATCGGCCCCCTGTGCGAGGGGCTGGACCAGTTGGGATGGCCCACGATGACGGCGCGGACGCTGGACGCCGCCGTTCTGGTGCTGAAGGACATGACGGTCGACGCCGCTGTCGTCGAAGCTCGCGGGCTCGAGGGCCAGGCGGCCGCCGCCCGACTGCGCGAGGCCGCCGCGCCGCGCTATCTGCCGATCCTCATGATCGCCGGCGAAGGCGAGAGCGGCGACGTCGATCTGATGATGTCTTCGCCGCCGCATCCCGCCCAGGCCGCCCTGCGGCTGGAGCAACTGACGCGGGCTGGCATAGCGGAAGAAGAATTCCGGTTGAGGCAGGCGACTTTCGCCGCCCACGGCGTGACCCTGAACGCGCCGGACGTGGGCGAAACCCCGTTGCAGATCCTGACGGCGGGCGCCGCGGACCGTCGTTTCCTGGCCATGTCCAACGCCCTGTCGGCGGCGGGCGCCGAGGTGGTCGCCGCGCCGACGCCCTATACCGCCTTCGACTATCTGCATGAGCGGGCGTTTGACGCCGCCGTGCTGTGGGGCGGCCAGGATCATGCGCCGGCCCTGTCCATCGCCTCGGGCATGAAGCGGAACACCCGCCTCTATCATATCCCCCTGATCCTCTATCTGCGCGGCGCGGGCGAGGTCGAGCTCGCTGACCTTTTCCGCCGGGGCTTCGCCGATGTGGCCGCAGCCGAAACGCCGGAAGACGAGACCGCCGAGCGGGTGCTGGCCTTGGCCCGCAACCATCGCCGCCGTCAGGCTATTCGGCGGGCGCTCGATTCTGTGCGCGGCTCGGACCTGATGGATGCGGCCACGGGCCTGTTCACCCGCGACCTGTTCGCCTCGCATCTGGCGCGGGTGGCCGAGGGCGCGCGGTCGCGCAATCGCGACCTGTCGGTCTGTGTCCTGCGGGTGGCCGAGAGCGAAGCCGTCGTGCAGTCGCGTGGCGGCGGCTGGCTGGACCGGGCGATGCCGCAGAT
>NZ_JBOHLI010000016.1:0-51691 GCF_050729455.1 Brevundimonas sp.
CCTCCAGAGAGGCGGCCTGCTGCTCGGTGCGGCGCGACAGGTCGTCCGAGGCCTGGCTGATCTCGCTCGAACCCGAACGGATGGCGGCGACGTTGGTGACGACCACCGCGACGGCCTGCTCCAGCTGGGCGATGGCGGTGTTGAAATCCACCTTCAATTGTTCCGAACGGGTCGCGACCTGGGCCGTCATGCGGTGCGTCAGATCGCCGTTGGCCATGGCCTGCAGACCCTGGCCCAGGGCGGTGACGGCGACGCGGTCTTCCTCGGCGGTGCGGGCCTTCTCGGCCTCGATGCGGACGCGTTCTTCCTCAGCGGCGGCGCGTTGGGCCACGGCCTCGGCCTCCAGACGGTCATTGGCGATGGCGGCGTCGCGGAACACTTCCAGCGCCCCGGCCATACGGCCGATCTCGTCGTGACGCGCCAAACCCGGAATGGGGGCGGCTTTGTCGCCGTCCGCCAGCCGCTTCATGCGGTCAGCCAGGGCCACGACCGGACCCGCGACCGAACGGCCCAGCATCCAGCCGGCCACGCCCATGGCCAGGGCCACGGCCAGGGCCATGCCGCCCAGGGTCAGGGCCGCGCGGGCCACGGCGGCGACGATCTGGTCGGTATAGACGCCCGAACCGACCACCCAGCCCCAGGGCTTGAAGGCCTTGACGTAGGAGATCTTGGGCGAGGCCTCCTCGGCGCCGGGCTTGGCCCAGCGGTAATGAACGAAGCCTTCGCCGTCGCGGCGCGCCACCTCGGTCATTTCGCGGAACATGAAGACCCCGTCGGCGTCGGTCTTGCCGCCGATGTCCTGGCCTTCCAGCTGGGCGCTGAACGGGTGCATGATCATGCGCGGCTGCATGTCGTTGACCCAGAAATAGTCATCCTGGCCGTAGCGCAGGGCCCGCAGGGTCGACAGGGCCGAGGCTTGGGCCTGCGGGCGCGTCATCACGCCCAACTGCTCCTGGGCCTGATAGTGGGCGACGACGCTGTGAGCGACCTCGACGGTCTTCCTGGTCCGGTCGGCGATGTCGGCGCGCATCACGCCGTCGAGCTTCATCAGAGAGAGGCCCGTCACCAAAAGCAGGCCGGCCACCGCCAGCACCGACAGCAGGTTCACCCGGCCGCCGATCGTCAAACTACGCATTCCGTCATATCCCCTGACTGTCAGGGTCAGGATGACGAACGCCGGTAAACGGCGCGGAAAATCCGCGTTGCGTAAGATCCCCTGCGTAACCACCCTTACGACTAAGGTCGTAGATCGGGTCGAAACCCATGATCGACGGCGCGATCGGGCCGCCGCCCCTGGCTAGGCCTGGCGCTGGAACTCTAGGAAGATCGGCGTGGTGTCGCCCAGCTTCTTTTCCTCATAGCGGGTGACGACGTGGTCGGCGGGGACGGTGAACCAGTCGGCGCCCCCCGCCTTGATGTCGCCCGTCTCGATCCGCGTCAGGCCCGGGGTGCGCGCCAGCCGCTCCAGCGCCCATTCGGCGTAGTCCAGCCAGTCGGTGACGAAGCGCACCCGGCCGCCGGGCTTCAGCAGGCGGGCGATCTCGACCGCCGTCTCGTCCTGCAACAGGCGGCGCTTGTTGTGGCGCACCTTGTGCCAGGGGTCGGGGAAGAGGATCATCACCCGGTCCAGCGAGGCGTCCGGCAGGGCCGTCATCACGGCGCGGGCGTCGTCGGCGTGCAGGCGCACGTTCTTCAGACCGCCCTCCTCCACATGGCGCAGGGCCGAGGCGACGCCATTGAGGAAGGGCTCGCAGCCGATCATCAGGGCGTCCGGGTTGCGCGTCGCCTGTTCGGCCAGATGCTCGCCGCCGCCGAAGCCGATTTCCAGCCAGACTTCTTTCGCGTCCGGCATCAAGGCCAGGGGGTCGATCGGACCCTTGCTCGGGTCCGGCACGGCGATCTGCGGCATCAGGGTCTCGAACAGGGCCGCCTGACGCGCCTTGATCGGCCGCGACTTGATGCGCCCGAACGAGCGCAGCGGGCCGTGGGCCTGGGCCCACTCGGGGCGGTCGCTGTCGAAGGCGGGCAGATCGGCGGGGTCGGACTTGTCGGTCATGCCGCGCGCTCTAACCGTTTACGCCCGAAGGCGCAAAGTCGATCAGCCCCAGGGTCCGCGCGGGGCGGTCGGCGCCGAGGGCGTGGTCGGCACGCTGGTGCGCGGCGCGCTTGCCGACGGGGCGGGCGCCACGGGCACCGCCGCCGCACGACGGCTCATGCCCATGCTCGCCCCCAGCTCCATCAAGGCGCGGACGCGATTGCCCGTCGCCGGGTGGGTCGAGAACAGGCTGTCCGCCCCCTTCCCGTTCAGCGGATTGATGATGAACATATGGGCCGTGGCCGGGTTGCGCTCGGCCGGGACGTTCACCGCGCCGCGGGCATAGGCCTCGATCTTCTGCAGGGCCGAAGCCAGGGCCTGGGGGTCCTTGGCGATCTCGGCCCCGACCCGGTCGGCCTCGTACTCGCGGGTGCGGCTGATGGCCATCTGCACCAGACCCGCCGCCATGGGGGCCAACAACATAAGGGCGATGGTCCCGATCATGCCGCCGGGACGTTCGCGGTCGTCGCCGCCGCCGAAAAACATGGCGAAGTTGGCCAGCATGGCGATGGCCCCGGCCACCGTGGCCGTGACCGTCATGGTCAGGGTGTCGCGGTTCTTCACATGGGCCAGTTCGTGCGCCATCACCCCGCGCACCTCCTCGCGCGTCAGCATGTCCAGCAGGCCGCTGGTCGCGGCCACGGCGGCGTTCTGCGGGTTGCGGCCGGTAGCGAAGGCGTTGGGCTGATCGTTGGGAATGATGGTGATGGTCGGCAGAGGCAGGCCCGCGTCGCGCGCCATCTGCTTCACGTCGGCGACATAGGCCCGGACCACGGCGTTGGGGTGGGTCTCGTCCACCACCTGCGCCTTGTACATCTTCAGCACGATCTTGTCGGCGTTCCAGTAGCTGAACAGGTTCATCCCCGCCGCCGCGAGCAGGGCGATCATCATGCCGGGGCCTTTGCCGATCAGATAGCCGATCCCCATGAACAGGGCGGTCATCACGGCCAGCAGAGCGAAGGTCTTGAGATGGTTCATGCGGTCCGGGCGTCGTCAGGGGTGGCGTCAAAGGCCTGAACGTCTATGTGAGGCCCTGTATCCGCGCCCTCAAGGCAGACCCCCTGTGACCGAACAGCCCACCCCGCCCGCCGCTGACGACGCTGAAGACACCCCCGCCTTCAACGCCGACGTGCCCCACGCCACGCCGGAGCGCCCCCTGAGCGAGGCCGCGCGCCGCGCCCTGCTGGAAGCGGCCGAACGTCGCAAGGCGGCCGAAGAGACCGTTCTGGCCGAAGAACACGGCGGTCCGCGCGGTCCCGAACCGACCCGTTACGGCGACTGGGAGAAGAAGGGTCTGGCTGTCGACTTCTGATCGCGGGCCGTCCCCGCTCGCGCCAAGGGAGAATATTGAACGCTTCCACCGAAACCGCATTAACCTTTGCGGCTGAAACAAGGAGCGTGGCCATGAAGGCTGTTCTGTATATCGCCGTCGGCGCAGCCCTGCTCGCCGCCGGAACCGCCGAGGCGCAACAGCGTCAGGTCCGCCACAACGCCGCCTCCGGCCATGCCCGGCAAGTCCATGTCGAGCGCGGCCCCATCGTCGAGAGCCGCGTCCGAACATACTACAGCGACACCGGCTGGCAGGGCGGCTACGGCCCGGTCGAGGCCTACGGCTATGGATACGGCTACGGCGGCGCGGGATATCGCCCGCCCGTGGTCGTCGCCCCGCAGCAGGAACCGATCCGCCACGGCTACGGCTATGGCGGCGTGACCCGTTCCATGCCCTTCGGCTATCCGGTCGACGGCTTCGGCCGCTATCCGTGGTCGCGCTGGGGCGGCGGCTACGGCCAAGGTCAGTATCCACAGGGCCAATATCAGCAAGGCTACTATCAGCCCGGCTATCATCACGGCGGGTATGACTGCGGCCGCTGCGGTCCGCCGCCGCAACCGGTCCACTACCGGCCCGAGCCGGTCTATGTCAGCCAACCGCCGGTCTATGTCTCGCAGCCGCCCGTCTATGTGGAATCGCCGCCGGTCTATGTTCAGCCGGCCCCGGTCTACGTCGAGCCGGCCCGCGTTCACGTCGCGCCGCCGCCGGTCTATGTGGCCCCCGCCGACGTCCGCGTCGCCCCGGCCCAGGTCGAGGTCGCCCGGCCCCAGGTCTATGTCGAGCCGCCGCGCGTCGAGGCCGCGCCCCCGGTCGTGAACTTCGAGCAGGGCTACTACGCCGTGCCCAGCACGCCACCCCCTCCCCCGCCGCCGCACCACCATCGGTCGCCGACCGAGCGGCCCTATATGCAGGAGCCCGGCGAGCGAGGCTGATCAAGACAAAGGGCGGCCCCCGCGAGGAAGCCGCCCTTTTTGTTTCACGTGGATCAACAGGTTGCGCGGGATCAGATCAGCGCGATCTCCTGCGATATGGCTTGCGCCGCCGCGCGCGGATCGGCCGAGGCGGTGATCGGGCGGCCGACCACCAAATGGGTGGCGCCGGATTCCAGGGCGCTGGCCGGGGTCGCCGCCCGCGCCTGATCGTCCAGGGCCGCGCCCGTCGGCCGCACGCCCGGCGTCACGATCAGGAAGTCGTCGCGTCCCGCCGCCAGCGCGATCTCGCGCACCCGCGCCGCCTCGTGCGGGCTGGAGACCACGCCGTGGATGCCCGCCTCCAGCGCCTGTCGCACCCGCAGTTCGACCAGGTCGGCGGCCGACAGGCTGTGATCGTCCGCCGTCAGGTCCTCCTCGGTCAGACTGGTCAGGACGGTGACGCCCAGGATCTTGAGGTCCGAGCCCGCCGCCCCGCGCGCCGCCGCCGCCATCACCTGAGGCCGGGCGTGGACGGTCAGCAGGTCGCAGCCAGCGTTCGCCAGCACCGCCGTCGCCTTCTCCACCGTCGCGCCGATGTCGTGCAGCTTCCAGTCCAGAAACACCTGTCGGCCTGCCGCCTTCAGCTCGCGCGCCAGCCCCATGCCGTCGGAGGCGAACAGCTGCAGTCCCACCTTGTAGAAGCCGACCGCGTCGCCGATCCGCTCGACCAGAACCCGCGCCTCGTCGGTCGTCGGCACGTCCAGGGCGCAGATGACGCGGGGATCAAAGGGGCGGTTCGGGCGGTCTTCGGACATTTCCGGCTCTCGGCGGGTTGCAGGCGCGCGCGGATGCCCCGATAGGTGGGACGAAGGGTCGCGGGTCGCGCGGCGGGATTTCAGGGCGGGGGCAAGCAATGAACGCGGTCGATCTGGGGGTCAACCTGTTCGTGGCGCTGTTCGCGCTGCTGGACCCCATCGGCAATGTGCCGATCTTCGCCGCCGCCACCGCCGGGGCCTCGCTGCGTCAGCGGATCACGGTCTCGGCCATGATCTGCGGTTTCGCCGCCGTCTTCCTGGGCTTCTTCTTTTTCACCGGCCTGGGCCTGCTGCAGTTCTTCGGCATTTCGCTGGCCGCCTTCCGCATCGCGGGCGGCATCCTGCTGCTGCTGCTCGGCCTCGACATGGCCCGCGACGACTTCCTCAAACTCTTCGCCGACGCCGACGCCGTGACCGACGCCAAGGACGTGCGCGGCTACGCCAAGCGCCGCTTCAAGCGCCTGATCGTGCCCTTCGCCATTCCGCTGATGATCGGCCCAGGCGCCATCTCGGCCATCATCATCAACGCCGGCGAGGCCGAGAAGCTGGGCGCGGCCGGCACCGCCTCGTCGCTGATCGCCATGGTCGGCGCCTGCGTCGTCACCTTCGTCTGTTTCGCCTGCACCGGCCCGATCAGCCGCATCCTCGGCGACGTCGGCATGGCCATCGTGGTGCGGGTCCTGGGCCTGATCCTGTGCGCCCTGGCCATCCAGTTCATCATCGCCGGCCTGGGCGAGGCCATCCCCGGAATGTTCAGCATCGGGGTCACGGCGCCCTACCCCGCCGGCGGTCACTAGGTCCTTACAGGCGGTCCAGCCTCCTGGCGTGGCCGCCGACCATCCGCAGCGCCAGGGCGTCTGGCAGCATCCCGCCCAGCGCCGCCAGCACATTGTTGGCGAACCCCGGCGTGACGCGCGGCTGGTTGGCCTCGACCGCGTCCCAGCCGATGCGGGCCACGCGATCGGCCTCCATCCACATCCAGGCCGGATAGGCGCTCGACACCTGCTCGCGCGAGCCGTTGACGTCATGGAACTCGGTATAGGTGTAGCCGGGGCAAAGGGCGGTGACGTGCACCCCCGTCCCCTGCGTCTCCAGCCACAGACCCTGCGACGCCTTGATCAGGAAGCTCTTGATCGGCCCGTACAGGGTGTCGCCGCCGGTCGCGGGCATCTGTCCGGCCAGGGAGGCCACGTTCAGCACCCGGCCCCAGCCGCCTTCGATCATGCCGGGCAGCAGCAGACGGCTCAACTCGACCGGCGCCGTCAGCATGACGCGGATCATGGCGGCGTGGTCGGCGGGATCGGTGTCGAGGAAGCCCGTGGTGCGGCTGAAGCCCGCGTTGTTGATCAGGCCGTCGACGCTCAGGCCGCGCGCGGCGACGGCTTCCACGAGGGCGGCGGGCGCCCCCGGTTCAGCCAGATCGGCGGGAACGACATTCGCAGCCACGCCGTGCTTCGCCGTCAGTTCCTCGGCCAGGGCCAGCAGCGGGCCTTCGCGGCGGGCCGTCAGGATCAGGTCATGCCCCCGCCCCGCGCACTCGCGCGCCAGGGCCGCGCCGATGCCGGCGCTGGCCCCCGTGATCAGGATGGTGCGCTCCCCCAAGCGGCGAACGTCAGCCGACGACGCTGGGACAGGCGGGATGCGGCGCGAAGCCCCGCAGCGAGGCGGCGTCGGGGGCCAGCAGGTCGGCGATGGTGATCTTCGACAGAGCCGCGCCCGCGGCCTGATCGGCGGCGGTCAGGGCCTTGGACACCTGACGCGGGATATGTTCGCCAATGGGGCAGCCCTTGGCCCCGGCGGGCGGCGAACCCAGGTGGGCGCAGCCGTTCACCGCCTTCAGCACCTCGTCCAGGCAGATGTCATCCGGGCGACGCAGCAGCCAGGACCCGCCCGAGGCGCCGGGGCGCGTGGCGATCAGGCCCGCCTTGGCCAGCAGGGCCGTCACCCGGCGGATGACCACCGGATTGGTCGGCACCGAGGCGGCCAGAACGGCGCTGGGCGCCGCGTCCGCAGCCGAATAGGCGCCCTTATGGGCCAGATAGGCCAGGGCGTGGGCGGCGACGGGGAATCTTTGGCTGTCAGACATCTTGATTAAGGCTCCAGACCGGAAGGTAGGGCTTCCGGCGCCGTTTCACAAATCCAACCGCAACAAAAACTGTTTTAATTATCGCCAAGCTTCACGCTCCGGCCTTGCAGGCGAAGCCCCAGGCGGCGTCCGACAGGGGTCCGACCTGGGCCGCCATGGTTCTGGCGTGGGCGCTGGCGGCGGTGCCGTCGCGCACCCGACCGGCGATGCCCTGGCAGATGGCCGCCAGCCGGAACAGGTTGTAGGCGAACAGCCAGTCGAGGTTCGCCGCCGCCGTCCCGGTTTTTTCGGCGTAGCGTTCCACCGTCTCCTCGACCGAGGGGATGCCCAGTTTCTTCAGATCCGCCCCCGCCAGACCGTTCCTCAAGCTGGCCGGAATGACCCAGGCGATCAGCAGATAGGAGAAGTCGGCCATGGGATCGCCCAGCGTCGACAACTCCCAGTCCAGCACCGCCCTCACCTTGGCCTCGACCGGGTCGAGGATCAGGTTGTCGAGGCGGAAGTCGCCGTGGACGATCCGCGTCGGCCCTTCCGGCGGCAGGCTGTCGGGCAGGAAGGCGATCAGCCGGTCCATGGCCGGGACGGGTTCGATCTCGCTGGCCCGATACTGCTTGGTCCAGCGCCCGACCTGCCGGGCGAAGTAGTTGCCCGGCTTGCCGTAGTCGCCCAGACCAATAGTGCCGGGGTCGAAGGCGTGCAGGGCCGCCAGCGTGTCCGTCTGCGCCTCATAGATGGCGCGGCGCTCGGCGGGCTGCAGCCCCGGCAGCTTCAGGTCCCAGAAGACCCGGCCCTCGACCTTGTCCATGACGTAGAAGATCGAGCCGATGACCATTTCGTCCGTACACAGAGCATAGGGCCGCGCCACAGGAAACCCCTGGGCGTGCAGGGCCGAGATGACGGTGAACTCGCGGTCCACGGCGTGGGCGCTGGCCAGCAGCGTCCCCGGCGGCTTGCGGCGCAAGACATAAGTCCGCCCCGGCGTGGTCAGCTCATAGGTGGGGTTGGACTGGCCGCCCTTGAACTGGCGGATCGTCAGCGGCCCGGCGTAGCCCTCGACATTGGCGCTCAGCCAGGCGTCCAGCGACGCCTCGTCCAGCCGATAGCGTTCATCCACCTCGCGCGTGCCGGAAAAGGCCGACTGGGCGTCCAGTTGATCGGTCATGTCTCGTCTCCCCCGGCGGCGATGATGGCGGCCTTCACCGCCCCGCGCCAGCCCTTCAACAGCCGCGTCCGTTCCTCCTCGCCCATGCGCGGACGCCAGACGGCGGGGGCCTCCAGCGGGGCGGTCCACAGCTCCGACGTCAGGCCGACGCCGAAGGCCGCCAGCCGCGCCGCGCCCAGGGCCGTCATCTCCTGGAAGGCGGGACGTTCGACCTCGACCTCGCAGATGTCGGCGACGAACTGCATGGCGAAGGCGTTGGCCGTGACCCCGCCGTCGACCTTGAGCCGCGTCAGCGGCGGCGCCCCGTCCGCCTTCAGGGCGTCCAGCAGGTCGCGGGTCTGATAGGCCAGGCTCTCCAGCGCCGCCCGCACGAAGTGGGCCGGACCGCTGTCGCGGGTCAGACCGATGACCGTGCCGCGCGCCTCCGGCTTCCACCAGGGCGCGCCCAGGCCGGTGAAGCCGGGCACCAGATAGACCCCGCCGTTGTCTGTCAGCGTCTGGGCCATGGCCTCGGACTGACGCGAGTCCGAGATGACCTTCAGCCCGTCGCGCAGCCACTGGATCGCCGATCCCGCCGAGAAGATCGAGCCTTCCAGCCCATAGGCGACCTGCCCGTCCGCCGCGTAGCCGAGCGTCCCCAGCAGCCGCGAGGTCGAGGCCACCGGTGCGGCCCCGACATTGGCCACCAGAAAGGCCCCGGTGCCGTAGGTGATCTTGGCGTCGCCGGCCTGCAGCGCCCCGTGGCCGACCAGGGCCGCCTGCTGGTCCCCCGCCGATCCGTGGATCGGCAGAGCCCGCCCGAACAGGCTGGCGTCACAATCGCCCAGATGATCGGCGCAGCCGCGGATTTCCGGCAGGGCCTCGATCGGCACGTCGAACAACTCACACAGGTCCGCCCGCCACTTCCGCGTCGACAAGTCCATCAGGCTGGTGCGGCTGGCGTTGGTGGCGTCGGTGACGTGGCTTTGCCCGCCCGTCAGCTTCCAGATCAGCCAGGCGTCGATGGTGCCCAGTTTGACCTCGCCCCGCGCCGCCCGCTCGCGCGCCCCCGGCACGGCGTCCAGCAGCCAGGCGTATTTCGAGGCCGAGAAATAGGGATCGAGGATCAGGCCGGTCGCGGCCTGCACCATGGCCTCATGCCCTGCCGCCGCCAGCCGCCCGGTCGCCTCGGCCGTGCGTCGGTCCTGCCAGACGATGGCGCGGTGCAACGGCTCGCCGGTCGCCGCGTCCCACAGCACCGAGGTCTCGCGCTGGTTGGTGATGCCCACGGCGGCGAAGCGGCCCACGCCGCCCGCCTTCCTGACCACCTCGCGGCAGGTCTGCAGAGTCGCGCGCCAGATCTCGGCCGCGTCATGCTCGACCCATCCGGAGTGCGGGAAATGCTGCGCCAGCTCGATCTGGCTGACGGCGACGGCGGAGAAGGCCCCTTGAGGCGTGACCTCGAAGGCGATGGCCCGCGTCGAGGTGGTGCCCTGGTCGATGGCGAGGATGAGACGGTTCATGGCGCGCGGCTTTTCCAGGTTTCGATCAAGGCGACCGCTGAGTTCAGAAGACTGTCGAACTCAGCAATCCCTCCACGCAAGGTCTGCTCGAATTCCTGATCATCATTTGTATCCACCGAACGAGCCGTAACCGCGATGGCTCCAACAACGGGCGCATCAATCGAAATCTGAAAGCAATCCCAAGGCGCGCTCCCGCCGATGTAGAAGAATCTGGCCGGAGCATCCGCCCATTCCTTGAACACCGTCCAACCGTTCTCGGCGGCTCGACGGTCCAACTGTGCGTCTATGATCGAGTACGGGTTCATGCTGTCGTATCCTGCGTGGCGCATACCGCCTCGACAAGCCGACAGATGGAGGTATCGAGGTCCCATGCATAAGCCCAGCTTCCAAGGCGTCCTCGACGCCGCCCGCCAGATCGCCCCCGCCGCCGTGCGTACGCCGCTGATCGAGCACCCGGCCCTGAACGCGGCCGTCGGCGGCCGCGTGCTGATGAAGGCCGAGACCTTGCAGGTGGCGGGCGCCTTCAAATTCCGCGGGGCCTATAACCGCATCAGCCGCCTGACGGACGCGGAGAAGACGCGCGGCGTCGTGGCCTATTCCTCGGGCAACCACGCGCAAGGCGTGGCGGCGGCGGCGCAGGCGATCGGAACCCGCGCCCTGATCGTCATGCCGTCGGACAGCCCGACAGTGAAGGTCGAGGGCGTTCGCGCCTTCGGCGGCGAGGTGCGCTTCTACGACCGCTGGACCGAGAGCCGCGAGGCCATCGGCGCCGAGATCGCGGCCGAGCGAGGCTCCATCCTGGTCCCGCCCTTCGACGACCCCTTCATCATCGAGGGCCAGGGCACGGTCGGGCTGGAGATGCTGGAACAGGCCGGCATTCCGATGGACCAGCTTCTGTGCGGCGCCTCGGGCGGCGGCCTGATCGCCGGGCTCAGCCTGGTCATGGCCGAACAGAGCCCCGACACCCGCGTCATCGTCGTCGAGCCCGAGGCCTTCGACGACACCCGTCGCTCTCTGGAAGCCGGCGAACGGGTCGCCTGTCCGCAAGGCGCGCCGTCCATCTGCGACGCCCTGATGGCCCCCCTGCCCGGCGAACTGACCTGGCCGATCAACCGGCGGCTGGCGGGCGCCGCAACCGTCACCGACGCCGAGGTCGCCGAGGCCATGCGCTTCGCCTTCCGCTGGCTCAAGCTGGTGATCGAGCCGGGCGGCGCGGTGTCCCTGGCGGCGCTCCTGTCCGGCAAGGTCGAGGCCAAGGGTCTGACCACCGGGATCGTCCTGTCGGGCGGCAACGTCGATCCGGGACTGTTCAGCACGATCATCGAGGGCCGGTTCAAGGACTGACCCGCCCCCTTGCGCGCCCTCGCGACGCGGGCAAGGCTGCCCAAAACGGGAGGGCGTCATGACGAAACCGAGCGAGCTTCAATCCCTGGTCGGCCAGGAGGTCGGCGTCAGCCGCTGGATCACGGTGGATCAGGCCCGCATCGACGCCTTCGCCCGCATCACCGAGGACGAGCAGTTCATCCACGTCGATCCCGATCGGGCCCGGGCGACACCCTTCGGCGGGACCATTGCGCATGGGTTCCTGACCCTCAGCCTGGCCTCGGCCATGGCAGAGGCCGTCGAGCCGCTGGACGGCGTGGTCATGGGGGTCAACTACGGCTTCGACAAGCTGCGCTTCCTCGCCCCCGTCCCGGCCGGATCAAGGGTGCGCGGCCGCTTCAAGCTGCTGTCCGCCGAGGACAAGGGCGCCCAGGACCGCGTGACGCGCTGGCTGCTGAAGCACGAGCTGACCGTCGAGATCGAGGGGGCCGACAAGCCCGCCCTGATCGCCGAGTGGCTGAGCATGCAGATGGTCGCCGGCTGACCGTCCGCGCGTCCGAGCGGGTTCTTCCGCCGCATACTGACAGAACGGAGTTTCTGTGAAAATCTGCCCGCGCGTCCCTGCTTCGGGACGGCATAGGGCGATTTCATGCACCTGCACGTCGTCTCCGTTTTCGGCGCCCTGTCCGTCCTGGTGGCCGTCTTCGCCGCCTGGACGGCGCTGGATCTGTTCCGGCAGGTTCGCGAGCGGCAGGGAACGGCCCGCCTGCCCTGGCTGGCCACCGCCGCCCTCGCCATGGGCGGAGGCATATGGGCCATGCATTTCATCGCCATGCTGGGCTTCGACCCCGGCGTCCTGGTCCGCTACGACCCCGCGCTGACCGCTTTGTCCTTCCTGCTGGCCCTGGTCGGAACCAGCCTGGCCTTTCTGATCGCCGCCAGGGGGCGGAGCCTGGGGCGGACGCTGGCCGCCGGCGCGCTCATGGGGTCGAGCATCTGCGCCATGCATTATGTCGGGATGGCGGCGCTGAACATCGCGGCCAGCCTCTCCTATTCGCCGCCCCTGGTCGCCCTGTCGCTGGGCGTCGCCTTGCTGGCCTCGACCGCCGCCCTGTTCGCCGCCGCGCACGAAAGCTCGCCCAGCTGGCGGCTGGCGGCGGCCGTGATCCTGGGCCTGGCCGTGGTGGGAATGCACTATTCCGCCATGGCCGCCCTGTCGGTGGGGCCTATACGTCTGGTCGCAGCGCCGCCGGCCGGCGCCACGCCCCTGATTCTGGCGGTTGCGATCGCGGCGGTCACCCTGACCATCCTGATCCTGGCCCTGGCCGCCTCGATGATCAATCAGCGCGGCAAGCTGCTGGCGGTGATCGACGCGGGCGGCGTCGGCTACTGGGAGCTGGCCCTGCCGGGGCAGACCCTGTGGCTGTCGGGTCGGGCCCGGAAATTCCTTGGCCTGGCTCACGGCGAGGCCTTTTCTGTGGGCGATCTGAGCAGCCGTCTCAGCCCCGAGGATCTGGCCGCGGCCAAGGCGGCGCTGGTGCGCGCCCTGAACGGCGACGGCGAATACGCCGCCGAGGTGTGGATGCCGCCCTCGAGCCGCTGGCTTCAGTACCGGGGGCGGCTGATCCGCTCACGGTCGGGGCGGCCGCTCAAGCTGGCGGGGGTGGTCCTCGACGTGACGGATCGGCACGCGGCCTTCGCCGCCCTGGCCACCAGCGAGCATCGTCAGCGCCTGCTGATCAACGAGCTGAATCACCGCGTGAAGAACACCCTGGCCACCATACAGTCGATCGCCGCCCTGACCGCCCGGCGCTCGACCAGCGTCGAGGAATTCATGCGCCTGTTCGAGGCGCGGCTGATCGCCCTGTCCGACACCCACAACCTGCTGACCGCCAACGGCTGGGAACGCGCCGGCCTGCGCGACCTGGTGCAGCAAGAGTTCCGTCCCTTCGCCGAGGATCAGCTACGGATGGAGGGGCCGGACGTGACCCTGGAGGCCGAACAGTCGCTGTCTATGGGCCTGGTGCTGCACGAACTGGCCACCAACGCCGCCAAATACGGGGCCCTGAGCAATCCGGGCGAGGCCGGCGGCTGGGTCGGCGTGACCTGGAGCGGCGTCCACGACGACGGCATGGTCACGATGGACTGGATCGAGCACGGCGGCCCGGTTGTCACGGCGCCGACGCGGTCCGGCTTCGGCTCGCGCCTGATCGACGCCAGCATCCGGGGCACGCTGCGCGGCGCCGCAAGCATGGACTACGCCGACGGCCGCCTGCATTGCCGGCTGGTGTTCCGTCCGGGTGCGGCGTTCTAGACTAACCTCAGAAATAGACGTTCTTATTTCTGAACAGGTAGAGAAGAACCCAAACCGGAATCCAAAGCCCCACCGTCACAATCGACAGCACGACATGGATGAAATGGCCCCACGGGCGCAGTTGCTGAACGCCGCCGCCTGAAGACGACGAAGCGGCAGCGCCGCCCCCGCCTGCATTCATATAAACCGGCGCCGATCGACTAGCAGCCCGCATCGCCTCCTCCGCGCGACGCATCGCAGGATCAAGCATTTCCCCGCAATGGCGACACTTCTTCGCCGCCGCCATGATCTTCTCGGCGCAGAATGGGCAATCGATTTGCGCCGCCTCAGTAGCCGTCGCGTCCGTCATGTAGTCCCCCTCACGAATCGCGAGAGAGATAGCACGGGTAGGTTAAAAATCGAGCGCCGCTATTCCCCCAGGCAGCGCAGGGCGACTTCCAGATTGCGCAGGCCGTCCTCGCCCGACACCGCCGCCGTCTCGCCGGTGCGGATGGCGTGGACGAAGGCCTCGTGCTCCTTCCTCAGCGGCTCGGCGGGCCAGGAGTGCAGCATCCGGGTCGAGTAGGAGCCGTCCGGCTGCTGGCCGAAATACTCCGTCACCTGGCGGGTGATCAGGTCGGCCACGACGAACTTGGTCTTGGTCGCCACCTGCAGGGTGCGGGTCTTGTACGGCGTGACCCAGTTGGTGGTGATGTGGGCGATCACCCCGTTGTCGGTGCGGAACTGCAGCAGGGCCGTGTCTTCGCGCTCGGCGCGGGTGCGGACCAGCTGCGGCTGGACCTCGACGATCTCGGAGCCGGTCAGGTGGCGGATGATGTCGATGTCGTGCACGGCCAGGTCGATGACCACCCCGACCTCGCCCATGCGCGGCGGGAAGGGGCCGACGCGGGTAATCTGGATGGAGATGATCTCGTCGCCCTCGACGGCGCGCTTGACCGTCTCGACCGCCGGATTGAAGCGCTCGACATGGCCGACCATCAGGACGCGGTTGTTGGCCTTGGCGGCGTCGATCATGGCCTGGGCGTCGGCGGTCGTGGCGGCGATGGGCTTTTCGACCAGCACATGGACGCCCGCGTTCAGCAGGGCCACGCCCAGCTCGGCGTGATAGCGGTTCGGCGTGGCGATGACGGCGGCGTCCAGGCCGGCGGCGACAAACGCTTGCGCCGTGGTCACCGCGGTCGCCCCATAGGCCGCGGCGACGCCCTCGGCCGTCACGGCGTCGGGATCGAAGACGGTCGTCAGTTCGACGCCACGCAGATCGGACAGGACGCGCGCATGGTTGCGGCCCATGACGCCGGCGCCGGCGACGCCGATCTTGAGGGGGGCTTGCTGGGTCATGGGGATCAGGCCTTGTAGCTGGCGACGGCGGCGATGATGCGATCCTGGGTCGCCTCGTCCAGATCGGCGTGCATCGGCAGGCTGATGACGCGCTGCATCAGACGCTCGGTCACCGGCAGGCCCTGCGGCCCGCGCGGATACATGTCATAGGCCGGCTGCAGGTGCAGGGGGATCGGGTAATAGACCGCCGTGGGGATGCCCTCGGCCTTCAGATGCGCGGCCAGACCGTCGCGGTCCTCGTGCTCGATCGTGTACTGCGCCCAGTTCGAGACATTGCCCGCCGGCACGTCCGGCACGGCGGCGACATGGGCGCGCAGGCCCGCGTTGTAGCGGGCGGCGATGCGGTTGCGCCACTCGATCTCTTGACCGAAGACCTTCAGCTTCTCGATCAGGACGGCGGCCTGGATGGTGTCCAGACGGCTGTTCAGGCCGATGCGCATGTTCAGGTATTTGGGGTCGTGGTCGAAGGTCTTGTCCTTCAGGTCGACCGCCACCGCCTTGCCGTGCACGCGGATGGAATCGATCAGCTGGGCCAGGTCGTCGTCATTGGTCAGCACCGCCCCGCCGTCGCCGTAGCAGCCCAGCGGCTTGGCCGGGAAGAAGCTGGTGGTGGTGATGTCGGCCCACTTCAGCGGATGCTCGCCGTCGATGGTGCAGCCGAAACCCTGCGCCGAGTCCGAGATCAGCTTCAGGCCGTATTTGTCGCAGATCGCCTTGATCGCCGGATAGTCGGCGGGCTGGCCGAACAGGTCGACGGCGATGACCACGCGCGGCTTCAGACGGCCTTCCTTCAGCGTCGCCTCGATGGCGGCCTCCAGATGGGCCGGGCTCATGTTGTAGGTGGCCTCGTCCACGTCGATGAAGACCGGCTCGGCGTCGAACCACGGCACCACCTCGGCGGTGGCGGCGAAGGTGAAGCTGGGCACGAAGACGGCGTCGCCGCGGCCCACGCCCCAGGCCATCAGCGGCAAGGCCAGAGCGTCGGTGCCGTTGGCGCAGCCCAGGGCGTGCTTGGCCGCGCCGAAGGCGGCCAGATCAGCCTCGAACTGACGGACCTGCGGGCCCATGACCCAGGCGCCGCCGACGACGGCCTCCTGAACGGCGGCCTCGATCTTGCCGCCGAGGCGAAGGCGCTGGGCCTGAAGGTCGATGAAGGGAATGGTCATGAGGGTCGCTCTCTCGGTGGGGGCCGCGCAGGCGGAACATCGGTTCGGCGGGCGGGCGCGAAGGCGGATCAACTATCTTGAGCGCCTCCTACCAAAGCCCGGGGCTGATCGACAAACCCTTGAGGGTCACTTCACGTTGCCGGTTGCAACGAAAGCGGTGCTTGGCAAAGCCCGCAAGCCTGCCTAAGCCCGACGACAGATGACGCTTTCGACGATGCAGAACCGGATCCGCGACTGGCTGTTCGGCCAGGCCCTGCCGCTGTGGGCGCAGGCCGGGATCGACGCCGAGGGCCGCTTCTTCGAGAAGCTGGACTTCGGCGGCCGCCCCATCACGAACCTGCCGCGCCGCACCCGGGTGCAGGCGCGTCAGGTCTATGCCTTCGCCGAAGCCGCATCGCTCGGATGGGCGGAAGGCGAGGCCGTCGCCCGCCGCGCGCTCGACGTCCTGATCCGCGATTACCGCCGTGACGACGGCCTGTGGATCCGCGCCACCGACGACGCGGGCGCCGTGATCGACGCCACGCCCGACCTCTACGACCTGGCCTTCGTCCTGTTCGCCCTCGCCGCCGCCCATCGCGTGCTGAAGGATGACCGCGCCCGGCCGCTGGCGCTGGCCACCCTCGCCGCCGTCGAAACCCACATGGCCGATCCGGTTCACGGCGGCTGGCAGGAAGCCCTGCCCCCCGTCCTGCCGCGTCGCCAGAACCCGCACATGCATATGCTGGAGGCCCTGCTGGCCTGGCAGGGCATCGCCCCCGATCCGGCCTTCGAGGCGGCGGCGCGGCGCGTGCTGGACCTGTTCGCCGCCCGCTTCTTCGACCGCGAACACCTGATGCTGGGCGAGTATTTCACCGCCGACTGGACCATCGCGCCCGGCGGTGCCGGACAAGTGGTCGAACCCGGCCACCACATGGAATGGATCTGGCTGCTGGATCAGGCCCGCCGCCTGGGTCTCGACGGCCATGAGCGCCAGGCCCAGGCCCTGTTCGCCTCGGCCCTGACCAATGGCGTCAACGCCCAGGGCCTGATGGTCCGCGAGATCGACCGCATCGGCGTGGTCCGCGACGGCGGCTGTCGCCTGTGGGCCCAGACCGAGGCGATCCGCACCCTGCTGCTGCGCGGCCAGACCGACCGCGCCCTGACCCTGACCGACCGCCTGTTCGCCACCCATCTGGCGACGGCCACGCCAGGCCTGTGGATCGACAATTTCGACGCCGAGGGCGCAGCCGAAGACGCCGACGCGCCCGCCTCCAGCCTCTATCACCTGATGGCCGCCTTCTCGGCCCTGCTGACGGAACCCGCATGAGCCGACCTACTGCCTTCCTCGACCGCGACGGCGTCCTGATCGTCGACAGCGGCTATCCTCACCGGCCCGACCAGTTGGTCCTCATCCCCGGCGCGGCGGAAGCGGTGAAGCGGCTGAACGACGCCGGATACGTCACAGTCATCGTCACCAACCAGTCGGGGGTGGCGCGCGGCATGTTCGATGAGGCGACCATGCACGGCTTCAACGCCCTGCTGGTCCAGCGCCTGGCCGAGGCCGGCGCCCGCATCGACGCGGTCTACGCCTGCCCCTTCCACTCGGAAGCCGTGGACGAACGCTACCGCCACCCCGACCACCCCGACCGCAAGCCCAACCCCGGGATGCTGCTGAAGGCCATCGCCGAGCACGACCTCGACCCGGCCCGCTCGCTGATGATCGGCGATCAGCCCTCGGACATGGAGGCGGCGCGACGTGCGGGCGTGGCCGGGCATCGCTTCCCCGAGGGCGGCGACCTGGATCAATTCGTTGCGGCCATCCTCTCGACCTGATCGCAATTCTTCATCTGGTGAATTACTCTGCCCGCAACGCTGGAGACACAGCCGGGAGACACGCCTGATGACCTACGCCGAACGCCGCTGGACCTCGCCCGACGGCTTGAGCCTCTACGCCCGCGACTACGCCCCCGCCGACGGCCCGGCGCGGCTGCCGGTCATCGCCATCCACGGTCTGACCCGCAACAGCGCCGACTTCGGCGTCATCGCCGGACTGATCGCCGCGAGCGGTCGCCGCGTGCTGGCGGTGGACGTGCGCGGGCGCGGCCAGTCGGACCGCGCGCCCGACCCCATGACCTACCGGCCCGACGTCTACGCCCGCGACATGCTCGCCCTGATGGATCAGGCGGGGATCGAGAAGGCCGTCTTCCTCGGCACCTCCATGGGCGGGCTGATCACCATGGCCCTGACGGCGATCAAGCCCCAGGCCGTCGCCGCCGCCGTCATCAACGACATCGGCCCCGAGGTGGCGCCCGAGGGTCTGGCCCGCATCGCCGAATACACCGGCCGCAAGATCGAGGTTCGCAACTGGGCCGACGCCGCCGCCTACGCCCGCGACATCAACGCCGTCGCCTTCCCGCTCTACGGCGACGCCGACTGGGACGCCTTCGCCCGCCGCATCTTCCGCGAGGGCGCCGACGGCAAGCCGGTGCTGAACTACGACCCCGACATCTCGGTCCCGATCAAGGCGGCGGGCGCCGCGGCCCTGGTCCCCGACCTGTGGCCGGCCTTCACGGCCCTGGCGACCGGGCGCCCGGCCCTGCTGGTGCGCGGCGGCACCTCGGACCTGCTCAGCAATGACATCGCCGGCCGGATGCGCCAGGCGGCGCCCTCCTTGGCCTATGTCGAGGTCCCCGGCATCGGCCACGCCCCCATGCTGGACGAGCCCGAGGCGCGCGCGGCCATTTCAGAGTTTCTGGCAAGCGTGGACTGAAGGCCGCTCCCCTCGCCGTCATCCTCGGGCTTGACCCGAGGATCGGGCTGTCCGCCCGCGCGACGATGGACCCGCAGAGCGCGCCTTGCCCTCGATCCTCGGGTCAAGCCCGAGGATGACGGCTGGAGCAAACTCAGGCCTTCTTCACAAACTCCGTCCGCAACACCAGGCCGCGCACCTTCTCGACATTGGCCTCGATCTCGTCGGGGTCGCCGGTCAGGCGGATGTTCTTGACCATCGTCCCGCGCTTCAGCGTCACCCCGCCCGAGCCCTTGACCTTCAGGTCCTTGATCAGAGTCACGCTGTCGCCGTCGGCCAGGATGTTGCCGTTGGAGTCCTTGGTCACGTCGTCGGTCATGGTCTCTTCCTCGTCACCCGGTCGAGGCCGGGGCGACGGTCCTACTCAATCCGGGACGTTCTGGTCCAGTTCATCGAGCCAGACGCGGGCGCTGCTGTCCGACGGCGCCCGCCAGTCCCCCCGGGGCGACAAGGAGCCGCCGGTCACCACCTTGGGCCCGTTCGGCACGGCCGAGCGCTTGAACTGGCTGGTCTGGAAGAAGCGGATCAGGAACTTCCTCAGCCAGGCCTTGATGGTGGCCAAGTCGTAGGCGACCCGCTCCGCCTCCGGCAGACCGGCGGGCCAGGCGCCCGTCGCCGCGTCGCCCCAGGCCTGATGGGCGAGGAAGGCGACCTTGGACGGCTTCATTCCAAACCGGCTGATGTAGAACAGGAAGAAGTCGTTCAGGGCATAGGGACCGACGATGGACTGCGTCGACTGGATCGCCCCGTCGGCGCCCGCCGGGACCAGTTCGGGCGAAATCTCGGTGGCCAGGATGGCGGCCAACGTCGGCGTCGCCGCCTCCCCCACCAGGCCGCGCTCGGCCACCCAGCGGATCAGGTGCTGGATCAGGGTCTTCGCCACCCCGCCGTTGACGTTGTAGTGGCTCATGTGGTCGCCCACGCCATAGGTGCACCAGCCCAGGGCCAACTCCGACAGGTCGCCGGTCCCCAAGACGAAGCCGTGGTTCTGATTGGCCAGCCGGAACAGATAGTCGGTGCGCAGACCCGCCTGAACGTTCTCGAAGGTCACGTCGTGAACCGGCTCGCCATTGGCGAAGGCGTGGCCGATGTCGCGCAGCATCTGTTCAGCGGCGGGGCGGATGTCGATCTCGGCCCCCGTCACCCCCAGCGCCGCCATCAGCGCCCAGGCGTTGGCCTTGGTCCCCTCCGACGTCGCGAACCCCGGCAGGGTGAAGGCCAGAATGCCCGTCCTCGGCAGCGCCAACCGGTCAAAGGCGCGACAGGCCACCAGCAAGGCCTGGGTCGAATCCAGCCCGCCCGAGACGCCGATCACCAGGGTCTTCGACCCCGTGGCCGTCATCCGCCGCATCAGGCCCTGAACCTGAATATTGAAGGCCTCGAAGCAGTCCTGATCCAGATGCGCCGCATCGTCCGGCACAAAGGGGAAGCGGTCCAGTGGACGGATCAGGGCGTCGCCGGGACCATCGCCCGCCTCGAACGGGACCACCGTGGCGGCCTCGCCTTCCAGCCGGGCGCAGTCGGCGAAGGTGCCGTTGCGCAGCCGGTCCAGACCGATGCGGTCCACGTCCACGTCTGCGACCGTCAGGTGGCTCTCCAGCGCGAACCGTTCGCCCTCGGCGATCCGGGCGCCCAGCTCATGGATGGTCGCCTGACCGTCCCAGGCCAGATCCGTCGTGCTCTCGCCCCAGCCCGAGGCGGCGAAGACATAGGCCGACAGGGTGCGGCTGGACTGGCTGGCGCACAAAAGGGCGCGTTCGTCGGCCTTGCCGATGACGATGTTGGAGGCCGACAGGTTGCACAGGATGCGGGCCCCCGCGAGCGCCGCCCGCGTCGACGGCGGTTGCGGCGCCCAGAAGTCCTCGCAGATCTCCACCGCGAAGACGAAGCCGGGTCGGTTGCTCGCCTCGAACACCAGACCCGGCGCGAAATCGACGCCTTCGCCGTTCAGGACGACCGAGTCCTCGCTGCGGCTGGCGGCCGGCGCGAACCAGCGCTTCTCATAGTATTCGCGATAATTGGGCAGGTAGGTCTTGGGCACGACGCCCAGCACCTCGCCGCCGCCCAGAACGACCGCGCAGTTGAACAGGGCGTCGCCGTTGCGGAGCGGCGCGCCGATGACGGCGATCAGACCCGCCGCGTCCGCGACCTCGGCCAGATGCGCGATCTGGCGCTCCACCTCTTCCAGCAGGGCCGCCTGCAGATGCAGATCGTCGATGGAGTAGGCGCTCAGCGACAGTTCGGGGAAGACCAGCAGGTCCACGCCCTGATCCCCCGCCTGACGGATCAGCCGCGCGTGCTCCTCGGCGTTGGCGGCCGGGTCGGCGACATGGACCACCGGGGTCGCGGCGGCGACGCGCACGAAGCCGTGGGCGCGCGGGGCGTGGAAGGAACTGTTCGAGGCCATCAAACCATCCGCTCATCCCGGCGGACGCCGGGATCCAGTGAGAGCCGCGAGGCGCGGCCCCCGATCTCTAAGACCGTTCGATCAATATAGGGTTGCGCCCTGAAGCCAAAGCCCCCTCGCCCAGCCCACCGGGACAAAGGATCGCGCGTGACCTGCGAACCGCTGTCGGCTAAGGCTCAACCCATGAGCGATACGCCCAAAAAAGGCTGGTTCCAGCGACTGAGCGCGGGTCTTTCCCGGTCCTCCAAGCAGATGACCGAACAGGTCGTCTCGACCTTCGTGAAGGAGCCCCTGTCCGAAGAGGCGCTGGAGCGTCTGGAAGAACACCTGATCGAAAGCGATCTGGGCCCCGCCGCCTCGGCCCGCATCGTCGAACGCTTCCGCGAGCTGCGTTTCGGCAAGAGCTCCGACGAGCGCGAGATCAAGGAGGCCCTGGCCGAGGCCGTGGCCGCCGAGCTGCTGCCGCGTCAGGCGACCTTTGATCCCCTCGGCGGGCCCAAGCCCTATGTCGTCCTGTTCGTCGGCGTGAACGGCTCGGGCAAGACCACGACCCTCGGCAAGATCGCCTCTGACCTGACGGCCAGGGGCGCCCGGGTGATGATCGTCGCCGGCGACACCTTCCGCGCCGCCGCCCGCGAGCAGCTGAAGGTCTGGGCCGAGCGCGCCGGGGCTGATTTCGAAAGCCGCCGCGACGGCGCCGACGCCGCCGGCCTGGCCTTTGACGCCTACACCAAGGCCAAGGCCGAAGGTTACGACGTCGTCCTGATCGACACCGCCGGGCGGCTGCAGAACAAGTCCGCCCTGATGGACGAACTGCTCAAGATCGTCCGCGTGCTGAAGAAGGTCGACGCCGAGGCCCCGCACGAAACCCTGCTGGTGCTGGACGCCACCGTGGGCCGCAACGCCCTGGAGCAGGAAAAGATCTTCGGCCGCACCGCCTATGTCTCGGGCGTGGTCATGACCAAGCTGGACGGGACGGCGCGCGGCGGGGTCCTGGTCCCCGTGGCCCAGGCCTCGGACGCCCCGATCAAGCTGATCGGCGTCGGCGAAGGCGTCGACGACCTGCAACCCTTCGACGCGCGCGCGTTTTCCCGATCCCTGGTCGGGCTCGAGGACTGAGTAGATGAGTGAAGCGACCGAGACCAAGCGTCCGCAGTGGATTCGTCAGGCCGTCGACTTCGGCGCCCTGCTCGCCTTCATGGCCGCCTATTTCATCACCCGCGACATGATCAAGGCCACCTGGGTCCTGGTCGTCGCCTCGATGATCGCCCTGGCGGTCGGCTTCGTTCTGGAGCGCCGCCTGGCCCCCATGCCGCTGATCACCGGCGGCTTCGCCCTGGTCTTCGGCGCCCTGACCATCCTCACCGACGACGACCTGTTCGTGAAGCTGAAGCTGACGGTGCAGAACGGCCTGCTGGCCGCCGTCCTGCTGGGGTCCATCCCGCTGAACAAGTCGCCGTTCAAGGCCCTGCTCGGCTCGGCCATCCAGGTGACGGACGAGGCCTGGCGCAAGCTGACCTTCCGCTACGGGATCTATTTCCTCTGCGTCGCCCTCGCCAACGAGGTCTTCCGCAGCCCCGAGGCCGTCACCGCCATCTGGTCGGCGCTGAACCTCGGCGCGCCCGACCCGAACGGCGTCTGGACCGCCTTCCGCGGCGTGCTGTGGATCGCCGCCTCCATCTTCGGCCTGTGCCAGGTGCCGCTGATCATGAAGAACATGATCAAGGACGAAGAGCCCGGCCCCATCTCGCCCGACACGGGGCTGTAAGGGAACCGTCCGTCCCCTGACGACCTAGACCGTGGCGACTGCTCGGCGCCCTGGCTTTTCTGCCGGGGCCTCAAGCAGCGCGAAGCGCGGTAGGCCCCAGACAAAATGTCTTCAAACCGTCAGGCTTTCCGTCGTCAAAGCGTAAAGCGCGGCTGTTAGCTGTCGCGCCATGTCCAGCACGCTGGAACGAGGATCGAGGACGATGGTCAAGTCAGGCAAGCAGGCGAAAATCAAGGGCGGGCTGGCGGACTCGCCCAGCCACCTGATGCACCGGGTGCTGCAGTTGGCGCTCGACATCTACGTCGAGGAGGCCGGACCCGACGGCCTGACCCAGCGCCAGTTCGCCGTGCTGGAGGCGGTCTCGGTCCGCTCGGGTCTGACCCAGACCGATCTGGTCAAGGCCACCGGCATCGACCGTTCGACCTTGGCCGATCTGGTCGCCCGCATGACCACCAAGGGCCTGCTGGAACGCGAACGCTCGGCGCTCGACGCCCGGGCCAAGGCCGTGCGCCTGTCCGAAGCCGGTCAGATGGCGCTGGAGGCCGCCAGGCCCCGCGTCGAGGCCGCCGACAAGCGCATCCTGGCCCTGCTGCCCAAGACGAAGCGCGAGGGCTTCCTCGATCTGCTGACCAGCCTGACCGCCGCCGCCGACGCCGCGCCGGAACAGGCCAAGGCCGAAGCCAAGGCGGCCAAGAAGGCGGCCAAGGAAGCGCGCAAGGCCGAAAAGGCGGCGAAGAAGGCGCTCGACGGCGGCAAGTCGAAAAAGAAGAAGAAGGTCGTCGAAGCCGTCGCCCATACAGACGCGGACGCGGGCGCCGTCGAAGCGGTGATCATCCCGCTGAAAGACGTGGCGAAGGGCTAGACTCGGATATCCAGCAGGAACCCCGGCCGCTGATAGCGCGCGGGCGCTTCCTGCGTCTGCACCGAGCGCACCGGCGTGTCGGCCCGCGTCTCGACTGGGACCGCAACGGGCGTCGGCGCGCTCATGCCCATGGCCGCCCGGAAGAAGGCGGACTGGGAGGTTCTCAGCGCATGGCTCGGGCCGCCTGCGGAGGGCGGGAAGGCCGGGCGGTCTGAAGGAATCGCGGACATGGGCCGACGATCCGCTCAAACGGTCTAGATATGGTTAATGCGCGATTCACCGTGTTTCGCGCGAAGCCCGTTTAGCGCGGCGGGGCCTTCAGAGCATCCACCAGCTTCTGAAATTCCGCCTCGGTCAGCACCGGCCCCGACGACTTGGCGACGATGGCCCCATAGGCGTCCACCGCAAAGCTTTCCGGCACGCCCGAGACGCCCAGGTCCAGCCCCGCCCGCCCCTCGCGGTCCACCAGGACCAGAGCATAGGGATCGCCCAGTTCGTCGAGGAAGGCGCGGGTGGCGATCGGATCGTCCTTGTAGGCGACGCCGATGACGTTGATGCCCTGCGCCTTCAGCTTCATCAGCTGCGGGTGCTCCAGCCGGCAGGGCGCGCACCAGCTGGCGAACAGGTTGACGATCATCGGCTTGCCGACCCCCGCCGTCTTCAGGTCCAGCCGCTGATCGGTCTCGACGTCGCCTTGCAGGATAGGCAGGACGGTCAGTGGGATGGGCTGGCCGACCAGGGCGTCGGGCTTGTATTCGCGCCCCTCGCCCGGCGCCCCGGACAGGTGGCCCAGCTGGATCATCATGAAGATGCCCAGGGCGGCCAGCGCCGCGATGGGGATCAGGGCGAACCAGCGGTTCATTTGCGGGCGGCCTCCAGCCGGGTCAGTTCACGCTTCCAGCGCCGGGCGGCGATCAGGGCGCGCAGCGAAATGGCGGCGAGGGCGGCGGCGCTGATCGCCCAGGACGACCAGACGAAGACGCCGTAGGGGCTCATGTCGAGATCCAGCATCGGCGTCTCCTTACGCTTCCTGCGCGGCGCGGGCGCGCAGGGTCATGACGCGGCGACGGCGCACCTCGGTGCGGATCGACGTCAGCCAGATCGCCCCGAACAGCATCCCGTAAGCCGCCATCATGGTCAGCAGGGGCGCCAGATAGGCCGGGTCCAGGCTGGTCCCGCCCGCACGCAGCAACGAGGCCGGCTGATGCAGGGTGTTCCACCAGTCGACCGAGAACTTGACGATGGGCAGGTTGATCAGACCGACCAGTCCCAGCACCGCCGCGGCGCGCCCAGCCTTGGCCTCGTCGTCGATCGAGGCGCGCAGGGCCATGTAGCCGAGGTAGAAGAGGAACAGCACCAGGACGCTGGTCAGTCGCGCGTCCCACACCCACCAGGTCCCCCACATGGGCTGGCCCCACAGCGAGCCGGTGATCAGGGCCAGACCCGTCAGCACCGCGCCCGGCAGGGCGGCGGCGCGAGCGGCGGCGTCGGCGAGGGAGTGGCGGAACACCAGGGCGAAGAAGCTGGAGACGCCCAGGGCCGCATAGGCGCCCAGCCCCAGCGTCGCGGCCGGGACATGGATGAACATGATCCGCACCGTGTCGCCCTGCTGATAGTCGGCGGGTGCGGTGAAGCTGAGCCAGGTCCCGGCCGCCAACAGGACGAGCGCCAGACCCCACAGCACCGGCGTGACCGGGCGGGTGAAGCGCATGAAGCGGTCGGGATTGGCGAGGCCGAACATGGTCCGCCGATTACGCGGCGCGACGGGGAACGGCAAGCGTCCCCCGCGCGTGGCCCTTGGTCGCGATCAGAGCTTGAGCCCGTGCTCGGCGGCCAGGGCCTCCAGCTTGACCATGGGACGCGGGCCCCAGTGGGCGATGACTTCCGAGGCGGCGAGCGAACCCAGGGCCCCGGCCTCGGCCAGCGACAAGCCGCGCGCCAGACCCAGCAGGACGCCGGCGGCGTACTGGTCGCCCGCCCCCGTGGTGTCGACCACCTTGTCGACCGGGAAGGCGGCGATCTCGACCCGCTCGTCGCCGCGGAAGATGATCGAGCCCTTTTCACCGCGCGTCACGGCGGCGACCTCGACGATGCGGCCCAGGTGGGCGGCGGCGTGGTCGAAGTCCTCGGTCTCGAACAGGGCGTGCAGTTCGGATTCGTTGGCCAGGACGATGTCGGCCGAGGCCTCGATGAAGGCCAGCAGCTCGGCGCGCCAGCGATGCACGACGAAGGCGTCCGACAGGGTGATGGCGACCTTGCGGCCCGCGGCATGGGCGGCGGCGGCGGCGGCCTCGAAGGCGGCGCGGGCCGGGGCCGGGTCGAACAGATAACCTTCCAGATAGACGATCGCGCTGTCGCCGATCAGCTCGGCGTCGATGTCGGCGGTCGTCAGCTGGTTGGCGGCGCCGAGGAAGGTGCACATGGTGCGCTGGCCGTCAGGGGTGACGTTGATCAGGCAGCGGCCGGTGCCGAAGCCGGCGCCCGCGCCGTCTTCCAGAACCGGGGTGTCGAAGTGGACGTGGGCGGCGCGGATGTCGTGGCTGAAGACCTCGCCCAGCGTGTCCTGGGCCACCTTGCCGATATAGGCCGCACGGCCGCCGAACGAGCCGACGCCGGCCACGGTGTTGCCGGCCGAACCGCCCGAAGCCTCGACCCCCGCCGCCATGGCGTCATAGAGCATGGCGCTCTGATCCTCGTCGACCAGCTGCATCGAGCCGGCGACCAGATGATGCGCCTCGAGGAAGGCGGGCTCGCACGGGCTCAGCACGTCGACGATGGCGTTGCCGACGGCGCAGACGTCGAAGCGGGCGGTGGAGAGGGCGTTCTGGGTCATCCGCGCCCCATAGCGGGACAAGAGCCGCGACGCCAGCACCGGGCTTTTCGCGGTCGCTGAAAACAGCCTATGCAGGTCGGCCAGAGGAGCAACCTGCATGACCGAAGTCGCCGTCCTGACCCCCGATCCCGCCGACCCGTCCTACGCCGGGCAATGGCCGGGCGTGCTGGACCATCTGGCGGCGGCCCTGGCCACGGCGGGGATCAAGGCCCGACCGACGCCGTGGACCGATCATGTCGAGAGCGCCCACGGCCTGATGGACTTTCCCCTGGTCCTGCCCCTGATCGTCTGGGGCTACCACCACGACCACGAACGCTGGATCCAGGCCTGCGCGACCTGGGCCGAGGCGGACGCGCCGCTGGCCAATCCCGCCGAGGTGCTGCGCTGGAACTCCGACAAGCGTTATCTGGCCAGGCTGGCGGAAAAGGGCGTCGCCATCCCCCCGACCATCTGGACCGACCACGCCAGCCCCGCCGTGGTCGAGGCCGCCTTCGCCGCCATCGGGGCCGAACAGCTGATCGTCAAGCCGACCGTGTCGGGCGGCGCCTGGCGCACGCTCAAGGTCGCGGCGGGCGATCTGCTGGAAGAGGTGCTGACCGACGCCCCGGAAGGCGGGGCCATGATCCAGCCCTTCCTGCCGACCATCCGCACCGAGGGCGAGACCTCGCTGCTGTTCTTCGGCGGCGAGCTGAGCCACGTGGTCAACAAGCGCCCGGCCCATGCCGACGAGTTCCGCATCCAGGTCCAGTACGGCGGCCGCTATCAACGGCTGGATCAGGCCCCCGAGGGCGCGCTCGACCTGGCCGAACGGACTCTGGCGGCGATCGAAGAGCCCCTGCTCTACGCCCGCATCGACATGGTGCCCGACGAGAACGGCCAATGGCTGCTGATGGAGGCCGAACTGATCGAGCCGGACTTCTACCTGAGCGCCGCCCCCGAGGCCGGAGCCCGCTTCGGCCGCGCCGTGGCCGACCGGCTGGGCCTCTAGACGCCGACGAAACTCGCCCGCGACGGGCACAGGTCCGCGATCACGCAGGACAGGCATTTGGGCCGCTGCGCCAGGCAGGTGTAGCGGCCGTGCAGGATCAGCCAGTGGTGGGCCTTGGGCAGCCAGGCCTCGGGCACCACCTTGTGCAGCTGCACCTCCACCTTGTCCGGCGTCGTGGCGTTGGCCAGACCCAGCCGGTGCGAGACGCGGAAGACATGGGTGTCCACCGCGATGGCCGGCTCGATGCCTAACTCGTTCAGCACCACGCTGGCGGTCTTGCGCCCCACGCCGGGCAGGGCCTGCAGGTCGGCGCGGTTCAGCGGCACCTCGCCGCCGTGCTTGTCGACCAGCATCCGCGCCGCGGCGATGACGTTCTTCGCCTTGGTGCGGTAGAGGCCGATCGAGGAGATCAGCGGGATCAGCCCCTCTTCGCCCAGGGCCAGCATCTTCTGCGGCGTGTCGGCCACGGCGAACAGGGCGCGCGTCGCCTTGTTGACCCCCACGTCGGTCGCCTGGGCCGACAGGGCGACGGCCACCACCAGGGTGTAGGGATTGACGAAATCCAGCTCGGTCTTCGGGTCGGGCATGACCCCCGACAGACGGACGAAGATCTCCTCGACCCGGTCCTCGTCCGGCGGCCAGCCGATCACCGCCCCCACCGGCGCCTTCTTGGGCGCGCGCGACCGCTTGCCAGGGGGCGGGCTGAGGGCGGCGCGGACGGCCTTGGACGGGGGACGTGGGCGGACGGTCATGCCCTCGCTTCGCCTTCCCCGCGCGCGGCGTCAACCGGGCGCCGCCGACACGGTGCGGCGAAATCGCGCAGACCGCTCTTGATTTTTGGACACTCCTGTCCATTTTACGCGCCGAAATCGAAGCGAGCTGTCTCCCCATGGCCCTCCCCGCCAATCTCAAGAAACGCCTGCCCCTCATCGTCGGCGGCGTCGTCGGCCTCGCCCTGATCGCCGGCGGCGTGGTCTGGTGGCAGGGCAAGCAGCGCTGGGAAGGCACCGACAACGCCTTCGTCCAGGCCGACACGGTCTCGGTCAGCCCGCGCATCAGCGGCTCGGTGATCGAGGTCCTGGTCAGGGACAACCAGCGCGTCGAGGCCGGCCAGGTCCTGGCCCGTCTGGACGACGCCGACGCCAAGGCCGCCCTGGCCCAGGCCCAGGCCAACCTGTCCGCCCTGACCGCCGCCGTGGCCAATGTCGATGCCCGCGCCGAACAGGAACAGGCCAATATCGCCGCCCGCGCCGCCGCCGTGACCCAGGCCGACGCCCAGGCCAAGCTGGCCCGCGCCGAGGTCGACCGCTACGGCAAGCTGGCCGCCGAGGGCTGGGTGTCGCAGCAGCGCATCGAGACCCAGCGCGCCACCGCCGCCACCGCCCACGCCTCGGTCGCCCAGGCCCAGGCCGCCCTGACCGCCGAGCAACGCACCGCCGCCGTCCTCGGCTCGACCCGCAACCAGAGCGTCGCCGCCGTCGAACAGGCCCGCGCCCTGGTCGAACAGGCCCAGCTGACGCTCGACCGCACCGTCATCCGCGCCCCTGTCGCCGGGGTCGTCGGCGCCCGCGGCGTCCGCGTCGGCCAGGTGGTTCAGGCCGGCGGACAGATGATGTCCATCGTGCCGGTGCAAGACACCTATGTGGTCGCCAACTTCAAGGAGACCCAGGTCGGCCGCATGCGGCTGGGCCAGGCGGTCGAGATCAAGGCCGACGCCTTCCCCGGTCAGGCCATTGTCGGCCGCGTCGACAGCTTCGCCCCGGCCACCGGCTCGGAGTTCGCCCTGATCCCGGTCGAGAACGCCACCGGCAACTTCACCAAGATCACCCAGCGCGTCCCCGTCCGCATCGTCGTCGACCGCCGCGCCTCGGGCGAGCCGATCACCCTGCGCCCCGGCCTGTCGGTCGAGGTCAAGGTCGACCTGAAGAGCCAGGGCGGCGCCGCCTTCGCCGACGCCCATCTGGGCGAGGTCGAGACCGCATCTCTGGACGCGGGCCGGTGAGAGACGGCGTCCTTCCGGCCGACGGCGTCGCCGTCGCGGAAACCAAGCCCGAGATCAACTGGACCGTCCTTCTGCTCGGCTTCGCCGGCATGGTCATCGGCCAGTTCATGGCCATTCTGGACATCCAGATCGTCGCCGCCTCCCTGCCCCAGATTCAGGCCGGGGTCGGCGCCTCGGCCGATGAGATCAGCTGGATCCAGACCGCCTATCTGATCCCCGAGGTCGTGATGATCCCCCTGTCGGGATACCTGTCGCGACTGTGGGGCACGCAGAAGCTGTTCCTGGCCTCCTGCGTCGGCTTCCTGATCATGAGCGTGGCCGTCGGCCTGTCGTCGTCGGTCGAGATGATGATCTTCTTCCGCGCGCTGCAGGGCTTCCTCGGCGGGGCCATGATCCCGACCGTCTTCGCCGTGGCCTTCACCGCCTTCCCGCCCGAGAAGCGCGTCACCGCCAGCGTCATCATGGGTCTGATCGTGACCCTGGCCCCCACGGTCGGTCCGACCCTGGGCGGTCACCTGACCGAGTGGCTCAGCTGGCGCTGGCTCTTCTTCATCAACATCTTCCCCGGCGTGGTCGTCCTCTTCCTGGTCGGCCGCTACGCCCATTTCGACAAGGGCGATCCGTCGCTGGCCAAGGGCTTCGACTGGTGGGGCCTGGGCCTGATGGCCGCCTTCCTGATGAGCCTGCAATTCGTGCTGGAGGAAGGCGCCAGGAACGACTGGTTCGCCGACGACCACATCCTGCTGCTCAGCCTGGTGGCGGCGACCTGCGGCCCGGCCTTCATCTGGCGCTCGCTGGTCTATTACAACCCGATCGTCGAGCTGCGCGCCTTCGCCAACCGCAACTTCGTGGTCGGGGTCGTCATGACCTTCATCGTCGGCGCGGCCCTGTTCGGCGGCACCTTCCTGCTGCCCCTCTTCCTGGGACGGGTGCGCGACTATTCGGCGGCCGAGGTCGGCACCACCATGGTGGTCTCAGGGCTCGCCATGTTCGCCACGGCGCCCTTCGCCGGACGGCTGGTGCGGGCGTTCGACCCCCGCGTTCTGATGTTCGTGGGCTTCGGCCTGTGCGCCTGGGGGATGTGGGACGCGCGCGCCCTCACCGGCGACTGGGGCTTCTGGGAGTTCGCCGGGGTCCAGGCCGTGCGTGGGGCCGGCGTCATGCTGGCCATGATCGCCTCGCAGCAGGTGACCATGTCCACCCTGCCGCCGCACATGGTCAAGAACGCCTCGGGGCTGGTGAACCTCAGCCGCAACGTCGGCGGCGCCTTCGGCCTGGCCATCCTCAACACCTCCCTGACCCAGAACACCGCCCTGCACATGGTCGAGCTGACCAGCGCCATCAATCAGTCGGACGTCGCCGTCAGGAACATGATCGCCGGTCTGGCCCAGAGATTCTCCGGCTCCATCGACCCCCAGGCCGCGGCGATGAAGGCCTTCTATGGGATGCTGCAGAAGCAGGCGACGACCCTGGCCTTCGGCGACGCCTTCGCCCTGCTGGCGGTGGCCTGCGCCTGCGCCGCCTTCGTCACCCTGCTGTCCAAGCCCGGCAAGGCCGCCCCCTCGGCCGAGCCGTCGGAGATGCACTGATGCCGCGCATTCCCGGTCAGATCGACGAGCGCAAGAGCGAAGCCATTCTTCAGGCCGCCTCGGACCTGTTCGTGGAAAAGGGCGCGCAAGCCTCGATGGCCGAGATCGCCCGGCGCGCGGGCGTGTCGAAACAGACCCTCTACAACCGCTTCCCTTCCAAGGCCGAGATCGGCCGCGCCTTGGCCGCGCGCCGATCGGACGCCGTCACCGCCCCCCTGCGGGTCCACGACGCGCCCGAGGCGGTCCTGGCCGCCGTCGCCGAAGCCCTGATCACCAAGGTCCGCGAGGGGCACAAGGGCGCCTCGCTGCGCGGCGTCGCCCTGATGTCGCCCGAGGCGCCGGACCTGGCCGCCGCCATCTATGACGCCGGGCCGGGCGAATCCCTGCGTCGTCTGGCCGCCTGGCTGGCCGAACAGGACCGGCTGGGCGTCCTGGCCGTGCCCGACCCGGCCCACGCCGCCGAAATGTTCTCGGGCATGACCCTGGGCCACGGCCATCTGCGCTCCATCCTCGGCGTGCCCCATCCGCCCATCGCCGACGTGCGCGCCCGCGCCCAGGAGATCGCCCGGCGCTTCTTCCGCGCCTTCGCCCCGGACTAGTCGTCTGCGGTTTGGCCGTTGCGCCGGATCGGCGTAAAGGCCCGGCAAGCCCTGCCCCTTCGGAGTCCCCCATGCTGATCCACCTGTCGTCCTGGCCCGAGATCGACGCGCGCCTGAAATCCGGCGCCGCCCTGTCCAAGACCGTCATCGTGCCGATCGGCTCGAACGAGCAGCACGGCCCCACCGGCCTGCTCGGCACCGACTGGCTCTGCCCCGAGATCATCGCCCACGCGGCTGAAAAGGGCGACGAGCGCCTGATCGTGGCCCCGACCTTCAACATCGGCATGGCCCAGCATCACCTGGCCTTCCCGGGCACCATCAGCCTGCGCCCCTCGACCTTCATGGCCGCCATCACCGACTGGGTGTCGTCCCTGGCCCGCCACGGCTTCGAGCGGATCTATTTCCTCAACGGTCACGGCGGCAACATCGCCACCATCGAGGCCACCTTCTCGGAAATCTACGCCGAGTGGTCCTTCGTCGAGGAGCAGCCTCCGTTTGTCCTGAAACTGCGCAACTGGTGGGACCTGCCCGGCGTGCACAAGCTGTGCGAGGAGATCTTCCCCGTCGGCCACGGGGCCCACGCCACCCCGTCCGAGATCGCCGTCACCCAGGCCGCCTATCCCGACCACATCAAGACCGCCGACTACAGCCCCAAGATCGCCCCCATGGGCCCGATCCGCGACGCGCTCGACTACCGCGCCCGCTTCCCCGACGGCCGCATCGGTTCGGACCCGGCCCAGGCCAGCCCCGAGACGGGCCAGCGGATCATCGACGCCTCCATCCCGGCGCTGATCCAGGACGTCTCGGATTTCGCCGCCGAGGTTCTGCCCTGATCATCGGGAGCGGCTTGCCGGTCCGCTCGAACCGGCCCAGGCTCCCCGCATGAACCCGCTCGATCAGGCCGCCCGCACCGCCCGCGCCGGACAGGAGACGGCCGAGGCCTCGGCCCAGGTCATCGCCCGCCGTCTGGCCATCATGGGCGAGGCCCTGGCCGATCCCCTGCGCGCCGATCACGCCGAACTGGGGCGGATGGGGACGGAGAAGGTCGAGGCCCTGACGGCCTCGGCCGGGGCCCTGGCGGCCGGCGCGCTCGATCTGGCCGATCAGGGCCGGCGCATCGCCGACCGCGAGGGCCTTGAGGCCTCGGCCCATCTGGCGCGGCTTTCACAGACGGACAGCCTGGCCGGGGCGGCGGCGCTGCAGGCCGCCTGGGGCATGGGGGTCTGGTCGCGCGCCCTGGCCGACGGCTGGAACCTCGGCGGCGCCCTGCTCAAGACCCAGGCCGAGGCCCTGTCGCCGATCCATTCCGCCGCCGTCGCCAACGCCAGACGCCTGAAGCCCTGAACAAGTTCGCGTGATGGAACGGCGCCGCGCGGCCCGTGTTGCTTGCTGGAGTCCAGCAAGGAGCCCGACATGGCTGAAGACCCGAAAAAGACCGATCCCCATCCCGGCATGATGGGCGACGGCACCGAAGAGCAGAACCTCAACCAGCCCGGCGACCCGTCCAAGCGGATCACGGAAGAGGAAGTGGACGACGCCTTCACCAAGGACCCGAAGATCGTCCCGAAGAAATAGTCAGGCCGTCCGGATGATCCCGCCCCTGGCCTCGACCGGCCAGGGCGTCAGCTTGCCGCCCGCGCACGGCCCGCCGACGCAGGCGCCCGACAGCGGCTCGAAGATGGCCCCGTGCCAGCCGCACATGATCAGCGAGCCGTCCGGCGTCAGATAGCGATCCAGCTCCATGGCGATGGGAAAGCCCGCGTGCGGGCAACGGTCGACCCAGCCGGCGACCTGGCCGTCCTTCTTGACCACAAAGCCGTGGAAGAAGGCCTCGCCGATCTGCAAGACGAAACCGCGCGAGCCGGGATCATTGATGTCGGCCTCGGCGCACAGGGCCACGTTCGGCGGCGTCGTCCAGACGCGCTTGCGCTCTTCCGGCGCCGCTTCAACAGGCTCGGACACTATTCGCGTTCGGGCTTGAGCGGCCGGGTCAGCAGGGCCTCGATGGCCGCATCCACCGTGGTCTCGCCCGCCAGCACGGCGGCCACCGCCTCGCAGATGGGGGTTTCGACGCCCAGTTTGCGCGCCAGTTCGCGCACGGCCGGCGCGCTCTCATAGCCCTCGGCCACCGAGCGCTTGCCGGCCAAGGCCTGCTCGACGCTCATGCCCTGACCCAGGGCCAGGCCCAGGCTCATGTTGCGCGACTGCGGACTGGAGCAGGTCAGGACCAGATCGCCCAGGCCGCACAGGCCGGCGACCGTCTCGGCCTTGCCGCCCATGGCCAGGGCCACGCGGACGATCTCGGCGAAGCCGCGGGTGATGACGGCGGCGTGGGCGCTGCGGCCCAGCTCGCGCCCCTCGACGATGCCGCAGGCGATGGCCAGGACGTTCTTCAGCGCCCCGCCGGTCTCGGCCCCGATCAGGTCGTCGGCCAGGTAGGGGCGGAAGACCGGGCCCGACAGGGCCGTCGCCAGCGCCACGGCCATGGCTTCGTCCTCACAGGCAACGGTGACGGCGCTGGGCAGGCCGCGCGCCACCTCGGCGGCGAAGCTGGGGCCCGACAGGACGGCGGGCGTGGCCGAAGGAATGGTTTCGGCCAGCACCTCGGTCATCAGCTTCAGCGAACCGCGCTCAATGCCCTTGGAGCACAAGACGATGGGCAGGCCGGGCCGCGCATAGGGGGCGAAGGCGGCCAGGGTCGCGCGCATATGCTGGGCCGGCGGCACAGCCAGGATCAGGTCGCAGTCGGCCAGATCGGCCAGATCCGAGGTGGCGTTGATCGCCGCGTCCAACTCGACGCCCGGCAGGAAGGCCTCGTTGACTCGCCGCGTGCGGATGCTCTCGATCACCTCCGGCTCGCGCGCCTGCAAGACGACCGCGAGGCCCGCCGCCGCCGCGCTCTGCGCCAGGGCCGTGCCCCAGGCGCCGCCGCCGATTACGCCTGCCGTGTGAAATTCCATGTCTTCTCCGGTCCCCCGACCACCGCGCGGACGAAAAGGCCCGTCAGGCCTTCGCGCCCTTGCGGCCCGATTTCTTGTGCACAGGATCGGCGTTCGCGCGCGCCTCGTCCAGAGGCCATCGCGGCCGGGCGGCGACATCAATGTCCGAGGTCAGGCCTTTTTCCAGCCGTTCCGCCCCCGCCAGGGCGATCATGGCCGCATTATCGGTGCAATAGGCCATGGGCGGGGCCAGGAAGCCGAAGCCGTGTTTCGTCGCCAGATCCTCCAGCGTGCGGCGGATCGTCTTGTTGGCCGCGACCCCGCCCGCGACGACGAAATGCAAAGCCTCATGCGCCTCGGCGTAGGCCGTCATGGCCCGCTCGGTCCGCTCGGCCAGCTGACGGGCGATCGCCTTCTGCACCGCGTCGGCCAGATCGGCCCGGTCCTGATCCGTCTCGCAGGTCTGGGCCAGCCGCGAGGCCGCCGTCTTCAACCCCGAGAAGGAGAAGTCGCAGTCCTTGCGCCCCAGCAGGGCGCGCGGCAGATCAAAGCGCGAGCCGTCGCCCTTCTCGGCCAGCTTCTCCAGCGCCGGACCGCCCGGATAGCCCAGCCCCATGGCCTTGGCGATCTTGTCGAAGGCCTCGCCCGCCGCGTCGTCGATGGTGGTGCCCAGCCGGCTCATGTCGCCGATGCCGCGCACCTCCAGCAGCTGACAGTGTCCGCCCGAGACCAGCAGCAGCAAGAAGGGATAGGTCGTCTCCGCCCCCAGCCGCGCCGAGACGGCATGGCCCTCGAGGTGGTTGACCGCGATCAGCGGCAGGTCACGGGCCAGGGCAACCGCCTTGCCGTAGCTCAGCCCCACCATGACCCCGCCGACCAGACCCGGCCCGGCCGTGGCCGCCACCCCGTCCAGCGCCCCATAGTCGATCCCGGCATCAAGCATGGCCCGGCGGGCGACGCCGTCGATCATCTCGACATGGCTGCGGGCGGCGATTTCCGGCACCACCCCGCCATAGGCGGCATGCTCGTCGATCTGGCTGTGAATGACGCTGGACAGGACCTCGGCCCCGGCCGCCGACAGGCGCACCACCGAGGCGGCAGTCTCGTCGCAGCTGGTCTCCAGGCCCAGAACCGTCAGCACGCGGCCTTCGGTTCCGGCAGGCTTGGTTGCCCCCGTCGTTCCGCTGCTATAGTCCGCGCCAGTGTTCATCGGGCCCGAGGTAGCGGCCCGCGTCTTCTTTCGCAACGGCTGCGCGACCTCATGACCCCGCTTCTCCGCATCGGCACCCGCCGCTCCAAACTGGCCCTGGCCCAGTCCGGCATGATGCAGCGCGCCATCGGCCGCGCCCTCGGCGTGGCTGAGACCGACATCGAAACGCTTGTGCCGCTGGTCGAGATCGTCACCACCGGCGACAGGATTCAAGACCGCCGCCTGCTGGAAGTCGGCGGCAAGGCCCTGTTCACCAAGGAGATCGAGGAGGCCCTGCTCGACGGCCGCGTCGATGTCGCCATCCACTCGATGAAGGACGTCCCGGCGGATCAGCCCCCCGGTCTGGCCATCGCCGCCGTGCCGGAGCGCGAGGACGCCCGCGACGGCTTCATCAGCGAGCATTTCGCGACCTTCGCCGACCTGCCCCACGGCGCCCGCCTCGGCACCGCCTCGCTGCGGCGTCAGGCGCAGGCCCTGGCCCTGCGTCCTGATCTGAAGATCGAGATGCTGCGCGGCAATGTCGACACCCGGCTGAAGCGGCTCAAGGACGGCGATTTTGACGCCATCCTGCTGGCCTGCTCGGGCCTGAACCGCCTCGGCTTCTCCGAGGTCATCCGCGAACGCCTGTCGCTCGACGCCTTCCTGCCCGCCCCGGGCCAGGGGGCCCTGGCCATCCAGACGCGCGAGGACGACGCCGACGCCGACTGGACCCGCGCCCTCGACCACGACCTGACGGCGCTCTGCGTCGCCGCTGAACGCGGCGCCATGTCGGCGCTGGAAGGCTCGTGCCGCACCGCCATCGGCACCCATGCGGTGATCGAGGGCGACGTGCTGCGCCTGACCACGGAAATGCTCAGCCCCGACGGTTCGGCCCGCTGGCGTCGCGTTGGCGAAATCTCGGGCGTCACGACCGCCACCGCCCTCGACCACGCCCGCGGCCTCGGCCTGCGCCTGGGCGCCGAGGTCCACGCCGAAGCCGGCGACCAGAAGATCGCCCTCTAGGCCATGCGGCCGATCCGCCGCGTCTGGATCACCCGCGCCCAGCCCGGCGCCGCGCGCACCGCCGCCCGGCTGACGGCGCTGGGGTTCGAGCCTGTCGTCGCGCCCCTGCTGACCCTCCGCCCCCTGCCCGACGCCCTGCCCCGTTTCTTGGGCGACGCGCCCGACCTGAACACGGTCGCCGCCCTCGCCTTCACCAGCCCCAACGGCGTCGAGGCCTTCGCCGCCCTGACGCCCCTGCTACGCGACCGCCGCGTCTTCGCCGTCGGGGACGCCACCGCCGAGGCCGCCCGCGCGGCGGGCTTCGCCGACGCCCGCTCGGCCGCCGGCGACATCCACGCCCTGGCTCGCCTCATTAACGCCAGCCCGATCAAGGGCCTGATCCTCGCCCCCGGCGCCCGCGAGCCCGCCGGCGACCTGCCCGCCCTCCTGCCCGGCCGCCACATCCGGCGCCTGCCGGTCTACGCCGCCGAGGAAACCGACGCCGTCCCGCCCGCCGATTTCGACGCCGTCCTCGTCCACTCCCCGCGCGCCGCCCGCGCCCTGGCCGCCGTCCTGAGCCCCGACGCCGCCCAGAACCGCCTCGCCGTCTGCATTTCCGACGCCGCCGCGGCCCCGCTCAACGCCCTGAACTTCGCCGAAATCCGCACCGCCGACGCGCCCGATGAGCCATCCATGCTGACAGCGCTTGGCAAGTCCGTTTCACCCGTATAAAGAGCCGACCTCGCGCGGCTCTCCGACCCTTGGTCCGAGCCGACGACCGGAGCCGCTTTAGCTCAGCCGGTAGAGCACATCATTCGTAATGATGGGGTCAGGTGTTCGAGTCACCTAAGCGGCACCACTCTTTCCAGACATCGAGATCAGAAGAAGCGGCCTCGGCCGCGCCATCGGTCGCGCGCGATCCGGCCGACCGCGCGCCGACATGATTTCGCGCCACGCCGCGGACATCCCTTGAACGTATAAGCATATCTTTATATGTCTGTCGGCCTCACCGTCTTGCAGGAGCCTGCCTTGGCCCGTTCGTCCTTCCTCTTCACGTCCGAGAGCGTCTCGGAGGGCCACCCCGACAAGGTCGCGGACCAGATCTCCGACTCCATCGTCGACCTGTTCCTGTCCAAGGACCCCGAGGCGCGGGTGGCGTGCGAGACCCTGACGACGACGAACCTGGTGGTGCTGGCCGGCGAGATCCGCGGCGAGGGCATTATGGATACCGAGGGCAACTGGGCCCCCGGCGTCGAACAGGAGATCGAGGACACGGTGCGCGGCGTGGTGCGCGACATCGGCTATGAGCAGGACGGCTTCCACTGGAAGACCTTCCGCTTCGAGAACAACCTGCACCCGCAATCGGCCCACATCGCCCAGGGCGTCGACGCCGGCGAGGACAAGGACGAGGGCGCGGGCGACCAGGGCATCATGTTCGGCTACGCCTCGAACGAGACGCCCGAGCTGATGCCGGCCACCCTGCAGTACAGCCACAACATCCTGAAGGCCCTGGCCGAAGCCCGTCACTCGGGTCGGGAACCGGGCCTGGAGCCCGACGCCAAGAGCCAGGTGACCCTCTTCTATCAGGACGGCCGCCCGGTGCGCGCCACCTCGATCGTCGTCTCGACCCAGCACAAGGACGGCCTGAGCCAGTCGCAGGTCGCCGCCATCGTCAAACCCTATGTCGAGAAGGTGCTGCCGGAAGGCTTCATCACCGACGAGACCGAGTGGCACATCAACCCGACCGGCACCTTCGTCATCGGCGGCCCTGATGGCGACGCCGGCGTGACCGGCCGCAAGATCATCGTCGACACCTACGGCGGCGCGGCTCCGCACGGCGGCGGCGCCTTCTCGGGCAAGGACCCGACCAAGGTCGACCGCTCGGCCGCCTACGCCTGCCGCTACCTGGCCAAGAACGTCGTCGCCGCCGGCCTGGCCGACCGCTGCACCATCCAGATCAGCTACGCCATCGGCGTGTCCAAGCCCCTGTCGGTCCACGTCGACCTGCACGGCACGGGCAAGATCGACGAGGCGGTGCTGGAGGCCGAGCTGCCCCGGCTGATCGGCGGCGCCTCGCCGCGCGCCATCCGCGAGCATCTGGGCCTGAACAAGCCCATCTATCGCCGCAGCGCCGCCTACGGCCACTTCGGCCGCGCGCCGGACGCCGACGGCGGCTTCAGCTGGGAGAAGACCGATCTGGTCGACCAGCTCAAGGCCCTCGCCTGAAGCCTGTAAGCGCCTGAAAAAACGGGGGCGTCGCGGTTTCGGCCGCGGCGCCCTTTTCGTATGCAGCGGCCATGCCGCAATCATGCCCTTGCATCGCGGGGCGTCTGGTCCTTTAAGCCAGCCGAACACGCCTCCCCGCGTTTCCTGAAAGGATGTTTCGACCGATGACCTCGCCCGCCCCCAAGAAAGTCGTCCTCGCCTATTCGGGCGGGCTGGACACCTCGATCATCCTGAAGTGGCTGCAGACGGAATACGGCGCGGAGGTCATCACCTTCACCGCCGACCTGGGCCAGGGCGAAGAGCTGGCCCCCGCCAAGGAAAAGGCGCTGAAGCTGGGCATCAAGCCCGAGAACATCTTCATCGACGACCTGCGCGAGGAGTTCGTGCGCGACTTCGTCTTCCCGATGTTCCGCGCCAACGCCCTGTATGAAGGCCAGTACCTGCTCGGCACCTCGATCGCGCGCCCGCTGATCGCCAAGCGCCAGATCGAGATCGCTCGCCAGCTGGGCGCCGACGCCGTCTGCCACGGCGCCACCGGCAAGGGCAACGATCAGGTCCGTTTCGAACTGGGCTACTACGCCCTGAACCCCGACATCCACGTCATCGCCCCGTGGCGCGAGTGGGAGTTCCGTTCGCGCGAGGCCCTGCTGGACTTCGCCGAGAAGCACCAGATCCCGATCTCCAAGGACAAGCGCGGCGAGGCCCCCTTCTCGGTCGACGCCAACCTTCTGCACTCCTCGTCCGAGGGCAAGGTGCTGGAAGATCCCGCCGTCGAGGCCCCCGAGTTCGTGCACCAGCGCACCATCTCGCCGGAAGCCGCCCCGGACGTCGCCACCGTCATCACCATCGGCTTCGAGAAGGGCGACGCCGTCTCGATCAACGGCGAGGCCATGAGCCCGGCGACCCTGCTGACCGCGCTGAACCAGTACGGCCACGACAACGGCATCGGCCGTCTGGACCTGGTCGAGAACCGCTTCGTCGGCATGAAGTCGCGCGGCGTCTATGAGACCCCGGGGGGAACCATCCTGCTGGCGGCGCACCGCGGCATCGAGTCGATCACCCTGGACCGCGGCGCCATGCACCTGAAGGACGAACTGGCGGTCAAATACGCCCACCTCGTCTACAACGGCTTCTGGTTCTCGCCCGAGCGCGAGATGCTGCAGGCCGCCGTGGACAAGAGCCAGGAGAAGGTCTCGGGCACGGTCCAGGTCAAGCTCTACAAGGGCAACGCCACCGTCATCGGCCGCGAAAGCCCCTACAGCCTCTACGACCAGGACCTGGTCACCTTCGAGGAAGGCGTCCAGGCCTATGACCACCACGACGCCGAGGGCTTCATCAAGCTGAACGCCCTGCGTCTGCGCGTCCTGGCCAAGCGCGACGCCCGCACCAAGGGCTAAGGCCCGACGATCAGGGCCGGGCGATCCCAGGATCGCCCGGCTTGCGGTCGCCCCTGCTCCCCGGCGGACGGCGACGGAACGAACAGCGCCGGGGCGGCCGCCGAACAGGTTCGACTTCATCTGTCCATGCCGCCGCTTGCACTCGCCGCGCACCGGGGCCAACCTGCGCCCCTCTCCGGTCGCCCCGGCCGGCGTGTTGTCTGACGGACCCTCGCGTTCGTTCCCTGCCGGAGTTCCTCCATGTCCCGCCTGACCCTCGCCGCCGCCGCCGCGGCCTTCGCCGTCTGCGCCGCGCCCGCCGTCGCCGCCCAGGAAACGACCCAGGGCCCTCCGGTCATCATCCCCGCCCCGTCGCCCGAAGAAGTCGCCTTCGAGGCCAAGGGCAAAGCCTTCCAGGCCGAAGCCGCGCGCATGGGCGGCGAACTGGAGACGGTGATGGACGACGCCAGCCTGGACGCCGCGACCAAGAAGGCCCGCACCGACGCCATCCTGACCCAGTACGAACCGAAATTCGCCGCCTTCGCCGACGAACTGGCGCTCTTCCTGCGCACCATGGCCGGAAAGCCCGAGCACGCCGCCCAGAAGGACCAGCTGCTCGCCGCCGCCGAAGCCGCGCCCGCCCAGATCCGCGGCGTCCCGGCCCAGATCCGCGCCGGCGTCGAACTGGCCCTCGCCGCCCCGGCCGCCCCGACGGCCCCGGCGGCTCCAACCGGCCAGAACTGACGACACCAATCGCGGTAAGGCGCCGGGCGCCTTACCGCGATTTCACTTGAGACCGGACGACGTTCGGCGGACCTTGCGGCGTCCGTCGAAGGAGATCCGAGATGATCCGCGCCCTGTCGCTTGCCGCCGCCCTCGCCCTGCTGCCCGTCTCCACCGCCGTGGCGCACGAAGACAAGACCTCGGCCGAGGTCCAGCTGGAAGCCGCCGCCGCCGTCTTCGAGAAGAAGATGGCAGAGTTCGGGGAACGCGCCGAAGCCATCCAGGACGACGACGCCCTCGACGAGACGACCAAGGGCCTGCGCGTCGCCGCCCTGTGGTCGGAATACCAGCCCCACGTCGCCGCCTTCACCACCATGGCGACCCGGCAGGCCGGCGAGATCGCCAGCCAGGCCCTGGCCGAGATCGACATCGACGCCGTCGTGACCGAAGCCCTGGCCGGGGTCGAGCCCATGGTGAAGGGTCTGGCGACCAACGGCGCCTGGGCCCAGGCCGATCCCGATCAGATGGTCACCTACGGCCTGATGGCCGACTACGCCGTCGGCCAGTCGCTGGACGCGGTCGAAGAGATCGAGGCGGCCCTCACGGCCCCGCCCGCGCCCCCGGCTCCGCCGGCCAAGCCCGCCAAAACCTGATCCCGACGCCGAACCGCGCTTGACCTGACCGGCCCCCCGCCGGAAAGGGGGTCGCATGGCCGCGCTTCCCGTCGATCCGCATCTCTACGCCGCCTTTCTCGGCGTCATGGCCGTCATGGCGATCACCCCCGGCCCCGCCAACCTGTTCGCCGTGGCGACCGGCATGGAGAAGGGCCGCGCCTCCGCCCTGATCGGCGTGGTCGGCATGAACGCCGCCACCCTGGTCTGGTTCGCCGCCGCCGCGCTCGGCCTCGGCGCCCTGGTCGCCGCCTTCCCCCAGGTGTTTCGCCTCATCGCGATCCTCGGCGCCCTCTATGTCGCCTGGCTGGGGGTCAAGGCCCTGCGCGGCGCCTTCCAGACCGAGGCCCAGCCCGATCATGTCGAGGTCAGGCGCGGCCGCAGCGCCCTGATCGACGGCTTCGCGGTCCAGATCGCCAACCCCAAGGCCGTCCTCTTCTTCACCGCCGTCCTGCCGCCCTTCCTCGACGTGAACCGCCCGGTCGCGCCCCAGCTGGCCCTGTTCGCCCTGGCCACCATCGGCATGGACGTCCTGTCGATGAGCGCCTACGGCCTGGGCGGCGCGGCCCTGGCGAACCGGATGAACGAGCCCCGCTTCAAGCGCGGCTTCGGCGTCTTCGTCGGCGCCCTGCTGATCCTTGCAGCCGTCCTGATCGTCACCAGATTGCACGGGTAGAACATCTGGACGCCGCCGTGGAACCTGCCTGTTCATGGCCTGTTCAGAACAACGGATGCTGAATAGGGGCTCAAGGAGACCCTCCCATGAAAAACCTTCGCAAAACGTCGGTTGTGGCAGCCCTCACAGGCGCTCTGGCTCTGGGCGCCTGCGCGACCGCCACGCCGTATCAACCGGCCGGCTACCAGGGCCAGCGCGGCGGCTACGCCGAGCAACGGCTGGAGGCTAACCGCTTCCGCGTCACCTTCTCCGGCAACTCGGTCACCTCGCGCGATCAGGTCGAGATGTCGCTGCTGCTGCGCTCGGCCGAACTGACGGTCGAGAACGGCTACGACTGGTTCGCCACCGTCAATCGCGCCACGGACCGGGACACCCGCTTCTATTCGACGCCGGACCCCTTCTACTACGACCGCTACGGTCCCTACTGGGGTCCGCAGTGGCGCTTCTACCAGCGCGGCTACTGGAGCATGTGGGACCCCTACTGGGGTCGTGACCGCGACATCCGCCAGGTCGACCGCTACGAGGCCACGGCCGAGATCGTCATGGGCCGCGGTCCCAAGCCCGCCGGCGACCCCAACGCCTTCGACGCCCGCGAGGTCATCAACAACCTCGGCCCGCGCGTCCTGCGGCCTGGGTCGAAGTAAGACGCGAGAAATAAAAACGCCCGCCTCAGCGATGAGGCGGGCGTTCTGTTGTCTGCTCTCGGCCTCAAGTAGCGCGCAGCGCGATAGGCCCCTAAAAATGTCAGCCGACCCGAGGCGTCTTGAGCCGGCGCTTGTTCGAGTGGGTCGCCGGCGCCGAGCCCAGTTCTTCCGGCACCTCGCCCTTGAAGTAGAAGCGCTGCCAGGCCTCCTTGGCCGCGTCGGGATCGCCCGAGGCCAGGCGGGTGTTGAAGTCGGTGCGCGCCCGGTTCCAGGCCTCGAACTGGCCCTTCATCCCGGGGTTGGAGTCCAGCGAGCGGATCACCGGCTCGAAGGCCTCCACCTTGCGGTGCTCGATCGGCAGGATGAAGCAGAAGGGCTCGCCCTTCTCGAACTTGACCCGGCCCGGCCGGGTGAAGATCCAGTTCATGGTGAAGGGGAAGGGCAGCCAGTCGGTCTCGATCAGACCGGTCAGCGGCTGGATGCCGTCCTTCACATGGTTCGGCGAGCCCTGGGCCAGCATCCCCCAGCCCGGCGGGGTGCGGAACAGATACTGCGGGTGCATGGTCAGCACCCCGCGCGAGAAGTGCGAGGTGACGAAGTGGTCCAGCTCCGGCTGGGGCCGGTCCGGGGTGATCTTGATGTCGGACTGGGCCGGACCGCCGTTCCATTCAGCCGTGAAGCCGAACGGGACCAGGATCTCCCACCCCGTGGTGTTGGCCATGGTCAGCGGCAGGCAGCGATAAGGGTGCCGGCTGGCGAAGGCGTCCATCCAGTTGCGCGACTGCCGACCCGGCACCAGATCGCACGGTCGCGGGCTCATCGGATAGCATTCCAGTTCCAAGACGCGGCTCCCAAACAGGTCGAACAGAGGATAACGATAGTCCTCTCCCCTATCGCCCCCGCCGCCCGCCCGACAAGGCCGAGATGACCGACACCGCTTCCGAACTGACCGTCCTAGAGACTGCTCCCGCGTATGACCGCGCCCGCCTGCTGGCCTGGATGGCCGAGAACGGCGTCGCCCAGACCACCCACGACCACCCCGCCGTCTTCCGCGTCGAGGAGGGCCTGGAGCTCAAGGCCGACCTGCCCGGCGTCCACACCAAGAACCTCTTCCTCAAGGACAAGAAGGGCCGTCTTTGGCTGATCTCGGCGGCCCAGGACACGGTCATCGACCTGAAACGGGCCCACAGGACGCTCGGCTCGAACCGCCTGTCCTTCGGCAACGAGGCCCTGATGTGGGAGACCCTCGGCGTCCGCCCCGGCTCGGTCACGGCGCTGGGCCTGATCAACGACGTGGAACGCCGCGTGACCTTCGTGCTGGATCAGCGTCTATGGGAGGCAGACATCGTCAACTTCCACCCCCTGACCAACACCGCCACCACCGCCCTCGATCAGGCGGACTTCCGCCGCGTCCTGTCCCTGCTGGGCCGCGAACCGCTGGTCGTGGACTTCGACGCGCTGGAATAGAGCTTAGCGCGCCGCCGCAGCCCCTCTCGCCCGCGCCAGGAAACGGCCGTCGCCGTAGGCCTCGTCCAGGCGCCCGGTGCGCGCCCAATCCAGAACCGCCTGGAAATAGCCGGGCGCATAGCCGATCTCGGCCCGTTGACCGTCAGAACCGGCCTCGAACCGGATGATGCCGTGATCCGTGTTCGGGTATTCCAGGACGGTGATCGGCCGCCCCTGCGCGGACAGATCGACCAGTCGGCGCCGAGTGGCCTCGGGCGGCGCCCCCGTGTCGTTCGCCGCTTGGACCCAGAGCATGGGCGTGTTCAAGGCGCTCAACACCGGCAAAGGGTCATAATCCCAGGACGTCCCCACATCGAACTTGGGTGCCAGGGCCATAATCTGATCATTGGACGCGTTCAGCAACATACCGGTGAACTCGCCCTTGATGTCGGCGAACCAGGGCTCGGGCCGGTACTTGGCGCGCACGGCTTCCAGGCCCGCGAAGCCGACGGCGCCGTTCGAGGCGGTGAAGGCGCCGGTGACTGCGGTGATCTCGCGCGCCTTCTCCAGAACGTCCGGCCCCCAGCCCTTGGCCTGAAGACCCAGCATCACCTGGTCGCCGTCCTCAGCCAGGGCGCCATAGGCCAGGCCGAAACCGATGCTGACGAAGTCGACCGGCGTCAGGCTGGCGGCAAGCGGCGCGACCCAGCCTCCCTGGCTGCCGCCATGCAGGCCGACACGGCCTGCTCGGCTTCCGGCCATCCGTCGCGCTTCGACCACAGCCGCAGCCGCATCCTCGGCGAGGATGTGGAAGTCCTGAGTGTAGCGCCCTTCCGACCCGCCCGAGCCGCGCTTGGCATAGACGAAGACCCCGACTCCGGACGCCGGAGCGAACCTCTGATAGGCGTTGAAGTCCAGCGCGCTGGCGGCTTCCGATCCATGCACCTCCACCATGATCGGAGCCCGGCCCTCGCCCGGCGGCAGGATCAGCCGCCCCTTCAAGCGAACGCCGCCATGGCCGACGAAGGTCGTCTCCTGCACGTCCAGCGCGGTCCGTTCGCCGACCTGCCCTTCAAAGACGATCCGCCCGTCCGCACAACCTCCCAACTGAGGTTGCGGACCTTCGACCCGATCCGTCCATCCCCGCGTGCTGACCCAATGGCCTTCGGCGTCCTGGGTCATTCTTGCGGTGGAGCCGTCAAGGCGGCGCCAGCGAAGTCCCTTGCCGGCGATCGGCGCCACATCCACCCAGCCGCCGTGCTTCAGACGATAGAGGCCGACATGGCAGACCGCAGCCGGATCCGGCCGCGCATCGGCGTCGTCACCGGGAAACTGGGCCAGGGCTGGAGCGGCCAGGGCGGATGCGGCGATCGCCAGAGCGATCGTGAACCAGGATCGAGACATGAACATTCCCCCTCGAAATGAATGCGGGAACAAAGCCGAAAATTGCTCACACGGTCCAATGAACCTTTGTCCATGGTTCCTGTGATCCGTCCCTAAAGGCGTTGAAAGCCGCCCGCGTCCATTTCAGCGCTTGATGGCGAGGCATCCCGACGCCATCTGATCCGTTACGATTCTTCGACCTCTTCGCGGACCCGATCATGACCTTCGCCGATCCGACCACCACGCCCGACGACCTGATCAAGGACGGCACCGACGCCAGCTTCATGCAGGACGTGGTCGAGGCCTCGAAGCATCAGCCGGTCATCGTCGATTTCTGGGCCACCTGGTGCGGTCCGTGCCGGACCCTCGGCCCCGCCCTCGAAAAGGCCGTGCGCGGCGCCGCTGGCGCGGTGAAGATGGTCAAGATCGACGTCGACGCCAACCCGGCCTATGCGGGCCAGCTGCGGGTCCAGTCGATCCCGACCGTCTACGCCTTCGTCAACGGCCAGCCGGTCGACGGCTTCCAGGGCGCCATTCCCGAAAGCCAGATCAAGGCCTTCATCGACAAGCTGACCGGCGGGGCCGGGGTCAACACCGACGTCGAGCAACTGTTGTCGCTGGGCGAGGAATCCCTGTCGCTCAACGACCTGGGCGGCGCCGCCCAGGCCTTCGCCCATGTCCTGACCATGGAGCCGGACAACCAGAAGGCCGTCGCCGGCATGGCCCGCGTCTATCTGGCCGAGGGCGACGCCGAACAGGCGCGCCAGACCATCGCCATGGCCCCGGCCGACTCCACCGACCCCATGGTCCAGAGCGTGCGCGCCCAGCTGTCGCTGGCCGCCGCCGCTCCGACCGGCGCCAACGCCGAACTGGAAGCCCGGATCGCCGCCGATCCCAATGATCATCAGGCCCGCTACGACCTGTCTTTGGCGCTCGCTTCGACGGGCGACCTGAACGGCGCCGTCGACCAACTGCTGGCCATCGTCAAGGCGGACCGCGAGTGGAACGACCAGGCGGCGCGCAAGCAGCTGCTGACCGTTTTCGAAGCCGCGGGCGCCACCAGCGAGGTCGCCCGCGACGGCCGTCGCCGTCTGTCCTCCATCCTGTTCGCCTGACGGAGACCGGCGATGGCCCAGGGCTATATCAAGACGATTGAACTGCCCCAGGTGATCCCGGTCTTTCCCCTGCCGGGGTCGATCCTGCTGGCGCGCGGCCAGCTGCCGCTGAACGTCTTCGAGCCGCGCTATCTGAACATGGTGGACGACGCCATGGCCGGGGACCGGATCATCGGCCTGATCCAGCCCCTGACCGGCGCCCTCGAGCCCCAGCCGCCGCTGGCCCGCGTCGGCTGCGCCGGGCGCATCACCAGCTTCAACGAGACCTCGGACGGCCGCTATCTGATCACCCTGACCGGAATCTGCCGCTTCCGCGTGACCGGCGAGCTTCAGGTCAAGACGCCCTATCGTCAGGTCCGCGCCGACTTCGCCCCGTTCGAGGCCGATCTGCGCGCCCCCGACCCGGCTGCCGAGTTCGACCGCCACGGCTTCCTCGACGCCCTGCGCCCCTATCTGGAGCACCGCGGCCTGAACGTGGACTGGGACACGGCCGAGGCCGCGCCGCAGGAGGCCCTGATCAACAGCCTGGCCATGGCCCTGCCCTTCGAGCCGCCCGAGAAACAGGCCCTGCTGGAGGCGGACACCCTGGAGGACCGCGCCGCAGCCCTGACCGCCCTCCTCCGCATCGACGCCGCCGACCCCGGCGACGACGACAGCCCGGCGATGCAGTAGACCGCGAACGTCCCCTCCCCCCTTGAGGCCGTGGCCCGCCAAACGGGCTCAAGTAGCGCGAAGCGCGATAGCCCACTAAGAAACGCCCTCAAACAGTGAGCGACCGCGTCGCGAACGATTGGGTCTAAACCCCCTCAAGCAGCGAGCCGCCGCGCGGCAAGCGATAGGGTCTAAAATTATGAGCGACGCCTTCAACACCCCCGTCTCGGTCGATCCCCGCCTGCTGGAGGTCCTGGTCTGCCCGGTCACGCGCGGCCGCCTGACCTATGACCGCGACCGCAACGAACTGGTCTCGGCCGGCGCCAAACTGGCCTTCCCCATCCGCGACGGCGTGCCGATCATGCTGATCGAGGACGCCCGCCCCCTGGACTGAGCCGCCTTACGCCGCGCTTAGGCGGCGCCCCGATTTCCGCATCGCGCCCTTACGCCCCTCGGGTGTCTTCTTCAGGCTCTGAAGGAGATCGCTATGAGCCGCCGCGCCCTGCTGAACCATTCCCTGAACCGGGCCTCCGCGCCGCCGAGCGTCTGGCGCATGACCCAGACGATTCTGGCTCTCTATCTCGGCTGCACCCCCCGCGACCCCGGCGACCGGAGCCGCTCGCGATGATGACCGGCTATCCCGACGCCCCCGTCCCCGAAGCCCAATCGGTCGCCGTGCCGCACCGTCATCGCACCTATGGCGTCGTCGCCCGCGACGGCGGCTGGTGCGTCACCCTGGACAGCTGCGCCACCCGGCCCTTTCCCGACCAGGCAGCGGCGCTGCGCATCGCCCGCCAGCTTCAGCGTCAGGCCGACGGCCTGAACCACGCCGAGACAGAGACCAAAGCATGACCGCCGAACCTCTCTCTCCCTCGGGCGCCAGGCGCGCCCATCCGGTGCTGTTCGAAATCCAGCGCATGGGCCGGGTCTGGCGCCTGGCCTCCTCGGACGGCCTCTTCTTCGGCCTGTTCCAGAACCGGGCCTCGGCCCTGCGCTGCGCCGTCGAGGAGGCCGACCGCCGCGACGGCGGCGACGTGCTGCTGCACAGCCACGACTGACCATGCGTCCTTCCTCCCTGTCGCCCAGCGACGGGGAGGCGGCGCGGCGACCTGATGCTAGTGCAGGGTCTCGCCGGCCTCGAGCATGGCGACGAAGGTCTCCAGCCGCCGCTGCCGGGTTTCAGGCCTCTTCGCGTCCTGCAGGCGATAGAGGATGGCGTAGCGATTGGCGCCGCTCAACGTCTCGAAGAAGGCCCGCGCCTTCGGATTCTTCGCCAGCGCCGCCGCCAGATCGTCCGGCGTCGCAGCGCTCGAGGCCGGCGCATAGGCCGCGTCCCAGCGACCGTCAGCCCTGGCGGCGTCGATCTGCGCCTGACCCGCCGGGCGCATACGCCCGGCAGCGACGAGCGCCTCGGCCCGCTTCACATTGATCGCTGACCATTTGCTGCGCGCCTTTCGGGGCGTGAACCGCGTGAGCCACCACTTGTCGTCCAGGGGTGCGAGTTGGCCGTCGATCCAGCCAAAGCACAGGGCGACGTCGATCGCCTCGGACTTGGAGACGGAAGGCGCGCCTGCCGCCGGCTTTGCGAACTTGATCCAGATGCCGGGCGAGGTCGCGTGATGCGTCTCCAGCCAGGCGCGCAAGACCTCGGCGGAAGAAAAGGCCAGCATCGCCAGGTCGGTTCGCATCTCCGGCATGGCGTCTAGAGCCGCTCGCCCCTCAGCAGTTTCGGCAAATCCCCCGTCGCGCCGCCGGCCTCGTGCATGAAGGCGCGGCGTAGAGGGGCGATGCGGTTGACCGCCGCCATGCCCAGGTCGCGCGCCAGCCGCACCGGCGGCAAGTCGTTGGAGAACAGCCGCACGAAGCCATCGAAGCCCGCCGCCAACGCCGCGTTGTCGAAGCGGCGCCAGCGAGCGTAGCGCTCCAGCACCAGTTCCGAGCCGATGTCTTCGCCGATCCGCACGGCGTCGGTCAGCACCTCGGCCAGGGCGGCGGCGTCCTTCAGCCCCATGTTCAGCCCCTGACCCGCCACCGGGTGCACCCCGTGGGCGGCGTCGCCGAGGATGGCGATGCGCGGCGCGGTCAGCTTCTCGGCCAGGCTGAGCGACAACGGATAGACGAAGCGCGGCCCGACGACCTCGACCCCGTCCAGAAACTCGCCGAAGCGCCGGATCAGGTGGGCGTGGAAGGCTTCGTCGGAGGCGACCTTCAGGGCCTCGGCCCGGCGCGTGCTCTCGGTCCAGACCAGGCTGGCGCGCTGCTCCGTCAGCGGCAGGATGGCGAAGGGGCCGTCGGGCAGGAAATACTCGTGGGCGACATTGCCGTGGTCGCGGCCCAGTTTCACCGTCGCCACCACGCCGCTCTGGCCGTAGTCCCAGCCCAGGGTGTCGATCCTGGCCGCCTGACGCACGGTCGAGCCGCGCCCCTCGGCGCCCACGACCAGAGGCGCCTGTAGCGTCGAGCCGTCCTTCAGCGTCACGGTCGCCAGACCCGGCCCGACCTCGACCTCGGCCACGGCGGCGGGGGCGCGGACCTCGATCCCGGCGGCGGTCACGGCCTCGGCCAAGGCCGTGCGGATGCGGCGGTTTTCCAGCATATAGCCCAGCGGTTCGCCGCCGTTGCGGTCGCCGATCTCGTCGGCGTCGAAGCGGATGAAGGCCGGCGACGGGGGGCGGCTGGCGGCGCCCGGCCGCTTGCCGTCCGTGACCAGAATCCGATCCATGCGGCAGGCGTGGGGGCGAAGGCTCTCGCCCAGACCAAGCGCGTCCAGCATGCGGAAGGTCGAATAGGCGATGGCCGTCGAGCGCCCGTCGAAGGTCGGCGCCAGCTGGGCGTCGAACGGCTGGGGATCGACCAGAACCGGCTTCAGCCCGCCCTGCGCCGCCGCGAGCGCAAACGTCGCCCCCGCCAGTCCCGCGCCCGCGATGATGATGTCGTAGTCCGTCTGAGCCATGCCGCCTGTGTCGCGCCGATGACCGCCCGCGTCCAGAGGCGACGAGAGGGGCGAGAGGTCGCGGTCGCCGGATCGACGCCTGGTAAACAGCCCCTTAACCCTGTCGCGCGACAAGGGAGGGACTAGTCTTCTGAGGTTCGCCTTCATGTCCGTCGCCCTCGCGCTCGGCCAACGCGCCTGGTCCACCGCCCGCATCGTCTGGGCGGCGCCCTTCGCCGTGCGGTTCCGCGGCGTCCTGCAAGCCCTGCTGTCGTCCCTGCTGCTGGTCGCCATGATCTCGTGGAACCCGGCGGACCCCAGTCTGAACGCCGCCTCGACGCAAGGCGCGACCAACTGGCTGGGCGGAACCGGCGCCGTCCTGGCCGACCTGATGATGCAGTCTCTGGGCCTTGCCGCCTGGCCCGCCGTCCTGCTGCTGATCGCCTTTGGTCTGGCCGTCGCCATCGGTGACGCCTTGCAACACCGGCTGCAGCCCACGGCCTTCAAGGTCTTCTGCGCAATCGTGGGCGTCCTGCTGCTGTCGGCCGCGCTTTCAGCTCTGGCTGCGCCCGCCAAGTGGCCGCAGGCCGCCGGTCTCGGCGGCCTGTGGGGCGACGGCGTCACCGGCCTGTCGGCGCAGGGGCTGGCCGCCCTGCACGTGCCCGCCGGACGCTGGATCGCCGGGGGCCTGTTCCTGATCCTCGGCCTGTGGGCTTTGGGTTACGCCGTGGGCCTGCGCCTGCGCGACTTCACCGACACCGCCGGCTGGGCCGCCGAGAAGAACGCCGCCCGTCGCGCTCAACATGCCGAACGCCCCGCCAACCCCGCCCGCGCCGTGGC